>FN543093.2:3061487-3722975 GCA_000027065.2 Cronobacter turicensis z3032 | reverse complement strand
GCCACTTTGTTTGCGAAATAGTCATTTCACCGCGTTACGCGAAGAAACGCGTCCAGAGCGCTGAAAGGGGCATAGAAATCAACAGCGCAGGTAACAGATTGACCACCGCAAACATCTTGATGCCGCAGATGCGCAGGCCCGTCGCCAGCAACAACAGACCGCCCGTCGCGGTGAAATCGCCCATCATCGCGGGCGTCGTCAGCGGCAGGATAAATACCGCGCCGGCGGCGAGCGTTAGCTGGATGAGCAGCATCGGGATGGAGATCGCCGCGACGGCGGCGCCAAGCGTCGTGGCGAAAATCGTGGCGGTAAAAAAATCAAGAAACGCCTTGGCGATAAGCAGGCTGTTATCGCCGGTCATGCCTTCGCGCATCGCCCCAAAAATGCCGGTTCCGCTCGCGCAAAACAGCACGATGATCGCCACAAAACTCTGGACGAAATTATCCTGCGCGGGCCGCGCGTTTTTACCGGGCCGTAACCGGCGCGCCACGCCGTTCAGGCCATGCACCAGATTCACGATCCCTTTTTCGATGTAGCAAAGCTCGCCAATCAGCGCGCCGAGCAGCATCGAGAGCACCATCACCGGCAGGTTCACACACTTCACTACCAGCAAAATGCCAATACCGAGCGACGCCAGCCCGAAAATGGAGGGCATCGAACTGCGCAGCCGCTCGGGAAGCCGCTGGCTTAACGCCGCGCCAAGCAATCCGCCCAGCAGCACTGCCGCCGCATTGATAAAAGGTCCGGTTACCACATTGTGCTCCTGCTTAAGTCTGTGTCGCGATGGGGGTCAGCATAAGCCCGATGTCAGGTGGAGAAAAGCGCGCCTGATAAAGGCATTTTTATGCGTGTCTTATGCTTACTTATTTTAACGGTTTATTTAATCTCATAATAATCAAAATGATAAAAAACGAGCGGATTAAAATCATGCTTAAAAAAGCGATATTCTCTCCGCGCTGCCTTGCCCCGCGCGGCGTAAGGTGACATGATTGCGCGACTTTTCTCCACCAGACAGGGTATGCCGCTATGACCGCGCGTTTGCTATCAGCCGTCATTTCTTCGCGACATTGCACAATGCCGCGCGCCCGTCATGTCTGTCCGCCATACTTCCCCATGCCCACCATGCGGTGAGGCCACCGTACGCTCACTGCCGGACAACAGTAAAACCAGGCGCGTTCTGCTTTTACTGATGTCTCGCGGTCGGAGCTGGTAACCAGTCAGGCCATCATCGTTTCGCCGGGATACCGTCCCGTTGCCGTGCCCGAAGGCGCTTACACCGACACTCAGGGTTTTTGTGCTTATGAAATCGTTAAAAATTGCCGCCAGCCACGCCGTGGCTCCTCTGCTTTCGACGTCCCGCGATGTGGTGGGGCTCGATGGCACCGACTTTACCGACGTGGCCGCCGTGGTGCTCTCTGTGGCCGATACGCGCAGCGGCATTCTCGCGCTGCTTAAGCGCACCGGGTTTAACCTGCCGGTTTTTGTGTATCTTCAGAACGGCGAAAGCTGCGACGCGCCGGTCAGCGGCACGCTCACGGGAACGTCGCAAGAGTTCCTGGCGCTTGAAACCGCCGCACTCGCGTATGAAGAAAATCTGCTGCCGCCGTTTTTCGACACGCTCACACAGTATGTGGAGATGCAGAACAGCACCTTCGCGTGCCCTGGCCACCAGCACGGCGAGTTCTTTAAAAAGCACCCGGCGGGCAGGCAGTTTTATGATTTCTTTGGTGAAAACGTGTTTCGCGCCGATATGTGCAACGCCGACGTCAAACTGGGCGATTTGCTGATCCACGAAGGCTCCGCCAAACACGCGCAGAAATTTGCCGCGAAAGTGTTTCACGCCGATAAAACCTATTTCGTGCTGAACGGCACGTCGGCGGCCAATAAAGTCGTGACCAACGCGCTGCTGACGCAGGGCGATCTGGTGCTGTTCGATCGTAATAACCATAAATCGAACCATCACGGGGCGCTGATCCAGGCCGGCGCCACGCCGGTCTATCTCGAAGCGGCGCGTAACCCGTTCGGGTTTATCGGCGGGATCGACGAGCGCTGTTTCGACGAAGCGTATTTGCGTGAGCTGATTGCCGAAGTGGCGCCGTCGCGCGCGCAGGAGGCGCGTCCGTTCCGTCTGGCGGTGATCCAGCTCGGCACTTACGACGGCACCGTCTATAACGCCCGTCAGGTGGTGGATAAAATCGGCCACCTCTGCGACTACATCCTGTTTGATTCCGCGTGGGTCGGCTACGAACAGTTTATCCCGATGATGGCCGACTGCTCGCCGCTGCTGCTGGATCTCAATGAAAACGATCCGGGGATTTTCGTCACGCAGTCCGTACATAAACAGCAGGCCGGGTTCTCGCAGACGTCGCAGATCCACAAAAAAGATAACCATATCCGCGGTCAGGCGCGTTTTTGCCCGCACAAGCGGCTCAATAACGCCTTTATGCTACACGCCTCGACAAGCCCGTTTTATCCGCTGTTCGCGGCGCTGGATGTGAACGCCAAAATCCACGAAGGGGAGAGCGGCAAGCGGCTGTGGGCCGAGTGCGTGGCGCTTGGGATCGAGGCGCGTAAGGCGATCATCGCCAACTGCCGGATGATCAAACCGTTTATCCCGGATACGGTGGCGGGGCGGCCATGGCAGGATCATCCGACAGACGCGATTGCCCGCGAGCGACGCTTTTTCAGCTTTGAGCCGGGCGCGGCGTGGCACGGTTTCGCCGGTTACGCGCGCGAGCAATATTTTGTGGACCCGTGCAAGCTGCTACTCACCACGCCCGGTATCGATGCCGAAACTGGCGAGTACAGCGATTTCGGCGTCCCGGCGGCGATCCTTGCCAATTACCTGCGAGAAAACGGCATCGTGCCGGAAAAAGCGGATCTTAACTCGATCCTGTTTTTGCTCACACCCGCCGAAAGCGCGCAGAAGATGGCGCATCTGGTCGCGATGCTGGCGCGCTTCGAGCAGCATATTGAAGACGACACGCCGCTTGCCGACGTGTTGCCGACGATTTGCCAGAAATACCCGGTGCGCTATAAAGGCTACACGCTGCGCCAGCTCTGTCAGGAGATGCATAACCTGTACGTGAGTTTTGACGTCAAGGCGTTGCAGCGCGCGATGTTCCGTAAAGCGGAGCTGCCGCAGGCGGTGATGAACCCGCAACAGGCGAATATCGAATACATTCGCGGCAACGTGGAGCTGGTGCGTCTGAGCGAGGCCGAAGGGCGCGTGGCGGCGGAAGGCGCGCTGCCGTATCCGCCGGGCGTGTTGTGCGTGGTGCCAGGCGAAGTATGGGGCGGCGCGGCGTTGCGTTATTTCCTGGCGCTGGAAGAGGGCGTGAACCTGTTACCGGGTTTTTCGCCGGAGTTGCAGGGCGTTTACAGCCAGACCGACCCGGACGGCATTAAGCGGTTGTACGGGTATATGTTGCGGGCGTAAGGCGTTATTGGACGGGGCGCGTTATGGGATGGCGGGTGCGCGTTGCTTACCCGCCCTACAATCAGGGCGTCGTTTTACGTAGGGCGGGTAAGCGCAGCGCACCCGCCATAAAACCGGCCCCGCCGAAAAACCATACCTGCCATAAAAAACCAAAAATCACGCTTCTCCATCCGCCCGGCGGTACAGCCGCCGCGGGTGCCCAATCTTGCCGTATAACATCTCCACCGTCAGAAACCCGCTCTCCACGCAGTGCTCCAGATACCGTCGCGTGGTGGTTTTGCTTAGGCCCGTCGCGCTCACCACGTCATCAACTGAAAAAATCTGCTCGCGGCTGTCTACAAACAGCCGCTGCACCAGCGTCAGCGTACTCTCCTCAATCCCCTTTGCGCCGGAGTCTGGCCGGAAGCTACGCGCCTGCAACTGATACAGCGAATCCACATTCTGCTGATCCACAATCTTCCACACCCGCTGCTGCTCGCGAAACTGCACAAAGCGCTCCAGCGAGTGGTTCAGGCGCTTCCACGACACTGGCTTTAACAGATAATCGAACGCGCCGTTGCGGATAGCCTGGCTACAGGTGTCCATGTCGCTCGCGGCGGTAATGAAAATGACCGAACAGGCGCTGTTCTTGAGCGTCAGGCTCTCCGTCAGCGTAATGCCTTTGCCGTCCGGCAGATAATTATCCAGCAACACCAGATGTGGGCGCTTGTCGCGGATCTGCCGCTCGGCGTCGGCGAGCGTCGCCGCCATGCCCACCAGCCGCAAATACGGGTGCTGCTTCACCATTTCGGCGTGCAGCGCCGCCAGCTGGTTTTCATCTTCCACAATCAGTACGTCGGTCATCTCAGGTGGCATAATCAGGTTCTCCCTGCGGTTGGGCCGGACGAACGTCAGGCGCGTCAGGAATAAAAAGTGAGAAAATCGTGCCGCGCGGCGTATTCACTGATACTTCCAGCGTCCCGCCCGCGAGCTTCACATAGCTGGCGATAAGATGCAGGCCGATACCGTGATCGCCGCGGCGTTTGGTGGTAAAACCCGGCTCGAAGATCCTGTCGCGAAGCGCGGGCGCGATCCCCACACCGCGATCCGCCACTTCGATGATCAACTCTCGCTCATTCAGGCGGATCAATACCTCGACCGGATCGTGCGGCGCTTCAGCGCGCTGGGTGGCTTCGATGGCGTTATCCAGCAGATTGCCGATAACCGAAATCAGCTCCGCCTCGCCAAGCCCGCGGAACGCGCGCGCCATTTCGCAGGCCGGATCAAAGGACAGCGTCACGCCTTTCTCCCGCGCTCTGGCGCATTTGCCAATCAGCAGGCCGCATAAGGTAGGCGAACGAAACCGCCCGGAGATAAAATCGAGCAGCTCCTGGGTATGCTCGGTCTGGGCCTGAATATAGCCCAGCGCCTGGTCGTAATGGCCCAGATGCAGCAGCCCCGCGAGCGTCGACATCCGGTTCAACTGCTCGTGGCGAAGAATGCGCAGGTTATCCGCGTAGCGTTTCACCTGGCTTAGCTGCACGCTCAGGCTGTCGATATCCTTGCGATCGCGAAACGTAATCACCCAGCCCTGCAGCTCGCCTTCCAGCAGAATGCGCACCCGGCTTGCGATCACTGTCAGATGGTTGAACACGCAAATCTCATCATGCGTGTCGTTTTCCAGCATCACCTGCGGCGAGAAAAAAGAGACCGGGTTCAGTACCGCCTCCAGCGGCTGCCCGCGCAGCGAACGCGACGACACGTTCAGCCCCAGCAGCCGCTTGGCGGCGCGGTTAATCACCGCGATGCGCGAATGTTCGTCGATGGCGATAACGCCTTCGTAGATGGATTCCATCAGCGCCTTTTGCTGGCGCACCAGCAGCCCGATTTCTCGCGGCTCCAGAAAAAACATCTGTTTTTTAATGCTGCGGGTGAAGAACCACGAAAAGATAAACAGCGCCAGCAGCAGTAGCAGCGCGCCAATCAGGATATTCACCACTTTGCCAAGCGTAATGGTGTCGAGATAGCTGGTCAGATAGCCGACCGAGACAACGCCGATGACGTTACCCTGCTCGTCAAAAATCGGCGCTTTGCTGCGCAGCGACACCCCAAGCCCGCCCCGGCGAATGCTGGTAATGGTTTTGCCTTCCAGGACTTCCTGATTATCGCCGCCGATAAGCGGCGTGCCGATGCGGTCATGAAAGACAGAATGAAACAGGTGCAGACCTTTCTCATCGCCAATAACCATAAAGCTGGCGTCGCTGTGACGCGCCATGCCCGTCATAAAGGTATTAATCGCCGGAATATTACGTTGCCTGACGGCTTCGCGTAATGACGGAATGAGAGAAATCTCTTCCGCCTGTATTCTCGCGCGGCTGCTCATCTCCTGATAAAGCTGGCGGCTGACGTCGAGATAATAATAAACGCCGAGCGCCGTAAACAATACGGAGAAGAATATGATGAGATGAATAAATAACTTAATACGAAAGGAAAACTTCATCATTCATTGGCGCGCCGGAATGCAAACAGTAGAGAACTGTACCATTTTTTCAGGCGCTTACCGGAACGGCGCCTGAAACTTGTGATCCCCTGCACATGGCATAGCGCGCGGCGGTAACTGTTTACCCGCGTTACGTTTTTAGGCCGAAAAAAGGCCGCGCTGAATAAACGCCATAAAAACCACGCCTGTAAATTATGCGTGGATCACATCGTGTTAATTAAAACCATAAACGCCATAGGTGCCATTAAATTACCGGTATTGATTCGGCCTTCCTCACAAATTGTAAGGGTAACCTCTTTTAGGCTTAACGGGAAATATAACTACGGAGCTTAATAACAATGAGCACAACCGATGATTCTTACGTTGTACCCCGCACCCCGTCTGATACGAAGCCAATATCACTGAAAGAAAAGTGGTGGCATATCATGGATTCCTGGAAAATCGGGATTATTCCACTGCCGCTGTTTGTCCTCTCCGGCGCGCTTATCGCCATTGACTGCCTGGGCGGCAAACTGCCGAGCGATATCGTGGTGATGGTCGCCACGCTCGCGTTCTTCGGCTTCGCCTGCGGCGAGTTCGGCAAGCGCCTGCCGGTGGTCGGCAAAATGGGCGCGGCGGCGATTTGCGCCACCTTCATCCCCTCCGCGCTGGTCTATTACGGCTGGCTGCCGGATGTGGTCGTGGAATCCACCACCAAATTCTATAAATCCACCAACATTCTCTATCTCTACATCTGCTGCATTATCGTCGGCAGCATCATGAGCATGAACCGCACCACGCTGATTCAGGGCTTTCTGCGCATTTTCTTCCCGATGCTGTGCGGCGAAATCGTCGGCATGCTGGTGGGGATGGGCGTGGGCATCGCGCTGGGCATGGATCCGTTCCAGATCTTCTTCTTCCTGATCCTGCCTATCATGGCGGGCGGCGTGGGCGAAGGGGCGATCCCGCTTTCCATCGGTTACGCGACGCTGCTGCATATGGATCAGGGCGTGGCGCTGGGCCGCGTGCTGCCTATCGTTATGCTCGGCAGCCTTACCGCGATTATCATCGCCGGTTGCCTTAATCAGCTTGGCAAACGCTACCCGCACCTGACCGGCGAAGGCGAACTGATGCCGGATCGCGGCGACAAACCGCAAACCCAGACGCTGGCCACCGCCTTTAGCGGCAAGGCTGACGTCACCACTATTGCCTCCGGCGCGCTGCTGGCGGTCCTGCTCTACATGCTCGGTATGCTCGGCCATAAACTGACTGGCCTGCCTGCGCCGGTTGGCATGCTGTTTATCGCGGTCTTTATCAAGCTGGCGCATGGCGTTTCTCCGCGCCTGCTGGAAGGCTCGCAGGTGGTCTACAAATTCTTCCAGATCTCAGTCACCTACCCGATCCTCTTCGCCGTCGGCGTGGCGATCACCCCGTGGGAAGAGCTGATGCACGCCTTTACGCTCAACAACCTGCTGGTGATTGTCAGCACCGTGTCGGCGCTGGTGGCGACGGGCTTTTTCGTCGGCAAGAAAATCGGCATGCATCCGATTGATGTGGCCATCGTCTCCTGTTGCCAGAGCGGGCAGGGCGGTACTGGCGACGTCGCCATTCTTACTGCGGGCAACCGCATGACCTTAATGCCTTTCGCTCAGATTGCCACCCGCATCGGCGGCGCGATTAACGTCTCGCTCTCCCTGCTGGTGCTGAGCAATTTCCTTATTTAATCCTCAGGATACGTTGTTATGAAACTTGCGAGTTATCTCCATCAGGGCCGCCGCAGCTACGGCATTGTCACGGATAAAGGCGTGGTGGATCTCGGCTCTCGTCTCGGGGCGCATTATGCGGATCTCAAAACGCTGCTGGCGCAGGACGCGCTGGACAAGGCGCGTGGCTACGCCGATGCGCCCGCCGATATGGCGCTCAGCGACGTGATGTTTTTACCGGTTATCGAACAGCCGGAGAAGATCCTCTGTGTGGGCATGAATTACGCCGAGAAACGCAAAGAGTTTGACCAGCACAACCCGGCGCCGACGCTGTTTGTTCGCTTCCCCGATTCGCAGACCGGCCATAACGCGCCGGTGCTCAAACCGCGCCACTCCAGCGAGTTTGATTACGAAGGGGAGCTTGCGGTGATCATCGGGCGCGGCGGCGAGAACATCGCGCGCGAGGCGGCGCTCTCGCACGTGGCGGGCTACAGCTGCTACATGGACGGTTCGGCGCGCGACTGGCAGCACACCTGGTTTACGGCGGGTAAAAACTGGCGGCAGACCGGCGCGTTCGGCCCGTGGATGACAACCGCCGATGAGATCCCCGATCCGCACCAGCTCGCCATCCGCACCTGGCTTAACGGACGCATGGTGCAGGATGACAACACCCGCAGCATGATCCACGGCGTGGCGGAGCTTATCGAGTACATCAGCACCTTCACCCGCTTAAGCGCAGGCGATGTGATCATCACCGGATCGCCTGGCGGCGTCGGTAAAAAACGCACGCCGCCGCTCTTTATGAAGCCGGGCGACAAAATCGAGGTGGAGATCGAGCGGATCGGTCATCTGTGCAATGTGATAGCCGAAGCGCCCGTCGCGCAACCGGCGCCTGCCCACTAAGCGAAGCCGGACGGACGTATGAGCAATCTGGAACTGGTCACCGTGGCGCTCGCCCGCCAGCCGCAGGAGAAAACGCGCGTCGCGGCGTTTCTCGCCAGCCATCAACTGGGGATGGATGAGGACGTCACGCATGTCGTGGTTGCCGTGGCGCAGGGCGATATCGCGGGCTGCGCGGGGCTTGCGGGCAACGTGATTAAAGGCGTGGCGGTGGATGAGCGCTGGCGCGGCGAAAACCTTAGCGCCCGTCTGCTGGTAGAGGTGGAAAACCTGGCGATGAGCCTCGGCCACTTTCATCTGTTTCTCTGCACGCGTCCGTACAACCTGGAGCGCTTTCGCCGCTGCGGCTTCTGGCCGCTCGCGCAGTGCGACGACATCGCGGCGCTTCTTGAAAACACGCCCTCCGGCATCCGCCGTTACTGCCAGCAGCTCGGCAGGCTGAAACAGCCCGGCGCGCGTATCGGCGCGGTAGTGATGAACGCCAACCCGTTTACGCTCGGCCACCGTTTTCTGGCCGAACAGGCGGCGAGTGCGAGTGACTGGCTGCACCTCTTTGTGGTGCGCGAAGAGGCGTCGTTTTTCCCTTACCGCGAACGGCTCGCGATGGTGCGGGCAGGCGTCGCGCATCTGCCGAACGTCACGGTGCACGAAGGCTCGGCGTATCTCATTTCACGCGCCACCTTTCCGGGCTACTTCCTCAAGGAGCGCGGGCTGGTGGAGCAGGCCTGGAGCGGGCTGGATTTGCAGATTTTCCGCCGCTATATCGCGCCGGCGCTCGGCATTAACCGACGCTTCGTCGGCAGCGAGCCGTTCTGCCCGGTGACGCGCGCCTACAACCAGGCCATGCACACGTGGCTTGAGCGCGCGCCGGTGAGCGCGCCGCCGGTAGACGTTATCGAAATTCCACGACTTAGCCACGCCGCGGGCGAGGCGATTTCCGCATCCGAAGTGCGCCGCCTGCTCAGGGCGCAGCATTTTTCTTCGATTCGCGAACGGGTGCCGGACAGCACTTACGCCCTTCTTACGCAACGTTATCGCGCTGAAGTGGCCTGAATTCTTATCTGACAGGACAACCGTAATGAAGATAGTCAAGGAGGCGCTGGCGGGGACCGCCGAGTCCAGCGACCTGATGGTGAAAATCGCCCCGGCGGCGGGCGAGCTGGAGATTGAAATCTACAGCGATGTGATAAAGCAGTTCGGCGACCAGATCCGCCGCGTGGTGAAAGAGACGCTCGCGGCCATGGAGGTGTACGAAGGGCTGGTGATTATCGAGGATAAAGGCGCGCTGGATTGCGTTATCCGCGCCCGACTGCAAAGCGCGGTACTGCGCGCCTGCGAGGCGCAGCCGTTGCGCTGGGAGGCGCTCAAATGAGCAAACTTCGCCGCAGTATGCTGTTTCTGCCCGGCGCGAACGCCGCCATGCTCTCCACTGCGTTTATCTACCGGCCTGACGCCATCATGTTCGATCTCGAAGACGCCGTGGCGCTGCGCGAGAAAGACACCGCGCGCCTGCTGGTCTTCCATGCCCTGCAACACCCGATGTACCGGGATATCGAAACCGTGGTGCGCATCAACCCGCTCAGCACGCCGTTCGGGCTGCCCGATCTCGAAGCGGCGGTGCGCGCAGGCGTCGACGTGATCCGGCTGCCGAAAACCGACTCGCCGGAGGATATCGACGAGCTGGAAGGCCACCTGGCGCGCATTGAGCGCGAATGCGGGCGCGAGCCTGGCTCGACGCGCATCATGGCGGCCATTGAGTCGGCGGTAGGCGTCATTAACGCCGTGGCGATCGCCCGCAGTTCCCCGCGCCTTATCGGCATTGCGCTCGCGGCGTTCGATTACGTGATGGATATGCAGACCGAGCGCGGCGACGGCACGGAACTCTTCTACGCCCGCTGCGCGGTGCTGCATGCGGCGCGCGCCGCCGGGATCGACGCGTTCGACGTGGTGTGGTCTGACGTCAATGACGAAGCGGGCTTTTTAAAAGAGGTCGAGCTTATTCGCAAGATGGGCTTTAACGGCAAATCGCTTATCAACCCGCGTCAGATAGATCTCCTGCACAACGCCTATGCGCCGACGCAGGAGGAAGTGGATTACGCCCGCCGCGTGATTGCCGCCGCCGAAGAGGGCGAGCGCAACGGGCTTGGCGTGGTGTCGCTCAACGGCAAGATGATTGACGCGCCGATTATCAACCATGCGCAGGTGGTGCTGGAACGCGCCGCCGCCTCCGGCGTGCGCCGTTAAGGAGAGAATCATGAACCAGACAGAACTTCTGCATGTACAGTTTCCGCACCTGCGCAGCCTCACACCCTTCGACACCGCCCACACCGCCACGCCATGGCTGGCGGATGATGAGCAGAAACACACCCGTAAACTGTGCGCGTCGCTGGAAGAGGCGGTGCGCAAAAGCGGCCTGCGCGACGGCATGACGATTTCCTTTCACCACGCGTTTCGTGAAGGCGACCGGGTGATAAACCAGGTGGTGGCGACGCTCGCGCAGATGGGCTTTAAAAACCTGACGCTGGCGTCAAGCTCGCTGATGACCTGCAACGATCCGCTGATTGAGCATATCCAAAGCGGCGTTATTACGCGGATTTACACCTCCGGCATGCGCGGCAAACTCGCCGAGGCGGTCTCCCACGGGCTGATGGCGGAGCCGGTGCAGATCCACTCCCACGGCGGGCGCGTCAAACTGTTGCAGGATGGCGAGCTGAAGATTGACGTGGCGTTTCTCGGCGTGCCGTGCAGCGATGAATTCGGCAACGCCAACGGCAGCCACGGCAAATCCTGCTGCGGCTCGCTCGGCTACGCGATGGTGGATGCGCAGTTCGCCCGCCACGTCGTGCTGCTGACCGAAACCCTGGCGCCGTACCCGAATATGCCCGCGAGCCTGTCGCAGGATCGCGTGGATTTCGTGGTGCCGGTGGAGAGCGTGGGCGACCCGGCGAAAATCAGCGTCGGCGCGGCGCGCGTCACCAGCAACCCGCGCGAGCTGATGATTGCCCGCTACGCCGCCGACGTTATCGAACACTCCGGCTATTTCAACGACGGCTTCTCGATGCAGACCGGCTCCGGCGCGGCATCCACCGCCTGCACGCGCTTTATGGGCGAGAAAATGGCGCGCCACGGCATAAAAGCGCGCTTCGCGCTCGGCGGCATTACCGGCAGCCTGGTGGATCTGCATGAAAAAGGGCTGATCGAGGTGCTGCTCGACACCCAGTGCTTTGACAGCCAGGCGGCGGCGTCGCTGGCCCGCAACCCGAAGCACATCGAAATCTCCACCAATGTTTACGCCAGCCCCGCCAGCAAAGCGGCCTGCTGCGACAAGCTTGATGTGGTCATCCTGAGCGCGCTGGAAATCGACGTCGGTTTTAACGTCAACGTGATAACCGGCTCCGATGGCGTGATGCGCGGCGCGTCCGGCGGGCATTGCGACGTGGCCGCGGCGGCGAATCTCACGATTGTGGTGGCGCCGCTGCTGCGCAGCCGTATTCCAACGGTCGTCAAACGCGTCACCACCCGCCTGACCCCGGGGGAGAGCATTGACGTGCTGGTTACCGATCACGGCATTGCGGTTAACCCGGCGCGGCCCGAGGTGCGTGAACGTCTGGTCGCCGCGGGGCTAAACGTTGTCGATATTCATGCGCTGTGCGAACGCGCCGTGGCGATCGCCGGCGAGCCGAAACCCATTGAATTCACCGACCGCATCGTCGGCGTGGTGCGCTACCGCGACGGCAGCGTCATCGACGTGGTGCGTCAGGTTAAGGAGTAACGTATGGAACTTGATACGCCCGTGAATCCGGGCGTCACGCTTGATGAGCTGCTGGCGGCGAAAGAGACGCGCGCCCGTCGCCAGCAGGCGTGGCTTGCCCGCTACGGCCAGCCGGTCATTTCGCTCTCGCTGGTCACCCCTGGCCCAGTGAAAGACAGCGTGCGCTATCGCAACGCGTTCGCGGTGGCGGTGCAGGCCTGCGATCAACTGCTCTGGCAGCATCGCTGGCCGTGGCGCGCGCACGAGGTGTTTCACGCGCATACCGGCCCGACGGCGCTCTGGAGCGTGGCGCACCCGGCGAGCGAGATCAAAGCGCTGTGCGTGGCGCTTGAGCAGACGCATCCGCTCGGCAGGCTGTGGGATTTCGACATTCACTGTCCGCAGGCGGGCCAGGTGGGGCGCGCGTCGCTCGACCGTCCGGGGCGGCGCTGTCTGTTGTGCGATGAACCGGCGCATGCCTGCGCGCGTTCGCGTCGTCATCCGCTGGAAGAGGTGGTCGGACGCGTGGAGAAGATGATCGATGACTGGTTTGCCCGCGACTGATCCGCGCCCGGCGCGTCTGCCTGATGTGCCGTCGCTCGCGGTGGCGGCGCTGTACGCCGAACTGAACCTGACGCCAAAACCGGGGCTGGTGGACCGCGCCAATAGCGGCGCGCACCGGGATATGGATCACGCGCTGTTTGTCGCCAGCATCGGGGCGATTGCGCCGTGGCTGCGGGTGTTTTATCAGCAGGGCGCGCAGGACGCTGGTCAACCGGACAGCGAGATCCTGCGGCGGCTGCGCCCGGCGGGGCTCGCGTGTGAACAGGCGATGTTCAGCGCCACCGGCGGCGTGAATACGCATAAGGGCGGCATTTTCTCGCTCGGCCTGCTGTGCGCCGCCGCGGGCCGGCTGGCGGCGCAGGGTGAACCGCTGACGCAAACCACGCTCTGTATGATGGTGAGCGCGCTGACATGCGGCCTGGTGGCGCGCGAGCTGGCGCATGGGCGGCGGGCGGCGACGGCGGGGGAGCGGTTGTACAGGCAGTTTGGCCTGACCGGCGCGCGCGGCGAGGTGGAGAGCGGCTTTGCGACGGTGCGCCGCCACGTTTTGCCGTTCTGGCCGCACGCGCAGGGCGAGAGGGGGTTGCAGCAGGCGCTGCTGCGGCTGATGGCGGTTAATCCGGATACCAATCTGGCGTCACGCGGGGGGCTGGCGGGGCTGCGTTACGTGCAGGAATACGCGAGCAATCTGCTGGCGCGCGGCTGGGACGACGAGGCGTTGCGGGAGATGGACAGGGCGCTTATCGCGCGCAACTTAAGCCCCGGCGGCAGCGCGGATTTGCTGGCGGTGAGCTGGCTGCTGGCGGCGCTGCCTTGGTGATGCGGCATTAAAAAAGGCGGGTGCGCTGCGCTTACCCGCCCTACGATTCAGCCAAACGCTATTGTAGGGTGGGTAAGCGCAGCGCACCCACCAGATAACAGATTATCCGTCTTTTGTAGGGTGGGTAAGCGCAGCGCACCCACCGAACCGCCATCACCCGCCAAACCAGCGCTACGCACTCAAACCATCGACACGCTTATTTACGGCGATACATCCTCTGCGCGGTATTCACCTTGTAGAGATAACGCCGCGATTCCGCCGACGGATGACGGCTGGTCAGCGTCTCGTACACATCGCCCGGCGACAGCTGGTTGATGATATTCACCGCCCGATCTTTGTCGCTTGAGAACACGCGCAGCACACTACCCGCGCCGCCGTTATAGGCGGTGATCACGGCGTAACGACGCGAGGTCGGGTTGGCGATGCCGCCCAGATACACATTGTCGAGCATCGCCAGATACGCGGTGCCGGTATCGATGTTGCTTTGCGGATCGAACAGATAGCTGCGGCTCGGCGTGCCCCATTTGCCCTGGGAGCGGAAAACATCCTTACCGGCGCTGTGCTGCACCACCTGCATCAGCCCGAGCGCGTCGGCATGGCTGACCGCATAGGGGTTAAATGACGATTCGGTCTGCATAATCGCCAGGATCAGCGATTCATCCACGCCATATTTGCGCGAGGCCTGCCGCACCATGCCGATATATTTATGGGCACGCTTGTCGAGGTGGTTCGGCACCAGGTTAATGGTCACGCTGTAGATAATCCGCAGGCCGTTGCTGCGGCTCTTCAGGCGCGTTTGCAGGAGGTAGTCCGCGAATTTCGACGCGCGGCCTTCCCAGCGGATCGGTTGCCCGGTGTTATCCACCACCTGGCCGTAGAGGAACGGCTCGCGGGAGATCTGAATGTCGTTAACGTCAGAGTAGAGATCGATTGAGCCCGGATCGTCGCCCATCAGCAGTGTGGTAATAATCGCCTGACGCAGGCGCGCCGCGGGCTCGGTCCCGGCGATCGTCTCAACCGTAATGGTGCCGTCGTCGAAGTTAATGTGGCTGCGTGTCTGGTATTGATCGGTGTATTTCACGTAGTCCTTCGGACCCGCGATTAAAACTTCGTTAAATCCCCAGATGTTTTCAATGTTATGGGCAAACTGGCCCATCAGAATGTCAAACCCGTTGGTGTCCTTAATCCAGGCCTCGTTATAGGCGTTTTCGGCGTTTTTTTTGCTGGAACAGGAGATGAGCAACGGCGCAATCAAAGCGAGCGCAAATATTTTTTTCATCATTCCGGGCGTGCTGTTGGGTTAAATGAAAGGGCCAGAGGCCCTTACTGTTGTTCCGGCGGCGTGTAGCCTTCGATGTGCACATTTTTGCCTTCAAACAGGAAATTCACCATCTCCTGCTCCAGCAGCTTGCGATGCTCCGGGTTCATCATATTGAGTTTTTTCTCGTTGATAAGCATGGTCTGCGTCTTCTGCCATTGCGCCCAGGCTTCTTTCGAGATTTCGTTATAGATACGCTTACCCAGTTCGCCCGGATAGAGCTGGAAATCCTGGCCTTCGGCGTCGCGCTGAAGAAAAGTACAAAAAATAGTTCTGCTCATCATCAATCCTCATGAATGGCGCGAACGGGGCGGGACGCCACCGGCTCTGCGCGCACTTGCTGTAACAGGCGCTCTACGGGGGCGGCGAGGCCCACCGCTGGCGGCTGCGCTAAGTTATACCAGAGACCCGACGCTTCATCCATGCAGGCGGCGGTCTGCTGCACGCCAAGCCACATCGGCACGATATCCAGATGGAAATGGCTGAAGGTGTGGCGAAAAGCGGTGAGCTGCGTCAGGCCGTCTGCGGCAATGCCGCGCGAGTCCAGCCATTCCCGTAGCGCGGCTTCGCTCTCAAACTGCGGGAAACAGTACAGACCGCCCCATAAGCCCACCGGCGGGCGCTGCTGTAAAAAGAGCGAGCCTTCATGCTGCAGCAGCAGAAAATAGCCGGTTTTCTCCGGCAGCATTTGTTTGGGCTTCTTGCCGGGGTACTTCGCATAGCTCTGGTGGGCGAACGCCTCGCAACCATTATTGAGCGGGCAGATCTCGCATTTGGGTTTCGAGCGGGTGCAGACCATCGCGCCGAGATCCATCATCGCCTGGTTAAAGCGCGCCACGCCTTCTGCGGGCGTCACCCTTTCGCTTATCTGCCACAGGCGGTTTTCCACTTCCTTTTTACCCGGCCACCCTTCGACCGCGTAACAGCGCGCCAGCACGCGTTTCACGTTGCCGTCGAGGATAGGGAAATGTTTGCCAAGCGACAACGACAGCACCGCGCCTGCGGTGGAGCGCCCGACGCCCGGCAGCGCGGCGACCTCTTCGAACGTTTCGGGGAATGCGCCGCCGTGCAGCGTCGCCACCTGCTGCGCCGCCTTATGTAAATTGCGGGCGCGGGCGTAGTAGCCAAGGCCGGTCCACAGGTGCAGCACATCGTCGAGCGGCGCGTTAGCCAGCGCCGTCACGTCAGGAAAGCGCGCCATAAACCGCTCAAAATAAGGGATAACGGTGGTAACCTGCGTTTGTTGCAGCATGACTTCCGAGAGCCATACTTTGTAAGGGGTTTTCTCCTGCTGCCAGGGAAGGGTTTTGCGCCCATATTTATCGTACCAGTCGAGCACCTGGCGGGAGAACTGCTGTGCCTGCATCATTAACGCGTGGCTTCCGGCTTGAAGAAATCAGGGGTTGTGATTCCAGCACACGCCCTGCAGGCTGTAAACAGGAACTTTCCTGTGCTTGCATCGGGCAACTATCTTTGGATAATGCCCGTTTCCTGAACCACTACTCAAACAGACTAATCGCCATGAATAACGACGTCATTTCACCGGAATTTGATGAAAACGGTCGCCCGCTGCGCCGTATTCGCAGCTTCGTCCGCCGCCAGGGGCGCCTGACCAAAGGGCAGCAGCACGCGCTGGACCACTACTGGCCGGTGATGGGCGTTGAATATAGCGCAGAGCCGCTCGATCTCGTCGCGCTGTTTGGCCGCGACGCGCCGGTCACGCTGGAAATCGGCTTCGGCATGGGTTCGTCGCTGGTGGAGATGGCGAAAACCAATCCGCAGCAGAATTTTTTAGGCATTGAAGTGCACTCGCCGGGCGTGGGCGCGTGCCTGAGCGCCGCCCATGAAGAGGGCGTCGAAAACCTGCGGGTGATGTGTCATGACGCGGTGGAAGTGCTGGAGAAAATGATCCCGGACGGCTCGCTGCATATGGTGCAGCTCTTTTTCCCGGATCCGTGGCACAAAGCGCGCCATAATAAGCGCCGTATCGTACAGGCGCCGTTCGCGCAGCTGGTTCTGAGCAAATTACAGCCCGGCGGCGTCTTCCATATGGCGACCGACTGGGAACCTTATGCTGAACATATGCTCGAAGTAATGTCTTCGGTGGAAGGATATGAGAACCTGTCCCCGACTCAGGATTATGTACCGCGCCCGGCTTCACGCCCGGTGACCAAATTTGAACAGCGTGGCCATCGTCTTGGCCACGGCGTATGGGACTTAATGTTCGGGAGAGTAAAATAATGGCGAAGAACCGTAGCCGTCGTCTGCGTAAGAAGATGCACATCGACGAATTTCAGGAACTGGGCTTTACGGTAACCTGGCGTTTCCCGCAAGGCGCCACGGATGAGCAGATCAATACCACGGTCGACGAGCTTATCAACGAGGCAATCGAGCCAAACGGTCTCGCCTTCGGCGGGAGCGGCAACCAGGCCTGGGAAGGGCTGGTGTTCCGCCAGCAGATCGGCAAATGCACCGAGGAAGATCGCGAAGTCGTGCGCAAATGGCTGGAAGCGCGCGGCATGACGGATGTCCAGGTCAGCGAACTGGTCGACATCTGGTGGGATTAAGTTAAAAAACGGGTCGGTTCTGCCGACCCGTTAGCTTTTCAGGAGCGAGTATGATGCGTAAAGCGCTGCTGGGCGTATTGCTGGTGACGGCGATGCAGGCCCAGGCGGAATACAAATGCAGCGTCACGCCGCGCGACGACGTGGTGCTTAAGCCTCAGCATGTGCAGGTGGTGGGCGAAAACGGCGACCTGGTCATCGGCCCTGACGGCGCGGTGCAGTTTAACGGCAAGCCGGTAACGCTTTCCGCAGCCCAGCGCCAGCAGGCGCTCGACTACCAGAAAGCGCTGCGCGCCACGCTGCCGTGGGTCGATCAGGGCGCGCTGTCGCGCGTTGAGAAAGGCCGCGTCGCGCTGGATAAAATCATCGCCAAAGAGGTGGGTGAAAACAGCAGCATGCGCGGGCGTCTTACAAAACTCGACGCCCAGCTAAAAACGCAGATGAACCGAATCATTGAGCATCGCGACGACGGGCTGACGTTCCACTATAAAGCTATCGATCAGGTGCGCGCCGACGGCCAGCAGCTGGTGAATCAGGCGATGGGCGGCATTCTGCAGGACAGCATTAACGAAATGGGCGCCAAAGCGGTGCTGAAAGGCGGCGGCAACCCGCTGCAAGGCGTGCTCGGGAGCCTGGGCGGCCTGCAAACCGCCATCCAGAACGAATGGAAAAACCAGGAGGCGGATTTCCAGCAGTTTGGCCGTGAAGTCTGTACCCGCACCATTCAGCTCGAAGAACAGCGTCAGGCGCTGGTGGGCAGCTTAAAGTAACCGTAACGGGAGCGCCGACTCCCGTTTTTTTCCTGCTTCACGTTATCCCGCCAGATACATTCAGTTACAGAGAATCACAATCGCTTCCTCTTTGTCTTACTTTTTAGCACTACCCTCTACGGGTAACTTCATTAAGACGCGAGGACGCGGATGAAACGGGATATTTCAGCAGGGAGCCTTATTTCTTTCTTCTTGCTCGCTATCATCATGTTGAACGTCGCCGTACTCTGGACGCAAAATTACCAGGCCGGAAGCGGAGCCGTTAGCGCATCAGCCGATCGTTGCGCGGCTGCCGGTTTTGACGCTGCGCCGGGGCATTGTGAAGAAGATGCGCCGCCCACAGGGCCGCTGCCCGGCGAACCGCCATTACATGTGACCGACGACGTGTTGCCTCCTGCCAGCCCGCGGTTTCCCCCCGCACAACTCGCGCTCTACCGCGACGACGATGTTTATTTCCCGGATGACCTCCCTGAAGACGACTTCTGGCTGGAGGATGGCGTTGATTATCCGTAAAGGAATTCCTGGCCGGGTTTTTCTGGAAGACGGGCTGTAAAAAAAGAGGAACTCTGTTGGCGGTATAGGGCGCCGATGGTACTGGTTGTTCAGGAAAAACGGCCAGGAGGCGCGGTTCACATGCCAGTGATACTTCGTATAAAGGACTATCGATTCTTTTTTTATTCCAATGAAGGCAACCCGCGGGAGCCTGCGCATATTCATGTGCGCCGTGGCGGAGCGGAAGCGAAATTCTGGCTGAGTCCTTTCACATCCCTGGCACGAAATCATGGATTCGCTCCGCGTGAAGTGGCAGAGTTATTACTTCTTGTTACCCAACACCAGCAACAGCTTACCGGAGCCTGGTATGACTATTTCAGCTAAGCGCGTGAGCTTTGACGAACAAACTTTGTGGGTGGAACTTTCCGACGCGCGCATCATTGGCGCGCCGCTTTCATGGTTTCCGCGCTTACTCAACGCCAGCGATGAAGAACGCGCAAAGTGGGAAATCAGTCCATACGGCATCCACTGGGAAATGCTGGATGAAGATATCTCCGTTGAAGGCTTGCTGGCCGGAAGAGGGGATGTCACGCGCCAGCCGCCGCGGGTAGGCTAATCTCCTCTGTTTGACTGAAATTCACTCCCCCGGCGCCAGTGCGGCGAAAGCGGCGCGGATCTCGTCTTCCGGCAGGTGCGCGCCGATAAACACCAGCGTGCTTCGCGGCGTTTCGTCGCCCGACCATTCGCGGTCCCAGTCGGCGCTGTAAAGTCGCTGGACGCCCTGGAACAGCAGGCGGCGCGGCTCGTCTTTAATAAACAGCATCCCTTTGTATCGCATGAGATTGTCGGCGAACTGCAACAGCAGCCCTTCCATCACGCGGGAAATCGCATCCAGCGCCACCGGATAATCAAAATTCACCACAATGGATGTGATATCAGTCTGCGCGGGAGCCGCGAAGTGAAAGCGCGGCGCGGGCTGTACGATGCGCTCTTCCAGCATAAAGCCCTGCGTGTCGAAAATCAGGCCCAGATCCACCTCGCCATGCGCCACCGGATGCACCGGCGCGCGCGCGTTAATGCGGCGCAGGCGGGCCAGCAAGGCTTCGTCTTCGCCCGCCACGTCGGTTTTAGTGAGCAGAATGCGATCGGCGTAACCGATTTGCGACTGCGCCAGCGCGTAGCGGTCCATCTGCTGCCCGGCGTGCACCGCGTCCACCAGCGTGATGACGCCATCCAGCAGGTAGCGTTCACACAGGGTGTCGTGGGAGAAAAACGTCTGGATAATGGGGCCGGGGTCCGCCATGCCGGTGCATTCGATAATGACGCGATCAAACGGGCTGACGCCGCCGTCCAGCAGCTCCAGTAAATCGAGCAGCGCTGATTCCAGCTCCTGCGAACGGGTGCAGCAGATGCAGCCATTGCTGAGCGTTTTCATTTGTGTGGCGCGGCTGCCGAGGATCTCGCTGTCGATGGGCGTTTCGCCGAATTCGTTTTCAATCACCGCGATTTTGTAGCCGTGATCGGCCTCAAGGATATGACGCAGCAGCGTGGTTTTTCCGGCGCCGAGAAAGCCGGTTAACAGCGTGACCGCAACAGGTTGCATTTTTACCTCCGGTAATTGTCAGCAGCAGCGCATGCCGCCTTCGCCGCTTCCGCCGTAGCGCGCTTCCTGGCGCTCGCGGAAGAACTCGTCATAGGTCATGTACGGTTTATCAGGGTGATTGGTCTTCATATGCTCAACGTAGTTATCATAGTCCGGTATCCCAATCAGCATTTTTGCCGCCTGACCCAGGTATTTTTTCGCTTGCCCTAAGTTACCAAACATTATGTTCCCCAGACAGAAAAAGCCCGGCGGCGTGATGCGGGCCGGGGCTTGCAATTGTGTG
Organism: Cronobacter turicensis z3032; assembly: GCA_000027065.2. Classification (NCBI taxonomy): domain Bacteria; kingdom Pseudomonadati; phylum Pseudomonadota; class Gammaproteobacteria; order Enterobacterales; family Enterobacteriaceae; genus Cronobacter; species Cronobacter turicensis. The sequence continues at coordinate 3,702,310 of FN543093.2, read as the reverse complement.
CGTTGACGTGATTTAAGGTGGGTGCGCTTCGCGGACCCACCCTACATTTACCCGACTCGTTTGTAGGGCGGGTAAGCATCGTGCACCCGCCGTTTACAGGCCGAACCCGCCGTCAACTTAATGGTGTGACGACGTTTTCACGCCGCCTTCCGGCACCGGTACATAAGGCGTTTCTTTCGCGCAGGGCTGCGCTGAATGACGCGCCTTCATCACGGTGCGAACGCCGTAGAAAATGATGCTGTACACCACCACCAGGAACAGAATGCTCAGGCCCGCGTTGGTGTAGTTGTTAATAACGATATGGTGCATGTTGGCTACCTGCTGCTCGGTCAGCTCCGCGCCGCCTGCGGCGATACGCGTTTTGTACTCGTTCGCCATGTAGAAGAAGCCTTCCATCTGCGGGTTATCGCTAAAAAGCTTCATCCCGAGCGCCCAGGTGGTGCAGATAAGCAGCCACACCGCAGGCACCACGGTCACCCACACATAACGGGTGCGCTTCATCTTCACCAGCACCACGGTCGCCAGCACCAGCGCCACGGCGGCCAGCATCTGGTTAGAGATGCCGAACAGCGGCCACAGGCTCTTCACGCCGCCAAGCGGGTCGACCACGCCCTGATAGAGCAGATACCCCCACAGGCCGACGCAGCCCGCGGTGCCGACGATACCCGCCACCAGCGAATCGGTTTTCTTCAGGAACGGCACAAAGTTACCCACCAGATCCTGGAACATAAAGCGGCCCGAACGGGTGCCGGCGTCCAGTGCGGTCAGGATAAACAGCGCCTCGAACAGGATCCCGAAGTGATACCAGAAGCCCATATCCGCGGCCGGGATTATCTTATGGAACACGTGGGCGATACCGACCGCCAGCGTCGGCGCGCCGCCCGCGCGGTTCAGTACAGACGGTTCGCCGATATCTTTGGCGGTCTGCATGATCTGCTCAGGCGTAATCACGAAGCCCCAGGCGCTCACGGTCGCCGCCGCATGGGTAGACACATCTTTCAGTTGCGCCAGGATCAGCGGCGCGTTATCGGTGCCCAGCTCATGCAGGTTCGGCATCGTGATGCCAAGCCCGGCGGGCGGGGTATTCATCGCGAAATAGAGACCCGGTTCGATGATAGAGGCCGCCACCAGCGCCATCACGGCGACGAAGGATTCCATCAGCATCGCGCCATAGCCGATAAAGCGCGCGTCGGTTTCGTTCGCCAGCAGTTTCGGCGTGGTGCCGGAGGCGATCAGCGCATGGAAGCCGGAGACCGCGCCGCAGGCGATAGTAATAAACAGGAACGGGAACAGCGCGCCTTTCCACAGCGGCCCGGTGCCGTCGATGTACTGCGTCACGGCAGGCATTTTCAGTTCCGGGTTGAGGATCAGAATGCCCACCGCCAGGCCGACAATGACGCCGATTTTCAGGAACGTCGCCAGGTAGTCGCGCGGCGCCAGAATCAGCCACACCGGCAGCAGGGCGGAGACAAACGCATAACCCACCAGCGCGTAGGTGATGGTGGTGTCTTTAAAGGTCAGCGCCGGGCCCCAGTACGGATCGGCTGCGATCACGCCGCCAAACCAGATAGACGCCACCAGCAGCACCACGCCAATGACCGACACTTCACCCACCCGGCCAGGGCGCAGAAAGCGCATGTAGATGCCCATAAACAGCGCGATAGGCACCGTCGAGCAGACGGTAAAGACGCCCCACGGGCTCTCCGCCAGCGCTTTGACGACAATCAGCGCCAGCACCGCCAGGATGATAATCATGATCAAGAAGCAGCCGAACAGCGCGATAGTGCCCGGCACCGGCCCCATCTCCTCTTTGATCATCTCGCCAAGCGAGGCGCCGTTACGACGCGAGGAGATAAACAGCACCATGAAATCCTGCACCGCGCCCGCCAGCACCACGCCTGCGAGCAGCCACAGCGTGCCGGGCAGATAACCCATCTGCGCGGCCAGTACCGGGCCGACCAGCGGCCCCGCGCCCGCGATAGCGGCGAAATGGTGGCCGAACAGCACGTAGCGGTTGGTGGGCACATAGTTCAGCCCGTCGTTATTAATCACCGCCGGGGTCGCGCGCGTAGGGTCGAGCTTCATCACGCGGCTGGCGATATACAGGCTGTAGTAGCGATAAGCCACCAGGTAGACGGAGACCGAGGCCACCACAATCCACAAGGCGCTGATACTCTCGCCGCGACGTAGCGCCACCACGGCAAGGCAAAAGGCCCCGAGAACGCCAAGAAGCGCCCAGGGCAGATGTTTCATTACTGTTTTTTTGTCCATAGAAAACCTGCTTGTCAGACAGAGATAAAACCGGCTGTGACGAACATCCCTGGCGGCGCAGACGGCGGATAACCGAAAGATCTAAAACGCGCTTAATGATGACAAAATGCGCGCAGCGGCGAGTGGCGAAATGATTAAGCGGCACGATAGCCGCCCTGAATGGTCATATAGCGGGGCGAGCGGTTAACCGTCTTAAAAAGGCGGGGGAGTAATGTGAGGCAGGTCACGCGTACTCGTCACGCTCTGGATGTTATTTCGACGCGGCGTCGTTGAAACGCGCTTATAACAGCGCTGCTGGTGGGGGAAAGGCGTCGCAGAGCGCCTCGATAAAGCTGCGTATTTTCACGGTCTGGCGTCTGCCTGGTGGCACCAGCACATGCATCGGGCGCGACGGGCCTGTGTAGTCGGGCAGGATCTGCACCAGCCGTCCGGCTTCCATCTCTGCGCGCAGCACATCCGCCGGGCCGAGCGTCACGCCATACCCCTCGACGGCGGCATGCAGCAGCGCCTTCCAGTCATTAGCGCGAAAGCGCCCCTGTACGCGCGCCTCTTCGGTTTTCCCGTCTTTCTCGAACCGCCAGCGGCACGGATGGGTGGAAGACCAGATACCGTAAACGAGGCAGGCGTGACGTTCGAGATCGGACGGGGTTTGTGGTATGCCTTCACGGGCCAGATAGACCGGAGAGGCGCAGGCGATAAGCTTATAGGGCCGCAGGGGTTTCGCAATCATCGAACTGTCGTTCAGTTCACCAATGCGGATAATCACTTCATAGCCCGCCTCAAGCGGATCCACAATCGCGTCGCTCAGGGTCAGTTCGATATGCGTTTCGGGGTATTGACGCAGATAACGGGTGATAAAGGGCGCCAGCGCCGTCGCGCCGAAGGTCACCGGCGCATTCACACGTAGCGTCCCGGAGGGCGTGCCTTTCATCTCCTGCGCCACCCTGTCGGCGGCTTCCGCCTCATCCAGCACCACTTTGCAGCGCTCAAGGTAGCTACGGCCAATATCCGACAGGTTCTGACGGCGAGTGGTGCGGTTCAGCAGTGTTGCGCCAAGACGCGCCTCAAGCCAGGCAACATGCTTCGCCACCATCTGCGGCGACATGCCGAGCGCTTCGGCCGCAGCCGCAAATGAACCCAGTTCCGCCGCCTTCACAAACACCGTCATGCTGGTGAGTCGGTCCATGATTGCCTCCTGTTTGTTGTTTTTCTCGCGACTGAAAGCCGATTTATCTACCCAGCGTGTTGAATTACTGTTTTCTCACACCATCCACTGAGGAAACAAGCATGAAAATTGGAATTATCGGCGCCGGGTTTGTCGCGCGCGCTATAGCAACGCTCGCCCTTCGCGCCGGGCACCAGGCGATGCTCAGCAACGCGCGCGGGCCGCAGACGCTGTTCAGCCTGCGGGCAATGATCCAGTGTGAAACCGGCACGCCCGCACAGGCCGCGGAATTTGGCGATATTGTTGTGATCGCCGTGCCGCTTACCGCCATTGATCAGCTCCCGGCGCCGCAGCTTGCGGGCAAAGCGGTGATTGACGCCGTGAACTACTACCCGGATCGTGATGGGCAGGTGGCGGCGCTCGACGCGAAAACCCTCACCACCAGCGAGCTGCTGGCACGTAATCTGCCGGGCGCGCGGATAACCAAAGCGTTTAACGCCATCCCGATGAAGCAGCTGGAGAGCGACGGTCTGCCCGCAGGCGTAGCCGGGCGTCGCGCGCTGCCGCTCGCCGGCGATTTCAGCGAAGATAAAAAACAGGTCATCGCGCTCTACGAGGCGTTTGGCTTTGACGCGGTGGATGCCGGGCCGCTGGCAGAGGGCTGGCGGTTCGAGCGCGGGATGCCTGCGTATTGCGTGCGCATGACGCAGGAGACGCTGCGCGCGGCGCTCTCAGGCGCCACACGCTGAGGCGAGACGCTAAGGTTTGCGCGGGTCTAGGCGTCCGTAGCGCCCGCGCTTTTTATTCGTGGAACGGGCGCCGCGACAGACTCACTGTGCACAGCCTGCGACACCACCAAAAAGTAAACTGGTTTCAGACGGGAATTATTCGCTCAGGCTTAACAATGATACATGATATATTTTTACCTGTTTTTCACTTTTTAGGTGTGATACCCGTATCACCATCAACGTGAGTGAATTATTCCGCCACCTCGTATTTTTCGTGAAAATAGTGACTAAGTTAAATGCTGTTAAACTGCTATTTAGCGGCACTAAACTAATTGACACTCTGGTTTAAAAATTTCAAAAAATAAAATGTGTGCATTATCAGAATATTAAAAAGTCCGTCGGAAACTGCGCTGCGCCTGCAACAAAAATTTGCGTTAAAAGGAAAAAGGAAAAGGTGGAGATTACTGAAAAGTAATTGCGCTTAAGTGCCTACTTTTGCAATTTATTGAGCGGGAGAACCTATTTTTATTAACATATATTTAGCCGTTTCGTTGCGTTTAATTTATACGGCCAGTAAAAGTCGTTGAATTTTTTTGAATGGGGTTTTGAGAGGCCCTTCGCTAAAGGATCATTCTTTCACTGACGATAAACAGTTAAACAATTTTTATCATTTTAATGTGATGGTGAATGCAATGGCTTTAGTGACGTCGTTTGGCGAGAAAGTGAATAACCTCAGCGTCGGCAAAAAACTGACGTCGGGTTTTATTATTGTGTTGTGCATTATGCTGCTGATTGCTGGCGCCGGGATTTATGGTTTCCGCCAGGTGGATGAAAACGCCCGTAAGGAAACGCTCACCGTCAGTATCGTGACTGCCCTGAACGAAGCGCGAATTAACCGCACGCTGTTCCAGCTGACCAGTGAAGAAAAATATGCCGAGCTGAATGCGAATGCGCTGCGTCAGGTAGAATCACAGCTCGCTTCGCTGTCGCTATTTAATATGGATACTGAAGGCCGCACCCGGTTTGCCGCCATGCAGACGAACCTGCAAAGCTATCTGACAGTACGCGATAGATATATTCAAACGCTGCGCCAGCGCAATACGCTGGCCGCCGATCTGCATGAACAGTGGCCGTCGCATTTTATCGACCAGGCATCGATGTACAGCGAGCAGGCTGACGCCAGCCCGCAGGCCGCCATGCTGGCCGCCCGTCTCGCCGCGAAAGCGCAGCAGGTGCAGAGCGCCGTCGACGCGCTGGTTAGCCGCGGTGACCGTGAAACGCTGAATCAACTCAACGACCTTCTGACCGGCATCGACGCGACTGCCTCGCTGCTTGGCGCCAGCACCCGGGATACGCCGCTTCCGTGGCTTTCCGCCCTTGCCGATCAGACCCGTATGCTGCACAGCAGCGCCGCGCTGTTTGTTTCAGCGTTTGGCGAACAGCAGGCGCAGTCGACCGCGCTTAGCGCTGCCGCCAGTCAGTTGAACGAAACAGTCAGCGACTTCCACGAGTTTCGTAAAATGCGCATGGCGAAATCCATTACCCATGTCGAAACGCTGATGCTCGGCGGCACGCTGGCAGGCGTCCTGTTTGGCCTGCTGGTTGCCGCCTTCATTACCCGTAATATCACTCGCCCGCTGCGTGAAACGTTAGATGTGGCGAACCGCATCGCGCAGGGCGATCTGACCGTGACCGTCTCTTCGCTGCGCCGCGACGAACCGGGCCTGCTGATGCAGGCGGTCGGCACCATGAACGACAGCCTGAAGAGCATCATTACCCGCGTGCGTCACGGCGTGGATAACGTTTCGCGCGCGTCGTCGGAAATCGCCGCCGGGAATATCGATCTCTCATCGCGCACCGAAGAACAGTCCGCCGCTGTGGTACAGACCGCCGCGAGCATGGAAGAACTGACCTCGACCGTGAAAGAAACCGCCGGTAACGCCCAGCAGGCGAGCCAGCTGGCGGCGCAGGCTTCCTCCAACGCCGATCGCGGCGGGAAAGTCGTGAACGAAGTGGTCGAGACGATGCGTAATATTCAGGCAAGCTCCGGGAAAATCGCCGATATCATCAGCGTCATTAACGGTATCGCGTTCCAGACCAACATCCTGGCGCTGAACGCCGCCGTGGAAGCCGCGCGCGCTGGCGAGCAGGGCCGCGGGTTTGCCGTAGTGGCGGGTGAAGTCCGCACGCTGGCAAGCCGCAGCGCCACGGCCGCCAAAGAGATTGGCGCGCTTATCACTGAAGCGAACCAGCGCGTTGAAAACGGCGCTCAGCTGGTAGCGAGCGCGGGCGAGGCGATGGAAGATATCGTCGGCTCCGTCGCCCAGGTGCGTGAGATTATGGATGAGATTGCCCGCGCCTGTACGGAACAGAGCCGCGGCATCGCCCAGATTGGCCAGGCGATGTCGGAAATGGACACCACGACCCAGCAGAACGCCGCGCTGGTGGAGGAGTCGTCCGCGGCAGCCTCGTCGCTCGAAGAGCAGGCGCGCGAACTGGAGCAGATGGTCGCCATCTTTAACGTCGGCACCGCCGCGCCGCGCCCTTCGGCGCCCGCCGCCGCCCCTGTCGTCATGACTGCGCCTGCGCCCAAAGCGCTCGCCGTGGCAGGCGCCCAGGGCGACTGGGAACACTTTTAAGCGTCAACCCAGGCACACATTAACCCCGGCTTGCCGGGGTTTTTTATTCTTCGGGCCTGGGGCGGCGAAACCCCGACATCGCCGCCTGGGTTGCTATACTCTCTGGGTTGCGGCGCGAATAGCGCTTACGTTTCCCGGCAACAGGACGTTCCCTTCAACCGGGCCCAGGAGAGATTATGATTGTGCTGTATAACGTGGCGATCGTGTTGCTGACGGTCGCGGCGATGGAAGTGGCGGCGGCGCTGACGCACAAATATGTGATGCATGGCTGGGGTTGGGGCTGGCACCTTTCCCACCATTCGCCGCGCAAAGGGTGGTTTGAAGTCAACGATCTTTATGCGGTGGTGTTTGCCGGCGTGGCGATTTTGCTTATCGCGCTTGGCGCAGGCGGGCGCTGGCCGCTACAGTGGATTGGCGCCGGGATGACGCTTTACGGCGCGCTTTACTTTATTGTGCATGACGGGCTGGTTCACCAGCGCTGGCCGTTTCGCTACGTGCCGCGCCGGGGTTACCTGAAGCGGCTCTATCTGGCGCACCGGCTGCATCACGCGGTGCGCGGTCGCGAAGGCTGCGTCTCCTTTGGTTTTCTCTACGCGCCGCCGGTGGCTAAGCTGCAGGCGGTGTTGCGTGAGCGTAATGGTCGTCCTGCGCGTGCGGCCGCTGCCAGAGCGCCGAAGGACGAGGCGACGACGCCGCGCCGCGAGAGCTGACGGCCATTGCGGCGCCTTTCGCCAGCAGGGCCAGTTTCTCGGCCTTGCTGGTGCCCTGACGCTTATCCCACGCGTTGACGCCCGCGCGTTTCACCTTCACGCCGATCTCCCGGTAGACCCCATGCGCGGTGGCGATAGCCCAGGCGCTGCGCAGCGGCAGTCCGGCAAGCCCGGCCCGCGCCGAGGCGTAATACGGCTCCGCTTCCTCCACCAGCCGCGCGGCGAGACGCGCCAGCGCCGGGCGGCGCGCGCGGTCTGCCAGCGTGTCAGCGCGCAGTCCTTCCTCTTTAAGCCACGCTTCAGGCAGATAACAGCGCCCGATGGCGGCATCCTCGACAATATCCCGCGCAATGTTGGTGAGCTGAAACGCGAGGCCCAGATCGCAGGCGCGATCCAGCACGGCCTCATCGCGCACGCCCATCACGCGCGCCATCATCAGCCCCACCACGCCCGCCACGTGATAGCAGTAGCGCAGCGTGTCATCAAAGGTGTGATAGCGCTCGTCGCGCACGTCCATCGCGAAGCCTTCCAGATGATCGAGCGCCAGCGCGGGCGGGATCTGATGTTCCAGCGCAACTTCCTGAAACGCCGCGAAATTCGGCTCGCGCATCGGTTTGCCCGCGTAAGCTTCAAGCGTCAATGCGCGCAGCAGGGCGATGCGCGCCTGTGGGGTGTCGGTGGGCGCATCCGTCGCCTTAAAACCGAGCGTCTGGCCGTCGGTGACGTCATCGCAGTGGCGGCACCAGGCGTAGAGCATCAGCGCGCTGCGCCGGGTTTTCGCATCGAACAGTTTCGAGGCGGTGGCAAAGCTTTTCGAGCCTGCTTCGATGGTTTCAGTCGCGTGCGTCAGCAGCGGTTTGTCACTCATGCATGCCCCTCCAGCATCAGCCCGGCGGTGGCCTTCGCCGAGCCGATAACCCCCGGAATGCCCGCGCCGGGGTGAGTGCCCGCGCCGACTAAATAGAGGTTATCGATACGACCGTCGCGGTTATGCGGGCGGAACCAGGCGCTCTGGGTGAGGATAGGCTCCACCGAAAACGCCGAGCCATGATAGGCGCCGAGCTGGTCGCGGAAATCGAACGGCGTGAACATGCGGTGCGTCACCAGTTGATCGCGAAGGCCTGGCATGTAGTGCTGCTCCAGGTAGTCGAAAATCCGATCGCGCAGGCGCGGGCCTTCGACATCCCAGTTCAGGTTCGCGGTGCCGAGGTGCGGCACTGGCGCGAGCACGTAATAGCTGCCGCAGCCTGGCGGGGCCAGAGACGGATCGGTGACGCACGGCGCGTGCAGATAGAGCGAGAAGTCGTCTGCGAGTGAATCGCGTTTGAAGATATCTTCGATCAGTTCTTTGTAGCGCGGCCCGAAGCAGACGGTGTGGTGCGCCAGCTGGCTGTGGTGGTGATTAAGCCCGAAATAGAGCACAAACAGCGAGTTGCTCATGCGCTTACGGCGCAGCGAGGCCGCCTGCGCGACGCCGCGCGGGTGGTGGCCCAGCAAATGGCTATAGGTGTGCACCACGTCGGCATTCGACGCCACGGCGCGCGCGGGGATGTGTCGCCCGTCGGCGAGCGTCACGCCGCTGATTTTATCGCCCTGGGTGTCGAGGCGCGTGACTTTGGCGTTAAGTTCGATTTCGCCGCCCAGATCGGTAAACAGCTTCACCAGCCCCTGCACCAGCGCGCCGGTGCCGCCGCGGGCGAACCAGACGCCCCACTGGCGCTCCAGCGCGTGGATCAGCGTATAGATAGACGATGTCGCGAACGGATTGCCGCCCACCAGCAGCGAATGAAAAGAGAACGCCTGGCGCAGATGATCGTCCTGGATAAATTTCGACACCATGCCGTAGACGCTGCGCCAGGCCTGAAGGCGCGCCAGCTGCGGCCCCGCGCGCAACATATCGCGAAACGAGAGGAACGGCACCGCGCCAAGCTTCAGATAGCCTTCTTTAAAGACCGCCTGTGAATATGCCAGGAACTGGCGATAGCCTTCGACGTCGCGCGGGTTAAAGCGGGCGATTTGCGCTTCAAGGCTCGCCTGATCGTTGTCGTAGTTAAAGACCTGGCCGTTCTCCCAGCACAGGCGGTAAAACGGCGTGACGGGTAAAAGATCGACATAATCGGCGATGTTTTTACCGGCAAGCGTGAACAGCTCTTCTATAGCCGAGGGATCGGTGATAACCGTCGGACCGGCGTCAAAAGTAAACCCCTGATCCTCATAGACATACGCTCGGCCGCCGGGTTTATCGCGCTGTTCCAGCAATAAGGTGGGCACGCCCGCCGCCTGTAAGCGGATAGCCAGGGCCAGGCCGCCAAAGCCGGACCCGATAACAACAGTTTTAGTCATGATGAAAAGCTCGCAGCCGGGGAGTTTGCTTTAGCACGGCCTGCATGGCTTCGCCCACCGGTACCGGGGGTTTGCCTGTCAGCAGTCGCGCCATATCCATTGGGGTCAGTCGTCCGGCGTAAAACCGGGCGATAAGCCCCGCATTCAGTCCATAAAAGCGCTGCATCACCTGCCAGCGTCGGTCCGGTTTTCCGGCCAGAAACAGCATCCGGTTCAGCAGCCGGAAAAAGCGCTGACGCCGCCACTGGCGCTGCGCGTAATCTGCCGTAAGCCCATACAGCGCCGCTGACGACGCAGGCGGCTGTGCGGCGATAAGGTCGGCAAGCGTTGCCGCGTGGGGCAGCGAATAGCCGGTCGTCGCGTGAAACAGTCCGGCGCGCAGGCCAGCGCGTGGCACACCCTGCGCCTCGCGCCAGAACGCCTGCGGCGCGCCGGTGAGCGTAATCGGCAGGTTGCCGCGCTCCTCACGCTCAAGGGTCGCAAGCCGCCAGCCCTGCGCTCGCGCATAACTGGCGATATTTTCCCGCGCGCGGTCGGGATCGAGCGTGGCGTTGTCGATGTAGTGGGTGTCTTCTATCAATAAGGAATCGGGCGTGAGCGGCAGCGTGTATACAAACCGGTAGCCGCCCTGCTGCGCCACGGTGGCGTCCATCAGGACAGGGCGCGTCAGGCCGTGGGGCGCGGCAAGCTGCCACTGCTGGCCGAGAAACGCCTGCTGGCCGACGGTGAGATGCGGGCTGGCCTGCCAGCCGCGGCCATCGATAACCGCGCGTGCGTGCAGCGTGCGCCCGTCGCTAAGCGTCACGCGTTGCGGCGTCAGGCTTGCCACCGGCGCGTTGCGCCAGAGGCGCTCGCCCAGCGTCTCCTGCAATACCTGAGCGAAACGCTCAGACGTAATGCTGTAGTAGCCGCCATCGAGCGTGCGCGTCAGCGCCGGGAAGCGCACCTCGTAGCCATCCCAGCGGTGCGCCACCAGCGGTGTGAGCCAGGCGTGCTGTTCGGCCGAGAGATCCGCCCCGTGAAATGACCAGGTGTGATTGCCGCCGGGCGCGTCGCCCCCCTCCAGTAAGAGCACGTTGAGCGCCGGTTGCAGCGCGCGCAGGCGCAGGGCGATAAGCCCGTTTGCCAGACCGCCGCCCGCCAGAATCAGATCCCATTGCGTCGTCATGAGGGCGCCTGCGCGAAAACAGGGCGGCGTTCGTCCAGCGCCTGTTCGGTAATCTGCGCCGCGCGGACGGCGCCGCCCGCCTGCGCCAGCGCGCGCTGCATGGCGGCAAGGCGCGTGCGGGCGTTGGTATCGCCAAGCAGCGTTTTCAGCTTGCGGGCAAAAGTATGGCGTCCGGCGAAGCGCGAGACGCGCTGCCCGATGCCGCAGTGCTCTACCCGTGCCGCCACGCCGGGCTGGTCGAACGCCAGCGGCACCACTAGCAGCGGCGTGGCGCTGGCGATGGCGTCCATCACCGTATTCAGCCCGCCGTGAGTAATAACCGCCTGCGACTGGCTGAGCGCCAGCGGCTGATCGGTAAATGCGGTCACCTGCGTGGCGCCGCTGGCCGTCAGCGCTTTCGCCTGGGCGTCATTCAGACCGCCGCAGTGCGCGACCAGCAGCTCGACATCCGCGTCGCGGCAGGCGCGGGCGATGGTGCGGAACAGCCCGTAACGATGCCCCTGTAACGTGCCGAGCGAGGCGAATACGCGCGGGCGCGCCGTATCCTGCGCCGTTTCCGCTACCGGCGGCAGCGGGGGGCGCAGCGGGCCGACCGCGTGAAAGCAGGGCGGCGGCGCGTGGCGCGGGAAATCAAGCGCGCTGAGCGTCTGGCTGATTTGCGCCAGCGGCGAGAGGCAGTCATGCAGGCCGCGGCGGGGCGACAGCCCAAAGCGCTGAGCGTGGTGGGCAATCACTTTACCCTGACGCCCCATCAGCCAGTCGTGCACCTGCTGGCTGGTCTGATAAATTTTGCGGGCGCGCGGGGTTTGCGCATAACGAAACGGCATCACCGGCAACGGCAGGCCCGCCTCGCGGTTGACCGGCAGGGCGCAGGCGACCGAGACGAACGGCAGCCCCAGCGCGTCGGCGACGATACCGCCTGCCGCTTCCATCTGATCGACGATTAGCCCATCCACGCCAAGGCGCGTCAGCGCGTCGGGCAGTTCCCGGCACAGCATGTCGGTGGTGCGCGCCAGATCGTTAATCAGGCTTAAGATGGCCGGGCCGCCGGGATGGGCGGTCAGGCGTAAGGTGCGGGCGAGGCTGCCGGGCGGATGGCTCGCTTCGCCCACCGGGTAAAAGCCGATGCGCGGATCGTCAAGCAGCGTGCGGGCCTCGGCCTGCTGAATAAAAGTGATGCGGTGCCCGCGCGCGATAAGCGCCTGCGCGAGCGCCTGCATGGCATGAACGTGACTGTATAGCGGCGGCGTGATGACGGCGTAGTGGCTCATTCCTCATCCCCGGCGCGCACCAGCCGTGCTTCCCGCAGCGCGCTGAGGCTGGCGCTGCCGGTACAGAAACAGGCGACCCGCAACTGCTCAATCACCACCGCGAAATGATCCAGTACGGCGCTGGTGGACGTCGTCGCGCTGCCGAGCACCGCCGCGGCCTGGCCGACCAGGGTCGCGCCCATGGCGAGCGCTTTGGCGGCATCGATGCCGTCGCGAATACCGCCGGAGGCGATAAGCGGCATTGACGGAAACGCCTGATGTATCTGGCGCAGCGCCTGGGCGGTGGGAATGCCCCAGTCGGCGAAGGCCATCGCCACGTTGCGCGCATGCGTGCTGGCGGCGCGTTCGCCTTCGACCGCGGCCCAGCTGGTGCCGCCTGCGCCTGCCACATCCAGCATCGCGACGCCCGCCTCTTTAAGCTGGCGCGCTACCGGCACCGAGAGCCCGGCGCCGACTTCTTTCACCACCACCGGCACGGGCAGGGCGTTTACGACGCGTTCAATCGCCGCCAGCACGCCACGCCAGTCGCGATCGCCGCCGGTCTGGAGCGCCTCCTGCAACGGATTGAGATGAATAATGAGCGCATCCGCCTCCACCATATCGACGGCGCGCCGGGCGTAATCGAGTCCCTGGAGGCTGCCTATCTGCGCGGCCCCGAGATTAGCCAGCAGCGGGATATCCGGCGCGTACTGGCGCAGCTCTCCCGTCAGCCCCCAGTTATCTTCGCTCTCCAGCGCCACGCGTTGCGAGCCGACGCCCATCGCCAGCCCCAGCGTTTGCGCCGCTTCGGCGAGATGCCGGTTAATATCGCTCGCGCGCCGCGCGCCGCCGGTCATGGAGCTAATCAGGAGCGGCGCTTTCATCGCGCGGCCAAACAGGCGAGTGCTGAGATCGATGTCGTCGAGCGAGAGCTCCGGTAGCGCGCAGTGCTCGAAGCGCCACTGTTCAAAGCCGGTGCGAACAGTCTGTTTAGCCCGCTCCGGGTGCAGCACGATATCCAGATGATCGTTCTTGCGTTGGCTCAGTTCCATGTCCTTCATTCATACTCCAGTAACAGTCGCTGTCGGCGGCACGGGGCGCGTTCAGCCAAACATGGCCAGCTGTTTATCAAACCAGGCGTACATAAAACGGCGGGTGGACGCGCCGCGTGAACAGGCGCCGGCGAGATGTTCGTCGGCGCGCAGCAGGTGATCGCGCAGGCGCTGATGCACCGCCTCCGGGCCGAGCATCGCCACCAGGGTCGATTTTCCTGCGTCTTTGTTGATGTCTTTGCCGGTATTGCTCAGGCCGTCCGCCAGATCGTCAAGCAGCTGGAACGCCTGGCCGAGATGGCGCGAAAACTCGCGCAGCTTGTGGCGTACTGAAGCGGAAGCGCCTGCGGCGATGGCGGCGATTTGCAGCGTGGCGTCAAAGAGCACGCTGGTTTTGAGATCGTTGGTCGCGAGTATCGCCTCGGCGCTGCGGGCCTGGTTGCCTTCGCTGAGATCGCGAAACTGCCCCTGTACCAGCCCCTGCAACCCGACGGCGCTGGAAAGCTCGCTGACCGCCTGGGTTTTGCAGCTATCGGATAATGGGCTGGCCTGCGCGATGACGCCGAATGCGCGGCTGAGCAACGCGACCGCCGCGAGGATCGCCACGCTTTCGCCATACTGGCGGTGGATGGTCGGTTTACCGCGGCGCAGCAGGGCGTTATCCATACACGGAATGTCGTCCAGCATCAGCGAGGCGGCGTGCACCATCTCCACGGCGCAGGCGAGATCCATCAGCGCAGGCTGGCTGGCGTCGCAGCCGAGATCGCACGCCGTGAGGATAAGCAGCAACGGGCGCACCCGCTTACCGGGCGTCAGCGCGCCTTCGCGCATCGCGGCGCAGACCAGATCGCGCTCCTGGCCCGGCGGCAGAAGCTCGTCAAGGCGGGTTTGCAGCGCATCGTGCAGCGCCTGCAATTCGATTTCCTGCCCTGAAGATGTCACGGCGTTAGCGTTCATGTTAAGGCCTCTGATGGTGTCCGTTATCGCTGTGGAATGGGAGAAATTGAAAGCGCAACTGCGCGCGCGTGCCGCCATCAGGCGTGCAACAGTCGTCGCATCAGGCGAAATGTGGGATTTTTTGTGTCTGGACAACTGATTATCTTCACGGTCAACTTTCCGGGTGCTTTCTTAAAAAGCGTAGCGTAATCCCGAAAAATTTCTTCGGCTAACCCCAACGTGGCACAAAACTTTACATTTCTGTGGCGCGTTGTACAGGTTTATATGAGCAGCGTGTGCAATAGCGTCATGACCTGGCGCACTTCATCCGCCGTCAGCGCGCCATCTTTGGCGAAGCGAATGCGGCCATCTTTATCCAGTACCACCACGGCTGAACCGCCCGGCTGAAGCCGCCAGGCGCGTTGCACCGCGCCTGTGCCGTCGAGCACGAAGATAGAGGAAGGGTACTCTTTTTTGGTGCTTTCCAGACTGCGGCGCACAAAGATGGCGCTGCCTGGAATGGCATCGTCAGTGTTGATTATCGTGGTGGCCTGAAATTTATCTGCCGGCAGGCGGGCCGCCGCGATGGCGTCGCTGATGCCTTTATTCAGATCTTTCGCCGAGAGCCTGCCTGCCACATGCAGCACAAGCCCCACCTTGCCGCTGAGCCGCGCGCTGTTCCAGTCGCGATAATCTATCTCGCCCTGATTAAGCGTCAGTTCGCCGCGCTCATCCACGCCGACCGGCGCCACCCGTTCTCCTTGCGCCAGATTATGCGCACAGGCGAAAAAGGGCAGCAGAGTGCAGATGAGCAGTAACGGACGCAGCATGGGAAATCCTCAGCATGGGGAAGTTGGGAAAAGTGTAGTGGAGTTTGCCCGGTTCGGTTGGAAAGGGGGGCAAGTTACGGGTTCACGTTAAGCCGTTTCTGGATTTTTGATTTGTGCGAGTAAGGATATTGTTGATTTTAAAACGTTCTGGAGAATAAAGCTGGATAAAACAGGGAGGAAAGAATAATGGCTTACATTGCGACAACACCGCGGGCTTACACAGGACAAGTTGTTGGTAATGGTCAATGTGTCGCATTTACACAACGAGCAGCCAATATGCCTCATACCATAGCGTGGCGTCGAGGCGCATTAGTAAAAGGCAATGACAGTATTGCTCCAGGAACCGCGATAGCTACATTCGATCAAAATGGAAGGTATGGTAATCATACGGATGGGCGTTCGCATGCAGCTATATATCCGGGACAGAACGCTCATGGCATCGTTGTGGTGAATTAATGGATGGGGCATGCTCTTGACAGCAATAGCAGGCGAGTATCGAAACCGCATTCCGTTAGTGAGCGCCTCATTCGTTTTATTCCTCAGCCGCGCCTGGAGTATGTTGGAGATAATGATTATGTGGTGGAGTAAAGCCGCTCTAATCAGTATTGGTGTAATGTTTTCTTCTGGCGCGGCATGGGCTGAAAAAATTCAGTGCCCGAATACTCTGCCAGATAAAAATCACGTCCACAGGCTGAATCTGGTCGATGTGTTTGAGGGCCCGCCGGAAGAACTCGCGTCCTTATTGCCGGATACGGACGATGAAATGGTATGGACATTAAGCGATTCGCAAAACTATGCAAAGGCGCATAACACAGCCGTTTTTCTGGTGTGCCAGTATCAGGGCACCGCAAAAAAAATCACGCTGAAGGTGCCAGCCGGTGCCAAAAAATGTATGGCCTGGTTTGGGGATACTAAAGATGATTTTTATGCCGGGTGTGAGTAGTGGTTTTGGGGGATTTAAGACGATTACATCATTTCGGGTGTTGACCCGATATATATACGCAGGCTGCTCTTGAAGTACCTTTTAATCCTCTATTGTGTTGCCAGAAGCCCAACAGTCAACAAAAAAGCCACCCTTGCGAGGTGGCTTAATTATATGATTTTACAGCTAAAATTTGGTGGCCCCTGTTGGGTTTGAACCAACGACCAAGCGATTATGAGTCGCCTGCTCTAACCACTGAGCTAAGGGGCCGTGGCGCTGGATTATAAAGTAACTGGCGATGCCAATCCAGTCTCGGTGTCGCGGCTGCTGAATTTGTAAGCAAGCGCGGCGTAAAGCTTTATACTTTACAGATCCGAGAGTTAACGGGAGAGGACATGATCAACGATATTCTTGAGCCGGGCTTGCGCGTGGTCTTTTGTGGGATCAATCCGGGAAAGTCGTCCGCACATACGGGCTTTCACTTTGCGCATCCTGGCAATCGCTTCTGGAAAGTTATCCATCTGGCAGGGTTCACGGATCGCCAGCTGAAGCCTGAGGAAGAGCGGCATCTGCTGGATACGCGCTGCGGCATTACGAAACTGGTAGAGCGCCCTACGGTGCAGGCAAACGAAGTGGACGTGAAAGAGTTGCACGAAGGCGGGCGTAATCTGGTTAAAAAAATTGAGGATTTCCAGCCGGACGCGCTCGCGGTACTGGGCAAAAAAGCGTACGAGCAGGCGTTCAGCCAGCGCGGCGTTAAATGGGGTAAACAGAATCTGAAAATCGGCAAGACAGAGATTTGGGTGCTGCCTAACCCGAGCGGGCTGAATCGCGCCTCGCTCGATAAGCTCGTAGAAGCCTACCGGGAACTCGACGAAGCGCTGGTGGCGCGCGGCAGATAATATAACGGCGCAGCCTGCGCCGCGCCGTTATCTTCTCAAGAGGGCAGGTGGCTTAGCCGCCGGCCTGTTCAATAATCAGCTTACCGAGCGATGACTGGATGCGGAAGCAGAGCGTCTTGATTTGCGACTGATACATCGTGATGACGATGTCGTTCAGTTCCGGCGTCATCCCGTCTTTAAGCGCCAGATATTTACCCGATCTTGCGGATAACGCATCCATTTCGGCAGCGTAACGGCTGTAGGTTTTCGGGCCGTAATGTTTGAGCGCGTCGAGCTCTTTACGGCAGGTCGACATGCTGTCGGTACTTTCAGAGGCAGCGGCGAAAGGTTTGCTTTCAGGCGCCTGTTGCGCAGGCTGCGAGGCGGCGACCGGAGCGGGCGCTGGCGCGAGTGGCGTTACCTGGCTTTTTGGCGGCTG
Organism: Cronobacter turicensis z3032; assembly: GCA_000027065.2. NCBI lineage: Bacteria > Pseudomonadati > Pseudomonadota > Gammaproteobacteria > Enterobacterales > Enterobacteriaceae > Cronobacter > Cronobacter turicensis. Next base: position 3,684,976 of record FN543093.2, on the reverse strand, counting down.
GCTGGCGCATCCGGCCAGTAAAACGCATGTCATGAATAACAGCGACTTGTTCATCCCGGGTCCTTGCAAAGTTATCAACGCGACGGTTCATTTTTATACGCAAAATCTCCCAGCAAATTACGCAGAATCCATATCTGTGACAAATTGTTTTTTCTGATTAATCCACGTACATCACGGCAATTTATTGTTGCATGCCAGTTTGTTGAAAGGAACGGCGAAAACACCGCCACAGCTATTTCTGTCGCCAATAAAAAAGCCCTCCGGAGAGGGCTTTTTAAAGGCGTTGCCAGAGACGATTAATCGTCCAGGAAGCTGCGCAGCACTTCAGAGCGGCTCGGATGACGCAGCTTACGCAGCGCCTTCGCTTCGATCTGACGGATACGTTCGCGGGTAACGTCGAACTGTTTACCCACTTCTTCCAGCGTGTGGTCGGTGTTCATGTCGATACCGAAACGCATACGCAGCACTTTCGCTTCACGCGCGGTGAGACCGGCCAGCACGTCGTGCGTCGCCGCACGCAGGCTTTCGGTGGTCGCGGAGTCCAGCGGCAGCTCGAGGGTGGTATCCTCGATGAAATCGCCCAGATGCGAATCTTCATCGTCGCCAATCGGCGTTTCCATGGAGATAGGCTCTTTGGCGATTTTCAGCACCTTACGGATTTTGTCTTCCGGCATCAGCATGCGCTCGGCCAGCTCTTCCGGCGTCGGCTCGCGGCCCATCTCCTGCAGCATCTGGCGGGAGATACGATTGAGCTTGTTGATGGTCTCAATCATATGCACCGGAATACGAATGGTGCGCGCCTGATCCGCGATAGAGCGGGTGATGGCCTGACGGATCCACCAGGTGGCGTAGGTGGAGAACTTATAACCGCGGCGGTATTCGAACTTATCTACCGCTTTCATCAGACCGATGTTGCCTTCCTGAATCAGATCGAGGAACTGCAGACCGCGGTTGGTGTATTTCTTGGCGATAGAAATAACCAGACGCAAGTTTGCTTCAACCATCTCTTTCTTCGCACGACGGGCTTTCGCTTCGCCGATAGACATGCGACGGTTGATATCTTTAACTTGCTCGATAGTCAGGCCGGTTTCTTCTTCGATCTGCTGCAGTTTTTGCAGGCTGCGGTGAACATCATCCGCCACGTCGTGGAGCTTTTCAGACCACGGTTTGTTCATGGCGATAGCCGCGTTAAACCAGGTTTCGCTGGTTTCGTTGCCGGTGAAGAGAGTGATGAAGTTCTTCTTCGGCATTTTGCACTGTTCAACGCACATCTTCATGATGATACGTTCCTGGGTACGCACGCGGTCCATCATGATACGCATGCTGTTCACCAGGTAGTCGAACTGTTTCGGCACCAGGCGGAACTGTTTAAACACCTCAGAAAGCTTCAGGATCTCTTCCTGAGACGCCGCGTTGCTGCGGCCTTTCGCTTTGATAGTGTCGCGGGTCACTTCGTACTGGGTACGCAGTTCGCCGAATTTCTCGCGGGCCAGTTCCGGATCGATGCTGTTGTCGTCGTCGCTGCTGTCGTCGTCAGACTCTTCGTCTTCATCTTCGTCATCATCCATCTCTTCCTGAGAGAGTTCAGAGCCGACGTGCGTTGCGGTAGGCGCCAGATCTTCTTCGGCGTTCGGATCGACAAAGCCCGTGATCAGATCGGAAAGACGCGCTTCGCCCGCTTCAACGCGATCGTACTGCTCCAGCAGATAGGTGATCGCTTCCGGGTATTCAGCGACGGAGCACTGAACCTGGTTGATACCGTCTTCGATGCGCTTAGCGATGTCAATTTCGCCTTCGCGGGTCAACAGTTCAACGGTACCCATTTCACGCATGTACATACGAACCGGGTCAGTGGTGCGCCCGATTTCAGATTCAACGCTTGAGAGCACCTGGGCCGCAGCTTCTTCCGCGTCTTCGTCGGTGCTGTTTGAGTTTTCAGCAAGCAACAGATCGTCGGCGTCCGGCGCTTCTTCCATCACCTGGATGCCCATGTCGTTAATCATTTGGATGATGTCTTCGATCTGATCGGAGTCGACGATATCTTCCGGCAGATGGTCATTGACCTCGGCATAGGTCAGATAGCCCTGCTCCTTACCACGGGTGACAAGAAGCTTAAGCTGTGACTGCGGGTTTTGCTCCATAAGACGGTATCCACACTTATTTCATGAGGTTGGTGTCGGTAGGCGTTGCCGCCAACAATAACGTATGCCCCGGGTTTCATATCACAACATGTTGCAAGCGACGGCGTCTCTTGAGTGCCTGAACGCTTCGACAGCGATATAAATCCACAGGGCGGTGCGGGCTGTTTTATTATTGCCGCTGCCCGGCAGTGCGGCTCTCGGGTGCACCCGATCGTCAATCGGCAATTAAGCCGCGGAATTTATTTCTTTGCGCGCGCTTCGGTTATGATGCGCACTTCTTCGCGCTCCGCCGCGTTAAGTCCCTGAGTGCGCGAGCGGGCGATTAATTCTGTTAGTCTCAACTCCAGCACCGAATCAAACATATGGTCCAGCGCGTCGGTGAACGTTTTCTCTGCGATATCCTTATCTGCTATATCGTCCCACGTTGAGAGTTTTTCAAGGGTAGCGGCTTCTTTTGTACCGCGATAATGTTCGAGCAACTGCCCGGTGGTCAGACCAGGCTGCGAAAGACAAGTATTAACCAGCTCGGTAAAGAGCTCCAGTCCTGGCAGCTTTGTTTTGTCTAACGCTGCCAGAGAGGGCACTAATGGCGCCAGCTCAGGATTCTGGACTAATAATCCTATCAGTATACGCATGGTTGTACGCTTTAGCGTCGGCGCAGGCCGCGTTTGCGAATTATCTGCCTGACGCGTCATCAACCGCTCAAGCTGGCTGTCATCCAGAATGCCGAGCTTATTACCTAACTCCTGACGCAAATAAATGCGCAGCGTTTCGCCAGGCACCTGACTGATTAACGGCAGCGCCAGCGTGCTGAGCTGCGCGCGCCCGTCCGGCGTGCTCAAATCCACCTGCGGCAGCAGGCTATTGAACAGAAACGTGGAGAGCGGCTGAGCCTGCTCCATACGCGCCTCGAACGCCGCTTTGCCTTCCTGGCGAACCAGCGTATCCGGGTCTTCGCCATCGGGCAGAAACATAAAGCGTAGCTGACGTCCGTCCGTCATGTAAGGCAATGCGGTTTCCAGCGCGCGCCACGCGGCGCTTCTGCCTGCTCTGTCGCCGTCGTAACAGCAAATCACGGTGTTCGTGGCACGAAAGAGCATCTGGATATGCTCTGCCGTGGTCGCGGTGCCGAGCGAGGCGACCGCATAGTTTATGTCGTACTGCGACAGCGCCACGACGTCCATATAGCCTTCCACCACCAGAAGGCGCGGCGGATTCGGATCGCTTTGCTGCACTTCATAAAGGCCATACAGCTGGCGGCCCTTATGGAAAATATCGGTTTCCGGGGAGTTTAAGTATTTCGGCAGCGCATCGCCTAACACGCGGCCGCCAAAGCCTATCACTCGCCCGCGCTTGTCGCGGATGGGGAACATCACCCGCTCGCGAAAGCGGTCGTAACTGCGGCCGTTATCGTTGGTCACCAGCATGCCGGCGTCGATAAGCGACTTGCGGTTTTCGCTGTTGTTGCCAAAACGCTTGAGCGCGTTGTCCCAACCCGGCGGCGCATAGCCAATCGCGAAACGTTCAATTACCGAGTCGCTCAGCCCGCGTTTTGCGAGATAGTGCCGCGCCGGTTCGCCGCTCTGCGCCTGTAACGCCTGACGATAAAAACCGTTCAGCCCGTCCAGCAACTCATAGAGCGTTTGCCGCTGATGACGCTCAATCTGCGTCGGCCCGCTACCCGCTTCGAACGGCACTTCCAGATTATGCATCGCCGCCAGCTCTTCGACGGTCTCGACGAATTCGAGCTTGTCGTAATTCATCAGGAAGTCGATAGCGTTGCCGTGCGCACCGCAACCGAAGCAGTGATAAAACTGTTTTTCGCCGTTTACGGTGAAAGAGGGGGTTTTTTCATTATGGAAGGGACAGCACGCGTGGTAGTTCTTGCCCTGCTTCTTGAGCTTTACCCGTGCGTCTATCAGGTCGACGATATCGGTGCGAGCCAGCAGATCATTGATAAAGACACGTGGGATTCGTCCAGCCATAAGCCCCGTTTTTATCAGTCCATAAACGAGAATAAGCCGCGCATTCCTTTCGGAAGCACGGCCTCTACAACTACTACTCTGTCTGTTTCAGGGGAGGATATCCCCTGAGGAATTAGTACAGACGAGTACGGCGTGCGTTTTCGCGAGCCAGTTTCTTCGCGTGACGTTTCACTGCGGAAGCTTTGGCGCGTTTACGTTCGGTAGTCGGTTTTTCATAGAATTCACGACGACGAACTTCCGCCAGAACACCCGCTTTCTCGCAGGAACGTTTGAAGCGACGCAGTGCTACGTCGAACGGCTCGTTTTCACGTACTTTAATTACCGGCATGTGCCTCTCACCTTTGATTAATTCGGTTCTGCTGGCATCAGATAGCCAGCTTATTTCAAAATGGTGCGGAATTTTACTGCAACTGCTGCTGCTTTGTAAAGCACCGCCAGGACCAGAAACGCGGTTTTTGTGCGGTCTATTCCAGGGGCACGCATTATACACTATCTGGTCGCCTGGGTTGAGCAAAGTTTTACATCGGCAGCCGTTGGCCCTACACTGCGCGGCAGGCGAGAGAGGTAAGAAAAACCATGCGTGTACTGGGAATTGAGACATCCTGTGATGAAACCGGCATCGCGATTTATGACGATGAAAACGGGTTATTAGCCAACCAATTGTATAGTCAGGTAAAACTGCATGCCGATTACGGCGGCGTCGTGCCTGAACTGGCCTCGCGCGATCACGTGCGTAAAACCGTACCCCTGATCCAGGCCGCGATAAAAGAAGCGGGTCTGACGGCGAAGGGTATCGACGCGGTGGCGTATACCGCAGGGCCAGGCCTTGTGGGCGCGCTGTTAGTCGGCGCGACGGTCGGCCGCGCGCTGGCGTTTGCCTGGAATGTGCCTGCGGTGCCGGTGCACCATATGGAAGGCCATCTGCTGGCGCCCATGTTAGAAGACAATCCGCCCGCGTTTCCTTTCGTGGCGCTGCTGGTTTCCGGCGGCCATACGCAGCTTATCAGCGTCACCGGTATTGGCCAGTATGAATTGCTGGGCGAGTCTATCGACGACGCCGCGGGCGAAGCTTTCGACAAAACGGCCAAGCTGCTGGGGCTCGATTACCCGGGCGGCCCGATGCTGTCGAAAATGGCGGCGCAGGGCACCGCGGGGCGCTTTACCTTCCCGCGCCCGATGACCGACCGTCCGGGCCTTGATTTCAGCTTCTCGGGGCTGAAAACCTTCGCGGCGAATACGATCCGCGATAACGGCACCGACGATCAGACCCGCGCCGACATTGCGCGCGCGTTTGAAGATGCGGTCGTCGATACCCTGATGATCAAATGCCGCCGTGCGCTGGATCAGACCGGCTTTAAACGCCTGGTGATGGCGGGTGGGGTGAGCGCTAACCGCACGCTGCGCGCGCGCCTTGCGGAAATGATGCAAAAACGCGGCGGCGAAGTGTTCTATGCGCGCCCGGAATTCTGCACCGATAACGGCGCGATGATCGCTTATGCGGGCATGGTGCGTCTGAAAGCGAAAGGCGAAGCGGGGCTTGGCGTGACCGTCCGTCCGCGCTGGCCGCTGGCGGAGCTGCCTGCCGCGTAACGCGTCAGCACACAGGTATAAAGAAAAAGGAGTGAATCATCACTCCTTTTTTTGTGGCCGCTTTTTGCGAAACCGGCTCCAGATTTTACTTTCCTGGCCGCGCCACAGGCGCTGAATATTATCGTGATGACGCAGCAGGATAAGACAGGAGAGCATCGCCACCGGGAACGTAAACTGCGGTTTAAACCACCAGACATAAAACGGCGCCACCAGCGCGCTGATAATCGCTCCCAGTGACGAGTAACCGCTCAACAACACTGTCAGAAACCAGGTGCCGGCCATCACGCCGGTAAGATCCCAGCCGATAGGCGCAATCGCGCCAAACGCCGTCGCCACACCTTTACCGCCGCGAAAATGGAAAAAGACCGGCCAGATATGGCCCAGACAGGCGGCAATGGCGATAAGCCCCAGCCAGAACGGCGTCACGCCCAGCGCATACGCGCCCCAGACGGGCAGCATGCCTTTCAGCACGTCGAATATCAGTACCGCTACGGCTGCTCCCTTGCCGCCAATCCGCAGGACGTTGGTCGCTCCGGGGTTGCCGGAACCGCTGTCACGAGGGTCGGGGAGACCTGCGATGCGGCAGACCAGAATGGCGCTGGAGATCGAGCCGCAAAGGTACGCGAGGAGGATCATTCCAGGCGCGATTGCACTCATAACGCTGTTCCGTTGTGAAAATGTCGTTGTATTCTCTGCATCTGTGGATAATACGCATATTTTGCCGGAAGTGGTATCCGGCTGGGCTAAAAACAGGCAGGGCCGTGATGGACATAGTATTTATAGAGCAACTTTCGGTAATCACCACTATTGGCGTTTACGACTGGGAACAGACCATCGAGCAGAAACTGGTGTTCGATATCGAAATCGGCTGGGACAACCGCGCGGCGGCCGCGAGTGACGACGTGCGCGACTGTCTGAGCTACGCCGACGTCACGCAGGCGGTGCTGGAGCACGTCGGTAATGGTCGTTTTGCGCTGGTGGAGCGGGTGGCGGAAGAAGTGGCGGAGATCATTCTGACGCGCTTTAACGCCCCCTGGGTACGCATCAAATTAAGCAAGCCAGGCGCAGTGGCGCAGGCCGCGAACGTCGGTGTAATGATTGAGCGTAGCAATAATCCGAATTAAAACATTTAAATTCATAATGAGTAAACCAAACGCGGGTATACCGGTCATAATGCAGGAACTTACGCGGCCGTCGCGCTGACTGCCGCGTTTTTTAGCGCTTATTTTTGGGGTACGAGGGTTTACTGAATGACTGATATGCACTCGCTGCTGGTGGCGGCGATCCTGGGCATTGTTGAAGGGCTCACCGAATTCCTGCCGGTCTCCAGCACCGGCCATATGATTATCGTGGGCCACCTGCTGGGGTTTGAAGGCGACACCGCGAAAACCTTTGAGGTGGTTATCCAGTTGGGTTCCATTCTGGCGGTCGTCGTGATGTTCTGGCGTCGCCTGTTCGGGCTCATCGGCATTCACTTCGGGCGTCCGCCGCATGAAGGGCTTGGCAAAGGTCGCCTTTCGCTCATTCACATTCTGCTCGGTATGGTGCCGGCGGTGGTGCTTGGCCTGGTGTTCCACGATTTCATCAAATCGCTGTTTAACCCGATCAATGTGACCTATGCGCTGGTGGTCGGCGGCGTGCTGCTGATTATCGCTGAAGTGTTCAAACCGAAAGAACCCAAAGCGCCGGGGCTTGATGATATGACTTATCGCCAGGCGTTTTTCATCGGCTGCTTCCAGTGCCTCGCGTTGTGGCCGGGCTTCTCGCGCTCCGGCGCGACTATCTCCGGCGGTATGCTGGTGGGCGTCAGCCGCTACGCGGCCTCTGAGTTCTCATTCCTGCTCGCCGTGCCGATGATGATGGGCGCCACGGCGCTGGATCTCTATAAAAGCATGGGCTTCCTGACGATGGCGGATCTGCCGATGTTCGCGGTCGGTTTTGTCACTGCCTTCGTCGTGGCGCTGGTAGCGATCAAAACCTTCCTGCACATCATCAAGCGTATCTCTTTTATTCCTTTCGCGATCTACCGTTTCATCGTTGCCGCTGCGGTTTACGCGGTCTTCATGTAAACGTCTTAGCCCTCAGCCGCAGGCTGGGGGCACCGCGCTTCCTTCCAGGCCGCCACCGCGCGAATACGCCGTTTTGTCAGCTCTTCCCGAATCGCCGGGCCGGTAAAGCCAGCTTCTACGACCTCTTTTGGCGATACCGCGCGCGCCACTTCCCACGCTTCGCGCAGCAGCCGCGCCTGCGGATAATCTTTCGCTTCAAACCCGGTGCGTCCGCGCACGTCCGCTTCGCTGGTGATGGCAATCTGCTCAACGCGTTGCGGCTTGCGCCAGGCGTCTATTGAATCAAACAGGCCCACAATCGTGCGCGGTTTCAGTACCGGGAAGGTATGAATCAGGTCGTGGAATTCGGCCACCAGCTTCGCGAGATCGCGAATGTCGTTCGGCACGCGCAGCCGCTGGCAGACTTGCCCCACAAGGCGCACGCCCGCCGGGCCGTGACCGTGATGGCGCGGCCAGAGGTGCGGCGGCGTCAGGCCTTTACCGAGATCGTGGCACAGCGCGGCAAAACGCACGTCCACCGCCGGGCTTAACATCGCGGCCATGGAGAGCGTCATCAGCGTATGAATGCCGGTGTCGATTTCAGGGTGCCATTTGGCCGGAGCCGGGACGCCGAACAGCTTATCGACTTCCGGGAACAGCACTTTCAGCGCGCCGCACTCGCGCAGCATCAGGAAGTAGATTTGCGGGTTACGGGTGGTCAGCGCGCTTTCCGTTTCTTTCCAGACGCGCTCCGGCGTCAGGTGTTCCAGTTCGCCGTTCTCCGCCATCTCGCGCATCAGCGCCAGCGTTTCCGGCGCGATGCGAAACCCGAGGTGAGCGTAACGCGCGGCGAAGCGGGCCACGCGCAGCACGCGCAGCGGATCTTCGTTAAACGCGGGGGAGACATGGCGCAGCAGGCGCGCTTTTAGATCGTCGCGGCCGTGGTAAGGGTCGATAAATTCGCCGCAGTCGTCCTGAGCGATGGCGTTAATGGTGAGATCGCGGCGCTGTAAATCCTGCTCCAGCGTCACGTCCGGCGCGGCATAGCAGGTAAAGCCGGTATAACCCTGGCCGGATTTCCGCTCGGTGCGCGCCAGCGCGTACTCTTCATGGGTTTGCGGGTGCAGAAACACAGGAAAATCTTTGCCGACCTGCTGATACCCAAGCTCCAGCATCTGGGCGGGCGTGGCGCCCACGACCACCCAGTCTTTGTCCTTTACCGGCAGCCCTAACAGGGCATCACGCACCGCACCACCAACCAGATAACTCTTCACGCATTCCACTCCGACATCGATTTAGCCGACAGATAATACGTTAAGTGTAGAGGAGATGGTGAGTGAAAAGGGCAGCGGGCGCTGCCCTGAGCGGTTTAGTTCATCCAGCGGTCTTTGCGCTTGCGGCTTGGGATCATGTGCGGCAGCAGTAAACCGAGCAGCAGGCCGACGCCCAGCACGCCGCCGCCATACATAAACCACTGCATGATGATGGTGCGCTGTTTATCATCGATCTGAATATTGGCGGCGTTTACTTTCTTCTGCGCCACGATAAGCTCGTTTCTGAGCTTCTGATTCTCATCTTTCAGGCCGTTAATGATGCCGTCGCTGGCGGCGACTTTCTTTTGCATCTCCGCCGTGCGCTGATTCCAGGTGGTGTCGATATTCGTCAGTTTATCGGTCAGGGTTTTGACCTGATTTTCCAGCTCCGGCACGCGGGTGCGCAGGCTGGGCTCGCTTTTCAGCTGCTCCAGCGGGATCCACGATGTGCGGCCACTGGTATCACGAATCTGTCCATATTTGCCGTTACTTTCGAGCAGTGCGACTTCTTCGCCGGCATTGACCGTGCCGACCAGGCGGTAATTGTCACCGGGGCCGCTACGCACCCAGGTGTTGAGTTCATCCGAGACATAGCGTTTTTCTTCGGCAACGGCCTGGAAAGTGACGCTAAGCGCAAGCAGGGAAAGGCAAATCAGACGTAATTTGTGCATCAGTTGGTCGTTATTGTCGTTGAAAGTGGAACGATAGTAGTGGCATCAGTCTGACGATGCAAAGCGTAAACCTGAATGGGAATCTTCCTGGTCAGCCTGTCGCCTGCCACCGCGGCAAATTTCGTATTTTGATGGCGTCAAAAAGCCTCAAACATGGCAATTTTTCGCAAAATACTATCTACTGACAGATACCAGGCTATTAAGTTCGCTGGAGTTTTCTTCAGTGTGACTCAACGAGTAAAGCAGAGACATGGCTCAGGAAATCGAACTCAAATTTATCGTCGACCCCGAACAGATTGACGCGCTGCGCGCCGCGCTGAATGCCCTTGAGGCCGAACACAGCGACCCGCGCCAGCTGCTCAACATCTATTACGAAACCGCGGACAACCAGTTGCGCCGTCACGATATGGGGCTGCGCGTTCGCGGCGATAATGGCCGTTATGAGATGACCATGAAAGTGGCTGGCCGCACGACCGGCGGGCTGCATCAGCGTCCGGAATATAATGTCGCGCTGGAATCCCCGGAGCTTGCGCTCACGCGCTTTCCGGCGGAAGTCTGGCCCGAAGGGCTGTCGCCCGAGACGTTGCAGGCGGCGGTGCAGCCGCTGTTCAGCACCGATTTCGCGCGTGAAAAGTGGGTGGTTACTTACGGTGAAAGCCGCATTGAGCTGGCGCTTGATCGCGGCGAAGTGAAAGCCGGCGAGCTGGCGGAGCCTATTTGCGAGCTGGAGCTGGAACTGCTTCAGGGCGAGGCGGCCGACGTACTGAAGTTCGCCCGTCAGCTGGTCGCGAAACCGGGCCTGCGTCAGGGGAGCCTCAGCAAAGCGGCGCGCGGTTATCACCTGGCGCAGGGGAATCCTGAACGCCCGCTGCGTCCGCTCACGCTCCTTAAAGCGCCTGCGAAAATGACTGTCGAACAGGGGCTTGAAGCGTCGCTGGAGTGGGCGCTCGATCACTGGCTGTACCACGACGAGCTGTGGCTGCGTGGTAACGACAAAGCGAAGCAGCAGGTGCGAGAGGCGATTGCGCTGGTACGCCATACGCTGGCGTTGTTCGGCGGCATCGTTCCCCGAAAAGCGAGTACTCGCTTACGTGACCTGCTGACCCAGTGCGAGGCGACGCTTGCGACCGACGCGTCGGCCCAGACGGTTGCTTTCAGCGCTATTCAGGCCTCTGCGCGCCTGGCGCTCACCGAATGGCTGATCTTCCGCGGCTGGCAGCCTTTCCTTGATGAAAAGGGCCGTCAGAAGATGGCGGATTCCTGGAAACGCTTTGCCGATATTAACCTCTCGCGTCACGCCGCCGAGCTGAAAGCCGCGTTTGGCCAGCCGCTCGGCGACCGCTACGTTGATCAACTGCCGCGTCTTTCGCGCGAACTGGACGCGCTGCGTCTGCTGGCGGGCGTCTATAACGAAACCGTCGCGCTGTTCTGGCTCGATAACTGGCAGGGGCTGCGTCACGCCATCGAAACCGGCCAGCGCATTGAAATTGAACACTTCCGCAATGAGGCTATCTCGCAGGCGCCGTTCTGGCGGCACAGCGGGAAAGTGTAAATAACCACAGGAAACCCGCATGACGCCGCTCTCCCTCCCTTTGCAACAGCACTGGCAAGCCGTGGTGGAGCGGCTGCCTTTTGATACCGCCGCACTCAGCGATGAGGCGCGCGCGGTGCTGACCTTCAGCGATTTCGTGCGCGAGGCGCTCAGCGCGCGCCCGGAATGGCTGAACGAGCTGGAAGCCGCGCCGCCTGTGCCTGACGAGTGGCAGCATTACCCCGCCTGGCTGCAGACAGCGCTTGCGGACGTTAACGACGAGGCGGCGCTGATGCGCGCGCTGCGCCAGTTCCGCCGCCGGATGATGACGCGGATCGCCTGGTCGCAGACGCTGAAACAGGCCACCACGCAGCAAACGCTCACGCAGCTCAGCCAGCTTGCGGAAACCCTTATCGTCGCTGCGCGCGACTGGCTTTACGCCGCCTGCTGTCGCGAATGGGGCACGCCATGCAACGCGCAGGGCGTCCCACAGCCGCTGATGATCCTCGGTATGGGGAAACTTGGCGGCGGCGAGCTCAACTTTTCTTCGGATATCGATCTTATCTTCGCCTGGCCGGAAGGCGGCTCGACGCAGGGCGGCCGGCGCGAGCTGGATAATGCCCAGTTTTTCACGCGTCTTGGCCAGCGGCTCATTAAAGCGCTCGACCAGCCCACGCAGGACGGTTTTGTCTACCGCGTGGACATGCGCCTGCGCCCGTTCGGCGACAGCGGCCCGCTGGTGCTGAGCTTCGCCGCGCTTGAGGATTACTACCAGGAGCAGGGGCGCGACTGGGAGCGCTACGCGATGGTGAAAGCGCGCATCATGGGCGACACCGACGACGCCTGGAGCCAGGAGTTGCGCGCCATGCTGCGGCCATTCATCTTCCGCCGCTATATCGATTTCAGCGTGATTCAGTCGCTGCGAAATATGAAGGGCATGATTGCCCGCGAGGTGCGCCGCCGGGGGCTGACCGATAACATCAAACTCGGCGCGGGCGGTATTCGCGAAACCGAATTTATCGTCCAGGTGTTCCAGCTGATCCGCGGCGGGCGCGAGCCGTCCTTACAGCAGCGCTCGCTGCTGCCGACGCTTGAGGCGATTGAACATCTGCATCTGCTTTCCGCTGGCGACGCCGCCTGCCTGCGGGACGCCTATCTCTTCCTGCGGCGTCTCGAAAACCTGCTGCAAAGCATTAACGATGAACAAACCCAGACGCTGCCGGGCGACGCGCTGAACCGCGCGCGTCTGGCGTGGGCGATGGACGAAGAGCGCTGGGAGGCGCTCAGCGCGCGGCTGGAGCGCCATATGGCGGGCGTGCGCCGCGTGTTTAACGAGCTTATCGGCGATGAAGAGCCGGGCACAGGCGAAGAGGCGCTGAACGAAGGCTGGCGCGAGCTGTGGCATGACGCGCTGGATGCCGACGACGACGCGCCGGTGCTGAGCGCGTTAGGGGCGGAAGGCCGGATGCGGTTCCTCGCGACGCTCGCGGATTTTCGCAAAGAGACCGAAAAGCGCACCATTGGCCCGCGCGGGCGTCAGGTGCTCGATAACCTGATGCCGCCCCTGCTGAGTGCCGTCTGCGCAAGTCCTGACGACGCGGCGCTGGCGCTCTCCCGCGTGACGCCGCTGCTGACCGGCATCGTTACGCGCACCACTTATCTTGAGCTGTTAAGCGAATATCCCGGCGCGCTGAAGCACTTAATCCGCCTGTGCGCCGCCTCGCCGATGGTCGCAAGCCAGCTGGCGCGCTATCCGCTGCTGCTTGATGAACTGCTCGATCCGAATACGCTCTATCAGCCGACGGCGATGGATGCCTACCGCGATGAACTGCGCCAGTATCTGCTGCGCGTGCCGGATGACGACGAAGAACAACAGCTTGAGGCGTTGCGGCAGTTTAAACAGGCGCAACTGCTGCGTGTGGCCGCGGCGGATATCGCCGGTACGCTGCCGGTGATGAAAGTGAGCGATCACTTAACCTGGCTTGCCGAGGCAATCATCGACGCGGTGGTACAGCAGGCGTGGGGCCATATGGTGGCGCGCTACGGCCAGCCGACGCATCTGCGCGAACGCGACGGCCGCGGTTTCGCGGTGGTGGGCTATGGCAAACTTGGCGGCTGGGAGCTCGGCTACAGCTCCGATCTTGATTTAGTCTTCCTGCACGACTGTCCGGCGGATGTGATGACCGACGGCGAGCGCGAGATCGACGGGCGCCAGTTCTATCTGCGCCTGGCGCAACGCATTATGCATCTCTTCAGCACCCGCACGTCGTCCGGCATTCTCTATGAAGTGGACGCCCGTCTGCGCCCGTCCGGCGCGGCCGGGATGCTGGTGACTACCGCGCAAGCGTTCGCCGATTACCAGAAAAACGAGGCCTGGACGTGGGAGCATCAGGCGCTGGTGCGCGCCCGCGTCGTCTACGGCGACAGGCCGCTGCAGGCGCAGTTTGACGCCATTCGCCGTGAGGTGCTCGCCACCCCGCGCGACAACGACAAGCTGCAAACCGACGTGCGCGAGATGCGCGAAAAAATGCGCGCGCACCTGGGCAATAAATACCGCGATCGGTTTGATATCAAAGCCGATGAAGGCGGCATTACGGATATCGAATTTATTACGCAGTATCTGGTGCTGCGCTACGCGCCGGAGCAGCCGAAGCTGACGCGCTGGTCCGATAATGTGCGTATTCTTGAACTACTGGCGCAGCACGACATTATGCGCGAGGACGAAGCGAAAGCGCTCACGCACGCCTATGTCACCCTTCGCGATGAACTGCACCATCTGGCCTTGCAGGAACAGCCAGGGCATGTGGCGCAGACGGCGTTCGGGCCCGAGCGCGAACAGGTGCGCGACAGCTGGCGGCGCTGGCTGGCCCCGGCGTAACCGTGCGATTGCGCGTAACTGTGCTATCATCGCGCGCAAATTTTGGTGTCTCTCAGGAGAGTCAGGAATGAAAGTAACGCTGCCCGATTTTGAACGCGCAGGCGTCATGGTAGTAGGTGATGTGATGCTGGACCGCTACTGGTATGGCCCGACGAGCCGCATTTCGCCGGAAGCGCCGGTGCCGGTCGTGAAAGTGGAAACCATCGAAGAGCGCCCGGGCGGCGCGGCGAACGTGGCGATGAACATCGCGTCTCTCGGGGCCAGTTCGCGCCTGGTCGGCCTGACCGGCATTGACGACGCGGCGCGCGCGCTCAGCCAGTCACTCTCACAGGTGAACGTGAAGTGTGATTTCGTGTCAGTGCCGACGCACCCGACCATCACCAAGCTGCGCGTGCTGTCGCGCAACCAGCAGCTGATTCGCCTTGATTTCGAGGAGGGCTTCGACGGGGTCGATCCCGAGCCGCTGCACGAGCGCATCAACCAGGCGCTGGGGCAGATCGGCGCGCTGGTGCTTTCTGACTACGCCAAAGGCGCGCTCGCAAGCGTCCAGCAGATGATCCAGCTGGCGCGTAACGCGGGCGTTCCGGTACTTATCGATCCCAAAGGCACCGATTTCGAGCGCTATCGTGGCGCCACGCTGCTGACGCCGAACCTGTCTGAATTCGAAGCGGTGGCGGGCAAATGCAAAAACGAGCAGGAGATTGTCGAGCGCGGCATGAAAATCATCGCCGATTTCGATCTCAGCGCGCTGCTGGTGACCCGCTCGGAACAGGGCATGACGCTGCTGCAACCGGGCAAAGCGCCGTTCCACCTGCCGACGCAGGCGCAGGAAGTCTATGACGTGACCGGCGCGGGCGATACCGTGATTGGCGTGCTGGCGGCGACGCTGGCGTCCGGCAATTCGCTGGAAGAAGCCTGCTTCTTCGCGAACGCTGCGGCGGGCGTGGTGGTCGGCAAGCTCGGTACGTCAACCGTATCGCCGGTGGAACTGGAAAACGCCGTGCGCGGGCGCTCGGAAACCGGCTTTGGCGTGATGAGCGAAGCGGCGCTGAAAGAAGCCGTGCTGGCGGCGCGCAAGCGCGGCGAGAAAGTGGTGATGACCAACGGCGTGTTCGACATTCTTCACGCAGGCCACGTCTCGTATCTGGCGAATGCCCGCAAACTCGGCGACCGTCTGATTGTGGCGGTCAACAGTGATGCCTCCACCCGACGCCTGAAAGGCGAAACCCGTCCGGTAAACCCGCAGGAGCAGCGCATGATTGTGCTGGCCGCGCTGGAAGCGGTCGACTGGGTGGTGCCGTTTGAAGAAGACACGCCGCAGCGGCTTATCAGCGAAATCCTGCCGGATCTGCTGGTCAAAGGCGGCGACTATAAGCCTGAAGATATCGCAGGCAGCAAAGAGGTGTGGGCCAACGGCGGGGAGGTCATGGTGCTGAACTTTGAAGATGGCTGCTCGACCACCAATATCATTAAGAAGATCCAGAAGAACAGTTAAAGCCGTCTGGTGCGAACGCCCCTTGCCTGGCAGGGGGCGTTGTTGTTTCTGTCAGTCCTGCTTGTCGAGGCTGTCAACCGGCGGGATGGCAGGCGGCGGCGTCACGGCGGTGACGGGCGCGCTGGCGCTGCCTGCGGTCGCTGAAGTCTCTGCCGGCGCGGAGGCGGTGGTTGCGCCGCTGGATTCCAGTGCAGTCAGACGCTGTTCCAGCGCCGTCAGTTTCTCACGCGTGCGCAGCAGTACCTGCGTCTGCACGTCAAACTCCTCACGACTCACCAGATCCAGGCGAGACAGCTGGGCCTGCAATACCTGGCGGATTTTCTTCTCAACATCTTCCCCGATCTCACGGATCCCTTTTGGCATCGATTCATGGACCTGACGGGCGATCTGTTCAATTTTTTTCGGGTCAATCATAGCGGTTTCCCTGATCTGGTATGGTCTGAAGAGTAATTGTAATCGCTGATCGGAAGGGTATAAACCGGAAATGTTTGAATCTCATGCATTGCCGACGATTATCAATGGCGTTATAGTTATTCCGCTTATTCTCAGGGCGGGGTGTAATTCCCCACCGGCGGTAAATCAGGCTGATCCTGCTTCTGCGCGAAAGCGTCAGACGCAAGGTAAACTGAAAGCCCGCGAGCGCTTCAGGTTGTTTCTGAAGGTCAGCAGATCCGGTGTAATTCCGGGGCCGACGGTTAAAGTCCGGATGGGAGAGAGTAACGATCTGCCTGGGCTTATGCCCACTCACGTTATTTTGCTTGCCGCTTGTCGGCACTCCTAAGACCGCCCTGATTCTGGTAATCCATATAATTAATGAGGTTTCTTTACCATGAATCAGACGCTTCTTTCTGCTTTTGGCACCGCTTTTGAACGCGTGGAAAACGCGATCGCCGCACTGCGCGAAGGGCGCGGCGTGATGGTGCTCGATGACGAGAACCGTGAAAACGAAGGCGATATGATTTTCCCCGCCGAAACCATGACCGTTGAACAGATGGCGTTAACCATCCGTCACGGCAGCGGCATCGTTTGCCTGTGCCTGACCGAAGAACGCCGTAAACAGCTCGACCTGCCGATGATGGTGGAAAACAACACCAGCGCGTTCGGCACCGGCTTTACCGTGACTATCGAAGCGGCGCACGGCGTGACGACCGGCGTTTCCGCCGCCGACCGCATCACGACCATTCGCGCGGCGATTGCCGATGACGCGAAACCATCCGATCTGCACCGTCCTGGGCACGTTTTCCCGCTGCGCGCGCAGCCGGGCGGGGTATTGACTCGCGGCGGTCACACCGAAGCGACCATCGATTTAGTCTCGCTGGCAGGCTTTAAACCAGCGGGCGTGTTGTGCGAACTGACCAATGACGACGGCACCATGGCGCGTGCGCCGGAGTGCATCGCGTTTGCCCGCGAACACAATATGCCGGTCGTGACCATCGAAGATTTAGTGAGCTATCGCCAGGCGCAGGAGCGCAAAGCGAGTTGACAAAAAGCCCGGCGAACGCCGGGCCTGAATGCTTCTGAAAAGCCCGGTCTGACCGGGCTTTTTTATTAGCCGCTAAGGCCGCTGGTTTGCAGCAGCGTCAGGCTTAATCCCATCACCGACATGCCGCACAGCACGCCGTAGCTCGGGTTGTTATGCGGATCGATCTCTTTGGCAAGCGGCATCAGCTCATCTACCGACAACGCCACCATGATCCCTGCGACCGCCGCCATAATCGCCGCCATGACCACCGGCGACACCATCGTGCCGAGGATCAGCCACGCCAGTACCCCGCCCAGAATTTCAGCCATCCCGGAGAGCCCCGCCCAGATAACGGCTTTACGGCGCGAGCCCGTTGCCGCATAAACCGGGCCCGCCACCGCCAGCCCTTCCGGGATGTTGTGCAGCGCGACCGCGAGCGCAATCCCGAAACCCAGCTCCAGATTAGTGCTGGCCGTCACGTAGGTGGCGACACCTTCCGGAAAGTTATGCAGGCTGATGCCAAGCGTCAACAGGAGCGCGGTGCGGCGCAGGTTACGCGACGCGTGAGCTGGCGACGGATCGATAAGATCCTGCGGATGCGCGTGCGGCAGCAGGCGATCGAGCGCGAAATAGCCCAGCAGGCCGACGATAAACATGCCATAACCCAGCACCGGCGACATGCCTTCTTCGCCGAGCGCGGCGGGCAGCATTTCCATAAGGGAAATCAGCAGCATAATGCCTGCGGCAAAACCCAGCGAGAAAGCCAGCAGCCGGTTAGAGGGCTTCTGACCGAGCACGCCGAGTAGCGCGCCGATAAACGTGGCGCCGCCCGCCAGTAAGGTCAGGATCAGAGGCACAGACATCGAACACTCCTTTTTGATAATGATTATCATTAATGTATCGAGCGGAACGGAAAAGTCGAGGCCCGTCCGTGGCTTTTACAGATTACTTACATTCAAATTTTCTGACGGTCTTCATCATGGTTATCTCCGTTCTTTCAGCGCGTAATCGGCGTAAGGTAAGTCCATTGATATTACCGTTTCAGGATAAAAAAATGACTCCGTCATCCCGTATGCCTGCACTGTTTCTGGGCCACGGCAGCCCGATGAACGTGCTGGAAGATAACCGTTATACCCGCGCCTGGCGCGCGCTTGGCGAAACGTTGCCGCGTCCGAAAGCCATTGTGATGGTTTCGGCACATTGGTTTACGCGCGGTACCGGCGTGACCGCGATGGAACAGCCGCAAACCATTCACGATTTCGGCGGTTTCCCGCAGGCGCTGTACGATACCCATTATCCGGCCCCCGGCTCGCCAGCGCTGGCGCAGCGCGTCGTGGATCTTCTCGCGCCGCTGCCGGTTACGCTCGATAAAGACGCCTGGGGCTTTGACCACGGCGCCTGGGGCGTACTGATAAAAATGTATCCGCAGGCGGATATTCCGCTAGTGCAGTTGAGTATAGATAGTACCAAACCTCCGGTCTGGCACTATCAGATGGGCCGCCGCCTTGCCGCACTGCGTGACGAAGGCGTCATGCTGGTGGCGAGCGGCAACGTCGTCCATAACCTGCGTACTGCACGCTGGCATGGGGAAGGTGAGCCGTACCCGTGGGCGGAGTCGTTCAATAACTTTGTCAAAGAAAACCTGACGTGGCGCGGCGAGGCGGCAGATCACCCGCTGGTCAACTATCTGGATCATCCCGGCGGCAGCCTGTCGAACCCGACGGCGGATCATTTCCTGCCGCTGCTGTACGCGCTCGGCACGTGGGACGGCACCGAAACAGTGAGCGTTCCGGTGGATGGTCTGGAAATGGCGTCGTTAAGCATGTTGTCGGTGCAGGTGGGTTAACCATGGCGCCCCTGGGGCGCCATCGCTGTTATTCCACAAACAGATGCGGGTAGAAGCGCGACAGATCCTGGGTTATCAGCGCCTTATCTTCACGAATACCGATCCCGGCGGGCTGGTCGTTGATAAGCCAGCTGCCGATAAGCGTATAGCTGTCACCAAATTTCGGCAGCGGGCAGAACTGCTGCAAGATAGTGCCTTCTTCGCCATACGGGCCTTCCACCTGCTCGATGGTCTGACCGTTCTCGATAATCGACACGTTAGCGCCTTCGCGGGAAAAGAGGGGTTTCACCACATATTTTTCCATCGACGGCGGATTATCTTCGCTAAAGTAAGCTGGCAGCAGGTTAGGGTGGTTCGGGTAGAGCTCCCAGAGCAGCGGCAGCAACGCTTTGTTGGAGATGATGCTCTTCCACGCAGGCTCCAGCCAGCGCACGCCCGCGTCTTCCAGCTTGGTGGAGAACGTCTCGCGCAGCATGTACTCCCACGGATAGAGCTTAAACAGATTGCTAATCACCTGATCCTGCAGATCGGTAAACTGCCCCTTTTCGCCAAGGCCGATATCTTCGATAAACAGAAAATCGTTCTCGATCCCGGCTTCGCTGGCGCAATCCTGTAAATACTGCACCGTGCCGCGATCCTCTACCGTATCGCGACAGCAGGCGAGATGCAGGCGGTTAAAGCCATATTGCGCTTTAAGCTCGCCGAAACGCTCAATGATCTTCTCCTGGAGGCTGTTGAACTGATCGCTGCCCTGCGGGAGGTTCCCGGCGCGCAGCTGATCTTCAAGCCAGATCCACTGAAAGAACGCCGCTTCATACAAAGAGGTCGGCGTGTCGGCGTTATTTTCAAGAAGCTTCGGCTCGCCGCGTCCATCCCAGGCGAGATCGAGACGCGAATAGAGCGACGGCTGGCCGCTGCGCCAGGACTGACGCACAAACTCCCATGTGTGCTTAGGAATACGGAATTTGGTCATCAGCGCGTCGCTTGCAACCACTTTCTCGACGACCTGTAAGCACATCTGGTGCAGCTCGGCGGTCACGTCTTCGAGCTTTTCGACCTGCGCCAGCGTCAGCCGGTAGTAGGCGTCTTCGCACCAGTACGGCTCGCCGTACATCGTGTGGAAGTTAAAGCCGTATTCCGTTGCCTTTTCGCGCCAGTCCGGGCGCTCGCTGATAGCGATTCTTTCCATGTGTCAGCCGCCCATTGAACGAGAAGAGGAGGAGCCTGCGGCGCTGCGCTGCATCGTGGCCTGTTTCGCGACGGAATCGCCGAAACCGCCGCGGGTGATGGTCGAAGTGGTGGCCGGTTTCGGCGCCAGCGCGGTTTTCGGTACGTTCATGGTGCGGCCCGGCTGCGCGGCGCCGTAGTTGCGGCCGCTGGCGTCGGTGTATTTACCGTAAGCCGGGCTTGCCGGGTTGCGCGAGCTGAACAACGGCTGCTGGGCGAACCCCATGCCGCCGCCGCCCATCAGACGGCCCATCATGTAACCCGCCATCAGCGGCATCCACATGCTGCCGGTCTGCTGCGTGGCCTGGCTGGTATTGGTATTATTGACCTGCTTGCACTGATCTTCGCCAAATTCCGCGACACAGTCTTCACGCGTGGCGTATTTCGGCGCGGTGCGCTCCGCCTCTTTCAGGGCGTTGTTGTACGCGGTGGTGCACTCAGCGCTTTTGCCGGGGTTGGCGGTCGAGCAATCGTCCGCATTCTGGTAAAGCTGCACGGTTTCGTCGTTCTTTTCACAACCGGCGAGCATAAACGCCGCCGTGACCGCGAAGGCCACCGGCGTTAAATGGCGCGCGTTCCAGCTTTTGCGAAACATTGCGCGGTTAATCTGTTTTGTCCGTTTCATGCCTGCATCCTGACCCAGTGGTATTGCACAGTTATGGTGCTCAGGATAGTGGATGAGTGGTTGAAATTAAAGCGGGGAGCCGGATGGCGCGGGGATCTTTACGTTGACTTACGTTCAGGCGGGAGGCGTATGGGCCTCCCGCGCAGACGTTACTGACGGAACGGATTGCTGCTGTTGCTATTGCCGCTGCGCGTTGCCGCGGCTGGCTGCATAGCGGATGCTGAACCGCCGCTGTTGGTCATGTTATTCACGGCGGCATCCTGCTGCGGGTTTTCCGGCGCGACATTTTCCGGCGCGGTGGAAACCGGTTTGCCCAGCGAGTTGTTCAGCGCGACCAGATCCTGCTCGTTGAGCGTACCCAGCGCAGATTTAATATTGAGCTGGTTGATCAGGTAGTTATAACGCGCGCTGGAGAGCTGCTGCTTGGCGTTGTACAGGGTGGTGGTGGCGTCCAGCACATCGACGATGGTACGCGTACCGACCGAGTAACCCGCTTCCATCGCATCGAGTGAGCTTTGCGCGGAAACGACCGCTTGCTCATACGCTTTGATGCTGCTGATGGAGGCGTTCACGTTGTTATAGGAAGAACGTACGGTCTGTACCACGTTGCGGTGCGCGCTTTCCAGTTTCTCGCTGGCGCCCACGAAGCTGTATTGCGCCTGTTTAACCTGCGACGTCACCGAACCACCGCTGTAGAGCGGCAGATTGAAGCTCAGGCCGACGGAGTTCTGGCCGATTTTACGGTCGGCATAATTGCTCGCTGCCGCCCCGCCGGTATTGCTGCCGCTGTAATCGGTATCCGAGACGCTGCTGGACGCCGTTAAGCCGAGCGTCGGCATATGGCCGGTTTCGGCGTAGCGAATCTGCTCACGCGCCAGATCCTGGCTCAGACGGGCCTGCAACAGCGTCAGGTTGCGCTGCTCTGCTTCTTTCAGCAGCGCGTTAACGGCAGCCGGTTTGGTGGTTTTAAAGCTATCGACATTCAGCGACGCAAGCTGCGGATAGTAGTTGCCGGTTACCTGACGCAGCTGTTCCAGCGCATTGTCGAGGTTATTACGCGCGGTCACTTCATTGGCCAGCACGTTATCGTACTGCGCGCGGGCGTTCTGGACGTCGGTAATCGCCACCAGGCCTACGTTAAAGCGCTGGGTGGTTTGATCGAGCTGGCGGTAAATCGCCTGTTTCTGCGCTTCGGTGTAGGAGAGCGCGTCAATGGCGCTCAGCACCTGGAAATAGGCCGTCGCGGTGTTCAGCATCAGCGTTTGCTGATCGGTCTGATAGGTCACATCCTGAATGCCTGCGGTTTTTTCCTGCAGCGTCAGGGCGCGCCATTTGGACATATCGAAGATGGTCTGCGTTAACTGCAGCGACGCGCTCTTGGCGGTGCTGTCGATGCCGTCGTTATCGCGAAAACCGCTATTATAGGTGTAATCTGCACCCAGGCCGAGCTGCGGAAGTAAAGGACTGCGGGCTTCGTTAATTTTTTCGAATGCGGCGTCGCGGTCAGCAGCGGAGCTGCGCAGGTCCGGGTTGCTTAAACGTGCCTGCTGGTAAACCTGCAACAGGTTTTCTGCCTGGCTCATGGCGCTGAAGCCCGTCAGGCTCAGGCCGATAAGGATGGGGAGCAGTTTCTTCATTTGCATTCCTTGTTGTGAAGCATAAAGAATTTATTAGCGCTGTCAGAAGCCGAAAATTGATCGCCGATTCTACCAGAGTCAACCCGCCGTGAGGCTTGGCGTAACGTGCCTTCTGCCACTAAATTTCCACAATCTATCACATGGGCAATGAAACGGCAGGTAAACTGGCTTGAAATGCCCAGATTCGGCACCATCTCGAACCGGAAACCATCATGAGCAAATCAACCCGAAGCCCCATTACTTTCACCAAAAACGATGTAGAAATTATTGCACGGGAAAAGCTATATCGCGGCTTTTTTTCGCTCGATCTTTACCGCTTTCGGCACCGTCTTTTTAACGGTGAAATGAGCGGTGAAGTTCGGCGTGAAATTTTTGAGCGCGGCCATGCTGCAGTCCTGCTACCCTTTGACCCTGTGCGCGATGAGGTGGTCCTTATCGAGCAGATTCGCATCGCCGCTTTTGACACCAGCGACACCCCGTGGTTGCTGGAACTGGTCGCCGGCATGATTGAGCCTGGCGAAACGGTGGAAGAGGTCGCTCGCCGCGAAGCGGAAGAAGAAGCGGGGCTTTCCGTCGGGCGGGTAAAAAAATTCATGAGCTATCTGGCAAGCCCTGGCGGCACCAGCGAGCGCCTGTCATTACTGGTTGGCGAAGTGGACGCCACGACCGCGCAAGGCATACACGGTCTGGCTGATGAAAACGAAGATATTCGGGTTCATGTGGTAAGCCGGGAACAGGCATACCAGTGGGTAGAAGAGGGGAGAATCGACAACGCAGCCTCCGTCATCGCACTGCAATGGCTGCAGTTACATTATCAAGCATTGAGAAACGAGTGGAACACCTGAATATGAAGCGTTATACACCTGATTTTCCAGAAATGATGCGCCTGTGCGAAACCAACTTCGCGCAGTTGCGCCGCCTGCTGCCGCGCAACGACGCGCCGGGCGAAACCATTAGTTATCAGGTGGCGGGCGCGCAATACCGTTTAACCATCCTCGAATCAACCCGATACACCACGCTTGTGCAGATAGAGCAAACTGCGCCGAAAGTGAGTTACTGGAGTTTGCCGTCAATGAGCGTAAGGCTTTACCATGACGCCATGGTCGCGGAAGTGTGTTCAAGCCAGCAGATCTTTCGCTTCAAAGCGCGTTATGATTACCCAAATAAAAAGTTGCATCAGCGCGACGAAAAACATCAAATTAACCAGTTTCTTGCTGACTGGCTACGCTACTGTTTAGCGCATGGAGCAATGGCGGTTCCGGTTTGTTAGCGTCGTGAAACCTAAGGACACCATTTGGAAAGCCTGTTAAACCTTCCTGTTGCTGGTGGGGCCAGCGTCAGGATCTTACAAATTACAGATACTCACCTGTTTGCCGGAAAGAACGAGACGTTGCTTGGCATCAACACCTGGGAGAGCTACCAGGCGGTGCTGTCAGTGCTTCATGCCGAGCAGCGCGAGTGCGATCTGATTGTCGCGACAGGCGATCTGGCGCAGGATCATACGCCTGAGGCTTATGAGCACTTCGCGGCGGGGATTGCCACATTGCCTGCGCCCTGCGTCTGGCTGCCGGGCAACCACGATTTCCAGCCCGCCATGTTCAGTACATTGCACGACTCCGGTATTTCGCCCGCCAAACGCGTGTTCGCGGGCGATCGCTGGCAGGTGCTGCTGCTCGACAGCCAGGTCTTTGGCGTGCCGCACGGCGAGCTGAGCGACTACCAGCTTGAGTGGCTTGAGCGCATGCTTCAGCAGGCGCCGGAGCGCCATACGTTACTGCTCTTACACCATCATCCGTTACCGTCCGGCTGCGGCTGGCTCGATCAACACAGCCTGCGCAATGCCCAGGCGCTGGATGATGTGCTGAACCGCTACCCGCAAGTGAAACATCTGCTTTGCGGCCATATCCATCAGGAACTGGATCTCGACTGGAACGGGCGCCGCCTGATGGCGACGCCGTCCACCTGCGTTCAGTTTAAACCCCACTGCGCCGGCTTTACGCTCGATACGGTTGCGCCCGGCTGGCGCTGGCTGAATCTGCACCCTGACGGTTCACTCACCACGGAAGTGTGCCGCCTTGAAGGCGCGCAGTTCCGCCCTGATACCGCATCAGAAGGATACTGATGTCTACGCTCCTCTACCTCCACGGTTTTAACAGTTCTCCTCGCTCGGCGAAGGCCACCAGCCTGCAACGCTGGCTGGCGCAGCATCACCCTGATATCAACATGGTTGTTCCTCAACTGCCGCCGTATCCGTCTGATGCGGCGGAGCTGCTGGAATCTTTAGTGCTTGAGCACGGCGGCGAACCGCTCGGCGTCGTGGGCTCGTCGCTTGGCGGCTATTACGCGACCTGGCTTTCGCAATGTTTTCTGCTGCCGGCTGTGGTGGTGAACCCGGCGGTGCGCCCCTTTGAGCTGCTGACCGATTTTCTCGGCGCTAACGAGAACCCCTACACCGGGCAGCAATATGTGCTAGAGTCTCGCCATATTTACGATCTGAAAGTGATGCAAATTGAGCCGCTCGACGCCCCGGATCTCATCTGGCTATTGCAGCAGACCGGCGACGAGGTGCTGGATTACCGCCAGGCAGTCGCGTACTACGCGCCATGCCGTCAGACGGTGGAAACCGGCGGCAACCACGCTTTTGCAGGCTTTGAAGATTATTTCACGCAGATTGTCGATTTCCTTAGCCTGCGTTAACGCTAAGGCAACGATCCCGTTTTGTGACCTGACGATAAAATCATGACCCAATCCTATAATGCCGATGCCATTGAGGTGCTCACCGGGCTTGAGCCGGTGCGCCGCCGTCCGGGGATGTATACCGACACCTCCCGTCCCAACCATCTGGGCCAGGAAGTTATTGATAACAGCGTCGATGAAGCGCTGGCCGGGCACGCCAGACGCGTCGACGTGATCCTTCACGCCGACCAGTCGCTGGAAGTTATCGACGACGGGCGCGGCATGCCGGTGGATATCCATCCGGAAGAGGGCGTTCCCGCCGTGGAACTGATCCTCTGCCGTCTGCACGCGGGCGGTAAATTCTCGAACAAAAACTACCAGTTCTCCGGCGGCCTGCATGGCGTGGGGATCTCTGTGGTTAACGCCCTGTCAAAACGCGTGGAAGTCAACGTGAAACGCGACGGGCAGATCTACAACATCGCTTTTGAAAATGGCGAAAAGGTGAAAGAGCTGAGCGTGGTCGGCACCTGCCCGAAGCGCCAGACCGGCACCAGCGTCCACTTCTGGCCGGATGAAAAATTCTTCGACAGCCCGCGCTTTTCCGTCTCCCGCCTGACGCACCTGCTGAAAGCGAAAGCGGTACTTTGCCCGGGCGTTGAGATCAACTTTAAAGATCAGGTGAACAACACCGAGCAGCGCTGGTGCTACCTGGATGGTCTCAACGACTACCTGTGTGAAGCGGTAAACGGGCTGATTACCCTGCCGGAAAAACCGTTTATCGGTAACTTCTCCGGCGAGACGGAAGCGGTGGACTGGGCGCTGCTGTGGCTGCCGGAAGGCGGCGAGCTGCTAACCGAAAGCTACGTTAACCTGATCCCGACCATGCAGGGCGGCACCCACGTCAACGGCCTGCGCCAGGGCCTGCTGGACGCCATGCGTGAGTTCTGCGAATACCGCAACATCCTGCCGCGCGGCGTGAAGCTCTCGGCGGAAGATATCTGGGAGCGCTGCGCCTATGTCCTGTCGGTGAAAATGCAGGATCCGCAATTCGCGGGCCAGACTAAAGAGCGCCTGTCGTCACGCCAGTGCGCGGCGTTTGTCTCAGGCGTGGTGAAAGACGCTTTCAGCCTGTGGCTTAACCAGAACGTCCAGGCGGCGGAACAGCTCGCGGAGCTCGCCATCGCCAGCGCTCAGCGTCGTCTGCGCGCGGCCAAAAAAGTGGTGCGTAAAAAGCTCACCAGCGGCCCGGCGCTGCCCGGCAAACTGGCGGACTGCACCGCGCAGGATCTCAACCGCACAGAGCTTTTCCTGGTGGAAGGGGATTCCGCAGGCGGCTCCGCCAAACAGGCGCGCGATCGCGAATATCAGGCGATCATGCCGCTTAAGGGTAAGATCCTGAATACCTGGGAAGTGTCGTCGGATGAAGTGCTGGCCTCGCAGGAGGTGCACGATATCTCTGTTGCGATCGGCATCGATCCGGACAGCGACGATCTCAGCCAGCTGCGTTACGGCAAAGTCTGTATCCTCGCGGATGCGGACTCCGACGGTCTGCATATCGCCACGCTGCTGTGCGCGCTGTTTGTGAAACACTTCCGCTCGCTGGTGAAAGGCGGTCACGTTTACGTTGCCATGCCGCCGCTCTACCGTATCGATCTCGGCAAAGAGGTCTACTACGCGCTGGACGAAGAAGAAAAAGCGGGCGTGCTGGAACAGCTCAAGCGTAAAAAGGGCAAGCCGAACGTACAGCGCTTTAAAGGCCTCGGCGAAATGAACCCGATGCAGCTGCGCGAAACGACGCTGGATCCGAACACCCGCCGCCTGGTGCAGCTCACCATCAGCGACGACGACGACGCGCGCACGCTGGCGGTGATGGATATGCTGCTCGCCAAAAAACGCTCCGAAGACCGCCGTAACTGGCTGCAGGAGAAAGGCGATATGGCGGATATCGAAGTCTGATAGTGCCAGACCATGCCTCTTTCAGCGGCGCCTTCGGGCGCCGCTGCTGTTTCCGCTTGTCGATCCCTTCGTTTCAGCGCGTAGCAGAGTACGGCATTATGTTTGCGACTGAGATCAAATTCTGCGGCGTTAATCATTACTCCTGGAGTAATGATTCGCCCCCGCCCTTAATTGATGCACTTTTCTCCTGAGCGCACACTGGTTTTAGCGTTAAGCAAATCAAAAAGATTCGCTGAATCAGGAGGTTAATTATGACGGCTTACCAAACGCCGGGGCGTGTCTGGAACACGCGCCGCACGGAGAAACAGCGGCGTCTCGCCTCGGTTCCCGTGCAGGGCAAAGTGCTGCCCACCGCAGATCTCTCATCCATGCTCGAAAAACTCATCGCGCCCGGCGACCGGGTGGTACTGGAAGGCAATAACCAGAAGCAGGCGGATTTTCTCTCCCGCAGCCTTGCTGAGGTAAACCCGCACGTCGTGCATGACCTGCACATGATCATGCCAAGCGTCGGGCGCAGCGAACATCTCGATATCTTTGAGAAAGGCATCGCCCGCAAGCTCGACTTCTCGTTCTCCGGCACCCAGAGCCTGCGCATTTCGCAACTGCTGGAAGATGGCCAGCTGGAGATCGGCGCCATCCATACCTACATCGAACTTTACTCCCGGCTCTATGTCGATCTCGCCCCGAACGTGGCGCTGATCGCCGGTTACAAAGCCGACCGCAAAGGTAACCTCTACACCGGGCCGAGCACCGAAGATACGCCCGCGCTCGTGGAAGCCGCCGCGTTCCACGACGGCATCGTCATCGCCCAGGTGAATGAGCTGGTGGACGACGAATGTGATTTGCCGCGTGTCGATATTCCCGGCTCGTGGATCGATTATGTCGTGGTGGCGGATAAACCCTTCTTTATCGAACCGCTGTTCACCCGCGACCCGCGCCTCATCAAACAGGAACACATCCTGATGGCGATGATGGCGATTAAAGGCATCTACGCCGAACACCAGGTGCAGTCGCTTAACCACGGTATCGGCTTTAACACCGCCGCCATCGAACTGCTGCTGCCGACGTATGGCGAACAGCTCGGCCTGAAAGGCAAAATCTGTAAACACTGGACGCTCAACCCGCACCCGACGCTGATCCCGGCGATTGAAAGCGGCTGGGTGGAGAGCGTGCACTGCTTCGGCGGTGAACTGGGGATGGAAGAGTACATCCGCGCCCGTCCGGACGTCTTCTTTACCGGCGCTGATGGCTCGATGCGCTCCAACCGCGCTTTCTGCCAGCTGGCAGGCCAGTACGCGGTGGATATGTTTATCGGCTCGACCTTACAGGTGGACGGCCTCGCCAACTCCTCCACCGTCACCCGCGGCCGTCTTTCCGGCTTCGGCGGCGCGCCGAACATGGGCCATGACCCGCACGGCCGCCGTCACGCCACGCCAGCCTGGCTCAACATGATAACCGAGCCGGATCCGATGCAGCGCGGTAAAAAGCTGGTGGTGCAAATGGTCGAAACCTTCCAGGCAGGCGTGAAGCCAACCTTCGTGGAAAAACTCGATGCGGTCGACGTAGCGAAAGCCTCAGGCATGCCGCTCGCGCCGGTCATGATTTACGGCGATGACGTGACCCACGTGCTGACGGAAGAAGGCATCGCGTACCTCTACCGCGCCGAAAGTCTGGAAGAGCGTCGCGCGATGGTCGCCGCAGTCGCCGGTATCACCGACATCGGACTTGGCGTGGACGCCGCGCGCGTCGCCGCGCTGCGTAAGTGCGGCAAGGTCGTTTACCCGGAAGATATCGGCATTCGCCGCGCCGACGCCACCCGCTCGCTGCTTGCCGCGAGCAGCGTCGCCGACCTGGTGGAATGGTCAGGCGGTCTCTACAACCCACCTGCCAAATTCCGGAGCTGGTAATGAACCGACAGCCACTGACTCACGCCGACGGCACCGCAGACGCGCTGGCGCGCATCGCCACCGCCTGCCTGATTGATGAAGCGAGACTCACCCCGAAGCCGGGTCTGGTGGATTGTCGGGGCAGCGGCGCGCATCACGATTTAACGCTCGCGTTGATGGAGCGCTCGGCCCACAGCCTGACGCCGACGTTTCATGGGCTGGCCCAGCAGAGCTGGCAGCGTCCGGCGGATATCGCGCTGCGTGAAACCGTCGGCCGCCTGGGCCGCGAAGGCGAGGCGCAGATGATGGCGGCGACCGGCGGCGTCAATACGCACCGGGGCGCTATCTGGGCGCTGGGGCTGCTGGTAAGCGCTACCGCTATGTGCGGGGCTGACGCCTCAGCCGACGTCATCGCCGCCACCGCCGCGCGGCTTGCGAGCCTGCCGGACGCGGCTGCGCCAAAGGGCTTCAGCAAGGGGCTGCGCGCCACGCGCCGTTATCAGGTGCCAGGCGCGCGTGAAGAGGCGCAGCAGGGCTTCCCGCACGTCACGCGTCTCGCGCTGCCGCAGCTTCATGAGAGCCGCCGTCGCGGCGCGAACGAGACCGAAGCCCGGCTGGACGCGCTAATGGCGATCATGACCTCGCTCAGCGATACCTGCGTACTCAATCGCGCAGGCCTGACCGGTCAGTTCGCCATGCAGCGCGGCGCACGCGCCGTACTGGCGGCGGGCGGTACGGCAACCGCCCACGGGCGTCGCGAACTGGCAACGCTTGATAGCGAGATGCTGGCGCTCAACGCCTCGCCGGGCGGGGCCGCCGACTTGCTGGCCGCCACGCTCTATCTCGACCGCGTGGGCGCGTCATCCCGAATAACTGATTAAGAGGGTGTTATGGAACAGATTACATTGTCATTCCCCGCGAGCCGCACGCTGAGCGGCAGAGCGCTGGCGGGAGTGGTCGGGTCCGGTGATATGGAAGTCCTGTTCACCGCCGACCAGCAGCAGGCGCTCAACGTCACCATCACCACATCCGTGGACAACAGCACCGCGCGCTGGAACGCGCTGTTTGACCGCCTCAACATGCAAAACGGCCTGCCGTCCGGCACGCTGATTATCCACGATTTCGGCGCGACGCCCGGCGTGGCGCGCATCCGCATCGAACAGGTTTTTGAGGAGGTCAGCCATGCGTAACGATCGCAGCTTTATCGAACTCCGGGCGCGGGACCGCGCAAAGGCGCTGCTGGATGACGGCAGCTATCGCGAACTGCTCGATCCGTTTGAGCAGGTTATGTCGCCGTGGCTTGGCAAGCAGGGCATCGTGCCGCAGGCCGACGACGGTATGGTCGTGGCGAAAGGCACGATTAACGGCCAGCCAGCCGTCGTGATCGCCATCGAAGGCACGTTCCAGGGCGGCAGTATGGGCGAGGTTTCCGGCGCGAAAATGGCCGCCGCGCTGGAGCTTGCCGCTGAAGATAACCGCAACGGCATTCCCACACAGGCGGTGCTGTGCCTTGAAACCGGCGGCGTGCGTCTGCAGGAGGCGAATCTGGGCCTCGCGGCGATTGCCGATATCCACGCGGCGATTGTTGATCTGCGCCGCTATACCCCGGTGGTCGGGATTATCGCCGGCACCGTCGGCTGCTTCGGCGGGATGTCCATCGCCGCCGCGTTATGCAGTTATCTCATCGTCACCCGCGAAGCGCGTTTAGGGCTTAACGGCCCGCAGGTTATTGAGCAGGAAGCGGGCGTGGAAGAGTACGACTCCCGCGACCGTCCGTTTATCTGGAGCATGACCGGCGGCGAAGTCCGTTATGAAAGCGGCTTTGTCGACGCGCTGGTGGGCGATGGCGTTAACGCCGTGAAAACCGCCATGAACGAGGCGATTGCCCGCGGCGTACCGCAGCAGCACCGCAGCGATAACTACGCCTGGTATCTCGACCGCCTGAGCCGTTTCGATACCGCGAAACAGGCGGACCGCGAACAGATCAAACAGCTCTTTGCCCGGGAGGAAAAATGATGACGAACACAGTAAGCCGGGGCGCCTTATGGCTTGAAAAACTCGCGCCCGACGCGCAACGTCTGCCAGGGCTTTGCCCGTCCGTACAGGTGGCCGATGCCGCATTTAACGGCGAGCCTGCGCGGTTTATCGCGGTCGTGCCGGATGCCCACAACCACTACCCGCGCGCCGCGCGTGGCGAAGTCGGGCTGCTGGAGGGCTGGACGCTCGCGAAAGTGGTCAGCGAAACGGTTAAAGAAGATGCGGATAAACCCGTGAAGCGCCCGATCGTCGCGGTGATTGACGTACCAAGCCAGGCCTATGGCCGTCGTGAAGAGGCATTTGGCATTCATCAGGCGCTGGCGGGCGCGGCGGGCGCTTATGCGAACGCGCGCCTCGCCGGACACCCGGTTATCGGGCTGATTGTCGGCAAGGCGATGTCCGGGGCGTTTCTCGCCCACGGTTACCAGGCCAACCGCCTTATCGCTTTCAACGACCAGGGCGTCATGGTGCACGCGATGGGCAAAGAATCCGCCGCGCGCATTACGCTTCGCACCGTAGACGCGCTGGAGAAACTGGCGGCGACCATCCCGCCAATGGCCTATGACGTCGCCAACTATGCGACGCTGGGTCTGCTCTCCGATCTGCTCGATATCAGCAACCCGGATGCGCCGACGGCGCAGGATCTGGCGCAGGTCAACGCCACGCTGCAACGCGCCATCGCGGATGCGCGCCAGGATCCGAGCCTGAAAACCCGCCTCGGCGCAGACAACCGCCGTAGCTCTCAGCTTGTTCGCGAACGCCTGCGCGCCAGCTGGTAAGTAATACCTAAAAAAAACCTGCCGGATAGCGGCTCCTGTGGGCGTAGCGATACGCCCATAGCGCCCCGCATCCGTAAAAAATAAAGCTCACCACCCACCTGGGTGTAAGGGCCACCATCGCACCAGTGTTGATTTTTCTTTCATTACAGGTGACTTATGACTTACGTGATTATTCATGCGCTTGCACCCATCTTCGTGATTATGCTGCTCGGCTTTATGGCGGGCAAAACCAGGATGGTCGATAACCAGAATGTGGCTCTACTCAATATCTTTGTGATGGATTTCGCGCTCCCGGCCGCGCTGTTTAGCGCTACCGTACAGACGCCGTGGGCGGGCATCGTCGCGCAAATGCCGCTGATTGTGGTGTTAGTGCTGGCGATGTGGGTCACCTACGCCGCCATCTACTTCCTGGCCGTCGGGCCGTTTAAGAAATCGCCGCAGGATGCCGCCGTGCTGACGCTCACCGTGGCGCTGCCGAACTATGCCGCGCTTGGCCTGCCGATCCTCGGCAGCGTGCTGGGCGAGGGGCCATCCACTTCGCTTTCCGTCGCCGTCTCCATTGCCTGCGGTTCGGTGCTGATGACGCCGTTCTGCCTGCTTATTCTGGAGCGTGAAAAAGCGCGCGCCAGCGGCGAAAACAGCGGCTCGACGCTCGCCATGCTGCCGGTGCTGATGTGGCGGTCGGTGAAAAAACCGATTGTCTGGGGGCCGCTGCTTGGGGTCGTGCTCTCCGCCATCGGCATCAAAATGCCGGAACTGGTGCTGGCTGCGATCAAACCGCTGGGCCTTGCCGCGACGGCCGCGGCGCTGTTCCTGACCGGCGTTATCCTCTCGGCGCGCAAGCTCAAAATCAACGCAATGGTTATCACTGCGACGATCACCAAACTGCTGATCCAGCCGTTTATCGCCTGGGGCATTGTGCTGGCGCTTGGTCTGACCGGCCCGGTGGCGGTCACGGCGATCCTGATGATTGCGCTGGCGGCGGGGTTCTTCGGCGTGGTCTTCGGCAACCGTTTCGGCGTACAGTCGCCGGACGCCGAGGCGGTGCTGCTGCTAAGCTCCGTACTCAGCATTCTCTCGCTGCCGCTGTTTATTTCCCTGACGCAAGGACTCTGACCCATGACCGACACGCCGCGCCCTCACGATCTCCTCTGGCTTAACCGTCGCGACGCGCTTCAGGGCATCGATGCGCCCTGGGTGAGCGAGCAGTGGCGCAGCCATCTGCCTGTGGTGGTGCGGCGTGATGTGAACGATAACGGGCTTATCCCCGTCGGCGTGCGCGGCGTGAAGCGTGAACAGCGCGCCGCCGGCTGGGTAAGCGCGCAGGATATCACCCGGGCGGCGACGCCCGAATCGCTCGCCTGTCTTAATACGCTGTTGCGCTCGCCGTTTGTTTCACAGCAGCCGGTGCAGGCGGCCATCCAGCTGGCCCAGCGGCAATGGCCGTGGGCGTGGGGCATTACCGGCTCTACCGGCTATGCGCTCGCCACAGAAATGCCGGTGCTGCACGCGGCAAGCGATCTGGATCTTACGATTCGCGCGCCCGCGCCCGTTGAGCCTGACGCGTTCGCCGCCTGGCAGCGTCTCGTCACACAACTGCCGTGCCGCGCCGATACGCAGGTTGAAACGCCGCTCGGCGCGTTTTCGCTGACCGAATGGCTGCGCGACGGGCGCGCGCTGTTAAAAACCAACCAGGGCGCGCGGCTCGTGCGCGACCCCTGGCGCAGGGAGGATGCATGAAGATTATTTTCACTTTTCCCGGACAGGGCACCCAGCGGCCCGGCATGTTGCAGCATCTGCCGGAAGATGACACCCGGCGGGAAGCGCGCGAGGTGCTGGGCGACGAACTGGCGACGCTCGATACGCCGGACGCGCTGCGTCACACCCGTGCCGTACAGCTCGCGCTGCTGATTGCGGGCGTCTCTTCCGCCCGCGCGCTGATGGCGCAGGGCGTGATGCCGGATATAGTCAGCGGCTTGTCCATCGGCGCGTATCCGGCGGCGGTCATTGCCGGCGCGCTCGATTTTCGCGACGCCCTGCGGCTGGTGGCGTTGCGCGGCGATGTGATGGAGCAGGCGTACCCTGAGGGCTACGGGCTGACGGCGATACTTGGCCTGCGCCTGGAGCAGGTGGAGAAACTGGCGGCGGCGCACGGCGTTTACATCGCCAATTTAAACGCCGAGACGCAGATTGTGATCGCCGGGCGCGATGAGCAGATGGCGGCGGCAGGCGAGGCGGCGCTCGCGCTCGGCGCCACGAAAGTGAACCGGCTGGCGGTCAGCGTGCCGTCGCACTGCGCGCTTTTGGATGCGCCCGCGCAACAGCTGGCGCAGGCGTTTGCGCGCGTCACGCTGCAACGCCCGCAGCGCGCTTACCTCAGCGGCAGCAGCGCCCGTGTGCTGTGGCAGCCTGAGCGTATCGCCGACGATCTCGCGTTTAATATGGCGCGCACGGTGCGCTGGCAGGAGGCGATGATCGCCGCCCGCGAGCGTGAGGCGAGGCTTGCCATTGAGATGCCGCCCGGCGGCGTGCTGACCTGCCTGACGCGCCAGGCAGGCTTTGAAGGCGAGAGTATTTCGCTGGAGCGCAGCGGCATGGCGGTGGCGCAGCATCTGGCCGCGCGGCTGCCCCGCGATTAGTTTTTGCTGAGGCTTAAGGCGTACATGCGGCACTCCGCCGCCAGCGCCAGCAGGTTAGGGTCGCGCTCGCGGCTGCGGGCGAAGACCAGCGCAATCTGCTGGCGCATCTGGTAAGGCTCCGCCAGCTTCAGCAGTTGCAGGTCGTTTTCATACAGTTTTTTCATGCGACCTGGCACCAGCGAGAAGCCCACGCCCGCCTGCACCAGGCTCAGCATGGAGAAAATATCATTCACCCGCGTGACGATATCCGGCTCGAACCCTGCCACGTGGAACGCCTCCTGAAAACCGGCGTAGGTGGCGAATCCTTCCGCCAGCGAGACGAATTTGCGGTCTTTATAGTGGCGCAAATCGGCCTCGCGGCGGGTATCGAGCGTCTCTGACGCCGGGGCCGCCAGATAGATATCGTCGTGAAACAGCGGCGTCACTTCCAGCGTTTTGCGGTCAATCTGCGCTTCTGAAACGGAAATCAGGATCGCATCCAGTCCGTTGTCCTCCAGCATATTCAGCAGCACCTGGTTAGATCCCATCGTCAGATCGAGTTCCAGTTCCGGGCGGCGCAGCTTCATACCCATCAGCAGACGCGGCACCGTTTCCAGCGTGAGCGAATAGAGCGTGCCGACCCGCAGCCGTCCAAGACCGACGCCCGCCGCGCGCCGCGTCTCTTCAATGCCGCGCACCATCAGACCGATCGCCTCCTGGCAATACTCCAGCAGCGTTTCGGCGGCAGGCAGCGCCACCAGGCTGCGGCCCTTGTGGACGAACAACGGGCAACGCAGTCCTTCTTCCAGACTGTGCAGCGCGCGGTGCACGCTGACGGCGCTTACGCCCAGCGCCTCGGCGGTACGGGCGATGTTTCCCTTCTCCATAAACGCCATAAAGATAGAGAGCTTGCGAAACGTGATGTCGTCGTCGATGGCTAATTTCATGCGGGCACGGTCTTGAGGAACGGGATCAGGAAGCTTAACGGCTGGGGACGGCGGGGTAAACCTCCATCGGACGCGGTTCATTTCTAAGCAAGGCACAGGCTATCGAATCCGTAGATTAATACAGGTAGGACTTATCAATCGGCGAGGCTATCGTAGCGGTAAAACGGAACACGGAGCGAAACATGAGTACGCCATCTGAACAACACAATACGTTATCTGCGGGGAAATGCCCGTTCCATCAGGGCAACAGCAACCAAAGCGCGGGCGGCGGCACCGCCAGCCGCGACTGGTGGCCGAATCAACTGCGCGTGGAGCTGTTGAACCAACACTCAAACCGCACCAACCCGCTGGGCGAAGATTTTAACTACCGTAAGGCGTTCAGCGAGCTGGATTATGCGGCGCTGAAAGGCGATCTGAAAGCGCTGTTAACCGATTCCCAGCCGTGGTGGCCTGCCGACTGGGGCAGCTACACCGGGCTTTTCATCCGCATGGCGTGGCACAGCGCGGGCACCTACCGCTCCGCTGACGGGCGCGGCGGCGCCGGTCGCGGGCAGCAGCGTTTCGCGCCGTTAAACTCCTGGCCGGATAACGTAAGCCTCGATAAAGCGCGTCGCCTGCTGTGGCCGGTGAAACAGAAATATGGCCAGAAAATCTCCTGGGCTGACCTGTTTATCCTCGCCGGCAACGTGGCGCTGGAAAATTCCGGGTTCCGCACTTTTGGTTTCGGGGCCGGGCGTGAAGACGTCTGGGAGCCGGATATGGACGTCAACTGGGGCGATGAGAAGAACTGGCTTGAGCATCGCCACCCGGAATCGCTGGCGCAGGCGCCGCTTGGCGCGACTGAAATGGGCCTTATCTACGTCAACCCGGAAGGGCCGAACCACAGCGGCGACCCGGCCTCCGCCGCGCCCGCCATTCGCGCAACGTTCGGCAACATGGGCATGAACGATGAAGAGACCGTGGCGCTGATCGCAGGCGGCCATACGCTCGGCAAAACCCACGGGGCCGCGGCGGCGGACCACGTCGGCGTCGATCCGGAGGCCGCGCCTATTGAAGCGCAGGGCCTCGGCTGGCACAGCAACTTTGGCAGCGGCGCAGGGGCGGATGCCATTACTTCCGGCCTGGAAGTGACCTGGACGCAGACGCCGACCCAGTGGAGCAACTACTTCTTCGAGAACCTGTTCAAATATGAATGGGTGCAGACCCGCAGCCCGGCAGGCGCCATTCAGTTTGAAGCGGTCGACGCGCCGGAGATCATTCCAGACCCGTTCGATCCGTCGAAAAAACGTAAGCCGACCATGCTGGTGACCGACCTGACGCTGCGTTTCGACCCGGAATTCGAGAAAATTTCGCGTCGTTTCCTTAACGACCCGCAGGCGTTCAATGAAGCCTTCGCCCGCGCCTGGTATAAGCTGACGCACCGCGATATGGGGCCGAAAGCGCGCTATATCGGCCCGGAAGTGCCGAAAGAAGATCTGATTTGGCAGGACCCGTTACCGGCGGCGATTTATCAGCCGACGCAGGCGGATATCGACAGCCTGAAAGCGGAGATCGCCAGCGCCGGTTTAACGGTAAGCGAGCTGGTATCCGTC
Organism: Cronobacter turicensis z3032; assembly: GCA_000027065.2. NCBI lineage: Bacteria > Pseudomonadati > Pseudomonadota > Gammaproteobacteria > Enterobacterales > Enterobacteriaceae > Cronobacter > Cronobacter turicensis. The sequence goes on along the minus strand of FN543093.2, from coordinate 3,648,036 downwards.
GCCTGGGCGTCTGCCTCCACCTTCCGCGGCGGCGATAAACGCGGCGGCGCTAACGGCGCGCGTCTGGCGCTCGCTCCGCAGCGCGACTGGGAAGTAAACGCCTCAGCCGCGCGTGCGCTGGCGACGCTTGAAGCTATCCAGCGCGCCGCGAACAAAGCGTCGCTCGCTGATATCATTGTGCTGGCAGGCGCGGTGGGCGTTGAGCAGGCCGCGAAAGCCGCAGGCGTTGAGATTACCGTGCCGTTCGCGCCGGGCCGTGTCGATGCGCGTCAGGATCAGACCGACGTGGCGCTGTTCGAATTCCTGAAACCGAAAGCCGATGGTTTCCGTAACTATCGCGGCGTGCGCAGCAGTACCCCGACCGAGTCGCTGCTTATCGACAAAGCGCAGCAGCTGACGCTGACCGCGCCGGAACTTACCGTACTGGTGGGCGGGATGCGTGCGATGGGCGCGAACTATGACGCCAGCGCGCACGGCGTGTTCACGGACCGCGTGGGCGTGCTCAGCACCGATTTCTTCGTCAATCTGCTGGATATGCGTTACGAGTGGAAAGCGACCGACGCAATGGCTGAGGTGTTTGAAGGACGCGATCGCGAGAGCGGCGAAGTGAAATTCACGGCGACCCGCGCGGATCTGGTGTTTGGCTCTAACGCGATTCTGCGCGCTGTCGCGGAAGTCTATGCCAGTGATGATGCCCGCGAGAAATTCGTGAAGGATTTCGTGGCGGCCTGGACCAAAGTCATGAACCTGGACCGCTTCGATCTTCAGTCAGCGTAAGCGGCTAACAAAAAAGGCGATGAATCTTCATCGCCTTTTTTTATGCGCATCTTCAGCGTCAGACGCCGCTTTCCAGAATGCGAATGGTGGTATCCAGCACATCGCCTTTTACCGCGTCACGAAAGCCCAGCATATGTGGCGTTTCCAGATGCGCTTTTAAGTGCGCGGCGCTGGCCCACTGTTCCACCATCACGATGGAATCCGGCGCGCTGGTCTGAAAATCAAGACCCGTGGCGCTGTCCACCATCGGCGCGTAGCCGTGGCAACCCGCTTCCGCCAGCACCGCTGGAATGATCTTCTTGAACTCTTCCAGTACCGCCTGACGGTGGTGCGCGCCAGGACGGGTACGAATTTCTGCTATAACTGTCAGCATGGTTAACTCCTTTTGTAAAACCGTCTGACAGTTAAGCAAAAATTTTCGCCAGATGCTCGCGATATTCCGCAATGTGGCGCGCCACGTCCGGCATTTTAATCACGTCGTTGGCGATATACGTCGGCAGCGCGGTCAGGCCCAGAAACTCGTTCGCCTTGTGGAACGGCAGGTAAACGCCATCCACGCCCACGCCGTGGAAGAACTGATCTTTCTCGGTGAACGCTTCCAGCGGCGCGTTCCAGGTGAGCGACAGCATATATTTTTTGCCCTGAATCAGTCCGCCGGAGCCATACTTTTTCGAGGCGTCGGAGCGGGTGCGGCCATCGCTGGCGTACAGCGCGCCGTGGCCTTCGGTAAAGACATCGTCGATATACTTTTTCACGGTCCAGGGCGCGCCCATCCACCAGCCTGGCATCTGATAAATAATGACGTCGGCCCAGAGGTATTTCTGCACTTCCTCTTTAGCGTCATACTCGCCGTCTGCGCGGGTGACCTTTACATCATGCCCAACGTCGCGCAGGTAACTCTCCGCGACCTCAGTCAGGGTGTCGTTAAGCTGGCCTTTGGAGTGGGCGAATTCTTTCGCGCCGTTAATGATAAGTACGTTGCTCATTATTTGTCCTCTAATTATCGCGTTTGTCATGAATATTACCGTATCGGGCGATGCGGTAATATTGGCAAAAAGCGCAAAGACTTTTGCACTATAAGCAACAATCAACCCTGCTGTGACTCGGCGACGCAGATAGGGTACTATCGGCGGCAATATTGCCGTTTCCCCGCGTACGGCCAGCATTTCTGAGGAATAACGAGTAATGAGTGACTTAACTCACGATGGTGCAGAGCGCCTCGCGCTGCATGAATTCACGGAAAACGCCTATCTGAACTACTCCATGTACGTCATCATGGATCGCGCGCTGCCGTTTATCGGCGACGGGCTTAAGCCTGTTCAACGCCGCATCGTCTATGCCATGTCGGAACTGGGGTTGAATGCCAGCGCCAAATTCAAAAAATCCGCCCGTACCGTGGGTGACGTGCTGGGTAAATATCACCCGCACGGCGACAGCGCCTGCTATGAAGCGATGGTGCTGATGGCGCAGCCGTTCTCGTACCGTTACCCGCTGGTGGACGGGCAGGGGAACTGGGGCGCGCCGGACGATCCGAAATCCTTCGCGGCGATGCGTTACACCGAATCGCGTCTCTCTAAATATGCCGAAGTGCTGCTGGGCGAGCTGGGCCAGGGCACTGTGGATTATGTCCCGAACTTCGACGGGACGCTGAACGAGCCGAAAATGCTGCCGGCGCGCCTGCCGAACATTCTGCTGAACGGCACCACGGGCATCGCGGTGGGTATGGCGACGGATATTCCGCCGCACAACCTGCGTGAAGTGGCTAAAGCGGCCGTCAGCCTTATCGACAGCCCGAAAACCACGCTTGATGAACTGCTGGATATCGTGCAGGGCCCGGATTACCCGACCGAAGCGGAAATCATTACCTCCCGCGCTGAAATCCGCAAAATCTACCAGAGCGGCCGCGGCTCGGTGCGTATGCGCGCCGTGTGGAAGAAAGAAGACGGCGCGGTGGTTATTTCCGCGCTGCCGCATCAGGTGTCCGGCGCCCGCGTGCTGGAGCAGATTGCAAGCCAGATGCGCGCCAAAAAGCTGCCGATGGTCGATGACCTGCGCGATGAGTCCGATCACGAGAACCCGACGCGTCTGGTTATCGTGCCGCGCTCTAACCGCGTGGATATGGATCAGGTGATGAACCACCTGTTCGCCACCACCGATCTGGAAAAAAGCTACCGCATTAACCTCAACATGATTGGGCTTGATGGCCGCCCGGCGGTGAAAAACCTGCTGGAGATCCTCACCGAATGGCTGGTGTTCCGTCGCGATACGGTGCGCCGCCGTCTGAACTATCGCCTCGATAAAGTCATGCGTCGCCTGCATATCCTGGAAGGTTTGCTGGTCGCGTTCCTCAATATCGACGAAGTGATTGAGATTATCCGCGGCGAAGATGAGCCGAAGCCGGTGCTGATGAGCCGTTTCGGCATCAGCGAAACGCAGGCGGAAGCTATCCTCGAACTTAAACTGCGCCATCTCGCGAAGCTTGAAGAGATGAAGATCCGCGGCGAGCAGAGCGATCTGGAAAAAGAACGCGATCAGCTCCAGGGCATTCTCGCCTCCGAGCGCAAAATGAATACTCTCCTGAAAAAAGAGATCCAGGCGGATGCCGACGCGTACGGCGACGATCGCCGCTCGCCGCTGCATGAGCGTGAAGAAGCGAAAGCGATGAGCGAGCATGACATGTTGCCGTCCGAGCCGGTCACTATCGTACTCTCCCAGATGGGCTGGGTGCGCAGCGCCAAAGGCCACGACATCGACGCCAAAGCGCTGAGTTATAAAGCAGGCGACAACTGGCTCTCGTCAGCGAAAGGCAAAACCAACCAGCCGGTGGTGTTTATCGACTCCACGGGCCGCAGCTACGCGCTGGATCCGGTATCGCTGCCGTCGGCGCGCGGTCAGGGCGAGCCGCTTACCGGCAAACTGACGCTGCCGCCAGGCGCGGTAGTGGAACATATGCTGATGACCGGCGAAGATCAGAAGCTCCTGATGGCCTCTGACGCGGGTTACGGTTTTGTCTGCACCTTCAACGATCTGGTGGCGCGCAACCGCGCCGGTAAAGCGCTGATTACGCTGCCGGAAAACGCGCATGTGCTCAAACCGCTGGAAATTGAACATGACGACGATATGCTGCTCGCCATTACGGCGGCGGGGCGTATGCTGATGTTCCCGGTGGCCGATCTCCCGCAGCTCTCCAAAGGCAAGGGCAACAAAATTATCTCGATTCCTTCCGCCGATGCGGCGAAGGGCGACGATAAGCTTGCCTATCTCACCATCCTGCCGCCGCAGAGCACCGTGACGCTGCATGTCGGCAAGCGCAAGATCAAACTGCGCCCGGAAGAGTTGCAAAAAGTGCATGGCGAACGCGGGCGTCGCGGTACGCTGATGCGCGGCTTACAACGCATCGACAGCGTCGAAGTGGACGCCCCGTCGCGCCCGAAAGCTGACGACGGCGAGGCGTAATCCCCCGAATACCGGCGTACGCATCGCCGCCGCGCTTTCTGTGATTATCTGCAGGCAGCGCGGCGCCTCGCTTGCGTAATTTTCCCGCCCACGCCATTGTTTGTTTGCGCGTGACGCATAAAAATAAGTGTTTGAGTCTGCTCAACATCATGAGCCGCCAGGGATGCCTGACCGTGAGCGGTGTGTTTTCCGTTAAAGCCGTTATACTGGTCCGCGGCTGCGGCTTCAGAGGTAGTTATGTTATCGATCGTTCGAATGATTATTGTGGTTCTCTACAGTATTGTGGTCTCTGTTCTGGGCTGTATCTGGTGTCTCTTCAGCCCGCGTAATCCGCGCCATGTGGCGACGTTTGGCCATCTGTTCGGCCGTCTTTCCACCGTGTTCGGCCTGAAGGTGGAGCTGCGTAAGCCGCAGGGCGCCGAAAACTACGGCAACGCGATTTACATCGGCAACCACCAGAACAACTACGACATGGTGACGGCGTCGAAAATCGTTCAGCCGCCGACCGTGACCGTCGGCAAAAAAAGCCTGATTTGGATCCCGTTCTTCGGCCAGCTCTACTGGCTGACCGGCAACCTGCTTATCGACCGTAATAACCGCAGCAAGGCGCACAGCACCATCGCCGAAGTGGTGGAGCAGTTCCGCAAGCGCGATATCTCCATCTGGATGTTTCCGGAAGGCACCCGTAGCCGCGGGCGCGGCCTGATGCCGTTTAAAACCGGCGCGTTTCATGCCGCTATCGCCGCTGGCGTGCCGATTATTCCGGTCTGTGTTTCCAATACCCATGGTAAAATCAAGCTCAACCGTTGGAACAACGGTCTGGTCATCGTCGAAATGTTACCGCCTGTTGACACCCAGGGTTGGGGAAAAGAACAGGTACGGGAACTTGCCGCCCACTGCCGCCAGCTGATGGAAGAGAAAATCGTCCAGCTGGATAAAGAAGTGGCCGAGCGCGAAGCCGCTGGCAAGATCTGAGACTGACGGGCAGACCGTCATTCATTACCCGTTTTCATGGAGCAACTATGTCACTCAGTCGGCGTCAGTTTATTCAGGCATCGGGCGCTGCGCTTTGCGCGGGCGCGGTGCCGCTGAGGGCGCATGCCGCAGGCCAGCAACAGGCGCTGCCGGTGCCGCCGCTGCTGGAGTCGCGCCGCGGCCAGCCGCTGTTTCTGACGCTCTCTCGCGCCCACTGGTCTTTCGTGCCGGGCACCCGCGCGCAGGTCTGGGGTTTCAATGGCCGCTATATGGGCCCGACTATCCGCGTCTGGAGCGGCGATGACGTCAAGCTTATCTACAGCAATCGTCTGCAAGAAAATGTCGCCATGACGGTGAGCGGGCTGCAAGTGCCGGGGCCGCTGATGGGCGGCGCGGCGCGCATGATGTCGCCAGGCGCCGACTGGGCGCCGGTGCTGCCGGTACGCCAGGCCTCCGCGACGCTCTGGTATCACGCCAATACGCCCAACCGCACCGGCCAGCAGGTCTATAACGGCCTTGCGGGCATGTGGCTGGTGGAAGACGCCGTGAGCAAAGCGCTGCCAGTGCCGAACCACTATGGCGTTGACGATTTCCCGGTCATTATTCAGGACAAGCGCCTCGACAATTTCGGCACGCCGGAATACAGCGAGCCGGGCAGCGGCGGTTTTGTCGGCGATACGCTGCTGGTGAACGGCGCGCAGAGCCCGTATGTGGAAGTCTCGCGCGGCTGGGTGCGTCTGCGGTTGCTGAACGCCTCTAACGCGCGCCGCTATCTGCTGCAGATGAGCGATGGCCGCCCGCTGCACGTGATCGCAGGCGATCAGGGGTTTCTGCCCGCGCCGGTTTCAGTCAAACAGCTGGCGCTGGCGCCCGGCGAGCGCCGCGAAGTGCTCATTGATATGACCAACGGCGATGAGGTCTCGATGACCTGCGGCGAAGCGGCGTCGATCATGGATCGTATTCGCGGAATTTTCGAGCCCTCCAGCATTCTCATCTCCACACTGGTGCTGACGCTGCGGCCCACCGGCCTGTTGCCGCTGGTAACGGATACGCTGCCGATGCGTCTGCTGCCGGATGAGATTATCAACGGCGCGCCGGTGCGTAGCCGCGAGATTACCTTAAGCGACGATCCGGGCATTAACGGTCAGCTGTGGGATATGAAGCGTACCGACGTGCAAACCCAGCAGGGCGCGTGGGAGCGCTGGACGGTGCGTTCCGATATGCCGCAGTCGTTCCATATGGAAGGCGTGAGTTTTCTTATCCGCAGCGTGAATGGCGCCGCGCCGTTCCCGGAAGATCGCGGGTGGAAGGATACGGTGTGGGTGGATGGTCAGGTGGAGCTGCTGGTGTATTTCAGCCAGCCCTCGTGGGAGCATTTCCCGTTCCTCTATTCGAGCCAGACGCTGGAGATGGCCGACCGCGGTTCGGTGGGGCAGATGGTTGTGAACCCGGCGCCGTAAGTCGTCCGATGGATGTAAAAAAGCCGCTGCGAAGCGGCTTTTTTGTGTCCGGGGGCATGACGCCAGTGGGTGGTAAACGGTGGATGCGCTGCGCTTATCCGCCCTACAACACCCTTTCCAGGCTCGTAGGGCGGGTAAGCTCCGCGCACCCGCCATATGCAGCCACGCCAGAGCCCGCTACTCTGCCAGGAATAACTCCAGCAGCGAGTTAAGAAACAGCTTACCGTGCTCGGTTATCTGCCAGCTCTCCGGCGTTTCCGCCAGATAATTCAGCGCAATCGCCTCGTCAATCTGCGGGCGAATCGCGGCTTCACTAAGCCCCGTATAACGTGCAAACTCGGCGCGCGGCGCAGGCTCCAGCAGGCGAAAACGGTTCATGAAAAACTCGAACGGCTTATCCTGCGTCTCAACCTCATGCTGTTTATCCAGGTAATTACCGGTCATATAGCCGCGCGGGTGACGGGTTTTCGCGGTACGCAAAATACACCCGTCCGCCAGCGTTATTTTACCGTGCGCGCCGCAGCCGATCCCCAGATAATCCCCGAAGCGCCAGTAATTCAGGTTGTGCTGGCACTGATAACCCGGTTTCGCGTAGGCCGACGTTTCATACTGCTCATACCCGGCGGCGGTCAGCAACTGATGGCCCTGCTCGAAAATATCCCACAGCGCGTCGTCGTCAGGCAGCACTGGCGGGCGTGAGCCAAACAGCGTATTTGGTTCGATGGTCAACTGATACCAGGACAGATGCGGCGGGTTCAGCGCGATCGCCTGGCGCAAATCATCAAGCGCCTCTTCCAGCGACTGATCCGGCAGGCCGTGCATCAAATCGAGGTTAAAGCTGCGAAGCCCGAGACCGCTGGCGAGACGCGCCGCGCGCTTCGCCTCTTCCGGCCCGTGAACACGGCCAAGACGCGCGAGTTTCGGCTCGCTGAAGCTCTGCACGCCGATAGAAATGCGGTTCACGCCTGCGCGCTGATACTCCACAAAGCGGTCAGCCTCCACGGTGCCAGGGTTGGCTTCCATCGTGATTTCAGCATCCGACGCGAGCGCAAGCCGCGCCCGCACGCCGTCCAACAAGGTTTGCATCGCGGGGCCGGAAAGCAGGCTCGGCGTGCCGCCGCCGATGAAAATCGTCTTCACCTCGCGGCCCTGCGCCCAGGGGGCGTCGTTATCCAGATCGCTTAACAGATGCTGGACATAATCGTCATGCGGCACTTCGCCCTTGAGCGCGTGGGAATTGAAGTCGCAATAAGGGCACTTCTGCACGCACCAGGGGATATGGATATAAAGACTTAAGGGTGGCAAATCAGCCATTACGCATTGCTTCCAGTAATAATTTCAGCGCCTGCCCGCGGTGGGAAATCGCGCTTTTCTCTTCACGCGTCAGCTCGGCGGCGGTTTTGCCAAGCGTGGGGATAAAGAAAATCGGGTCGTAGCCAAAACCGCCCTGGCCTGCCGGCGCGCGGGTGATAACGCCAGACCAGACGCCGTGGAAAACCAGCGGCGTCGGATCGTCGGCATGGCGCATATAGACCAGCACACAGTGGAACTGCGCCTGGCGCTGCTCGTCCGGCACGTCGTGTAACGCCACCAGCAGCTTTTCCAGGTTCTCCTGATCGCTGGCATCACTGCCCGCGTAACGCGCGGAGTAGATCCCCGGCGCGCCGCCAAGCGCATCCACAGAGAGGCCGGAATCGTCGGCGATTGCCGCAAAGCCGGTGACCTGGGCTGCGTGACGCGCTTTCAGGATCGCGTTTTCGATAAACGTCAGGCCGGTTTCTTCGGCGGACTCGACGCCAAGCTCGGTCTGCGCCACGACATCCAGCCCAAACTCCTGCAGCAATGAGGCGAGTTCGCGCACTTTACCGGCGTTGCCGGTCGCGAGGACAACTTTCTGCATAGCGTAATCCTGTATTAGTCGGTGACAGCCGCAACTTCCGTTGGGATCTGTTGGGGTTCGATGATTTTGACTTGCTTATGACGGCCCAGTTCGCCTTTTTCAATTACCACCTGGCTTTTGGCCACGCGGAACTGTTTCGCGAGATACTTCACCAGGTGGGCGTTCGCCTGGCCGTCAACCGGCGGGGCGGTGATGGCGACTTTTAGCTCGTCGCCATGTAAACCAATAATGCTGTCGCGGCTGGCCTTCGGCTGGATATACAGCCGTAACACCAGCCCGTCGACGGTTTTACTTACGGCACTCACAGCAAATACCACAGCCTCGGGAAGAGATCCATGCCGAGGTAGTTCAGCAGATAGAGCAGAATGATGACGCCCATGGCGGAAAAATCGATGCCGCCCATGGCCGGAAGAATACGGCGGATCGGCGCCATCAGCGGCTCGGTGAGCTGAATCAGCACAAACTCAATCGGGCTGCGGCCCTGGCTTACCCAGCTCATCAGCGAGCGGATAATAATCACCCAGAAGACCAGCAGACCTGCGGATTTCAGCAGCGACAGCAGGCCTACCACCAGGTTAAACGGATCAAGCGACAGCCCGCCCGACTGAATCAACAGCAGCAGCGGGAATTTCAGCGTCGAGAGAATAAACGCCACCAGCAGCGACGAAGTGTCGATCGGCCCTATTGACGGAATGATACGACGCAGCGGGCCTATCACCGGCTGGGTAAATTTCACTACCGTCTGGGCGAGCGGGTTATAAAAATCGCAGCGCGACCACTGCATCCAGATGCGCAGCAGCAGCACCATCACATACAGTTCGATCAGGGTTTTGACCAGGAAAGTCAACGTCAGCATGGCATTCCTCAGAAGTTAATGTTGAGCGGCGCGGGCGTAATCGCGCGCGCCGAAAATCGCGGTACCAATGCGCACCATCGTGCTGCCAGCGGCGATGGCGGCTTCCATATCATCGCTCATGCCGAGCGAAAGCGTGTCTACCGTCGGGTAGCGCGCTTTAAGCGCCGTGAAGGCCGCCGCCATCTCACGCGCGACGGCAAACTGGCGCGCATACTCCTTTTCCGGCGCCGGAATGGCCATCAGCCCGCGCAGCCGCAGACGCGGCAGCGCCGCTATCTGCTCTGCAAGCGTATCCAGCTCGCTTAAGGCGATGCCGGATTTGCTCTGTTCGTCGCTGATATTAACCTGAATCAGCACGTTAAGCGGCGTCATTTCGTCGGGGCGCTGTTCATTCAGGCGAGTGGCGATGCGCAGCCTGTCGACCGTATGGCACCAGTCGAAATGCTCCGCCACCAGACGGCTTTTGTTGGACTGCAACGGACCGATAAAGTGCCACGTCAGCCCTTCCACGCCCGCGTCGCGGAAATGGAGGATCTTTTCCACACCCTCCTGCACATAGTTTTCACCGAATTCACGCTGCCCGGCGGCGATCGCTTCTGCTATCGCGCTCGCAGGTTTTGTTTTACTCACTGCAAGCAGCGTAACTTCTTCTGGAGCCCGGCCGCAGCGTTGTGCAGCCGCTGAGATCTTTTGCCGAACCTGCGTTAAGTTGCGTTCTGTCTCACTCATGGTAGGGAAGCTATATGGAAATGGATGAATTAGTGGCGCTTAGTGTAAAGCATAACGTTTCGGATCTACACCTGTGTAGCGAGCTACCGGCGCGCTGGCGCAGGCAGGGGCGGCTGGAGCCGCTGCCTGATGCCGTCCCGAAGCCGGAGAACCTGCTGGCGCGCTGGCTCGACGACGCCCATCAGCGCGAGCTTGCCGAACGGGGGCAGACCGATTTCGCAGTTAGTCTTGCAGGCGGCGTGCGGCTGCGCGGCAATGCGTTTCGCCAGATGCAGGGGGTGTCGCTGGTATTGCGCCTGCTGCCGCGAGGCTGCCCCAGGCTTGAAGCGCTCGGCGTGCCCGCAGCGGTGCCAGAGCTATTGACGATGCCGGATGGCCTGATGCTGGTCACAGGGGCGACCGGCAGCGGCAAATCGACGACGCTCGCCGCGATGGTCGGCTACCTGAATGAGACGCTCGACGGCCATATTCTGACGCTTGAAGATCCGGTCGAGTTTTGTCATCAACCGGCGCGCTGTCTTATCCAGCAGCGTGAAATCGGCACGCACTGCCAAAGCTTCAGCGACGGCCTGCGCGGCGCGCTGCGTGAAGATCCGGATGTCATTTTGCTGGGGGAGCTGCGCGACAGCGAAACCATCCGGCTGGCGCTTACGGCGGCGGAGACCGGCCATCTGGTGATGGCGACGCTGCATACGCGCGGCGCGGCGCAGGCCGTCGAGCGGCTGGTGGATGTCTTTCCTGCTGATGAACAGAATAAAGTCCGCAGCCAGTTGGCGGGCAGCCTGAAAGCGGTGCTGGCGCAAAAGCTGGTGCCGGACGTTCAGGGCGGCAGAACGGCGCTGCATGAACTTCTCATCAATACGCCCGCCGTGGCGAATCTTATCCGCGAGGGGAAAACGCACCAGCTGCCGGGCCTGATGGAAACCGGCCAGCAGCAGGGGATGCAAACCTTCGCGCAAAGCGTGGCGATGCGTCTGAACGAAGGCAAACTGGCGCTGCAAAAAGACGCCAGCGCCGGGCACTGGTGTTAACGTACATGGAGCGCGTAAAGCGCGGGCAGGGCGCCTGCGGTGCTGACGATCTCAAGACGTATTACGCTCGCCTTACGTGGCGCGTCGAGGCGGTGTTCGCAGACGGCATGATGGTTCTCCGTCACCTCCGCCAGCAGCGTCTCATCGGCCCAGAGCCGGTAATGCGTGACGCAGTGGGGCGTGACGGCGCAGTCGTGCCCCATCTGGACGGTTTCCATCGCATTATCAAAATCGTTATCGAAAATCAGCGTCAACGCCCCGAACGCGTGCGGCTGCGTCCAGTGCCACTCAACGGTGGGCTGACTGTCGTCCGCGGCGGGCACCCAGGCGTTGGTTTGTTGTTCGGGCCGCAGACGACCGTTAAGCAGGTTTTCCGGCGGATAACAGCGCAGCGGCGCGTCGAGGCGCAGCGCAGGCATGATTTGATGCGGACGACGTCGCGGTAGCCAGAAGTCGAACTCGTCCACGCCGAAATCGCCTTCTGCGACCTGGCGCGAGCGTTTGGCGACGCGCGCGTTAAGGCTGTTAAAGACCATCATAACGCCCGGCAGGGGCTGCGCGCTGAGCGCCATCTCGATGGCCTCGCACCGATCGAAAACAATAAATACATAGCTGTCCTGCTCGGCAGTATGACGCAGCGCCACCCGGTACGGCGCGGCGTCGTGAACCTCCAGCTCGCACTCGTCGAGCCAGCGCTCCGGCGTATAGTTGCCGGGTTTGTGGCTGGTGAGAAGCTGAACGCGCAGGCGCTGTGGGGCGCGCGCCCGCAACGTGAAGTGCAGTGTCAGCAGCGACTGCCCGGCCCGCAGCGGCAACAGCAGCGCAGTGCGGGCCGACAGCGGCTCCCATTCGCCGTTCGGCGCGAGCTCGGTAAGCTGGTATTCACTGCTGACGCGAAGCCGCGCGCCGCGCGCCGGATCGTCCAGCCGCTGGCGGGGAATGTAACAGCCTGTCGCCTGCAAATGCTGTTGCAGCTCGGCGATGCGTTCGCGCGCCGCCAGCTGGCGTGGAGTAAGCGTCTGCTGATGGCAGAGCGCCGCCGCCCGGCCGACCACTTCACCCAGCAGCCCGCAGGTGCACATCACGCGGGCGCTGCCGAAGGCGACGTGCGACGCCGAGATAAGCCGCCCGGTCAGGAACAGGTTATCCAGCGAGCGGCTGTAGAGGCTGCGCCAGGGGATGGTATAGGTGCCTTTGCTGTGAAACTGACGGCAGCCGTCGTGGGTGCTGTAGACGCCATCTGCCGGGTGCAGGTCGATAGACCAGCCCCCGTAAGCTACGGCGTCGTAATGGTCGCGCTGCTCGATAATATCCTGCTGACAGAGCAGGTGATCGCCCATAAACCGGCGGCTCTCGCGTTTGCCAGGAATGGTGCCGACCCACTCGATCGTCAGGTTTTCCGCATCCGGAAACTGCCCGGAGTTTTTAATATGGTCCCAGACGCCCCAGACAATTTTCCACAGCTCCCATTTGATCTCCTCGCTCTGGTGGACAGTATCAAGGCGACCGCCCCATTCGAGCCACCAGAGATCGCAGCCGTTAAGCGTCGAAGTAAGGCGCTGGTAGCGCGGAATATCGGTTATCTCTTTCAGCGCAAACGACGGCGGGACGAAGCGCACCGGCTCGCGGGTCTGTTTGGTGTAGAAGTAAATCGAGTGCCCGAGCTTGTGCCCGAAGCTGTCGCCGGGCGCCATTTTTTCGCCGAGTTCGTCCGCCTCTTCCGCGCCGACGCGAAACTCGGCGCCGGCAAGATAACCCAGTACGCCGTCGCCGGTGGCGTCGCAAAACTGTGTGGCGCTAAGGGTGTAGATGGTTTCATTAATCGCGTTAAAGCCGCGGACGCGCGCAATCCGCTGGCCGTTACAGGCGACCTCAAAGATCGCGGTGTTGAGCAACAGCGTCAGTCCTGGCTGCGAGCGGGCGAGATCCAGCAGCACCAGATCGAACATCACCGGGTTGCCCTCTTTGTTACGCCAGAGGTTTTCTTCCAGTATTTCGCCCATAATGCCGCCTTCGCGCGCCCAGCGGTTGTTGTTACCCATATGCGATGTCGCGCCGTTGGCCCACAGCCGCACTTCGCTGGAGGCGTTGCCGCCCAGCACCGGCCTATCCTGTACCAGGATAACCTGCAATCCGTCGCGGGCGGCCGCCAGCGCGGCGCACAAGCCAGCGAGACCGCCGCCTGCCACCAGCAGATCGGCGTGGAGATGTTCTTCAGGGAAGGTCCGGTCAGCGCTGCGGGGAAAGACGTTCATAAACTTGTATCCTTCTTAACTGGCATTACACTCATGACATTGTCATGCAACGGGACTTCGCTATGTCTTCACAACCCAACCAGAGCCTGATTGATGGGATCCGCTGCCTGCAGTACCTGGTCTCCAGCGATCGGGCCATCGGTTGTCGTGAACTGGCCCGACTGATGGGCATCAACACCACACGCGTCAACCGCCTGCTGATGACAATGGCCTCTATCGGCCTCACCATGCAGGATGAGCAGCGGCGTTATCTGCCCGGTCCTGGTATTCACGCTCTGGCGGCACAGGCCATTCGCGGCTCCGCCCTCTTCTCCCATGCTCTGCCGCTGCTTGAGCGACACGCCCCAAAAGACGTGGTAGTGGCGCTGGGCGTGCTCTGGGAAGATCAAATCATCTACATTTACCACTCCACGCCCGGCAGCCAGATGAGCCAGGCGCTGGCGGGTTTCCGTATGCTGCCCGCCTGGCAGTCGGTCATCGGCATGTCGCTGCTGGCGGCGGAAACCGACGAGGCGCTGGAAGCGCGCTTTACACCTGAACAGTGGGCCCAGCTGGCGCCTCACGTGGCGCAACAGCGCGAGCGTGGTCTGGTTATCTGGCGCCACGACGACGGCGAAGTGTCGATGGCGAAACCGCTTGGCATGCACAACGCCGCGGTGGCGCTGGCCGGTATGTGGAACATCAGCAATCCTGAAATCCACTCTCGCCTTGAGCAGCTCAACGATCTGGCCGCGCGGCTGATGAAACCGGTCTGATGCCCACTGGTTATGTTTCTTTTATAGAAACGTTTAGCGGGGCGGGCAAAGGCGGCGCCTGAGAAGTGTGATCCGGGGCAGATTCATAAGCGGAAATAAAGGAATTTAGGCGGGTAAGAGAAAAATAAACGCAGCGCCAGGCGACGCTGCGAGTCATGTATTAGCCGTGTTGCTCGAAGTAGCTTTCCAGAATGACGACCGCGGAGGCGGAGTCCACGCTACCTTTGTTCAGCGCGCGAAAACCACCGCGCTCAAAAAGCCCGGCGCGGGCTTCAACAGTGCTGAGGCGTTCATCGTGCAGCGTGACTTTTATACCGAAGCGACCATGCAGCCTGTTGGCGAATGTACGCGCGCGCGACGTCAGCGGTTGTTCGGTGCCGTCCATGTTCAGCGGCAGGCCGACGATGACGTCGTCCGGTTGCCACTCTTTCAGCAGCCGCTCAATGATTGTCCAGTCCGGGTTGCCGTTTTGCGCTTTGATCGCATTCAGCGGGCGGGCGGTGGCGGTCACACGCTGTCCAATCGCCACGCCGATACTTTTCGTGCCAAAATCGAAGGCCAGCAGGGTGCCGCTCATTACGCGTGCCCCGCTTCGCCTGGCATGGTGTGAATGTCGATGCCGATAAGCTTCGCAGCCTCGCGCCAGCGGTCGGCGATGGGCGTGCGGAACAGGATATTCAGATCCGCCGGCGCCGTGAGCCAGGCGTTTTCCAGGATCTCTTCTTCAAGCTGGCCTTTCTCCCACGAAGAATAGCCGAGCGCCACCAGCACGTCATCGGGCTGTTCGGCGGTGCCGAGCGTTTCCAGCACGTCGCGCGAAGTGGTGATGACCGTGTTATCGGAGATACGGATGCTGGAGGAGAACGCATCCGGCGGCGTATGGAGAATAAAACCGCGGTCTTCGGCCAGCGGGCCGCCGAGAAACACGGGCTTGTCGAGACGGATCGCCGGGTCGCGCGGCTCCGGCGTGATTTTCAGTTTCTGAAGAACACCTTCAACCTGCAGATTTTCCAGAGGTTTGTTAATGATAAGGCCCATCGCGCCTTCATCGTTGTATTCGCAGATATACACCACGGAACGGCGGAACAGCGGGTCCTGAAGGGCCGGCATGGCAATGAGAAAATGATGCTGTAAATTCATCGTCAAAAGTTCTGTAGTCCTGGTTGGAAAATCGGCAGATTCAGTATGCGGGGAAAGTGGCGAACTGTCACCCCCGGCGGGGGGGCGGGAGCGACCCCGCCCGAAAGGCTTACTTAGCGAGGCGTTTTTCGATGGCGTCCATCAGCATGCCGGTAATGGAAACCGGGTACTGCGCTTCGATTTCGCGCACGCAGGTGGGGCTGGTGACGTTAATTTCCGTCAGCTTGTCGCCGATGATATCGAGACCCACAAAAATCAGGCCTTTTGCTTTCAGCGTCGGCCCGACGCGACGGGCGATTTCCCAGTCGCTGTCCGTCAGCGGACGCGGTTCGCCACGACCGCCGGCCGCCAGGTTGCCGCGGGTTTCGCCGCCCTGCGGAATGCGCGCAAGGCAGTAAGGCACCGGCTCGCCGTCCACGACCAGTACGCGCTTGTCGCCGTCTTTAATCGCCGGCAGGTAGTTTTGCGCCATGCAGTAGCGGCTACCAAGCACCGTCAGGGTTTCCGCAATAACGGAAAGGTTCGGGTCGCCTTCTTTCACGCGGAAAATCGACGCGCCGCCCATGCCGTCCAGCGGTTTTAAGATGATATCGCCATGTTTTTCCCAGAAGGCTTTCAGCTGCGCTTTGTTGCGCGTCACCAGCGTATGCGGGGTGAGATCGGCAAACCACGCGGTGAAGAGTTTCTCATTGCAGTCGCGCAGGCTCTGGGGCTTGTTGACGATAAGCGTGCCTTTCTCTTCGGCGCGCTCAAGGATGTACGTGGCGTAGATGAATTCGGTGTCGAACGGCGGATCTTTACGCATCAGCACGACGTCGAGATCGGCCAGCGCAATATCCTGCTCGGTGCCGAACTCATACCATTTGTCGTAATTCTGCTCGACGCTCACCAGACGCGTGCGGGCGCGGCCTTCGCCGTTATTGAGGTACAGATCCGCCATCTCCATATAGTGGAGTTCATAGCCGCGGCGCTGGGCTTCCAGCAGCATGGCGAAGCTGGAATCTTTTTTGATATTGATGTTTGCGATGGGGTCCATCACGATGCCGAGCTTGATCATTATTTTTCTCCTTTAGCCCAGATCGCCAAAGCGCACCTGCAGTGCGGTGATGGCGGTGAGCGCAGTGGTCTCTGTGCGCAAAACGCGTGGTCCTAACAGGATATCAGTAAATTGATAACGTGCGGTCATGGCAATTTCGTCGGCCGACAGGCCGCCTTCCGGGCCAATCAGCAGACGCACGCGCTCAACGGGCTGCGGCAGCGTGTTAATGCTGTGCGCGGCGCGCGGGTGGAGATTGAGCTTCAGGCCGGTATCCGGCTCGGCGCACCAGGCTTCCAGATCCATCGCCGGGCGGATTTCCGGCACCACGTTGCGTCCGCACTGCTCGCAGGCGGCGATCGCGATTTTCTGCCACTGCTGCAGCTTTTTATTAAGGCGCTCTTCATCAAGCTTAACGCCGCAGCGCTCGGAGAAGAGCGGGGTGATCACACTGACGCCAAGTTCAATTGACTTCTGGATGGTGAACTCCATCTTCTCGCCGCGCGACATCACCTGGCCGAGATGTAAAAAGAGCGGTGATTCACGGTTCGCCTCTTCGGCGCTCACCACATTGACCAGAACGCTTTTTTTATTCGCCTGGGTGATTTCAGCGGCAAACACCTGGTTGCTGCCGTCGAACAGCTGCAGCGCCTGGCCTGCGCTCATGCGCAGCACCCGGCCTACGTGATTCGCGGCGTCTTCATCAAGAGCGATTTCAGACCCGACGACTAACGGCTCGGGGTGATAGATGCGGGGAATTCGCATGGGCATTTTCCGGTAAACGGGCTTGCGGCATCGCGCGGCAAGCCCTGCGTTAACAATTGCCCGGTAGTGTAGGTTAGCGGTTTTGCCCCTGGCAAGCCTGCTGTACGTAAGGGTTATGGTTGCCCTGAACCCTGGCGATGCGTTCATCGCGGGTACATTCCCACGCGCTCACCGGGTAGAGCTTGTCCCAGGCCTCGAAAAGCTGCGTCTGGGCGCGCGACAGGTTGAGCTGATATTTATCGCGCATATAGAAATAGGTGCGCGCGATAGCGCCGCGGGCGCGGGCAGGCGGCTCGGCCTGTTTATTTTTAAAGTCGACTTTCATTTCGCACTGGCCGTACTGGCCCTCACCGCCGCGCCACTGGCTGTAGAGGAAATTGCCGCGATCGCCGTTCACCTCGCCGACGGCAGGTTGCAGGTTATGAAGGTCGGTTTCCATTTCTCGATAGACCGGGTCTTTATCGCAGTTTTTCCGCCCGCCATCCTGCCAGCACTGGCGCTGGTGGCCGAACTGCCACGCGGGCACGACATGTTCCCATTCGATGCGCGAGGCGCGGTTTTCGTTTTTACGTACCTGATAGCCGCAGGCTTTGAGATCGGGGAGGCCTTTTTTGCCCTGCCAGGTAATCGGGCAGCCGCAGTAGAAATCGCCGGGCGCGTCGGCGTTGATTTTCACGCCAGCCGCTTTGGCCTGGCTGAAACTATGAATGCCGGACGCCAGCGCGGCGGGCGCGGCAAAGGCGACGCACAGCGCCGCCGCCAGTGTAATTTTGCGAGACATCTTCCAGCTCCTTGTCCGAAGGTGTTCGCAACGTAACGAAGGCGGGCGCCGGAAGCAATCGGTTATTGCCAGAAATTTCCTGAAGGCGTCAGCTTTCCGCGACCAGCGTGTCGCCGCAGCGCACGCAGCGGTACTGGGTTTCGCCGCGCACGACGCGGTTATGACGGCGGACGGTGAGCTGATGCTGCTGGCAGCGACAGCGGTAGGGGAAGGTATTGGCGCGCACTGAATCGAGCTCAAACTGATGCGTGCGGCGCGCCGGGACGCCGAGCACGCTTTCCATCATCCATTTCCACTCTTTGCCGTGCGGCGGCACGCGGCCGAAGTGTTTCCACACCAGCAGGTGCGCCAGCTCATGCGGCACCACTTCATTAATGAATGCCTGCTGATTTTCCATCAGCAGTACCGGGTTTAAGCGGATTTCATAGCTTTCTAGCCAGGCGGTGCCCGCTGCGGTGCCGCGCTGCTGATAAACCAGTTTCGGCTCCGGGTAGTGACGAGCCAGTTTGAGGTTGGCGCGCGCGAGCGCATCACGCAGGCTGCGCATAACGGCCTGTTGAATGGCGATGGGAAGACGTGGGGTTTTCATAGCGAGAGGATAGAACCGAAGACGGGATGGGCGCAAGAGGCGGCAGCCCCCTGCGCCCGCCGCCCGCGTGAACGGGCGGCAAGGTAAGGTTTAGTCGTTCGAACCGATATCGCGCAGTTTACGGCCCTGCATCAGGTTACGTTCAATATGCTCCAGCGACACATGCTTGGTTTCCGGCACCAGCCAGATGGTCAGCACGATGAAGAACAGGTTGAGACCAGCGTAGACCCAGAAGGTCGGCGCGTTGCCCAGCGTGTTGAGCATGGTGAGGAAGGTCGCACCGACGATCATGTTCGCAATCCAGTTGGTGGTCGTGGAGAGCGTGATGCCGAAATCGCGGCCTTTCAGCGGCTGGATCTCAGAGCACAGCACCCAAATCAGCGGACCGGCGCTCATGGCGAAACCAATGATGAACATCAGCAGCATCGCGACGGCAAAGTACTGACCTGCCGGGCTGTCGATGCCCATATGCAGCATGGTACCGAGAATGCCCATACCAGCCGCCATCACGATAAAGCCCAGGATCAGCGTTGGTTTACGGCCCCAGCGGTCGACCAGACCGATGGCGATAAAGGTCGCCAGCACGTTAGTCAGCCCGACAATGACGGTGCCCCACATCTGCTCGGTGGTGTTGGAGTAACCCGCCAGTTCAAAGATTTTCGGCGCGTAATACATGATGACGTTCATCCCGGTGAACTGCTGCATCACCTGCAACAGGATGCCGAGGAATACCGCGCGGCGGAAGTTGCTGTTGTCTTTAAACAGCGACCAGCCGCCCTGTTTCACCTTCAGGCTTTCGCGGATTTCTTCCAGCTCGCGTTTTGCTTCGGCGCTGGAGTCACGCAGGCGCAGCAGAACACGCTCGGCGTCGTGGAAGCGACGTTTCGCGGCGAACCAGCGCGGGCTGTCCGGCAGGAAGAAGACGCCAATCAGCAGCAGGAGCGCCGGGATGGTGATAACGCCCAGCATCCAGCGCCAGGCGCCGCTGTAGCTGAACGCGGTATCGGAGAGATAGGCGCCCAGAATACCGATGGTGATCATCAGCTGATACATGGAAATCATACTGCCGCGGATTTTCTCCGGCGCGATTTCAGACAGATAGAGCGGCGCGGTGTAAGAGGCGATACCGACCGCAAGGCCCAACAGCACGCGGGAGATAATCAGCACTTCTGTGTTCGGCGCGAACGCCGAGCAGAGCGAGCCGATGACGAACAGCACAGAGCCAATCATCAGGCTGTATTTACGCCCGAGACGTGAAGAGAGCCAGCCGCTGCCGATAGCGCCGACGGCGGCGCCGAACATCATGGAGCTGACCACCCACTCCTGCTGGTGCGGTGTGATATTAAAATCTTTGGCGATGAAGGGCAGCGCGCCCGCGATCACGCCGATGTCGAGGCCGAAAAGAAGTCCTGCCAGGGCCGCAAGGAAACAGACGAAGAACGTCATGGCCTTGTGCGAACGCCCTTGTTTTTTATTGTCAGGCATACTGCCCTCCAGTTGGGTTATTAGTTTTATCGTGGTAAAGGGTAAGTTAGCGTAACGTAAAAATATGTGATATCAGTCACGTCCGTGTAATCGGTTACACTAGTGCCAACTTGCGTAAAGCACTTATCCTTTTTTATATCAGCTAATTAGTGTAGTCAGAAACGAAGCGGCGAACAGGAATTCAGACTAAACCGAAACGGAATGTAACAGAGTGCAGAAAGGGGATTTGGGTAAAGACAATTCTGAAAAAATGCCGCCTTTCGTGTTCATGTAATCGCTTTCAGTAGAATCTTGCCCGTCGCGCTGGCGGAAAGTATAGCTGCTGGTAGTAAAGAGAAAGGCGCAGGGCGCATTGCGCGCCTGAAAAGCAAAAGGCCAGCACGAGGCTGGCCTTTAGGGATAACTACGCAGGGATTATTTCAGACCGGCAGCATCGCGCAGCAGTTGCGCTTTGTCGGTTTTTTCCCACGGGAAGTGTTCACGACCAAAGTGACCGTAAGCGGCGGTTTCTTTGTAGATCGGGTGCAGCAGATCCAGCATCTGGATCAGGCCGTACGGACGCAGATCGAAGAACTCACGCACCAGCAGGGTGAGTTGCTCGGTCGCAATTTTCTCGGTGCCGAACGTTTCAACCATGATGGAGGTCGGCTCCGCCACGCCGATGGCGTAAGACACCTGGATTTCACAGCGGTCGGCAAGGCCTGCGGCCACGATGTTTTTCGCCACGTAACGCGCCGCGTAGGCGGCGGAACGGTCAACTTTAGACGGGTCCTTACCCGAGAACGCGCCGCCGCCGTGACGCGCCATGCCGCCGTAGGTGTCGACGATAATCTTACGGCCCGTCAGACCGCAGTCGCCCATCGGTCCGCCGATAACGAAACGGCCAGTCGGGTTGATGAAATATTTGGTGGATTCATTCAGCCATTCCGCAGGCAGAACCGGCTTGATGATCTCTTCCATTACGGCGTCGTGCAAAACGCTCTGCTCGATGTCTTCCGCGTGCTGCGTGGAGAGCACGACGGCATCGATACCCACGATTTTACCGGCGTCATACTGGAACGTGACCTGACTTTTCGCATCCGGGCGCAGCCACGGCAGCGTGCCGTTTTTACGCACTTCGGCCTGACGCTGTACCAGACGGTGCGCGTAGGTGACCGGCGCAGGCATCAGCACGTCGGTTTCGTTGGTGGCGTAGCCGAACATCAGGCCCTGGTCGCCCGCGCCCTGTTCAAGCGGATCGGTGCGGTCAACGCCCTGGTTGATATCCGGGGACTGTTTGCCGATAGCGCTCAGTACGGCGCAAGAGTTGGCGTCAAAGCCCATATCGGAATGAACGTAGCCAATTTCGCGTACGGTGTTGCGGGTAATCTCTTCGATATCCACCCACGCGCTGGTAGTGATTTCACCACCGACCAGCACCATGCCGGTCTTCACGTAAGTTTCGCAGGCCACGCGTGCTTTCGGATCCTGCTCAAGGATGGCGTCCAGCACTGCATCGGAGATCTGGTCCGCAATTTTATCGGGATGTCCTTCTGAAACAGATTCAGAAGTAAAAAGGTGTTTTGCCATGTTTTGTATCACCCTGGATAAATCAATTAGCTCAGCATACCGTGTGTTGGTGCCATCTTAGAAGAAAATTCTGCGGCCATGCAGGTAAACACACAGGAAGGCTAAGTGTTAATCGGTATAGATGGATTAACATCTGGATGGCTATTCTAGGTTAAATCTTAAGCCGATTTCCAGCAGTTTTTGAGGCGTCGAATAATGCGTTTAACGCAGCGCTGGCAAGAATTCCTGACAAGGACGGCAAACGGCGCTTTTTTGTTTTGCTTTTTACCCCTGTTCCCGGTATAAAACGGCGCGCGCGGCTCCTGCAAAAAAGCGCACGGAAACCATCCCCGTGTCGCCACTTCCAGCCGGGCTGAGAGTGATTTTTAGCTTTGGCTTATCGCCGGTCTACAAGGGCTGGCGTGGAGGTGATACCAGATAATGAACCGCCGTTATTCGCTTAATCTGCCATGCCGTTCTGGCGTGCGCTTTTCCCCCGCAACCTGCATCTCTTTTTTGCAAACCTGCCGATGTTCTACCCATCTCGGCGCTTCTCAGGATTCCCGGGCCGGTCAAGGCTTGCGATAACTGAACAAGGGCTCTCCTGACGTCAGGAGTTTTCTCGTGGTTTCGCCGACCCGTCACACGGAGTTCGGTTACGTGTTTTACAATGATATGAATAAGAAACCGGTCGCGCGGCAGGGTGGTCAGCACTATGTGCTGGATAACTCTGCTGTTTATGGGTTGTTATCACAGTGTAACGCTGCGATAGTAGTTAACTGTTTTACACTTTCGACAAAATTTGAGGTTCGCTATGTCTGACGACATCTTTTCATCTTCGCCTTCGTCAGCGGGCGAACAGGGTGTACTACGTTCCATGCAGGAGGTTGCAATGAGCTCCCAGGAAGCCAGCAAGATGCTGCGCACTTACAATATTGCCTGGTGGGGCAATAACTACTACGACGTCAACGAACTGGGCCATATCAGCGTATGCCCCGATCCGGATGTCCCCGAAGCGCGCGTCGATCTCGCGAGGCTGGTGAAGGAGCGTGAAGCTCAGGGCCAGCGCCTGCCTGCATTGTTCTGCTTCCCGCAGATCCTGCAACATCGCCTGCGTTCCATTAACGCGGCGTTTAAGCGCGCCCGTGAGTCTTACGGCTATAACGGCGACTACTTCCTGGTTTACCCGATTAAGGTGAACCAGCATCGTCGCGTCATCGAATCGCTGATCCACTCCGGCGAACCGCTGGGTCTTGAAGCGGGCTCCAAAGCGGAGCTGATGGCGGTGCTGGCGCATGCGGGTATGACCCGTAGCGTTATCGTCTGTAACGGTTATAAAGACCGTGAATACATTCGTCTGGCGCTGATCGGCGAGAAGATGGGCCACAAGGTCTATCTGGTCATCGAAAAGATGTCGGAAATCAAAATCGTGCTGGAAGAAGCGGAACGCCTGAACGTGATCCCGCGCCTCGGCGTGCGTGCGCGTCTCGCCTCGCAGGGCTCCGGTAAATGGCAGTCTTCCGGCGGTGAAAAATCGAAATTCGGCCTGGCGGCAACGCAGGTGCTGCAACTGGTTGAGATGCTGCGCGAGGCGGATCGTCTCGACAGCCTGCAACTGCTGCACTTCCACCTGGGCTCCCAGATGGCGAACATCCGCGATATCGCCACCGGCGTGCGCGAATCCGCCCGCTTCTATGTGGAGCTGCACAAGCTTGGCGTGAATATCGAGTGCTTCGACGTGGGCGGCGGCCTCGGCGTGGATTATGAAGGGACGCGTTCGCAGTCTGACTGCTCGGTCAACTATGGCCTGAATGAATACGCGAACAACATTATCTGGGCTATCGGCGACGCGTGCGAAGAGAACGGTTTGCCGCATCCGACGGTGATCACCGAATCGGGCCGCGCCGTAACCGCGCACCACACCGTACTGGTCTCCAATATCATCGGCGTTGAGCGTAACGAATACACCGAGCCGACCGCGCCGTCTGAAGACGCGCCGCGCCCGCTGCAAAGCATGTGGGAAACCTGGCAGGAGATGCATGAACCGGGCACGCGCCGTTCGCTGCGCGAATGGCTGCACGACAGCCAGATGGATCTGCACGATATTCATATCGGCTACTCCTCAGGCTCCTACACGCTGCAGGACCGCGCCTGGGCTGAGCAGCTCTATCTGAGCCTGTGCCAGGAAGTGCAGAAACAGCTCGATCCGCAAAACCGCGCGCATCGCCCGATTATCGACGAACTGCAGGAGCGCATGGCGGATAAGATTTACGTCAACTTCTCCCTCTTCCAGTCGATGCCGGACGCCTGGGGTATCGATCAGCTCTTCCCGGTGCTGCCGCTGGAAGGCCTGAACCACGCGCCGACGCGCCGTGGCGTGCTGCTCGACATCACCTGTGATTCCGATGGCACTATCGATCACTACGTTGATGGCGACGGCATCGCGACCACCATGCCGCTGCCGGAATACGATCCGGAAAACCCGCCGCCGCTGGGCTTCTTTATGGTCGGCGCGTACCAGGAGATCCTGGGCAATATGCATAACCTCTTCGGCGATACCGAAGCGGTAGACGTATTTGTGTTCCCGGATGGCAGCGTGGAAGTGGAGCTTTCCGATGAAGGCGATACCGTGGCGGATATGCTGCGCTACGTACAGCTCGACCCGGATACGCTGCTGACGCATTTCCGCGATCAGGTCAAACAGACCGATCTGGATGCCGCGCTGCAACAGCAGTTCCTGGAAGAGTTCGAGAGCGGCCTGTACGGCTACACCTATCTCGAAGACGAGTAATCGGGTTTCGGCCTCCTGCCGGTCGGGAGGCTAAAAAACGCGCAGCGGTATTTCCTGTTCTATACTGACGAGCATGCTCCACGCGCTATTGAACCTGAACGAAAATGTGGCGATAATCCGCGCCAACAAGTTGTAAACGAATCCATCCCTTCCTCGTCGGGTTTAACGACGCGGAGGGGATTTTTTTTATCTCACATCTCAACCTTCAATAAGAGGTCAGATTCATGAACACCTTAGGCCATCAGTACGACAACTCCCTGGTTTCCAACGCCTTTGGTTTTTTACGCCTGCCGTTGAATTTCATGCCGTATGACAGCGACGCCGAGTGGGTGATCACCGGTATTCCGTTCGACATGGCGACCTCAGGGCGCGCGGGTAGCCGCTTCGGACCTGCCGCTATCCGCCAGGTGTCCACCAACCTCGCATGGGAAGGCAACCGCTTCCCGTGGAACTTCGACATGCGTAAGCGCCTGAACGTCGTGGACTGTGGCGATCTGGTTTACGCTTTCGGCGATGCCCGCGAGATGAGTGAGAAGCTGCAGGCGCATGCAGAGCGACTGCTGGCGGCCGGTAAGCGTATGCTCTCTTTCGGCGGCGACCACTTCGTGACGCTGCCGCTGCTGCGCGCCCACGCGAAGCACTTCGGCAAAATGGCGCTGGTGCATTTCGACGCGCATACCGATACCTACGCGAATGGCTGTGAATTTGACCACGGCACCATGTTCTACACCGCGCCGAACGAAGGCCTGATCGATCCGACCCGCTCCGTGCAGATAGGCATCCGTACCGAGTTCGACAAAGACAACGGCTTTACCGTGCTGGACGCGCCGCAGGTGAATGACCGCACCGTTGACGACGTGGTCGCGCAGGTGAAACAGATCGTCGGCGATATGCCGGTATATCTGACGTTTGATATCGACTGCCTGGATCCGGCATTCGCACCAGGCACCGGTACGCCGGTGATTGGCGGCCTGACGTCCGATCGCGCGCTGAAGCTGCTGCGCGGCATTCAGGATCTGAATATCGTTGGTATGGATATTGTGGAAGTGGCGCCGGCTTACGACCAGTCTGATATCACCGCTCTGGCGGCGGCGACGCTGGCGCTGGAAATGCTCTACATCCAGGCCGCGAAAAAAGGCGAGTAATTTGCGCGTGGCCCGGTAGTGCGATGCTACCGGGCCTGACGGCGGCACTCAAAATGCCGGACAAGGTGAAGCCCTGTCCGGCATTTTTTATTACTGGCTACGTTTATTTAATGCCATCGGCCTTCATGCGATCGCGAATATGCTGCGCGCGCGCTTCAGAGGCCGGGTGATCGTCAAACATTGAGCTTTGACGGCCTTTCTCAAGCTTCGCCAGTTTCTCAAAGCTGGTGGCAAGGCCCGATGGGTTGATGCCGCGTTTACGCAGCAGATCGTAGGAGTAGTCATCCGCTTCGGATTCCTGACGCTGCGAGAACTGCGCGTTAACCAGTTTTTCGCCAAGCTCGCCTAAATCGGACTGCGACAGGCTGCCGACGATACCGCCTGCGGAAGCGGCCGCGCCACGCACCGCGTTGGTGCCAAGCGCTACCTGCATCCCGCGTTTCACGTGGCCCAGCGCGACGTGGCCCATTTCATGGCCAATCACCGCTTCCACTTCGTTATCGCTCATCATGTCCATCAGCCCGCTGTAAACGCGGATGCAGCCGTTGGCCATCGCGAAGGCGTTAACGTCCTTCTCTTCATAAACCTTGTAGTTCACCGGCTGGCCGTTGATGTTATCGCCGAGCGCCGCGGCGATTTTATTCAGGCGCTGCGTATACTGGCTGTTCGCAGGGGCGATTTTCGCTTTGCTGTCCTGCGACTTACAGGCCTCGTCGCTCAGCGCTTTAACCTGCGCGTCGCTTAAGGTGTAAGCCTGGAATGCTTCGGCGCCTGAGCTCAGCAGGCCGTTGGAATTCATGTTTTGGCAACCGCTCAGCAGGGCTGCCGCGGTCATGCTCAGTACTATCGCGCGCATTTTCATCGTTATGCTTCCACGCTCCATTGAGGTTTTCATTATTGTCGCCGCGACGCGGCTTCGTTGACGTGCGGCTAAGTATAAAGAGGTTTGCGCACGTCCGGCGAGCAGGTTGCGCAAACTGCGAGCGGCTTCCAGAGATTTCTTAGCGGACAAAAGGATGCTCCATGTACATGCCCAGCCGCTTGGGTTACATTGTGGGACAATTTTTCGGGCGTAGCCCATAACGCGTAGTAGTCAAGCCGTTAACAAGGCGTGGCCTTCAACTATCCGATCTGGAGTCAAAATGTCCTCTCGTAAAGAGCTTGCCAATGCTATTCGTGCGCTCAGCATGGACGCAGTACAAAAAGCCAAATCCGGCCATCCGGGTGCCCCGATGGGCATGGCTGACATTGCCGAAGTCCTGTGGCGTGATTTCCTGAACCATAACCCGCAGAACCCGTCCTGGGCCGACCGCGACCGCTTCGTGCTGTCCAATGGTCACGGCTCCATGCTGATTTACAGCCTCCTGCACCTCACCGGTTACGATCTGCCGATGGAAGAACTGAAAAACTTCCGTCAGTTGCATTCCAGAACGCCGGGTCACCCGGAAGTCGGTTATACGCCGGGCGTGGAAACTACCACCGGTCCGCTGGGGCAGGGGATTGCGAACGCTGTGGGTATGGCTATCGCAGAGCGCACGCTGGCGGCGCAGTTCAACCGCCCAGGGCATGACATTGTCGACCACTACACCTACACCTTCCTGGGTGACGGCTGCATGATGGAAGGCATCTCCCACGAAGTTTGCTCGCTGGCAGGCACGCTGGGCCTCGGCAAGCTGGTGGCGTTCTACGATGACAACGGCATCTCCATCGACGGCCACGTTGAAGGCTGGTTCACTGACGATACCGCAAAACGCTTTGAAGCTTACGGCTGGCACGTTGTGCGCGGCGTGGACGGTCATGACGCCGACGCCATCAAACGCGCGATTGAAGAAGCGCGCGCAGTCACCGACAAACCGTCTCTGCTGATGTGCAAAACCGTTATCGGTTTTGGCTCGCCGAACAAAGCAGGCACCCATGATTCCCACGGCGCGCCGCTGGGCGAAGCCGAAGTGGCCGCCACCCGCGAACAGCTGGGCTGGAAATATGAGCCGTTTGTGATCCCGCAAGAAATCTATGCGCAGTGGGATGCCAAAGAGATGGGCCAGGTAAAAGAAAGCGCCTGGAACGAAAAATTCGCCGCCTATGCGAAAGCATTCCCGCAGGAAGCCGCTGAATTTACTCGCCGTATGAAAGGCGAGATGCCAGCGGATTTCGCCGCGAAAGCGCAGGAGTTCATCGCGAACCTGCAGGCGAACCCGGCGAAAATCGCCAGCCGCAAAGCGTCTCAGAACGCCATTGAAGCCTTCGGCAAACTGCTGCCGGAATTCCTGGGCGGCTCTGCGGATCTCGCGCCGAGCAACCTGACCATCTGGTCTGGCTCTAAAGCGATTAATGAAGATGCCGCAGGCAACTACATTCACTACGGCGTGCGCGAGTTCGGCATGACCGCTATCGCGAACGGCCTCGCGCTGCACGGCGGTTTCCTGCCGTATACCTCGACCTTCCTGATGTTTGTGGAATATGCCCGCAACGCGGTGCGTATGGCCGCGCTGATGAAACAGCGTCAGGTGATGGTTTATACCCACGATTCTATCGGTCTTGGCGAAGACGGCCCGACCCACCAGCCGGTTGAACAGCTGGCGGCGCTGCGTGTGACCCCGAACATGAGCACATGGCGTCCGTGCGACCAGGTGGAATCAGCAGTCGCGTGGAAATACGCGGTCGAGCGCCATGATGGCCCGACGGCGCTGATTTTCTCTCGTCAGAATCTGGCGCAGCAGGAACGTAGCGAGCAGCAGCTGGCGGATATCGCCCGCGGCGCCTACGTCCTGAAAGACTGCGACGGTCAGCCGCAGATCATCTTCATCGCCACCGGCTCTGAAGTTGAACTGGCTGTCGCCGCTGCCGATAAACTGGCTGCGGAAGGCGTGAAAGCGCGTGTCGTCTCCATGCCGTCTACCGACGTCTTTGACAAACAGGATGCCGCTTACCGCGAAGCCGTGCTGCCGAAAGCCGTCAGCGCGCGCGTGGCTATCGAAGCTGGCATCGCCGACTACTGGTTCAAATATGTTGGCCTGAACGGCGCTATCGTGGGCATGACCACGTTCGGCGAATCCGCCCCGGCAGAGCAGCTGTTTGAAGAGTTCGGCTTTACCGTGGATAACGTGGTGAGCAAGGCGAAAGCGCTGCTGTAACCGCACATCACGCGTAATAAAATGAACGGGAGGCCATGCGCCTCCCGTTTTTTTTGGCTCAGTCGCCCGGATATTTCTCACGCATCGCGATGGCAAACGGTGAGTTGTCGTAGTCTGATATTGGCCAGTCGCGGTAGTCCAGCAAGTCGTCCGCCATTTCCTTAATCACGGCGTTAAGCTCAAGCCGCGCCCGCCACGTTTGCGGTATGGCCGCTACCCCGTGTATCGCCCCGAGAACATGACCGGCTATCGCGCCCGTAGAGTCGGAATCGCCGTCGTGATTGACCGCCATCAGCACGCCTTCTGCAAACGAGCGGGCGCGCAGCGCGCAATAAAGGGCGATGGCGAGCGCCTCTTCGGCGACCCAGCCTTCACCCAGTTTTTGGATCGCCTCCTGTGGGGCAAGCGGCGAAGCGGCGAGTAAGCACGCATGTTCAAGCGCGCGTTCTGTTTCATCGTGATCGGGCGCGCTTTTCAGTAAATCCAGAGAACGCGCCAGCGCGGCAGGAAGGGAGCCCCCCTGAGCGAGCTGTAAGACCAGCGCCGCCAGCACGCCGCCGGTGAGAACGCCCGTCGGGTGACCGTGCGTCAGCGCGGCGAGCTGACAGCCCGTGTCGAACGCCGCTTTCAATACATCACCGCCCGGGTATCGCACGTAAAAAAGCCCCACCGGGGCCACGCGCATGACGCCGCCGCAGCCCTTGCTGTTATTACGGGCCGGTTCGCCGCAGGCGCGCATCTCGCGCAGCGCCGTGAGGCAGGTGTTGCCCGGGGCGCGGGCATGGAACAGGGCCTTATGCCGGATAAGCCAGCCGGAAAGCTCAGTGGTATCAAGCAGACCGTGGCAGTTGCGTTCGCCCTGCGTCAGCAGCCAGCGCAGATAAGCATGCGCGGTCACGGAGGTAAATGACGGGCCGATGCCGCGCATCGCCGCACGCGTCCAGGCCCGCAGCAAACCTTCGGCGGTAAAGAGCGTCATCTGCGTATCGTCCGTGATTTTCCCGGCGCCGCCCCAGGCGTGCTCAAAATCCGTGATGCCCTGCGCACCCCAGCGTGCGGTGATTTCCGCCCGGCCTAAAAATTCCACCGGGGCGCCGAGCGCATCGCCCACCGCGCCGCCAAGCAGGCAGCCGCGAAAGCGCGCCCGTAAAGGAGCCAGACCGGCACCGTTTTCGTACTCTTCTGGATACGCCATCACTGTCCCTTTGTTACTGTGGAGTCGCCACCATTGTAGAGCGCGGCGGCAGGCGCGTAACGTCGATAATGATCTACCTGACGGGATTTATGCAGCCGTTATTCATCACGGCTCATGCAATAGTGGAATTTATTCCAGAAAAAATGTGACGCAGGTCAGAAGTTAGTGTCATTTCGCCGCGGAATCATTCCTTTTATTCCATGATTCGCTTATTCTTGCTGAAGCGTTTCAGTCGACTGATTGTTCGACAATCCATCAAACGGTTGTAGTTTGTGACGGGCGAGGATTCCCCTTCGAAGATGGCTGCATTACTCTGTCAGCTTCTTCACATCCGGGATTCTGGCAGGAGATATATGACCTTACGCGTAGCGATTAATGGCTTCGGTCGCATCGGGCGCAACGTAGTTCGTGCGTTGTATGAGTCCGGCCGTCGCGCGGAAATCAGTGTGGTCGCCATCAATGAGCTGGCCGACGCTGCGGGCATGGCGCATTTGCTGAAATATGACACCAGCCATGGCCGCTTCGCATGGGATGTCCGTCAGGAAGGTGAGCAGCTCTGGATTGGCAATGATGTCATTCGTCTGCTGCATGAGCGCGATATTATCGCGCTGCCCTGGAAAGCGCTGGATGTAGACATTGTGCTCGACTGCACCGGCGTTTACGGCAGCCGCGCCGATGGCGTCGCCCATCTGGAAGCGGGCGCGCGCAAAGTGCTGTTCTCACATCCAGGCGGCAACGATCTCGACGCTACCGTTGTGTACGGCGTCAATGAAGCGGCACTGCGCGCTGAACATCGCATTGTGTCTAACGCCTCCTGCACCACCAACTGCATTATCCCCATTATCAAGCTGATGGACGACGCGTTCGGAATTGAATCCGGCACCGTGACGACTATCCATTCCGCCATGCACGATCAACAGGTTATCGACGCCTATCATCCAGACCTGCGGCGCACGCGCGCGGCCAGTCAGTCCATCATTCCGGTCGATACCAAGCTTGCCGCGGGTATAACGCGTATTTTTCCTAAATTTCATGACCGCTTTGAGGCAATTGCAGTACGCGTGCCTACCATTAACGTGACGGCCATTGATTTAAGCGTGACGGTACAGAAACCGGTAAAAGCCCATGAAGTCAACCTGTTGCTGCAAAAAGCGGCACAGGGTGCATTTCATGGTATAGTTGACTATACGGAATTACCGTTGGTCTCAACAGATTTTAACCACGATCCGCACAGCGCCATTGTGGACGGCACCCAGACACGGGTGAGTGGTGCGCACCTGATTAAAACACTGGTCTGGTGCGATAACGAATGGGGCTTCGCTAACCGGATGCTCGACACCACGTTAGCGATGGCAGCTATTGGTTTCAGGTAAGATTTCATGCATTACGGCTTAGGCCACGATGTATGGGGTCTGCAAAACTTTAAGAATCAACGAGAGGATTCACCATGTCTGTAATTAAGATGACCGATCTGGATCTGGCAGGTAAACGCGTTCTGATCCGCGCCGATCTCAACGTTCCGGTAAAAGAGGGGAAAGTCACCTCTGACGCGCGTATCCGCGCCTCCCTGCCGACCATCGAACTGGCTCTGAAACAGGGCGCTAAAGTGATGGTGACGTCCCACCTGGGCCGCCCGACCGAAGGCGAATACAACGAAGAATTCTCTCTGCTGCCGGTAGTTAACTACCTGAAAGACAAACTGAACTCGCCGGTTCGCCTGGCGAAAGACTACCTCGACGGCGTCGAAGTGGCTGAAGGCGAGCTGGTGGTGCTGGAAAACGTTCGCTTTAACAAAGGCGAAAAGAAAGACGACGAGACGCTGGCGAAAAAATACGCTTCTCTGTGTGACGTGTTTGTCATGGACGCATTTGGTACCGCGCACCGCGCGCAGGCTTCCACTCATGGCGTCGCGAAATTCGCTGACGTGGCGTGCGCAGGCCCGCTGCTGGCAGAAGAACTGGACGCGCTGGGTAAAGCGCTGAAAGAGCCGGCTCGCCCGATGGTTGCTATCGTAGGGGGTTCTAAAGTCTCTACCAAGCTGACCGTACTGGATTCCCTGTCTAAAATCGCTGATCAGCTGATCGTCGGCGGCGGTATCGCCAACACCTTCGTTGCAGCCCAGGGCCACAACGTCGGTAAATCCCTGTACGAAGCCGATCTGGTTGATGAAGCGAAACGTCTGCTGACGACTTGCGATATCCCGGTCCCGACTGACGTTCGCGTAGCGACCGAGTTCTCTGAAACCGCGCCGGCTACCCTGAAGTCTGTTACTGAGATCAAAGATGAAGAGCAGATTCTGGATATGGGCGACGTTTCCGCTGAGAAACTGGCTGAAATCCTGAAAAACGCCAAAACGATTCTGTGGAACGGCCCGGTGGGCGTGTTCGAATTCCCGAACTTCCGTAAAGGCACCGAAATCGTGGCTCGCGCAATCGCAGAAAGCGACGCGTTCTCCATCGCTGGCGGCGGCGACACCCTGGCCGCTATCGATATGTTCGGCATCGCCGACAAGATCTCCTACATCTCCACTGGCGGCGGCGCATTCCTCGAATTCGTGGAAGGCAAAGTTCTGCCGGCAGTTGCGATGCTCGAAGAGCGCGCGAAGAAATAATGTAAGCAGGCGGGGCATCCCGCCTGTTTTTCAGCGCGCCTGACAGCTCGCTTACCCTTTCCAACGGTCGAAGATACACATACAGGACAACGTTAATATGTCTAAAATTTTTGATTTCGTAAAACCGGGCGTCATCACTGGCGACGACGTACAGAAAGTATTCCAGGTAGCTAAAGAGAACAACTTTGCGCTGCCGGCAGTTAACTGCGTGGGTACCGATTCCATTAACGCCGTTCTGGAAACCGCTGCGAAAGTAAAAGCGCCGGTTATCGTTCAGTTCTCTAACGGCGGCGCCGCGTTTATCGCA
This sequence comes from Cronobacter turicensis z3032, assembly GCA_000027065.2. Taxonomy (NCBI): domain Bacteria; kingdom Pseudomonadati; phylum Pseudomonadota; class Gammaproteobacteria; order Enterobacterales; family Enterobacteriaceae; genus Cronobacter; species Cronobacter turicensis. Next base: position 3,615,315 of record FN543093.2, on the reverse strand, counting down.
GGCAAAGGCTTCAAAGGCGAAGGCCAGCAGGCAGCCATTCTGGGCGCTATCTCCGGCGCGCATCACGTTCACCAGATGGCTGAACACTACGGCGTGCCGGTTATCCTGCACACTGACCACTGCGCGAAGAAACTGCTGCCGTGGATCGACGGTCTGCTGGACGCGGGTGAAAAACACTTTGCCGCTACCGGCAAACCGCTGTTCTCTTCTCACATGATCGACCTGTCTGAAGAGTCTCTGGAAGAGAACATTGAAATCTGCTCCAAATACCTGGAGCGCATGTCCAAAATGGGCATGACTCTGGAAATCGAACTGGGCTGCACCGGCGGTGAAGAAGATGGCGTGGACAACAGCCATATGGACGCTTCCGCACTCTACACCCAGCCGGAAGACGTTGACTACGCGTACACCAAACTGAACGCGATCAGCCACCGTTTCACCATCGCGGCGTCCTTCGGTAACGTACACGGCGTTTACAAGCCGGGTAACGTGAAACTGACCCCGACCATCCTGCGCGACTCTCAGGAATATGTTTGTAAGAAACATAACCTGCCGCACAACAGCCTGAACTTCGTGTTCCACGGCGGTTCCGGTTCTTCTGCTCAGGAAATCAAAGATTCCGTCAGCTACGGCGTTATCAAAATGAACATCGATACCGACACCCAGTGGGCAACCTGGGAAGGTATCCTGAAGTACTACAAAGAAAACGAAGCTTACCTGCAGGGTCAGCTGGGCAACCCGAAAGGCGAAGATCAGCCGAACAAGAAATACTACGATCCGCGCGTGTGGCTGCGCGCTGCGCAGGCGAGCATGGTGACTCGTCTGGAGCAGGCGTTCAAAGAGCTGAACGCGGTAGACGTACTGTAAGCTTTTTTACAGCATCGCCGGAAAAAGCCCACCTTTTGGTGGGCTTTTCTTTTTGGGAATAGCAACATACCGGAATCTGATTCGCGGGTGGCCGACTGGCAGAGCGCCGGGGTTTTGTTTACCCTTTAACAACTGGCGCTGCCGTAAACCGGGCAGTTTATTAATCACCCGACCAGGGGAAAGGATGTCGAATGGATGATTTACACGTAATAGACAGCATCAATAACGCCGGCGGCTGGCTGGTGCGTAACCAGGCGCTGCTTATCAGCTATGCCGTCAATATTGTGGCGGCCATCGCCATTATTATCGTCGGGATGATTGTGGCGCGCGCCATTTCCAATGCGCTAAACCGCGTCATGGTCGCCCGTCATATCGACGCCACCGTGGCCGATTTCCTGTCAGCCCTGGTGCGCTATGGGATCATCGCTTTTACGCTGATTGCCGCGCTGGGCCGCGTCGGCGTGCAGACGGCGTCCGTCATCGCGGTACTCGGTGCCGCCGGTCTGGCCGTCGGTCTGGCTCTGCAGGGGTCGCTCTCAAATCTTGCGGCGGGCGTACTGCTGGTCACTTTCCGTCCGTTCCGCGCCGGTGAATATGTCGATCTCGGCGGCGTCGCCGGTTCCGTGCTGCAGGTTCAGATCTTCTCCACCACGCTGCGCACGCCGGATGGACGTATTGTCGTGGTGCCGAACGGGAAAATCATCGCGGGCAACATTATCAACTTTTCGCGCGAACCGGTACGCCGTAACGAATTTATCATCGGCGTCTCTTACGATGCGGATATTGATAAAGTGCGCGCGCTGCTGACGGAGATTATTCAGTCCGAAGACCGCATCCTGAAAGATCGTGAAATGACCGTGCGTATGAACGAGCTGGGCGCGTCGTCCGTGAACTTCGTGATCCGCGTCTGGAGCAAGAGCAGCGATCTGCAGGAAGTTTACTGGGACGTGCTGGCGCGTATCAAGAAAACGCTGGACGCCAACGGCATCGGTATTCCTTACCCGCAGATGGATGTGCATTACAAGCCGGTCAACAACGCGGCTGAAGAAAAAGCACAGCCGCCGCAGTCTGCCATTATTACGCAGCCTGATGCGCCAAAGGAAAAACCGGCCGACGGCCAGTAAGCTCAATACGGTCTGCCTGGTGCAGGCCGTTTTTTTATTCTTCTTTATTAGCATTGCTTATTGGTGATTAAAATTATTCGTTTTTGCTAATGAACCGCAGCCCTTACACTGAGCGCCTGTCACGATAACGCTTGGGAAACGCAACGTGTTAAGCTTTTATTTTCAGGGGCTTGCCCTGGGATCGGCGATGATTTTACCGCTTGGCCCGCAAAACGCTTTTGTCCTGAACCAGGGCATTCGCCGCCAGTATCATCTGATGATCGCCTCGCTCTGCGCGTTGAGCGATATCGTATTAATCTGCGCCGGAATTTTCGGCGGCAGCGCTATCCTGATGCAGTCGCCGTGGCTGCTGGCGCTGGTGACGTGGGGCGGCGTGGCGTTTTTACTATGGTACGGTTTCGGGGCGCTGAAAACCGCGTTGGCGGGCAACCCGGAGCTGGCATCAGCGGAAATTCTCAACCAGGGCAGGCTGCGTATTATCACCACGATGCTCGCGGTGACCTGGCTTAATCCGCATGTTTATCTCGACACCTTTGTGGTGCTCGGCAGCCTTGGCGGACAGCTTGACGCCATTCCGAAACGCGCCTTTGCGCTCGGCACCATCAGCGCGTCGGTTATCTGGTTTTTCAGCCTTGCGCTGCTTGCCGCCTGGCTTGCGCCGCGTCTTCGCACCGCAAGAGCGCAACGGACGATTAATCTGCTGGTGGGCCTGGTCATGTGGATTATCGCCTTCCAGCTGGCGCGCGAAGGGATACATCATCTGTCCGCGCTCGGCCTCTAAGCCTTCTCTGATGGACATTCGGCGTTGAGCCGCTAAGCTTGCAGGCAGATGCCCGACTCTCTCTGGCGGGCGGTTTTACTTGCACGCAGCATGGAGGAAGAACAGTGAAGTTTAAAGTGATGGCCCTTGCGGCAATGATTGGTTTTGGCGTGACGTCCGTTCAGGCGAATGAACTGCCCAACGGCCCGCATATTGTCACCTCCGGCACGGCGAGCGTGGATGCGGTACCGGATATCGCGACGCTGTCTATTGAGGTCAACGTCTCTGCGAAAGACGCGGCATCCGCGAAAAAACAGGCGGACGATCGCGTGGCGCAGTATCTGACTTACCTGCAGAACAACGGCGTCGAGAAAAAAGACGTGAACGCCGCCAACCTGCGTACCCAGCCGGAATATGAGTATCTCAAGGATGGCAAAACCCAGCTGAAGGGGTATCGCGCGGTACGCACCGTTGACGTGACGTTGCGCAAACTCGATAAACTGAACGAGCTGCTGGATGGCGCGCTGAAAGCGGGCCTCAATGAAATCCGCTCGGTTTCCCTGGGCGTGGCGCATCCGGATGAATATAAAGATAAAGCGCGCAAAGCGGCTATTGACGACGCGGTGCGTCAGGCGCAGCAACTGGCGAGCGGCTTTAATAGCAAGCTTGGTCCGGTTTACAGCGTGCGCTACCACGTTTCTAACTACCAGCCGACCCCGGTGATGCGCATGATGAAAGCCGAAGCGGCGGCGCCGGCCTCCGCGCAGGACACTTACGATCAGCAGACTATCCAGTTTGACGATCAGGTGGATGTGGTGTTTGAACTCCAGCCTTCTCAGGCGCAGAACGGTACGGCGAACCCGGGTACCGCGCCTGCGGCGACCAACGCGCCATCACAGCAGCAGTAAACGAAAAACCCGCCACCTGGCGGGTTTTTTAATCCTGACGCAGTACCTTGCGCCCGTAATCCAGCAGCGCGTCGGTGACCTTGCGCATCATACGGCTCTCCGGCGCGAAGCGGTGCCAGAAGAGCATCCGGCGCTGGTAAAGCCCGGGCGTCAGGTCGATAAGCTCGCCGCTTTGCAGCTCTTTTTCAATCTGCAGATGCGGGATCATACAGCACGTCGTGCCCTGGCGGGCCAGCTGTACGAAGGCTTCCGACGAGTTAACGATGTGGCAGGGCACGCTGCCCGGCGGCAGATCGAAATTCTGCTGTAAAAACGCCTGATGCATATCATCCAGGTGGTCGAAGGCGACAGCGGGCGCTTTCAGGAGCGACGCGCGCGTTACGCCGTTCGGGAAGTAGCGATCGGCAAAGGGTTTAGAGGCGACGAAGAGATAGTCCAGCGCGCCCAGTTGATCGACAAGACAGCTCGGCAACGCCTGAGGCTGAATACTCACCGCGCCCACCACTTCGCCGCGGCGCAGCCGCTCCTGGGTGCGGGTTTCATCTTCGACCTGCAAATTGAGGCGTACCGGCGAATCCGCCAGCACGGGTGCCAGCGCGGGCAGGAGCCAGGTCGCGAGACTGTCGGCGTTAACCGCGAGCGACAGCAGCAGCGGCGTCGAGCCGGTCTGTTCATCGCCCAGCCACTCTTCTTCCAGCAGCTCGACCTGGCGCAGCAGGGCCAGCAACTTTTGCCCCTGCTCGGTGGGTCGCGGCGGCACAGTACGCACCAGCAACGGCTGACCGAACGTATTTTCCAGTTGTTTAATACGTTGCGATACAGCGGACTGCGTAATACACAGCTTTTGTGCGGCGCGCTCAAACCCGCGCTCTCTTATCACCGCATCCAGCGCCTGTAGTGTTCTGTAGTCCGGGCGTTTCATCTCTGTGGTGTGCTCCCTGTCTCGTTATGTTTCGCACTATGACATAAATTTGCACCGGATACAGACCCAAACGCAAACATCGGAGCTGTGCCGCAGAATGACTCGCCCATTGCGTGACGGGTTGTTTTATAATGCGTCACAGTTTTTACACCACAGGCAAAATTCTCATGACGCAGGATGAACTTAAAAAAGCCGTCGGCTGGGCCGCACTTCAGTATGTCGAGCCGGGCACGATTGTCGGCGTAGGCACAGGCTCCACCGCTGCGCATTTTATCGACGCGCTGGGCACCATGAAAAACGAGATTGAAGGAGCGGTTTCGAGCTCTGACGCCTCTACCGAAAAGCTCAAAAGCTTAGGCATTACCGTTTTCGATCTTAACGAGGTGGATTCTCTCGGCATCTATGTGGATGGCGCTGATGAGATCAACGGCCAGATGCAGATGATCAAAGGCGGCGGCGCGGCGCTGACCCGCGAGAAAATCATCGCGTCGGTGGCGAAAAAGTTCATCTGTATTGCGGATGCGTCCAAGCAGGTGGATGTGCTCGGCAACTTCCCGCTACCGGTGGAAGTGATCCCGATGGCCCGTAGCGCGGTCGCGCGTCAGCTCGTGAAGCTCGGCGGGCGTCCGGAGTATCGTCAGGGCGTGGTGACCGATAACGGCAACGTGATTCTCGATGTCTACGGTATGGCCATTCTCGATCCGATTGCGCTGGAGAATGCCATTAACGGCATTCCGGGCGTTGTCACCGTTGGGCTTTTTGCGAACCGCGGCGCGGACGTGGCGCTGATCGGCACCGCCGACGGCGTGAAAACCATCGTGAAATGATCTGACCGGGGCGCTTCGGCGCCCCTGCGGTTAAAAAAAATTCCCCGCCTGAATTTGGTGACATCTCTCACATTTTTGTTTCCATCCTGTTAATCCTTCCGTCATATTTCTGCCATGCAACATTTTCTCCTGCCTTTTATCTCTGCGTGATGTTTCTTCAACGTCGCGACGCAAACGTTCATATTGCCGGAAACGCAAATTTTGATATGTTGGCAGAAGGCTGGCTTATTTCAGCTTCATAACAGTTCAGACAAGACAGGGTCGGGAAATGGCAAAAGTATCGCTGGAGAAAGACAAAATTAAATTCTTGCTGGTGGAAGGGGTTCACCAGAAAGCCATCGATAATCTGCGCGCTGCAGGTTATACCAACATTGAATATCACAAGGGCGCGCTCGACAGCGAACAGCTGAAAGCGTCCATCCGCGATGCGCACTTTATCGGCCTGCGATCCCGTACTCATCTGACTGAAGAGATTTTTGCCGCGGCGGAAAAACTGGTCGCGGTCGGCTGCTTCTGCATCGGCACCAACCAGGTGGATCTGAACGCGGCGGCGAAGCGCGGCATTCCGGTCTTTAACGCGCCATTCTCCAACACTCGCTCAGTGGCCGAGCTGGTGATCGGCGAATTGCTGCTGCTGCTGCGCGGTATTCCGGAAGCGAACGCCAAAGCGCATCGCGGCATCTGGAATAAACTGGCGACGGGTTCGTTTGAAGCGCGCGGTAAGAAACTGGGCATTATCGGCTACGGCCATATCGGTACCCAGCTCGGTATCCTCGCGGAATCACTCGGGATGAACGTGTTTTTCTACGATATCGAAAGCAAGCTGCCGCTCGGCAACGCCACCCAGGTCCAGCATCTCTCCGATCTGCTTAACATGAGTGATGTGGTGAGCCTGCACGTGCCGGAAAACGCCTCGACCAAAAACATGATTAGCGCGGAAGAGCTGGCGCTGATGAAGCCCGGCGCGCTGCTCATCAACGCCGCACGCGGTACGGTGGTGGATATCCCGGCGCTGTGCGAAGCGCTTTCCAGCAAACATCTGGCGGGCGCGGCGATTGACGTCTTCCCGGTTGAGCCTGCGACCAACAGCGATCCGTTTAATTCGCCGCTGTGCGAGTTCGATAACGTGATCCTGACGCCGCACATCGGCGGTTCAACCCAGGAGGCGCAGGAAAATATCGGTCTGGAAGTGGCGGGCAAACTCGCGAAATACTCCGACAACGGCTCGACGCTCTCAGCGGTCAATTTCCCGGAAGTTTCTTTGCCGCTGCACGGCGGCAGCGTCAGCCGTCTGCTGCACATTCACGAAAACCGTCCTGGCGTGCTGACTGCCATCAACCAGATTTTCGCCGAGCAGGGCATTAACATCGCGGCGCAGTATCTGCAAACCACGCCGCAGATGGGCTATGTGGTGATTGATGTGGATGCGCCGGAAGATATCGCGTACAACGCGCTGCAAAGCATGAAGGCGATTCAGGGTACGATCCGCGCGCGCCTGCTTTACTGATGTTACATGGCCGGGAATTTTATCCGGCCTGCTGAAACACATTTTGAACCGGGTTAGCGTAAGCGACCCGGTTTTTTATTTCACCAGCGCCAGGTTTTCGTCGGCGTCACCATCGCGGGCAGCGGAATATCCCACTCCTGCACCGGGAGGCTTTCCACCTGCTGACAATCGTGCGCGTAGCCGACCGGCAAGAATCCGTGCGCGCGCCAGTTTTGCAACGTGCGATCGTAAAAGCCGCCGCCCATGCCGAGGCGCTGTCCTGCGCGGTCAAACGCGACCAGCGGGGTTATCAGCACGTCGAGGCGGTCTAAAGGCAGCACATGGCGCACATCCAGCGCAGGCTCAAGGATTTTCAGACGATTTGTGGCGAGCAGGCTGTCCGGCAGATAACGCAGAAACAGCAAATTGCCGGGGCTGAAAGGGTGAAGCACGGGCAGGCAAACCTGTTTTCCGGCGCGCCATAATCCTTCAATCAGCGGGCGGGTATCGAGCTCGCCATCAAAAGAGAGAAACACCGCGACGCTTTTCGCTTCCACCACGGGGGCGAAGCCCAGCATACGCGCGGCAGCCTGTTCGGCGAAATGCGCCTGTTGGTCGGCCGTCAGCGCACGGCGCTTATCGCGGATTTCTTTACGGATTTTCTGACGAAGGTCTGAAGTAACGGGACGTTGTGTCATGGTAGTAAAAGAAGGAGGAATCTCCGAGATGCCGCCGCAGGCTGTAACCCTTGAACCCGTGGTTCAAGGTGAATGCGTCGTCACGGTTTTCAGGCTTCTCGGACGAACCGAGCATGCTCACCAACCGTGGAGCGTCACATTCTGTTTTTTTGAAATATCGGCTCAGGGGACTGGCCCGCTTGCGAACATCTCAGAGAAATTTTTTACTTCACGGTCACTCTACCATAGTAAACCCTGAAGCGTTATTCAAACTTTGGCTCCGCTCTTTCGCTTATGCGACCTTGCTCAAGTAATGCTTGTTCAATGGTCTGCTGGAGCATCCGGATACGCTGTTCCATGTTGGCCGCGTAGTCACGGGTTTTCACTTTTTCCTGAGCCAGTTCATAACAGATGTTTAATGCTGCGATGAAAACTAACTGCTCAGTATTGGTGACTCTAGTGCGAACTTTCAGATCTTGCAACCGTTGATTCAGCTCGTCCGCAGCCTGATTCAGTGCATCTCGCTGTTCAGGCGGGCAATTCACCCGCAGTGAACGCCCAAAAATTTGGATATCGACTGGTTGTGCAGACATTCCACTTTCCTGCTGTTGACTCGCCAACCATTCGCGCCGGGGCTGCGAAGGGGCGACACTATAGCTACCCTGATATGAAGACACAAGCCCTTTTCTGGTATCACCAGGGCACGAAGTGGTAGCATAACACGAACTCCTCCTCCCAACGACGACGAATGCGCATGTCTATACAGAACGAAATGCCTGGTTACGACGAGGTCGGCCAGTTGCTCAATCAGCAAGGCGTGGGCCTGACCCCCGCAGAAATGCACGGCCTTATCAGTGGAATCCTGTGCGGCGGCAATCATGACAGCAGTTGGCAACCGCTGCTGCACGACCTGACCAACGAGGGGCTGGCATTCGGCCAGCAGCTCGCTCAGGCGCTGCGTCAGCTGCACGCCGCCACCAGCGATACGCTGGAGGATGACGGTTTTATGTTCCAGCTCTGGCTGCCGGACGGCGACGACGTGTCGGTCTTTGATCGCGCTGACGCGCTGGCAGGTTGGGTGAACCATTTCCTGCTGGGCCTCGGCGTGACGCAGCCGAAGCTCGACAAAATCACTGGCGAAACCGGCGAAGCCATCGACGATCTGCGCAACATCGCCCAGCTCGGCTATGACGAAGGCGAAGATCAGGAGGAACTGGAGATGTCGCTTGAGGAGATCATCGAGTATGTGCGCGTCGCGGCGCTGCTCTGCCACGACACCTTTACGCGCCAGTCACCGACCGCGCCGGAAGTGAAAAAGCCCACGCTTCACTAAAATTCGTTTACTCAGGAGGTGCAATGACACAGCAAGAGTTTCTGCGACGCCGTCAGGCGTTGCTGGCGAAAATGGCCCCGGCCAGCGCGGCGCTGATTTTCGCCGCGCCGGAAGCGACGCGCAGCGCCGACAGCGAATACCCTTACCGCCAGAGCAGCGATTTCTGGTACTTCACCGGCTTCAATGAACCCGAAGCGGTGCTGGTGCTTATCAAAAGCGATGAAACGCACAGTCATAGCGTTATCTTCAACCGTCTGCGCGATAAAACCGCGGAGATCTGGTTTGGCCGTCGTCTCGGCCAGGAGGCGGCCCCGGCGAAGCTTGGCGTCGACCGGGCGCTGGCGTTCAACGAAATCGACGAGCAGCTTTATCAGTTGCTGAACGGGCTGGATGTGGTCTACCACGCGCAGGGCGAATACCCCTACGCCGACGCCATCGTGTTCACTGCGCTGGATAAACTGCGCCGCGGCGCACGTCAGAATCTATCCGCGCCCGCCACGCTCACCGACTGGCGCCCCTGGGTACATGAAATGCGCCTGTTTAAATCCCCGGAAGAGCTGGCCGTCATGCGCCGCGCCGGTGAAATCAGCGCGCTGGCGCATATACGCGCCATGCAGACGTGCCGTCCGGGCATGTATGAATACCAGCTGGAAGGCGAAATTCTGCATGAATTCACCCGCCACGGCGCGCGCTTTCCTTCCTACAACACCATCGTGGGCGGCGGCGAAAATGGCTGCATCCTGCATTACACCGAAAACGAAAGCCAGCTGCGCGACGGCGACCTGGTCCTGATCGACGCGGGCTGCGAATACAAAGGCTACGCGGGCGACATCACCCGCACGTTTCCGGTCAACGGTAAATTCACGCCTGCCCAGCGTGCGGTGTATGACATCGTGCTGGAATCGCTGGAAACGGCGCTGCGTCTCTTCCGTCCAGGCACCTCTATTCAGGATGTGACCGGCGACGTGGTGCGCGTGATGGTGAAAGGGCTCGTTGGGCTTGGCATTCTCAAAGGCGACGTAGAGCAGCTGGTCGCGGAAAACGCGCATCGTCCGTACTTTATGCACGGGCTCAGCCACTGGCTGGGGCTGGATGTGCATGATGTCGGCTTCTACGGCCCGGATCGCTCGCGTATCCTGGCGCCAGGCATGGTCATCACCGTTGAGCCGGGGCTTTATATCGCGCCGGACGCCGACGTGCCTGAAGAATACCGCGGTATCGGTATTCGTATCGAAGACGACATCGTCATCACGGAAACCGGCAATGAAAACCTGACCGCCAGCGTGGTGAAATCGGCGGACGATATCGAAGCGCTGATGGCGGCAGCGCCGCGCTCATGAGCGTGATTATCGCTGGCGGCGGTATGGCTGGCGCGACGCTTGCGCTGGCGATCTCCCGCTTTACCCATGGCGCGCTGCCGGTGCATCTGGTGGAAGCCAGCGCGCCGGAATCCGCCGCGCATCCAGGGTTTGACGCTCGCGCCATCGCGCTTGCCGACGGCACCTGCCGCGAGCTGGCGCGCGTTGGCGTCTGGCAGGCGCTCGCGCCCTGCGCTACGCCTATCACCACCGTTCATGTCAGCGATCGCGGTCACGCCGGTTTTGTGACGCTGAACGCGCGCGACTACCAGACACAGGCGCTGGGGAATGTCGTGGAGCTGCACGACGCCGGTCAGCGGCTTTTCAACCTGCTGCGCAAGGCGCCGGGCGTTCATCTGCACTGCCCGGCGCGCGTGACGAGCATTACCCGTCGTGAAGAAGCAGTCACCGTACAGCTTGATAACGGCGACACCCTGGAAGGGCAACTGCTGGTCGCGGCCGACGGTTCGCGCTCCTCGATTGGCGCGCAGTGCGGCATCGAATGGCGCCAGCAGCCTTACCATCAGGCGGCAATCATTGCGAATGTCGCGACTGCGCTGCCGCATCAGGGGCGCGCCTTTGAGCGTTTTACCGAACACGGCCCGCTGGCATTGCTGCCGATGTCGGGCGGTCGCAGTTCGCTCGTCTGGTGCCATCCTCTCGACAAACAGGCTGAAGTGCTTGGCTGGAGCGATGCGCGTTTTTGCCAGGAACTCCAGGCCGCCTTTGGCTGGCGGCTGGGGCGTATCACACACGCGGGCGCGCGCAGCGGTTATCCGCTCGCGTTAAGCCTCGCGTCGCGCGTGATTTCGCACCGCACGGCGCTGGTCGGCAACGCCGCCCAGACGCTGCACCCGATTGCTGGGCAGGGGTTTAACCTTGGGCTGCGCGATGTGATGACGCTCGCCGAGACGCTGTCGCAGGCTTTCGCGCGCGGCGAGGATATCGGCGCGTATCCGGTGCTTGGCGCGTATCAACAACGCCGCGAGCAGGATAAAGCCGCGACGATCGGCGTTACCGACGGGCTGGTGCAGCTGTTCGCCAACCGCTGGTCGCCGCTGGTGGTCGGGCGCAACCTTGGCCTGATGGCCATGGATTTATTTACCCCGGCGCGTGACGCGCTGGCCAGACGCACCCTCGGTTGGGTGCCGCGCTAAGGAGTCGAATGTGCAAAGTGTAGATGTAGCGATTGTCGGCGGCGGCATGGTCGGGCTGGCGGTGGCCTGCGGGCTGGAAGGCAGCGGGCTGCGCGTCGCGGTGCTGGAGCAGCGCGCGCCGGAACCGCTGGACGCGAGCGCGCCTCCGGCGCTGCGCGTGTCGGCAATTAACGCCGCCAGTGAAGCCCTGCTCAAACGGCTCGACGTCTGGGACGCCATTATTCGCCAGCGCGCCGCGCCGTACCACGGCATGGAAGTCTGGGAAAAAGACAGCTTCGGGCGCATCGCGTTTAATGACGAGGCGTTCGGCTTCAGCCATCTCGGGCACATTATCGAAAATCAGGTGATTCACTACGCACTGTGGCAAAAAGCGCAGCAGTGCAAATCGGTGACGCTGATGGCGCCCGCGACGCTGCAACAGGTCGCCTGGGGCGAAAACGAAGCCTTTATCACGCTGGAAGACGGCAACATGCTGACGGCGCGTCTGGTTGTCGGCGCCGATGGCGCAAACTCCTGGCTGCGCGCGAAGGCGGAAATCCCGCTGACGTCCTGGGATTACCAGCATCACGCGCTGGTCGCCACGATCCGCACCGATGAACCACATGGCGGCGTGGCGCGCCAGGCGTTCCACGGCGACGGCATTCTGGCGTTTCTGCCGCTCAGCGACCCGCATCTCTGTTCTATCGTCTGGTCGCTTTCTCCTCAGGAAGCCGACCGGATGCAGCAGGCCCCGGTGTCGGCGTTTAATCAGGCGCTCTGCGTGGCGTTCGATAATCGCCTCGGCTTATGCGCGCTTGAGCGTGAGCGGCAGGTCTTTCCGCTTACCGGCCGCTACGCGCGCCAGTTCGCCGCGCACCGTCTGGCGCTGGTCGGCGACGCGGCGCACACCATTCATCCGCTGGCCGGGCAGGGCGTTAACCTCGGCTTTATGGATGCCGCGGAGTTGATAAGCGAACTGCGCCGTCTGCATCAGCAGGGCAAAGATATCGGGCAGCATCTTTATCTGCGCCGCTACGAACGCAGCCGCAAGCACGCCGCCGCGATGATGCTGGCGGGTATGCAGGGTTTCCGCGAGCTTTTCTCCGGCACGAATCCTGCGAAAAAGCTCCTGCGCGATCTGGGCTTAACGCTTGCCGATAAACTGCCAGGTGTTAAACCACAGTTGATTCGCCAGGCGATGGGGCTTAACGATCTGCCGGAGTGGTTGCGTTAACTACGTCACACTTCTCTTTCCGGTCCCCGGAAAGAGAAGTCTCTCCCCGTTTGAAATATTCTAATTTCACTCTCTTTTTCGGATTAGTTTTTTTAATCTCTCGAAATTTTTTCTTCCATGAATTTCCCCTCAAAACAGCGATTTCTGCCCGCTTATTTTGAAAACACGGTAAAGCGTTAGCGTTTTGGTCGCGCCTGAAACCTTTCAGGCAGTGTTTCATGCTGCGGGATGTAAAACGATTTCTGGTCATAAGCTAATCTGATGGCCCAGCGTGCCTTATGGTTTACGCCCCCGTTCGGTGATAAGTTCAGACGCAAGATAACGTTTGCGTTGCCGCCGGGATCGGCGTCGACGCCGGGTTTCATTCAGGGCGTTGCGCCGTCTGAAACCCACACCAACCCGGCTGACAGGATGAGGAAAAGATGGCTCAACAAACCCCGTTGTATGAACAGCACAACCTCTGCGGCGCGCGCATGGTGGATTTCCACGGCTGGATGATGCCGCTGCATTACGGCTCGCAGATTGATGAACACCATGCGGTACGTAACGACGCGGGGATGTTTGATGTCTCCCACATGACCATTGTCGACCTGCGCGGCGCGCGTACCCGCGAATTCCTGCGCTACTTGCTGGCGAACGATGTGGCGAAGCTGACCCAGCCGGGCAAAGCGCTCTACACCGGCATGCTCAACGCCTCCGGCGGCGTGATTGACGATCTGATTGTTTATTTCATGACAGAAGACTATTTCCGCCTGGTGGTGAACTCCGCCACCCGTGAAAAAGATCTCGCCTGGATCAATGAGCACGCCGAACCGTATGGCGTTTCCGTGACCGTGCGCGACGATCTCTCCCTTATTGCCGTCCAGGGGCCGAACGCGAAGGCGAAAGCCGCCACACTCTTTAACGACGCGCAGCGTAAAGCGACAGACGGCATGAAGCCCTTCTTTGGCGTGCAGGCGGATGACCTGTTTATCGCCACTACCGGCTACACCGGCGAGGCGGGCTATGAAATCGCGATGCCGAATGAAAAAGCGGCCGGATTCTGGAGCCAGCTGGTGGAAGCGGGCGTAAAACCGTGCGGCCTTGGCGCGCGCGATACGCTGCGTCTTGAGGCGGGCATGAATCTTTACGGCCAGGAGATGGACGAAGGCGTTTCGCCGCTCGCCGCCAACATGGGCTGGACAATCGCCTGGCAACCAGAAGATCGCGCATTTATCGGCCGCGACGCGCTGGAAGCCCAGCGTGAAAACGGCACCGAACAGCTGGTTGGTCTGGTGATGACGGAAAAAGGCGTGCTGCGCGGCGAACTGCCGGTGCGTTTCACCGATGACCAGGGCAACGCCCGCGAAGGCATTATCACCAGCGGCACCTTCTCGCCGACGCTTGGCTACAGCATTGCGCTGGCTCGCGTTCCTGCGGGTATCGGCGATACTGCCATTGTGCAGATCCGCAACCGCGAAATGCCCGTGAAAGTCACTAAACCCGTTTTCGTGCGCGCCGGGAAGCCGGTCACGCAGTAAGTTTTGTTATCAGGAGAGAAGCAATGAGCAATGTGCCAAACGAACTGAAATACAGCAAAGAACACGAATGGCTGCGTAAAGAAGCTGACGGCACTTACACCGTCGGGATCACCGAGCACGCGCAGGAGCTGCTGGGCGACATGGTGTTTGTCGACCTGCCGGATGTGGGCACGACCGTTAACGCGGGCGACGACTGCGCTGTCGCGGAATCCGTCAAAGCCGCTTCCGACATCTACGCGCCGGTCAGCGGCGAGATCGTGGCCGTCAACGACGCGCTGAGCGATTCACCCGAGCTGGTCAATAGCGAGCCGTACGGCCAGGGCTGGATTTTCAAAATCAAAGCCAGCGATGAGACCCAAGTGGCCGCGCTGCTGGATGCCAGCGCGTATGAAGCGCTGTTAGAAGACGAGTAATTCACGGGACCACGCCCCTGCGTAACGTCAGGGGCACGCGCGGGCACCGCATTCGCCCGCGCCGCTCCCGGCGGGAGCACGACTTACCATCGCATTTATTTGCCTCACTGCACGTTTCAGGAAATATCGCCCATGACCCAGACCCTGAGCCACCTGGAAAATCGCGACGCTTTTATCGAGCGCCATATCGGACCGGGTGTTGACCAGCAGCAGGAGATGCTGCGCACCGTTGGCGCGGACTCGCTGGATGCGCTGATTTCGCAAATCGTTCCTGCGGATATCCAGCTTGAGACGCCGCCCGATGTCGGCGACGCCGCCACCGAATTCGCCGCGCTGGCGGAGCTCAAAGCCATCGCCGGGCGCAACAAGCGCTTTAAAAACTATATCGGCATGGGCTACACCGCGGTGCACACGCCGCCGGTTATCCTGCGCAATATGCTGGAGAATCCGGGCTGGTACACGGCCTATACGCCGTATCAGCCAGAGGTGTCGCAGGGGCGTCTTGAAGCGCTGCTGAATTTCCAGCAGGTAACGCTGGATCTGACGGGGCTGGATATCGCCTCCGCCTCGCTGCTGGATGAAGCCACCGCGGCGGCGGAAGCCATGGCGATGGCCAAACGCGTCAGCAAACTGAAAAACGCCAACCGTTTCTTCGTGGCCGCCGATGTGCATCCGCAGACGCTGGATGTAGTCCGCACCCGCGCCGAAACGTTCGGCTTTGAGGTGATCGTCGATGACGCGCCAAAGGCGCTCGATCATCAGGATCTCTTCGGCGTGCTGTTGCAGCAGGTCGGCACTACCGGTGAAGTGCATGACTACCGCGAACTGATAAGCGAGCTGAAATCCCGCAAAGTGATTGTGAGCGTGGCGGCCGATTTTATGGCGCTGGTGCTCCTGACCGCGCCTGGTAAACAGGGCGCCGATATCGTCTTCGGCTCCGCCCAGCGTTTCGGCGTACCGATGGGCTACGGCGGCCCGCATGCCGCGTTCTTTGCCGCCAGCGATGAATTTAAACGCTCTATGCCCGGGCGCATTATCGGCGTGTCGAAAGACGCCGCCGGACGCACCGCGCTGCGTATGGCGATGCAGACGCGCGAGCAGCACATTCGCCGCGAGAAAGCGAACTCCAACATCTGTACCTCTCAGGTGCTGCTGGCCAATATCGCGAGCCTCTATGCCGTATTCCACGGCCCGGCAGGGCTGAAGCGCATCGCCAGCCGCATTCACCGTTTCGCCGATATCCTGGCCGCGGGCCTGCAACAGAAAGGGCTGAAGCTGCGTCACGCCACCTGGTTCGATACCCTGTGCGTTGACGTGGCGGATAAAGCCGCTGTGCTGGCGCGCGCGCAAGCCAGTGAAATCAACCTGCGCAGCGATATTCCGGGCGCGGTGGGCATCACGCTTGATGAAACCACCACCCGCGCCGACGTGCTGGCGCTGCTTCGCGCGATCGCGGGCGACGACGCGGCGGTGGATATCGACGCGCTGGATAAAGACGTGGCGCATGACAGCCGCTCGATTCCGCCCGCGATGCTTCGCGACGACGCGATCCTGACGCATCCGGTCTTTAACCGCTACCACAGCGAAACCGAGATGATGCGCTATATGCACAGCCTGGAGCGTAAAGATCTGGCGCTGAATCAGGCGATGATCCCGCTTGGCTCCTGCACCATGAAACTTAACGCGGCGGCGGAAATGATCCCCATCACCTGGCCGGAATTCGCCGAGCTGCATCCGTTCTGTCCGGCGGATCAGGCGGAAGGGTATCTGCAAATGATTAGCCAGCTCTCCGACTGGCTGGTGAAACTCACCGGCTACGACGCGCTCTGCATGCAGCCAAACTCCGGCGCGCAGGGTGAATACGCGGGCCTGCTGGCGATTCGCCATTATCACGAGAGCCGCAACGAAGGCCATCGCGATATCTGCCTTATCCCGAGCTCCGCGCACGGCACCAACCCGGCGTCGGCGCAGATGGCGGGGATGCAGGTGGTGGTGGTCGCCTGTGATAAGCAGGGCAATATCGATCTCGCCGATCTGCGCGCCAAAGCTGAAACGGCGGGCGATAAGCTCTCCTGCATCATGGTGACCTACCCGTCCACCCACGGCGTGTATGAAGAAACCATCCGCGAAGTGTGTAACATCGTGCATCAATACGGCGGCCAGGTTTACCTCGACGGCGCCAACATGAACGCCCAGGTGGGCATCACCTCGCCGGGCTACATCGGCGCGGATGTGTCGCACCTTAACCTGCATAAAACGTTCTGCATTCCGCACGGCGGCGGCGGTCCGGGCATGGGCCCGATTGGCGTGAAAGCGCATCTGGCGCCGTTCGTACCGGGCCACAGCGTGGTGCAGATTGAGGGCATGCTGACTTCGCAGGGCGCGGTTTCCGCCGCACCGTTCGGCAGCGCGTCGATCCTGCCGATAAGCTGGATGTATATCCGCATGATGGGCGCGCAGGGGCTGAAAAAAGCGAGCCAGACGGCCATTCTCAATGCGAACTACATCGCCAGCCGCCTGAAAGACGCCTATCCGGTGCTCTACACCGGCCGCGATGGCCGCGTGGCGCACGAATGCATTCTGGATATTCGTCCGCTGAAAGAGACGACCGGTATCAGCGAGCTGGATATCGCCAAGCGCCTTATCGACTACGGTTTCCACGCGCCGACCATGTCCTTCCCTGTGGCGGGCACGCTGATGGTCGAGCCGACGGAATCGGAAAGCAAAACCGAGCTGGACCGCTTTATCGACGCGATGCTTTCGATCCGCAGTGAAATCGACCGCGTGGCGCAGGGCGAGTGGCCGCAGGACGACAACCCGCTGGTAAACGCGCCGCATGTACAGCGCGAACTGGCGCAGGCGTGGGACCATGCTTACAGCCGCGAGCTGGCGGCCTTCCCGGCGGGCTTTGAGAATAAATACTGGCCGACCGTGAAGCGTCTCGATGATGTCTACGGCGACCGTAATCTCTTCTGCTCCTGTGTGCCGATGAGCGAATACCAGTAACATCAGGCACAAGAAGTCACATCACAAAGGGCGCTTCGGCGCCCTTTTTTATTACGCGCTGCCCGCTTTTATAGCCACACTACCTGATTGGTAGAGTGTCCCTGTGTCACGCGGATGGGTAAGGTACTGCAAGCTTTCTGTATCCCACACGATGAAAAGGAGAGAAGTATGTCCGTTGCACTTATCACCGGCGCGAGCCGCGGCATTGGCAAAGCGACGGCGCTCCTGCTGGGCGCGCAGGGCTACACCGTGGCGGTGAATTATCTGCATAACGCCGCGGCGGCGCAGGAGGTAGTGGCGCGGATCTCGGCCAGCGGCGGTCGCGCATTTGCCATTCAGGCCGACATCAGTGACGAGCAGCAGGTGATGGCGATGTTCAGGGCGATTGACGAGCAGGACGAGCCGCTCTGCGCGTTGGTCAATAACGCGGGCGTTCTGTTTACCCAATGCATGACGGAGAATCTGACCGCGGAGCGTATCAACAAGGTGCTTGCTACCAACGTGACGGGCTATTTTCTGTGCTGCCGTGAGGCGGTGAAGCGAATGGCGCATCATCACGGCGGGCAGGGTGGCGCGATTGTGAATGTGTCGTCTGCCGCCTCGCGGCTTGGCGCGCCTGGCGAATATGTCGATTACGCGGCATCAAAAGGAGCGGTGGATTCGTTGACGATTGGGCTGTCGCTGGAGGTTGCGGCGCAGGGTATTCGCGTTAACGGCGTGCGTCCGGGACTTATCTATACCGATATTCACGCCAGCGGCGGCGAGCCCGGGCGCGTTGACCGTGTGAAATCCGCCTTGCCGATGCAGCGCGGCGGACAACCGGAAGAGGTCGCAGAAGCGATCGCCTGGCTTTTGAGCGACAAAGCCTCGTACGTGACGGGGAGTTTTCTCGATCTGGCGGGCGGGAAATAGGGGCGCTGCCGGGGTGTTTCGGGTAAGCGCAGCGCGCCCGCCAGATACCCGCGCCACGGCGGCAAACCGGGCGCGAATATCAGGGGATAGGGGACTCAGAGCGTCTCGCCGTTGCTTGCAATCACCGCTTTGTACCAGGCAAAACTCTTCTTGCGCGAACGTGACATATCGCCCGTGCCGTCGTCGTGTTTGTTCACATAAATAAAGCCGTAACGTTTGCTGTACTGACCGGTGGTGAAAGAAACGCAGTCGATGCAGCCCCACGGCGTGTAGCCCAGCAGATCGACGCCGTCATACGTCACCGCTTTCATCATCTGTTCAATGTGGGCGCGCAGGTAATCGATGCGGTAATCGTCGTTAATGCTGCCGTCCGCTTCCACGGTGTCATAAGCGCCAAAGCCATTTTCCACGATGAACAGTGGCTTCTGATAACGCTCGTAGAGCTCACACAACGCGTAACGCAGGCCGACCGGGTCAATCTGCCAGCCCCAGTCAGACGCTTTCACATGCGGGTTCGGCACGCTACCCTGAAAACCGCTGAGCGCATCGCCGCTGCCGCCTTCGGCTTTGACCGCGTTGGTCATGTAATAGCTAAAACCCAGATAATCGCAGCAGCCTTCACGCAGAACCGCATCATCGCCGGCTTCCATCTTGATGTTAAAGCCGCGACGCTCCCATTCGTTCAGCACGTAAGACGGGTAATAGCCACGCAACTGAACATCGGTAAACACATAACGCTCGCGCATCGATTCCTGCGCATACATCACGTCTTCCGGCTTGCACGAGAACGGGTAGAGCGGCACCATCGCCAGCATGCAGCCGATTTTCATCGCCGGGTTAATGCGATGGCCGATTTTCACCGCCATGGCGCTTGCCACGAACTGATGATGTAGCACCTGGTACATCGTCTCTTCAGGGTTGTCGTGCTCGGTGTAGACGACGCCGGAGCAGCAGTAGCCAAACAGCGGCGCGCGCCAGTTGCGCTGGTTATTGATCTCATTAAAGGTCATCCAGTATTTGACCTTATTTTTGTAGCGCTCGAACACCACCTCGGCGAAGCGGACAAAGAAATCCACCACTTTGCGGTTCGTCCAGCCGCCATACTGCTGCACCAGATGCAGCGGCATTTCAAAGTGAGAGAGGGTAATCACCGGCTCAATGTTGTATTTCAGCAACTCATCGAACATATCGTCATAGAACTGGAGCCCCGCTTCATTGGGCTGCGTCTCATCGCCGTTGGGGAAAATCCGCGTCCAGGCGATCGACGTGCGGAAACACTTAAAGCCCATTTCGGCGAAGAGTTTAATGTCTTCTTTATAATGTCCGTAAAAATCGACGGCTTCATGGTTCGGGTAATATTTGCCCGGCACGACGCTCTGCGTAATTTCACGCGGTACGCCATGCGCGCCGCCGGTCAGCACGTCACAAATGCTCGGCCCTTTGCCGCCCTGGTTCCAGCCGCCTTCTACCTGATGCGCCGCAACCGCGCCGCCCCATAAAAAGTCTTTCGGTAATGTAAGTTTTTTCATCGTGTCATCTCATTAACAGAAATAGTAAAGGGGAATAATAACGATAAATTAATTGAGGCTGGCTGCGAGTCTAACAAAGGGAAGTGAAAAGTCACGCTATAACAAATAGCGTATGGCGTGACTTGTTACAAATGAAAAACAGGATGTTTTTTTATGCCAGTTTTTTCGCCAGCTTGCGTCCCAGTGTTTCGAGAATATAGATGACGGGGATCTGCGTGGTAATATCATACACGCCCGCAATGCGCGTTTGCGGGATATGCCAGGAGAGATTGAAGTCAGCAAGCTTCGCCAGTGATGAGTTCTCGTGGCTGGTCACAGAGAGTACTTTACAGTTGTGCAGGCTGAACTGGCTGGCGAAACGCAGGATCTCTTCCGTCTCACCGGAAACTGACAGCACAATCGCCAGCGCATTTTTAGCCATGTCGCTGGTTACCGGAAAATAAGGATCGTCAATATGGTTACTGAATTTTCCGACGTTTGAGAAAAACCTTGCGCCATATTTTGCCAGCGCGCCGGATGTTCCTGCGCCGACAAAAATAATACGTTCAGACTGTAAAATTATTTCCGCCGCCTGCTCCAGTAGTGCATCAAATTCGTCATTATTCACGCTTCGGAAAAAACTAATTATTTCGCTGGCGCCAAAATTTGCCTGCTGCGGTTCATTTTGTTCCAGATATAATTTAAAGCGCACGCGGAATTCGGAGTACCCCTCGCAATTCATCTTGCGGCAAAAACGCAGCACGGTGGTAGTGGATACACCCGCCGCATCCGCCAGTTCGCGAATGGTCATGTACATCACCTTATCGCGGTTTTTGACCACAAAATTGTAAACCATCATCTCAAGATTATTGAGGCTGGCGACAGCGGAATGGGTAAACATCGTCACGGCACAACATCCTTTGGTTAATGCGTTCGGGCTCCGGCGCTGGCGTCAGCGGCATCGGCTCGCTCATGCTGCCATAAATCACACCGACGTGCGCCACTCTTTATGCGTGTTGGGGGTGTCTGCGGATAGCGCCCGTGCGGCGTCAGGCTTATGATGAGCCGTTACTTTTAAGGGACGCATGATGAAAAACGACATCACTTTCTATACCCGTTTCCAGCAGGATATCCTCGCCGGGACCAAAACGATCACCATTCGTGACGGCAGTGAAGCGCACTTCACCCCAGGCCAGCGGCTGCGCACCGGGCGCTATGAAGATAACGGCTATTTCTGCACCCTTGAGGTGCTGAGCGTGACGCCGGTCACCCTTGCTGAGCTGAACGATGAACACGCGCGTCAGGAGAACATGACGCTGGCTGAACTTAAACATGTCATCACAGCGATTTACCCTGGGCTTAACGATTTCTATGTGATTGCTTTTAAAAAGGTTGCTGAGTGAATTATCGATCAGCGGCAGGCGGTAAGCAGGGCGGCGATAGCCGGTGCGCCAGAGGTTTACGGACTGCCACAGATTTATTTTAGCGAACAGGTGTTCACTGGAATCATTCTCAGTTAGGCTATGTGGGCTGCGTTTTTTTTATTCAGTTTTACCGGAGTCGCCACATGGTTCGTAAACCATTACTTGCGCAGGGATATTCACTGGCTGAGGAAATAGCCAACAGCATCAGTCACGGGATAGGGCTGGTGTTCGGGATAGTCGGGCTGGTCCTGTTACTCATCCAGGCCGTGGACAGCAATGCCAGCGCCATCGCCATTACCAGTTATAGCCTCTATGGCGGCAGCATGATCTTGCTGTTCCTCGCCTCTACCCTGTACCACGCTATACCGCACGCGCGCGCCAAAATCTGGCTTAAAAAGTTTGACCACTGCGCGATTTACTTATTGATTGCAGGCACGTATACCCCGTTCTTGCTGGTGGGGCTCAAATCTCCGCTGGCGCATGGATTGATGGTCGTTATCTGGGGCCTGGCGCTGCTCGGCATCCTGTTTAAGCTCACCATCGCGCATCGCTTTAAGGTGCTGTCGCTGGTGACGTATCTTTTGATGGGCTGGCTGTCGCTGGTTGTGATTTATCAGATGGTGATGAAGCTTGCGCCTGCCAGCGTGACGCTGCTTGCCGCCGGGGGCATCATCTATTCGCTGGGCGTCATTTTTTACGTCTGCAAACGGATCCCATATAACCACGCCATCTGGCACGGTTTCGTACTGGGCGGTAGCGTCTGTCACTTTCTGGCCATCTACCTCTACATTCGCTGAGGCTTGCGCGCCGCGCTAACCGTTGTCACTGACTTCTGCTTTCTTCACAAACTGTCCGCCAGGCGGCTGATGCCACCTGGCGGCGTGACTGCCCTTATACAGGCATAAGGCGGTTATGCCTCTTCGAGCGAGTAGGGCAGCGGCTCAATGTGTAATGTATGCGCGCCGGTCTCTTCACGGACTCGGAAGAGCGTACCGGCCTCCAGATCGTTATTCATGACCACCTGCGCCAGCAGATGGCCATCATCCAGCTGCACGGCCGCCAGCACCGTACCAGTACGACGCCAGTTTTCGCCCATCTGCATTTCAATATCTTCGCCAGGCTGCGGCACGCGGCTGCCATGCCCCGCCAGATACCAGAGCGCGCGCTTATTAGCGCCACGGAATTTCGCCCGCGCCACCATCTCCTGGCCTGCATAACAGCCTTTTTTGAAGCTGATACCGCCCAGCGCCTGAATGTTGGTGGCCTGCGGAATGAACTGGTTGCTGTTAGGCGCGTCAATTACCGGGAAACCGGCTTCGATGTCCAGCGCCAGCCACTGCGCGCTGGCATTGAGCTGTGCTTCGCCACGCAGTTGTTCCGTAAGCTGGCTTGCGGTGTCAGCATCGGTAATCACCATAAAGCGCTCTGCCGGCAGGCCGAACCACAGAAGCGTGGTAGCGCCGTCCACCACACGCGGGTTTTGCTCATCCGGGAGTGTAGTAAAGTGGTTCGCCAGCGCCGCGCGCGCCTGGAAACCCGCGACGCCCAGCAGCACGGCGTTGTCGTCCGGCGCGATGGCCACTTTTGAGAAAACCGCGTACTTTTTCATTTCCGCGAGTTGGGTGTCACGCACGCTACGACGTTCAATCCAGGCGAAACCGTCGTCGTGACGGAACAGGCGCAGGTTGCTCCACATTTTGCCTTTGGCATCGCAGTGCGCTACCAGCAGATGCTGATTCTCGCCGAGTTCGGTAACGTCCGCCGTCACCTGGCCTTGCAGATACTTTTCGCTGTCCGGGCCGGTTATCGTCGCCAGCGCCCAGTCTTCCAGCGAAATGAGCGTCAGCGGCAGACGCGCGCTGGCGGCTGGCTGACGGGGAGGAAATGGAGTGAATGCCATAAATAAAGTCCCAGTGTGCTATCGCAATAATGGTCCACGCGAGTGGAGAGATAGCTTCATATTGTTAAAGAGCCAGCGGAGTTTGCAAGCCTTTTAGCATCCCCTTTTGTGCCGTTAACGCATTCTTCGAGACGGCTCGAAAGAAAAAATGTCGGTTGCACAGGGAAAGTCATATTCAGGATAACGCCTCGCAAATACTCATATTGGGCTGAAGGATGCATGAAAAACGGGTTACACTACCCATCGTCATTCAATGGTGGTTTAGCAGGTAAGAGACATGGATATTAATAATAAAGCCCGTATTCACTGGGCATGTCGCAGAGGTATGCGCGAGCTGGATATTTCCATCATGCCTTTCTTTGAGCACGACTACGACTCCCTCAGCGAGGAAGACAAGCGCGTCTTCGTCCGCCTGCTGGAGTGTGATGATCCTGATTTATTCAACTGGCTAATGAATCACGGTAAACCTGCCGATGCGGAACTGGCGCGGATGGTGGAATTGATCCAACAGCGGAATCAGGCACGTGGTCCTGTGGCACTCTGATCTTCGCGTGTCATGGCGCTCGCAGTGGGTATCGCTGCTGCTGCATGGCGCCGTGGCCGTTATTATTTTACTGCTCCCGTGGCCGCTGCGGTATCTGCCAGTCTGGATGCTGTTGCTGTCTCTGGTAGTGTTTGACTGCGTGCGCAGCCAGCGGCGTATCAATGCGTTTCAGGGAGAGGTCAGCCTGACAGCTGATTATCAGTTGCGCTGGCAGGGCGTCGACTGGCATATCTGCGCCACGCCCTGGATGCTGCGTAGTGGAATGATGCTGCGGCTGCGTCATCCGAAAACGACGCGCAGCCATCATGTGTGGCTGGCGTCAGACAGTATGACGGCGGCGGAGTGGCGCGATTTACGTCGGCTGTTGCTGCAACAGCCCGTAGGCGACAACCGCTGACGAAGCCCTGGCAAACTCAGGAGAAGTGCGCCGCCATTTCGCCAAGGATTTGCTCGCACCAGCTTTCGATACGCGCGTCGCTCAGATCATATTGATTGGTTTCATCCAGCGCGAGGCCGACGAACAGCTCGCCATCTGCGATAACGGGTTTCGCGCTGGTAAACTCATAGCCTTCTGTAGGCCAGTAGCCGACAAACTTCACGCCTTTAGGGCTCAATTTATCGTGAAGCATGCCGAGCGCGTCAAGGAACCATTCGCCATAACCCAACTGGTCGCCCATGCCGTACAGCGCCACGATTTTTCCGTCGAGGTTGAGCGCATCCAGCTGTTCCCAGATGGCCTCCCAGTCCTCCTGGAGTTCGCCGAAATCCCAGGTAGGAATGCCGAGGATCAGCACATCATACTGTTCCATGAGCGTCGGCGAGTCGTCTTTAAGGTTATGCAGCGTGACCAGTTCGGAACCAATAATATCGCGGATTTTTTCAGCCGCCATTTCGGTGTAACAGGTGCTGGAACCATAAAAAAGACCAATGTTCATAACGATAACGTCTCATTTCCTATTGTGCAGAAGCGCCAGTGTATCAGATCCCGCTTCCAGTCAGGCATAATGCAGCGACGAGAACGTCAGTGAGGTGGCAGTGGAACAGGATTTAGCCCGTATCGAACAATTTCTCGATGCGCTCTGGCTTGAGCGCAACCTGGCCGAGAACAGCCTGAGCGCGTACCGGCGGGATCTCAGCATGGTCGTGGAGTGGTTGCACCATCGCGGGTTGTCCCTTGCGACGGTACAGAGTGGCGACCTCCAGACGTTGCTCGCAGAGCGCGTCGAGGGCGGCTACAAAGCGACCAGCACCGCACGAATGCTCAGCGCCGTGCGTCGGTTGTTTCAGCATCTCTACCGTGAAAAAATTCGCGATGACGATCCGAGCGCGCTGCTGGCGTCGCCAAAGTTGCCGCAGCGTTTGCCGAAGGATTTAAGCGAGGCTCAGGTAGACAGGCTCCTGCAGGCGCCGACGGTTGAAGAGCCTATCGAACTGCGCGATAAAGCCATGCTGGAAGTGCTGTACGCCACCGGGTTGCGCGTTTCTGAGCTGGTTGGGTTGACCATGAGCGACGTGAGCCTGCGACAGGGCGTGGTACGCGTTATCGGTAAGGGCAATAAAGAGCGGCTGGTGCCGCTTGGCGAAGAGGCCGTTTACTGGGTTGAGCAATACCTGACGCACGGCCGCCCATGGCTGCTTAACGGGCAGTCGCTGGATATCCTCTTTCCGAGCAACCGCGCCCGACAAATGACCCGTCAGACCTTCTGGCATCGCATCAAACATTATGCTCAACTGGCGGGCATCGATAGTGAAAAGCTTTCGCCGCACGTTTTACGCCATGCGTTCGCCACGCATCTGTTAAATCATGGCGCCGATTTGCGCGTGGTACAGATGCTCTTAGGCCATAGCGATCTTTCCACCACGCAGATCTACACTCACGTGGCGACGGAACGGTTGCGGCAACTTCATCAACAGCACCACCCCAGAGCGTGAGTGCAGAATTTAAGGACACGTTATGAAAAAAACTATTGCGCTGCTCTCCGTTACGCTGGCGGCTTTCTCAGGATTTGCCCAGGCGGATGACGCGGCTATCAAGCGGTCGCTGACCAAATTGGGTGTGGCGAATGCCGAGATTCAGCCCTCTCCGCTGGCAGGCATGAAAACCGTGCTGACCGAAAGCGGCGTAATTTATGTCACCGAGGACGGCAAACATATCATCCAGGGCCCGCTGTATGACGTCAGCGGCGGCCAGCCTGTCAACGTGACCAATCAGATGCTGATGACCAAACTCAACGCGCTCGAAAAAGAGATGATCGTCTATAAAGCGCCGCAGGAAAAACATGTCATCACCGTTTTTACCGATATCACCTGCGGCTACTGCCATAAGCTGCATGAAGAGATGAAAGACTACAACGCGTTGGGCATCACCGTGCGCTATCTGGCCTTCCCGCGTCAGGGGCCGCGCAGCGAGCCTGCGAAAGATATGCAGGCTATCTGGTGCGCGAAAGACCGCAATAAAGCCTTCGATAACGCGATGGGCGGCGGCAAAGTCGCGGCGGCAAGCTGTGATGTTGACACCGCGAAACATTACGAGCTCGGCGTGCAGTTTGGCGTACAGGGCACGCCAGCGATTGTGCTGAGCAACGGCGCGATGGTGCCGGGTTATCAGGGGCCCAAAGAGATGAAGGCATTCCTGGATGAGCATCAAAAACAGCTTCAGGCGAGCGGAAAGTAACGGGTGAGCAAACAGACACAACTTCGCAGGCGCTCCCCGGATGAATCCATTACGCTGCCGGATACCTTACCGCCGCTGCTCCGCAGGCTCTATGCCAGCCGCGGCGTGCGCGGCGCGCAGGAGCTTGAGCGCAGCGTAAAAGGCCTGCTGCCCTGGCAGCAACTCTGCGGTATTGATGACGCGGTGGCGATGCTGCACGACGCGTTGCGCGAAGGGCTGCGCATTATCGTGGTCGGCGATTTCGATGCTGACGGCGCTACCAGCACCGCGCTGAGCGTGCTGGCGCTTCGCGCGCTGGGCGGCAGCAACGTAGCGTACCTGGTGCCTAACCGGTTTGATGATGGCTATGGTCTTAGCCCGGAAGTGGTCGATCAGGCCCACGCGCGCGGCGCGCAGATGATCCTGACCGTCGATAACGGCATCTCCTCCCACGCGGGCGTTACGCGCGCGCATGAGCTGGGCATTCCGGTGCTCGTTACCGATCACCATTTACCCGGCGATACGCTCCCGGCCGCGGGCGCTATCATCAACCCGAATCTCGCGGAGTGTACGTTTCCATCGAAATCGCTCGCAGGCGTCGGCGTCGCGTTTTATCTGATGCTGGCGCTGCGCGCGCATTTGCGAAGCGTCGGCTGGTTTACTGAAAAGGGTATCCCGGAGCCGAATCTCGCGGAGTTTCTCGATCTGGTGTCGCTCGGCACCGTCGCAGACGTGGTGCCGCTGGATGCCAATAACCGCATTCTTATCTGGCAGGGGCTGAGCCGCATCCGGGCCGGGAAATGCCGTCCCGGCATTCGCGCGCTGCTTGAGATAGCCAACCGAGAGGCGCACCGCCTGACGGCAAGCGATCTCGGCTTCGCGCTGGGGCCGCGGCTTAACGCGGCAGGCAGGCTGGATGATATGTCCGTCGGCGTCGCGCTGCTGCTGTGCGACAACATCGGCGAAGCGCGCATGCTGGCAAACGAGCTGGACGCGCTGAACCAGACCCGCAAAGAGATTGAGCAGGGGATGCAGGCGGAAGCATTAACGCTCTGCCAGCAGCTTGAACGCAGCGGTGAAGCGTTGCCAAGCGGCGTTGCGATTTTCCATCCCGAATGGCATCAGGGCGTGGTTGGCATTCTCGCCTCGCGTATCAAAGAGCGTTTTCATCGTCCGGTTATCGCGTTCGCGCCCGCAGGCGAGGGAATACTCAAAGGCTCGGGGCGTTCGGTGCAAGGCCTGCATATGCGCGACGCGCTGGAGCGCCTCGACACGCTCTATCCTGGCATGATGCTGAAGTTCGGCGGCCATGCGATGGCGGCGGGGCTCTCCCTTGAAGAGGCGCGTTTCCCGGAGTTTCAGGCGCGCTTTGCGGAGCTTGTTAACGACTGGTTAGATCCGGCGATGCTGCAGGGCGAAATCTGGTCCGACGGCGCGCTTGCGCCGCAGGAGATGACCCTGGAAGTGGCGGAAATGCTGCGCGACGCGGGCCCGTGGGGGCAGATGTTCCCGGAGCCGCTGTTTGACGGGCGTTTTCGCATTCTGCAACAGCGACTGGTCGGCGAGCGTCACCTCAAGCTGATGCTGGAGCCGGTCGGCGGCGGGCCGCTGCTTGACGGCATCGCATTTAACGTCGATACCACCTGCTGGCCCGACCCTGGCGTGCGCGAAGTGGAGCTTGCCTATAAGCTTGATGTGAATGAGTTTCGCGGCAACCGCAGCCTGCAATTAATTATCGACCATCTCTGGCCCGTTTAGCGCCAGGATAAACTATAAAAGGCGGCGTAAATCCGGTAAACTTTCCGTTTTACGACCGCATTTTGCCCATCTTCATCACTAAAAGATTCTACAGCCATGTTTGAAATTAACCCGGTAAAGAACCGCATTCAGGACCTCACGGAGCGCTCAGACGTTCTTAGGGGGTATCTTTGACTACGATGCTAAGAAAGAGCGTCTTGAAGAAGTAAACGCCGAGCTGGAACAGCCGGACGTCTGGAACGAGCCCGAACGCGCGCAAGCGCTGGGTAAAGAGCGTTCATCCCTTGAAGCTATCGTCGAGACGCTGGATCAAATGTCTCAGGGGCTTGATGACGTAGCGGGCCTGCTTGAACTTGCCGTTGAAGCGGACGATGAAGAAACCTTCAATGAAGCCGTGGTCGAGCTGGACCAGCTGGAAGCCAAACTCGCGCAGCTTGAATTCCGCCGCATGTTCTCCGGCGAATATGACAGCGCCGACTGTTACCTGGACATCCAGGCGGGCTCCGGCGGCACCGAAGCGCAGGACTGGGCTAGCATGCTGCTGCGTATGTATCTGCGCTGGGCCGAAGCGCGCGGCTTTAAGACAGAAATCATTGAAGAGTCCGAAGGCGAAGTGGCTGGCCTGAAATCCGCCACCATTAAAATCTCCGGCGATTACGCGTTTGGCTGGCTGCGCACGGAAACCGGCGTACACCGTCTGGTCCGTAAGAGCCCGTTCGACTCCGGCGGCCGTCGCCACACCTCTTTCAGCTCCGCGTTTGTCTACCCGGAAGTGGAAGACGATATTGATATCGAAATCAACCCGGCGGATCTGCGTATCGACGTGTACCGCGCGTCAGGTGCGGGTGGTCAGCACGTTAACCGTACGGAATCCGCGGTGCGTATTACTCACATTCCGACCGGTACGGTCACGCAGTGCCAGAACGACCGTTCTCAGCACAAAAACAAAGACCAGGCCATGAAGCAGATGAAGGCGAAGCTGTACGAGCTGGAAATGCAGAAGAAAAATGCTGAGAAGCAGGCGCTGGAAGATAACAAGTCCGACATCGGCTGGGGCAGCCAGATCCGCTCCTACGTGCTGGACGATTCCCGTATCAAAGATCTGCGCACCGGCGTTGAAACCCGCAACACACAGGCGGTGCTGGACGGCGATCTGGATAAATTCATCGAAGCAAGTCTGAAAGCAGGGTTATGAGGAACCAACATGTCTGAACAACAAGCACAAGGCGCAGAAGCGGCGGTCGATCTTAATAACGAACTGAAAACGCGTCGCGAGAAGCTGGCTGCGCTTCGCGAACACGGCGTCGCGTTTCCGAACGATTTTCGTCGCGACCATACCTCAGACCAACTGCACGCTGACTTCGATGGTAAAGAAAACGAAGAGCTGGAAGCGCTGAACATCGAGGTCTGCGTGGCAGGCCGTATGATGACCCGTCGTATTATGGGTAAAGCGTCTTTCGTTACGCTGCAGGATGTTGGCGGCCGTATTCAACTCTACGTGGCGCGCGACGATCTGCCGGAAGGCGTCTACAACGAACAGTTCAAAAAATGGGATCTCGGCGATATCCTGGGCGCCCGCGGTAAACTGTTTAAAACCAAAACCGGCGAGCTTTCCATTCACTGCACCGAGCTGCGTCTGCTGACCAAAGCGCTGCGCCCGCTGCCGGATAAATTCCACGGCCTGCAGGATCAGGAAGCGCGCTACCGCCAGCGCTACCTTGATCTCATCGCTAACGATGAATCCCGCAAGACCTTTAAAGCGCGTTCGCAGATCCTGGCGGGTATCCGTCAGTTCATGGTCGGCCGCGGCTTTATGGAAGTTGAAACCCCGATGATGCAGGTGATCCCGGGCGGCGCGTCCGCGCGTCCGTTCGTGACGCACCACAACGCGCTGGATCTCGACATGTACCTGCGTATCGCGCCGGAGCTGTACCTCAAACGTCTGGTGGTGGGCGGTTTCGAGCGCGTGTTTGAGATCAACCGTAACTTCCGTAACGAAGGCATCTCTGTACGTCATAACCCTGAGTTCACCATGATGGAACTCTATATGGCGTATGCAGATTACAAAGATCTGATCGAGCTGACAGAATCTCTGTTCCGCACCCTGGCGCAAGAGGTGCTCGGCACCACGCAAGTGCCTTACGGCGAAGAGACGTTTGATTTCGGCAAGCCGTTTGAAAAACTGACCATGCGCGAAGCCATCAAGAAATATCGCCCGGAAACCGATATGGCGGATCTGGATGATTTCGAGAAGGCAAAAGGCATTGCCCAGGCGGTCGGCATTAAAATCGAGAAAAGCTGGGGCCTGGGCCGCGTTGTGACCGAGATCTTCGAAGAAGTGGCCGAAGCGCACCTGATTCAGCCCACCTTCATTACCGAATACCCGGCAGAAGTTTCTCCGCTGGCGCGCCGCAATGATGAAAACCCGGAAATCACCGACCGCTTTGAATTCTTCATCGGCGGCCGCGAAATCGGCAACGGCTTTAGCGAGCTGAACGACGCTGAAGATCAGGCGCAGCGCTTCCAGGATCAGGTTGCCGCGAAAGATGCAGGCGACGACGAAGCGATGTTCTACGACGAAGACTACGTGACCGCGCTGGAACACGGCCTGCCGCCGACCGCAGGCCTCGGCATCGGCATCGATCGTATGGTCATGCTGTTTACCAACAGCCACACCATCCGCGACGTGATCCTCTTCCCGGCCATGCGTCCGGTAAAATAAGCCGTCTGGCGTAACCGTTAAAGCCGCGCTCTCTATCAGGGGGCGCGGCTTTTCTTTTATGGATACGGGTTTGGGTCATCCGGAGGGAGCTGTTAAGATAAGCGCCGTTATTTCGAGGTGTCACTGAATTAAGGAGCCGTTTTGAACACGGACTGGCCGCCCGCCCGCACGATATTTAACACGCTGTGTTTATTGTTCTGCCTGTTTCTGACCGCCTGTTCCAGCAACAAGGCGGGCGTTTCGGACGCGACAAAAGGCGGCTACAGCGGCTCTGTCTATACGGTGAAACGAGGCGACACCCTCTATCGCATTTCCCGCATTACGGGTACCAGCGTCAGCGACCTGGCGCGTCTGAACGGCATCTCTGCGCCTTATACGATTGAGGTCGGGCAGCGGCTGCGCGTCAGCAATACTTCCGGCGCATCCTCCTCGCGTAAAACCGCCTCCCGACAGACAACGCCTGCGCGCAAAACCGCTTCGCTACCGAAAGTGGACGCGCCGCCGCCGGGCCAACGCTGCTGGCGCTGGCCAGCCAGCGGTAGAGTGGTGATGGGGTATTCAACGGCCGACGGCGGCAATAAAGGGATTGATATCGCCGGGAGCCGTGGTCAGCCGATTTACGCCTCAGCGGCGGGCAGGGTGGTTTATGTCGGCAACCAGCTGCGCGGTTACGGGAATCTCATTATGATTAAACATAATGAAGAGTACATTACCGCTTACGCGCACAACGACACGATGCTGGTGAACAACGGCCAGCAGGTGAAGGCGGGGCAGAAAATCGCGACGATGGGCAGCACCGGCTCGGATTCCGTCGGTCTGCACTTCCAGTTGCGCTACCGTGCGACCGCTATCGATCCGCTGCGTTACCTGCCGCCGCAGGGCAAATCGCCTTCCTGTTAACGTTATACCGCCCGCCTGCGTGCGGGCGGTTGCTTATAAATCCGTCAGTTAACGAGCCAGGGGCTTGCCAGCAATGGGTTAAGGCCTATAATGCTTAACGCACCTCATCGCGGGCGTAGTTCAATGGTAGAACGAGAGCTTCCCAAGCTCTATACGAGGGTTCGATTCCCTTCGCCCGCTCCAGAATCTCTCTAACTTTCCGTTCGTACGTAATAATCCCCGCCACATCATTATGCAATGACGTTGTATAGCGCATGAGTTCGCCATCGCTGCGGCTTGATTAAGCTCGCGGCACCAGCAGAGAGGCGGCCATCGCCTGTCAGCGCTGATGCCCAATAGCGATTAATTATTTATGGTGTCCTGGCTGTCGAAGATATTCGCACGGCTGCTGGAAGAGCGGCCGTCGCTGTATTGCGTGTCCAGGCCGTCGAAGATATTGGCGCGGCTGCTGGAAGAGCGGCCGTCGCTGTACTGCGTTTCCTGACCATCAAAGATATTGGCGCGGCTACTTGAAGAGCTGCCATCGCTGTTTCGGGTATCCTCTCCGCCGAAAATATTGGGACGGCTGCTTGAGCTTCTGCCGTCGCTATATTTGGTGTTCTGCCCGCCGAAAATGTTGGCTCTGCTGCTTGATGTGGTTCCATTGTCATAGCGGCAATCCTCTCCGCCATAAATATTGGCCCTGCAGTTGTCTGCTATCGCGTTATTCAGCGAGCCAGCAAACAGAAAAAAACCTACAAGCAGTGTCCTGGTGTTCATAGCGTTTCTCTGGGAAGTGGGGGGGATTTCGGTAGCCATTCTAATGCTGAATAATTTACTGCGGCATCAGACTAATGCTGAATAATTAACGGCGCCATCAGGAGTCCAGAGCCATACGAATCACGCCAGAGGTATCAATTTTTTATCTCACTCTCCTGGGTTTTTACGCGCCCGCTGAATAAATGAAGGGCGCGTTTCCGGCTGCGCGCCGAAGCGTTCTAACGTTGCCGACATTTGCTTCCCCCGACATGTGATACAGAGCCTGCAACGCCAGCTACACGTTACGGAGCCCTTCGACACTTGCGGCGGGCAATGTCATTAGCGTTCTGTGGCTGGTTTCTATGCTATTCACAATCGCTTCTCGCGGCCCATGGCGCCACGCATCGCTGGCATAAAAGGCTTCCAGCGCCGCCGCCATGTTTTCCTGATCGGAAAAGGCGCGAATCAGACAGTAGCAGTCCGGGTCATGCAATGAATGACCAAACCTCACCACATCGATGCCGTGCCGCTGATGGAGAGGAACGCTACTATCCTGCATGATGGTGTGAAAAGCACGACCTGTGCCTTTGCGTAAGGTGTATTGCAGTATTTCGACGGTTTTCAGGGAACATCTCCTTTAATAGTTTTAGGGCGTGCTTCTGAACCAAAGTAATGCTGTCACGCTACGTAGCAGAGTATACCTACACAGATACAGGCGACAGAGATTCAACCAGGGAGATGCACACATGAGTAAACACATTTTGATCTGCTTTTTCGCGCTATTTGCTGTTTCCGCCAGTGCTGCAAAGGGTGCCGATGGCGGAAATGGTTCGGATGGCGGCAGTACCAATCATTCATCGGGGCGCGCAGGATGTCCCGGAGGAACGGA
Source organism: Cronobacter turicensis z3032 (assembly GCA_000027065.2). Classification (NCBI taxonomy): domain Bacteria; kingdom Pseudomonadati; phylum Pseudomonadota; class Gammaproteobacteria; order Enterobacterales; family Enterobacteriaceae; genus Cronobacter; species Cronobacter turicensis. The sequence goes on along the minus strand of FN543093.2, from coordinate 3,581,796 downwards.
TCCTGATGAGAACGGCAATTTTTATCTTCCGGGAACTAAAGAGGAATGCAATCCAGGCTCGCAAGATGCAGCAAAAACGGATAATCCGCTCTTGCTGCCGCGGTAATTCCGGGCTCCGATTCTGAGAGGGATAAGGTCAACCTGCGCTGTCCACTTGATCTATTTTCAGACGTAACAGCGTCAGGCAATCCTCCCTCAATTTCCCATCTGGTTGCATTTTCAGTCCAGATTAACTCAATAAATTTCTCATCCCGCCAGGTAATTGTTATGTTTGCTTTTACGGGTTCCGGTTGCGGGCTGGTCTGATAATAGTAACACTTTGAAAGTGTTGGATTCGAAAGATCACAGTGAAGGTCGTGTTTCCCAAACGGTTGAGCATTGGCAGAGATAATAAGAACGTTGTCGGCAAGCCTCCCGGTTCCCTGGTAACTCAATTTCGTATCAATTCCATTAACGTAGAATATTCCAGCTATAAAGCCTCTCCTTTTGGCGTTGAACCGCTGAGAATAAACAATCTGATGTCAATAAACGACCCTCTGGCGACGCTTTCCCGCGAGGCGCTTTTTATCGTGCGGAAAATGCCCCGGTTTTTGCCCTGTGCGGCACGCTTCAGGGGCTGAATCAATTGAAGCCCTACCTTATTTGTTAGTTCCAGGTAAATGTATGGCTTGTCAAAAATAGTGAGCGTACGTTATTGGCATTTTTAACGAATACACATTTGAAAACGTTGCCATTCCACCTGCAAATTTTGCTGCAATATGTCTGACCTTTTTCTGGGCTGTAAGATAACGAAAGCGCTGGAGCAGGAAGATTATGCTTTGCCCGCTCCAGAATACCCTCAGGTTATCGCTCTACGTTCAGACGATTATCGATGAAGAATGTGGTAGCACCGCCTCTTAACAACGCCTGAAAAGCCTTTAGCCATTTCTGTACTCATTAAAACGGAGCTGTGTCAAACCAGCGGCCGGCTGAAACGCTGGCGTTTTTCATGCGCTCTGCCTGTGCTCGTCCCGGACGTTCGCCTGACCTTACGCTGCGATTCGACGGACGATGGTTGGCTGCGCATTTCGCGCAAAGTGGGCAGGCGAGTCGCTTTATCTATCCGGTTTACCGGTTGCCGCGCCGTGGTATACGCCAGTGGCGGCTGTATTGCGCCAAAAATCTCATCCATGATCCTTTCCATCGTTTCTTTTTCCTGCGCCGCCAGACGACGTCGCTGATGCCTGCGTGCCCGTGCGTTATCTGCATTCACGCTTGCGCCAAAATGAATCTCTGCCATTCAACCCTCCTTTTTGAATTACAGGCGCGTTATGCGCCGATTTACTGTATATATATTCAGTAAATATAGATAAGGCGATTACCGGTTTCAATCGTAAAAGCGATGATATATTGCAGATAAAGTGATTGACACCCGACTGGCGCGGGTTGATGGCGTAATCAGAGCGATGGAGAGCACCGAAGAAAAAAGGGTCTCCGGCGTGAGCAGGGGTTAGCCGTGAAATTTATACGCGCGGGACTGGCTCACCAGCACTTTAGCGCGAATATTTAGCCCTGACTCATCAATATCTGTGATGTACCAGGTTTCATATTTTTTGTTATCCGAGATAACCGCCAGACGCTTATGCTGAAGCTGTAAGCGTTTGATATAAACATAATTATCCAGCGTAAAGATATAGATTCCGTCACCGTCGAAAAAATCGACGCTTACGTCGACAAAGATCTGATCGCGTGGCTCAAAGGTGCCTGACATCGAATCGCCATTCACGGCAATCATCTTAATGTGGTCAGCCGGACGGCTGCCGAACAACGAGCGAGCCTCTTCTGAAGAATACTCAATCGACTTAATCGTCTCGATAAACTCGTCACGAATCATCACGCCGCTACCCGCGCTGGCACGGACATCAAACACTTCCACGCGATAAACATCAGCACCCGATGCGGCGGCGCTTTTGCGCTCTGTCGTAAGCGGACGCATCAGGCCTTGCCCATCAGCGAGCCACTCGGGGCTAACGCCCAGTATCCTCGCCAGCGCGACAGTGTTACGCGAGCCGTTCGCCCCATTGAGCAGTTTATTGACGCTACTTTGCGCCATGCCGACAGCCTTCGCCAGCGCGCCTTGTGTATACCCTGCGTCGGCCATCGCTTTCGCAAGGCGCTCGGAAAAATTCATTGTCAGATCCTCGTGGCTTCTGACTTCAGTGTATCGCCTGAGCGATTTTTTGACAATCAATAGAAAAAGCGATTGCAAATCGATAAAGCGATTGATAGAGTGAATTTGTCGCTGCGAAAGAGCGTTTATAAAGCCTCTTCAACACGACACCGCTCTTTAACAATCCGGGCCGCCGACAACGCGGTATTAAACGTGGCTGAGAAGCCATACGCCTGATTTCACACACGATGAATCTGGCGTAAATACCCGCTACGGGCTGCCCGGAGTGTTCCTCCCCCTGCCGCCTTTTATCGGGTTTTCCGAAGGCGCAGGTTTCACTTTTCCCCTCGCTTTCGGTTGAGTGGCGCGTCTGCGCCTTCAAATCACCAGCACGCCCGGCAAAGGGCGCAAGGGGGACACATGCGTAAAACGTGGTTTTATTACCATGATCTGACCAGCCAGCAGGCTGATGACCTTATTTCTTTATACCACGCGCGGCGGGTAGAAACCGTCCGGCAGCTGAGCGCCGACTACCTGCACTGGGTGGTCGCGGTGCTGCTTCCCGAAACCCGTCGGGCTCCCCAGGTTGACAACCGCTACCAGCACCGAATGTGGCTGTAGCGATCTCTTATCTTTTCTTCCCATGAAGGGAGGCATTAATGAATCCAGGAGAAGGGCACGCCCTGACGTATGGGTGGAGCGTGCTGCTCGGCTTTTTCTCTGTGCTTTCGCTTCAGGACTACGTTTTCACTCTGGGGGCTGCGCTCTCTGCTTTTTTCACTATTAAGACCTATAACGCCAGACGCCGGGCACAACAGGCGCGGCTGGCGGAGGAGCGTAAACGAACCGCGCTCCTGAGGCAGTATCTGAAAAGCGCAGCGCAGCCCCTGGCGGCGGATCGCCGGGCGATAGCTTCCATCTTTAACGAGGGCGCAGAGCGCACGGAGGATCGCGATGAAAATGCCTGAAGCGCTTCGCAAGGCGTTGATTGCTGCCTCGGTTGGCGGGCCAGTGGCGATAGCCAGCGCATTTATTGAGCAGCAAGAGGGCGTGTCGCTTACGCCTTATCGGGACCCGGTGGGCATTCCGACGATCTGCGCCGGTATAACAAGTGTGGATGTCATCACCGGCAAAACCTACAGCGAGCGTGAATGTAGGGTACTACTGGCAAAGCATATGCAGCCTGCTGTCGAGGCGGTAAACCGCGGGGTTCGGGTAACGCTTAACGATTACCAGAAAGCCGCGCTCTATTCGTTTACGTACAACGTCGGCGTCAGCGCATTTCGTCGTTCCACGCTGCTTGCGAAACTTAATCGTCACGATCTGACCGGCGCCTGCGACGAGCTGCGCCGCTGGACCTGGGCGGGAGGGCGCCAGTGGCAGGGGCTTATCACGCGTCGGGAAATGGAGCGGCAGCTATGTTATGGCGCGCCCTGACGAGTCGGCTGTTTCCCTGGTTTACGCTCCTGGCGCTGGTGGGAAGTTTGCTGCTTGCCTTACATCATGCCCGCAGCGAGCTAATACAGTCCCGCGTCGCGCTTTCTCTTGCGCAACGCCAGCTTTCACACACTCAGCAGAGCCTGCGTCAGACGGCGCAGCTCGATACTCGCTACACCAGAGAACTTAACCATGCCCGGGAAACGATTGATACGCTTGAGCGCGATGTGGCTGTTGGTCGTCAGCGGCTGCGCCTCAACGCCACCTGCCTGCGTGCCTCCGGCGCCGCCACCCGCGTGGATGATGGCGCCAGCCCCCGACTTACTGACGCCGCTGAACGGGATTATTTCCGTCTCAGAACCGCCATCGCCGTCGTCACGCGCCAGCTCGGCGGCCTTCAGGAGTATGTCAGGCGGGAATGCCCGGTTACCTCACAAAAGGAGCAGTAAGTGAGCAATGATACCACTGCTGCGGGATGGTTGACGCCCACCGGCTCGCCGCCCGCCTGGGAGAGCACGCTTAATCGGGAACTGACGCGATGGATCGCGGGCGTCAGCGGCCTGTCAGAGGCGGCGGTAACGCCGTTATGGCAAGACACCGCTGCGCTTGCAGACACGCCAGGCTGCGCCTTCGGCATTACGGAGATCCACGCCGCGCCGCCATATTGGGCGCCACTCAATGCCGATGACGATCTGCTTACCGTCAGTGAGCAGCTTCAGGTGCAGTGTCTTTTTTCAGGCGCAGGCGCGCCCGCCTTCGCCACGCAGTTTCGCGACGGTCTGGCGGTCACGCAGAATCAGGATGAGCTTAACCGGTCGGGGCTCGCGGTCTGCGCGTGTACGCCCGTCATTTGTGTTCCTGAGCTTATCGATAACCACTGGCATCGGCGTTACCGGATTACGGTCACCCTGAGCCGCATTTATACCCGCACGTATCACATCAAATCCCTGGCGACCGCTCCGGTCGCTTTCTTTGGAGAATAAAACTATGTCACAGGGTTTACCTGTTTCTGACATCGTCAATGTGACGGTGAGCATGGCCGCGCGCGCGGCACAGACCCGCAGCTTCGGCGCGCTTCTGGTTGTCGGCGCGAGCGACGTTATCGACAGCGGTGAGCGTCTGCGCGCCTATTCCGATATCAGCGGCGTGAGTGCCGATTTTGGTCTGGAGACGCCGGAATATCAGGCCGCCAGCCTCTACTTCCAGCAGGCGCCGCGCCCGACGCGTCTGTGGATCGGCCGCTGGCTGAAAACCGCCGCCGCTGCCCGGTTGCGTGGCGCTATCCTGACGCCAGAGCAACAAACGCTGGCGCGTTTTACCGCGATCTCGGCTGGTGGCATGACGCTGACGGTGGATGGTAAAGACAAAACGCTTAGCAGTATCGATCTTACGAAAGAAACTACGCTGTCCGGCGTTGCCGCACGTATTCAGCAGGCGCTGACCGGCGCGGTTATTCGCTGGGACCCCAGCGCAGGTCGCTTTGTTATGGCTTCAACCACTACGGGTGAAAGCAGCGCCGTTGGCTTTGCCAAAGCGCCCGCGACCGGCAACGATCTTGCCGTACTTCTTGGGCTTAGCGAAAGCGCAGGCGCCACGATAGTGGCAGGCCAGAACAACGAAACGCTGGCGCAGTGTGTCAGCACGCTGGCCGCGCGTTCCGGCGACTGGTACGGCCTGGTGGCCGCAGATACCGACGTGACATCTGAAGACGTACTGGCAGTGGCGGACGTGATCGAGACGGATTCCGTCTCGCGTATTTTCGGACACACGATTGCCGACACCCGTGTACTGGATGCCGCAAGCCAGGCCGATCTGGCCTCGAAGCTTAAAGCCGCAAAGTTCGCCCGGACATTTATCCAGTACTCCAGCAGTAAACCGTTCGCGGCCGCCTCTCTGTTTGGTCGCGTCTTTACGGTTAATTTCAACGGCAATAACACGGCCATTACGCTGAAATTCAAACAGGAACCGGGCATTACGGCCGAGAATCTGTCGCAGAACGCGGCCAGCGCGCTGCGCAGTAAAAACTGCAACGTCTTTGTTAACTACAACAATGACACCGCCATCATTCAGGAAGGCGTAATGAGCAACGGCGATTTCATCGACGAACGCCACGGCCTCGACTGGCTGCAAAACTACGTGCAGACCAACCTTTTTAACCTTCTGTACACCAGTACCACCAAAATCCCGCAGACCGACGCGGGTGTTACGCGCTTGCTGGCGAATGTCGAGCAGTCGCTGGATCAGGCGCTGTCCAGTGGGCTTATCGCACCGGGTGTCTGGAATGGCGGCGACGTCGGCGAGCTGGCCTCCGGCGATACCCTGACTAAAGGCTATTACGTCTACGCCGCGCCGGTCGCCGACCAGGCGCCGTCGGAACGTGAAGCGCGCAAAGCCCCGGTCATTCAGGTGGGCTGCAAACTGGCGGGTGCGGTGCACTACGCCGATGTCCTGATTAACGTCGTTCGCTAAGGAGCCATTATGTCTGGTTATTCATTTCTTGATGTCACTGCAACGCTTGCCGGCCCGACCGGCGTTATTGATCTCGGTAGCGGTTCTTCCGTCGCGGAAGAGGGGATCACGGTCACCATGACCGGCGCGAAAAACACCATGACCGAAGGTGCCGATGGCGAGGTCATGCACAGCCTGCGCCCAGGTAAAAGCGGCACGATTAGCGTCAAACTGCTGAAAACGTCGCCTGCCAATAAAAAGTTGTCGCTGGCGTATAACGCACAGACGCAATCCTCAACGCTCTGGGGCAACAACGTCATCGTTATTCGTAATGCCGCTTCCGGTGATATTACCACCGCGCGTTCTGTCGCCTTTCAGCAGATGCCGGAGTACGCGAATGCCAAAGACGCGGGCGTGGTCGAGTGGAAATTTGATTGCGGCAAAATCGATCAGGTGCTGGGGGAGTTTTAAGCCATGGAAATCACGATTAAAGGCGCGAATTACCGTATCGCTAAGCTCAGCGTTTTCGACCAGTTGAGAGTCTCCCGCAAACTGCTCCCGGTGCTCGCTGGCATGGCGGCGGATTTTCGCGACGTCCAGTCATCGGCTGCTGGCGAAGGCGCGCTGTTTACCGCGCTACTGCCGAAGATAGCCGAAGCCGTCAGCGCGCTGAGTGATGAAGACTGCAACGCCATACTTCACCCCTGTCTCGCAGCGGTGTCGCGCGACCATATGAAAGCCTGGGTACCGGTGTTCCGACAGGGCGAGCTGGCGTTTGACGATATTTGCCTGATGACGCTGCTGCAACTGGCGGCCCGGGTGGTGGCCGATTCGCTGGGAAATTTTTTGCAAGAACTCCCCGGCGCGCCGACGCCCGGGGCTGCTGCGGCGTAACGCTGGATATCTTGCCAGGCGGGGAGGAATTCATTCTCCGCCCGGCGGAGGCCTTCCGAATCGCCTGGAGCGATCTGAAATCCGGCGCGGTGGATCTGTGCGATATCGCGCTGATGAACGACTGGCTGGATTTGAAAGCGGATAACCAGGCGCGCCTCGAACGCTGGAGGGAAAATTAATGGCCACAGAACTGGCGCACGCCAATACCGATGTCGCTGCCCGCCTTGATGAGACGGGCCTGCGAAACATAGGTCAGGTAGCGACGGACGTGGCGGCGGGCATGCGCAGGTTAAGCCTTGCCGTCGCGCCCGCCATCGCGAACGTACTGACTTTTACGACACAGACGGCGCGGGGGCTGGATGAGCTCTGGCGCGCCAGCCAGCGCAGCGGCGCTTCCGCTGAAGGAATAAGCGCGCTGGGCTATGCGTTTCAGCAGACAGGCGTGGATGCCGGAAATGTCCAGGCATCGCTCGAAAACGTCGGCAAACTGATGCAAAACGCAACCGGGGCGGGCGGGTTGTTGGGCTCACTCGGTATTAACGCGCGCGACGCGCAGGGCAATCTGCGCGATACCGTAGAGGTTTTCGACGCGCTCAGCCAGAAGCTGGCCGCGCTACCGCTGGATAAGGCGCAAAAGCTTTCAAAAGCGCTGGGTATCGACGGCGACACGTTGAACGCCATGCGACAGGGGTTTAGCGGCTATCTGCAGGATTATCGCAAAATGGCTTCGCAGGTGGGGTTCGACGCAGGTGCCTCTGCCCCGGCCGGACACCGCTATATGACGGCGGTTAATGGCCTGACAACCGTGCAGAATATCGTGACCCAAAAGGTTGGCGGAGATCTCGCGGCAGGTCTTGCCGGGCCGCTTGAAAAACTGCTCGGCAAAGTGATGGATAACCTGCCGCAAATCATGACGCTGACGGGCAAGGCGGCCGATGGGATCGTTATCGCGCTGGATAAGCTCATTACCATCGTCGGTAATGTGCTGGACGCGGTGGGCGGCATTATCACCCTCTGGGGTCAGCTCGATTCACAAAGCCAGATAGTGATAAGCGTGCTCGGCGGGTTGCTGACGGCGTGGCGTGTACTTAACGCAGGCTTTCTCGCCACACCACTTGGTATGATCCTTGGGCTTGTCAGCGCGCTGGCGCTGCTCTGGGATGACTATCAGAAATGGAAAAGTGGCGGCGACAGCTTGATTGACTGGTCGACATGGGCGCCGGGCATACAGGACGCGCTGAAAGGCATCGGCAGCCTGAAAATGGATTTTCAGTTCCTCACCGACAAAATCGTGGCGCTAGGCACCGCGCTGGGGAAGGCGTTTTCCGCCTTCATGCAGTTTCTTAATATCGACACGTCAACATTCAACGCGAAATGGCTTTTCGATCAGATCATTGAAGGCGTGCGCAGCAGTATTCGCACGCTGGGATCGCTGCTGGATGCGCTCACGAAAGTGACACAGGGCGATTTTTCCGGCGCGTGGGAATCGCTCCAGGAGGCGGCGGTAGCCTTTGCTCAGCATCCGGTGATGCAGTTGCAGCAAAAAGCCGTCTACGCGCTGATGAATAAGGGGCTTGAGGCCTCGCGCTGGCTGTCCGGCAAACTGGAGCCAGACGAGATGCCATTCGGCGTCTGGGACCTTGAGCAGAAGCAGCAGACGATGGGCTCTCCGCTACTCATGGACTGGGCAGCGCTTCCATCCGGCAACGGCTCAGGTGCGTTAACGCGCGAGGGCGCGAACCTTAACCAGACGACGCATATCAACGTCTACGGCACAGGCGACGCAGCCCGACTCGGCGAAGAAGTCGCCCGTCAGATGAATGATGTTAACGGCCGCCTGGTTCAGACCCTGTCAACGGGGGTGCGCTAATGGATTTTCTCTCAACGTTACTTCGCAACAATCAACGGCGTATTGGCGTGCTGGTTCCGGATGTGGTTATTTCGGAAACCCATAAAGATACGCTTAACGTCACCACCCACCCCGTCGAGTTCGGCGCGGCAATTGCCGATCACGCCTGGCGCTCTCCCGCGACGCTGACCATGAAATGCGGTTTCGGCAGCGGCGGCGCGCTGCTGGATTTCGCCAGCGACGCTACGGCGTGGCACCAGTCTGGCAAAAGCCCTCAGGAGATCTACCAGGCGCTGCGGGATCTGCTCGATCCACCTGCGCTGCTGGATGTCGTCACCGGTAAGCGCATCTACCAGAACATGCTGCTGACCGGTATTGATGTAGCGACCGATGCCACCACCGAATATGTCCTCTCCTGCACGCTGACCCTGACCGAGGTGATCATTTCGCACCGGGAAAATGTGCAGGTGGCGACAAAGTCGCAAATGAAAACAGGCGTTTCGACAACAGGGGTGAGCAACAACGGCGTTAAATCGACGGTGCCGGTCAGCGCTGGCCGCCTGAATGCGGCGACAGGAGGCTAGATGGGGAACTATGAAATTCCGCTTACGCCTGATAACCAGCACTTTTCCATCGACCTTAACGGTTCGACGTACCAGTTGCGGCTTATCTGGCGTGACGGCGCCTGGATTATGGACATTGAGGACACCGCCGGACAACGGCGGTTAAACGGGCTGCCGCTGTTGCCGGGCGTCGATCTCCTGGCGCAGCACAGCCACCTGGCGTTTGGCTTTGCGCTGCGTGTCGTCAGCGATGACGGCGCGCCGCCTGGCGAAAATACGCTGGGCATCACCAGTCGCCTCTATGTACTGACGGAGCCACTATGACCCGAAACTGGATGCGTTATTTTGAACTTCAACTGCTGACGGAAGAAGGACGCGGGTTGCAGCTTAACGATTTTAAAGTGGAGTTCATGGTGAGCAGTAAAGCGACGGCGGCGACGTCTGTCGCCAACGTCACTATTTACAATCTGCATCCGCATACCCGCAACCGGATCCTGCTCAGAGAGTTCAGTCAAATCAGGCTTTTTGCTGGTTATCAGGCTCACGACGACGCGCCAGGCAGTGAAATGATTTTCGCCGGTGATATTCGGTTTTCGCTGACCGGTAAAACGGCGCAGGTCGACAGTTGGGTGAAAATACAAGCGGTAAGCGGTCATCAGGCGTATCTCTACGCCACTGTAGAAAAAACGCTGGCGGCGGGGTATCGCGTCCGCGATGTGCATCAACTGGCGGCGCAGAGTTTTGGTCAATATGGCATATCGACGGGAGCGACCGGTGATATGCCTGGTATGGCGTTTCCGCGTGGCCGTACGCTGTGGCTACCGGCGCGGCAGGTCATGGAAAATGTGGCGGGGCAGTGCGACGCTTCCTGGCAACTGAGTGACGGGCAACTACGGATGGTGCCAGAGGCAAACTACGTGCATGAGGCGGTGCTGCTCAACAGCCGCACCGGGCTTATCGGCGCGGCACAGCAGACCCTGAAAGACGGTGTTGATGTGCAATGCCTGATTAACCCCAACATTCGTTTAAACGGTTTGGTGCAGCTCGATCAGGCGTCAGTACAGCGCGTCGCGTATGAAGAATCAACGCTCGGCGCAAGCAAGGGACCGCTTCGTGAAGTGGAACGCGACGGGGTCATTACGCGCGACGGCGCTTTCACTCAACCGGTCACACAGCCTGCCGCGCTTGCCGCCGACGGCGTGTATATCGTTAAGGCTATCGAGTGGCAAGGCGATACCCGTGGTCAGGACTGGTATATGAAACTGACGTGCGAGCCGCGCGGCGCGCGTGAACTGCAAAACGGCTAATACCTCCCAGCACATTTCTCCTTTCTTCTTTTTCTCGCCGTTCGCCTGCGGGCGGCGGCACCTGGAGTCTTTATGCCTGTTTCAACAGAAGCGCGGCTTGGCGGCCAGCAGGAGTTTGCCGCCGCGCTGGCGCATTATATCAGCGCCGGGCTGCGCGTGGCGCTGCCCGGCATTATTCAGTCTTTTAACCCGCAGGCGGTAACCTGCGTGGTGCAGCCCGCTATCCGCGGCAAACGCAGCGACGACGATGGCAGCGAGCGTAGCGTGAAGCTGCCGCTGCTGGTGGATGTACCAGTGGTGTTTCCTCGCGGCGGCGGCTGCACGCTGACGTTTCCGGTCGCAGCCGGCGATGAATGCCTGGTGATATTCGCCGACCGCTGTATCGATTTCTGGTGGCAGAGCGGCGACGTTCAGGAACCCGTCGACCCGCGTATGCACGATCTTTCCGATGCGTTCGCGCTGGTGGGGCCGATGTCGCAACAGCGAAAAATCAGCAATATCAGCGTTAGTGCGACGCAGCTACGTACTGATGACGGCGCGGCGGTCATTGAACTGGCCGTGGGGCATGACATCTCGCTGCGCACGCCCGGCAGGCTTACCGCCAGCGCGCAGGGCGGCACCGTGATTACGTCACCTTCTATCATCCTCAACGGCAACGTCACTATTAACGGCAGCCTGACCCAGGGGATGGGCGATAACGGCGGCGGCGCGACGTTGAAAGGGCCGATGAGCGTGCAGACCGATGTCAAAGCCGCAGGCATTAGCCTTGTCAGCCATACGCACCCAGGGGTGCAGTCGGGCGGCAGCAACACGGGGAGAGCACAATGAGATACCGACGTGAAGATAATGAAGGTGATTACACCTTCGGACGGGGCGAAAACACCTGGCTTGTGAGTTCGCCGGAAGCCGTCGCCCAGGCGGTGAAAACCCGCTTTGAACTCTGGTCCGGCGAGTGGTTCCTCGATACCACACAAGGCACGCCCTGGCGTCAGAATGTGCTCGGGAAACAGAAACCGGAGATTTATCAGCTCGCCATTCAGGCGCGCATTCTGGAAACACCCGGCGTGAAAACGCTCCTTTCTTTTAACTCGACGGTGGATACCGCCACGCGGCGCGTTTCATTCTTCGCCGAAATCGACACCGTCTACGGCACCACTACACTGACCGCGGAGGCGTAATGCCGCTTAATATCGATACGCTGGGGCTGGCCATGCAGGTCACCCCGGAGGGCCCGGTCGCGCCTGATTATCAGACCATCCTGTCGACTCTTACTGGCTATTTTCGCCAGATTTACGGCGAAGATGCTTATCTTGAGCCAGACAGTAAAGACGGCCAACTGGTCGCACTCCTCTCGCTCGCCATTCACGATGACAACAACGCAGCGCTTGCTGTTTATAACGCCTTCTCGCCCACGACCGCCATGGGGGAGGGGCTCTCGTCCCGTGTCAAAATCAACGGCATTCGCCGCCATGGCGCGACACATTCCACGGTGGACGTGCTGATAACCGGCGAGCCGGGAACGATTATCGGGACGGGCTTGATTCGCGATGTCAACGGCACGCAGTGGGCGCTGGCGCAAACAATCACGATTCCAGTGAGCGGGAACGGCCTGTTTACAGCCACCTGTACCGAGTCAGGGCCCGTCGCCGCCCTGGCGGGCACAGTCAGTCAGATAGCCACACCCACGCGGGGTTGGATGTCAGTGACGAATCCGCAGGCAGCCGTTGTTGGCGTCGCTGCCGAAACGGATGCGCAACTGCGTAAAAGACAAACCCAAAGCGTGGCGCTGTCATCACTGACGCCGTTCGATGCGCTCGACGGCGCTATCGCCAATATTCATGGCGTGAGTCGCCATAAGCTGTATGAAAACGACGCCGGAGATCCTGACGCCAACGGCCTGCCGCCGCACGCGATTTGCGCCATTGTCGAAGGCGGCGATATCAATGACATTGCCCAGGTGATCCGGGGCAAAAAAGGACAGGGCGTGGCGACTGCAGGCACGCTGGCGGTAAACGTGGCAGATCTTTATGGCTATCCGCACGTTATTCGCTTTTCCCGCCCCACGCTTATTTCCGTGCAGGTCAATATCCGCCTCAAGGCGTTTATGGGGTACACCACGGAAATCGGCGCGCAGATCAAAGCGGCCGTGGCGGGGTACATCAATTCACTCTCCATTGGTGATGACGTGCTGTTAAGCCGCGTTTACTCACCAGCCAACCTTGGCGTGGTGAGCGGTGGAAATGCGCGTTACTACGATATCGCCGCTCTGACGTTAGGCCGCACGACCAACACGCTCGCGGCGGCCAATATTGATATCGCTTATGACGAGGCGGCGTATTGCACACCTGACAACATCACCATAGTGGCCACGACATGAGTAAATACACTGAACTTATCACTAATTATCACGCCACGAAGCCGCGTTTTTTCGACAGCGTCGATCTCGCCACCCGCCACTTTGTGGATTCCGCCGCAACGGTGCAGGGGCTGGTTGAGGCATTTGATATCGACAGCGCGACGGGCGTCCAGCTCGACATTCTCGGCCAGTGGATTGGCCGCTCCCGCTACGTGAAAGAGCCTATCAAGGATATCTATTTCAGTTGGGATGATGACGGACCGGGCTATGACCGCGGCGTCTGGCAAGGGCCGTTCGATCCGGACGACGGATTTACGGCGCTCAGTGACGACACTTACCGCGTGATCCTGCGCGCCAAAATCGCCATCAATCAGTGGGACGGTCAGAACGATTCGCTACCCGCTATTCTGGATGCCGCAACGGCGGAGTCAGGGCTGGGCATGCAGATTATCGACCATCAGGACATGACTGTGTCGATGCTGATTTTCCCGGAAACCTCGCTGGAAAGCGTTTCGCTTGAGCTTATCGCTGCAATCCGGATGGGGTACTTAACGGTAAAAGCCGCTGGCGTCTGGTCTGGCGATATTCTCGTGCCGTCCGTCGGGACGCGCTTCTTTGGATTTGATATGGACAACCAATACATCGTCGGCTTTGACGATGGAGCATGGGGGAAAAACCTGTAATGGCTAAAAATGATTTTAAACCGTTCGCCACGGGCGCGGGCGCAAACGTGACGTCTCAGGCGAACTGGGAAATGTTGCCAGCCCTGAGCCAGGGCTTCACCAGCGGTAAAGCCGCTTCTGCTCAGGTCAACAAAGCCATCCGGCAGTCGTCGTTTATCGCCTCCGCGCTGGCGCAATTTGTCGCTGACCAGACCGGTGCCGACGTACTCGACAACGGTAATATTCCTGACTTTCAGGCATTACTGAAACAGGGGCTGGCGAAGCAATATCTCTCACGTCAGAACCCATTCGGCGATATTAAGAGTGACGGCACCGCCGCGCAGGCAAAAGCGCTGGAAAATCTGGGGTTGGGGAACGCAAGCTATGTGGTGAACAGAGGCTCGAATGCCAATGGCTCATGGATTATATGGTCTGATGGGGCAATAGAGGTGATGGGGGCGTGGGTTACATTAGTCAATGGACTCGCTACGGTTATTTATCCCATTGAATTAAAAAATGTGAGTCGTTTTATTTCCGTAGCCGAGAGATTCTCAACGGATGGCGCGATTACTACCAAGATTCATACGTCAAGTATATTAGATGACACGGTAACCAGGAGTGGTTTTAAAGCTCGCTGTCAGAATTCAGATGGTACTCCTTCTGCAAGTTCATTTTCATGGAGAGTTTATTGTGCGCCTGTTTAATCCTATTACTTTAACCGAGGTTATCCCGGGAATACATGAAGTTAGCGGAGCAGTGGAGTTGCCTGAAACTCACTGGTTTTTTAAAACGCTACAAATCCCAGAAGGTAGCCAACTCACTGTTAATGATAATGGTGAGCCGATATTAGTCAGTGTTGATAACACTGAAAATTTACAAGCTAATTAACACTCAAAGCCGTCGAATATCGGCGGCTTTAATTTTATTATTGTATTCTGCTTATCCATCCCTCGACTCCTTTCTTAAAGATACCTAATTTAATCACAAATCTTGCAATCATCTCACTTTACCATTCCCCTGCGTAACTAAACTCACGATTGCCGGGCCTGTTTTTCTTCTATAAGATTTTTCTTTTCGGAGGATAAACATGTCGGTCACTGATGCACTGCTTGCGTATACCCTTGCGGCTACGCTGTTAACCCTGACGCCAGGGCTGGATACGGCGCTGATTTTACGGACTGCGGCGGCGGATGGGGGTAAAAAAGCCTTTCAGGCGGCGCTCGGCATTGATGCTGGCTGTTTTGTCTGGGGCGCGCTGGTGGCGTTTGGTCTGGGGGCGCTGTTTGCCGTGTCCGAAATGGCCTATTCCATCCTGAAATGGTGCGGCGCAGGGTATCTCTGCTGGCTCGGCATTCAGCTTCTTTTGCGTCCGCGTACTACGTTTGATACTCGTCAGGGCGATGAAACGCGCGCCAGCAACAGCTTTTTGCGCGGTATGCTGGGCAATGTGCTGAACCCAAAAATGGGCGTGTTTTATGTCTCCTTCCTGCCGCAGTTTATTCCGACGGGGCATTCGCCGATGGTCTGGACGTTTCTGCTGGTCGCCATCCATGCGCTCATCGGCACCCTCTGGTCGCTGACGCTGATTGTCGCCACCCGTTATGCCTCTGGGGTGCTGAAAAAACCCGGCGTGGTGAAATGGATGGATCGCGTCACGGGCAGCGTGTTCCTGCTGTTCGCCGCAAAACTGGCATTAAGTAAACGCTGACAGGGCATCAACGCCAGAGTAGTTAAGTGCCATGCGGCGCAAATAAGGTCTTTCTGTAATGGTTTTATTAACGCGACGTCTCATTATGAAAAAATGGGGCGGCGCGCAGCAAAGTTTTTACTATGCTGATCGTAACGTTATCTCTGGTGCGTGCTATCAGCATGGAAACTTATCCGCTCCCCGAACGGCCCGAAGAGGCCATCAGTCATCTTATTAATGCCCTGAAAAATAGCGGCGAGCTGCGCCATTTCGCCAGCGGCGCGCATATTCCCGTGCAGCCCGATAATATTTTTGTCATAGAGCAGGGCGCCCTGTCGATGCACCGCGTCATGGACAGTCTGACGATGATTGAATCGACACGTCCTCAGCTGCTTGGCATTACGTACAATAATCAGTTTACTCGCCATTTTACGATTAAAGCCGAATCCGCCTGCGAGGCGCGAATGGTGGCGCGCAGCGAGTTTGAAGCCATTATCGAGGCCCGTCAGCTCTGGCGCGAGCTGCTACTGGTCGTCTCCTGGTACTACGACGTGCTGTACTGGAAAAGTTATCATTTCATGGGGCGGCAGTCCTATACGCTTATCCGCAACTGCTTAATAGAGCTGGAAGCGAAGAAGGAGCCGGAGCGTGACGAGATTAACGCCTGCGATTTTATTCGCGGTAAAACGAATCTTTCTCAGAGCTATATTCTCAAGGTGTTTAGCGATTTGAGAAAGGGAGGTTATATCGATATTTCCCGCGGGCGTCTTAAATCCATCAATAAACTCCCTGAACGTTATTAACCCGTCTTTCTGTTTTCCCGATCTGTGCCGACACCCGTTGGCGTGCGGCGCAGATTCCTTGTGATACCCCTCACCAATTTTTAAACATTCACGAAATGATTTTATAACAAGCGGCTACTATGTCCCGGTTCACTTCCCGGAGATAACAATGAAAGATGTGGTAATTGTGGGGGCCGCACGCACGCCCATTGGCTGCTTTCAGGGGCAGCTCGCGCGTCGCTCGGCGGTGGAGCTCGGCGCTGTGGTTATTGAGGCGCTGCTGGCGCGCACCGGGCTTAATCCGCAGGATGTCGATGAAGTGATCCTGGGTCAGGTGCTGACGGCGGGCGCAGGCCAGAACCCGGCGCGGCAGACTGCGCTGAACAGCGGCCTGCCGTGGTCCGTGTCGGCGATTACCATTAACGATGTGTGTGGCTCCGGGCTGAAGGCGCTTCATCTGGCGACGCAGGCGATTCAGTGCGGCGAGGCGGATGTGGTGATCGCCGGCGGCCAGGAGAACATGAGCCGCGCCCCGCATGTGCTGACGGAAGGGCGCAGCAGCGCGCCTGCTGACAGTCATATTATCGACAGCCTGGTGCATGACGGGCTGTGGGATGCGTTTAACGATTACCATATGGGCGTCACCGCGGAAAACCTGGCGCGTGAATATAACATCAGCCGTGAACATCAGGACGCATATGCGCTCGCGTCTCAGCATAAAGCGCGCGCGGCCGTCGACAGCGGGCGGTTTCGTGACGAGATCGTGCCGGTGGTGATTGAGCAGAGGCAGGGCGCGCCACTGGTGGTGGATACCGACGAGCAGCCGCGCGCCGACACCAGCGCGGAAGGGCTGGCGCGTCTGTCGCCTGCCTTTGACAGGCTCGGGAGCGTCACGGCAGGTAACGCGTCGTCAATCAATGACGGCGCGGCGGCGGTGCTGATGATGAGCGCCAGCAAGGCGCAGGAGATGGGGCTGCCGGTGCTGGCGCGTATTCGCGCCTTCGCAAGTGTTGGCGTCGATCCGGCTCTGATGGGCATCGCGCCCGTGTATGCTACTCGCCGCTGCCTTGAGCGTGCGGGCTGGCAGCTTAATGATGTCGATCTTATCGAAGCGAACGAGGCGTTCGCGGCGCAGACGCTGTCGGTCGGTAAACTGCTGGAGTGGGACGAGCGCAAAGTTAACGTCAACGGCGGCGCGATTGCGCTCGGGCATCCTATTGGCGCGTCCGGCTGCCGGATCCTGGTCTCGCTGGTGCATGAAATGGTGAAACGCGAGGCCCGTAAAGGGCTTGCCACGCTTTGCATCGGCGGCGGGCAGGGCGTGGCGCTGGCGATAGAGCGCGATTAGCCCTTCATTGCTTTTCCTTTCTTTCCTCTTCATTTATGAGCGCGTTGCCGGGTAATCCCGTCACGCGCCTTTGCTTTTGCTGCTAATAATCCCTTAATATGGATTATATCCAGTTCATCTATTTCCTGGTTTACTATTTCTTGATTTGAGTTAATTCTCATGGCGATGCTGAAAATAAGCGCGTTATTACGTTTTTGCAAAAATTAAACTGTGATTCAAAACATCATTTTCAGGCCTCTGGATGGTTTTTTATTGAGCTGAATCACGCGATTTGTTTTCGTTATTTTTGAAACAGGGTATTACGATCCGGATCACTAAAATAATATTACCTAAAAAATAAAATGCAGTTTCATAAAAACGAAACGCCATTTTATTAGGGGTATTCTATGTTTAAGAAAGCACTGGCATTGGCTGTCCTCTGTGGGTCCTCATTCGCGTCACAAGCAGTTACCGTGGATTTACGTCACGAGTACATTGACAGCGGCACTAACGCCGATCGCGTTGCCGTTTCACATCGTTTTGATAATGGTTTCGGTTTTTCCGTTGAGGCGAAATGGAAAACCGGCGGCGACGATCAGTCGCGTCCGTTTAATGAAGTGGTCGGTAACGGCCATGAAGATCAGATTAGCTGGCGCTGGAAAGCGACCGACGCCATCGCCATTACCCCGGCGTTTACCATCGAAAGCGTTGACAGTAAAACGATTTATAAGCCCAACATCCATGTGCAGTACAGCTTTGAGAATGGTTTCTATGTCGCGGCCCGCTATCGTTACGAATATACCCGCGTGCCGGAAGGCAAAGATGATGACGATAAAGTTAACCGCGGCGACGCCTGGGTGGGCTTTGCGCTGGGCGACTGGCGTACCGAGCTGAATTACGTATACGCGCAGAGCGAAGAAGGCTTCACCCGTAATAACGGTAAAAAGTATTCCAACGAATATAACGCCAAACTGGCTTATAAAATTGATAAAAACTGGTCGCCATATTTTGAAGTGGGAAATATTGGCGTAAAAGAAACCGATGAGCGCCAGACCCGTTTACGTGTCGGCGTGGCATATAGCTTCTGATAATACCTTACCCTCACTCTGCCCCCGCGACGGCGGGGGCGTAATTCCTGTTCTGCTGTTTCCTGATAGCGTGCTCCTGAGAATAAGCACACCGCCCATGCAGGGGCGGTTTT
Source organism: Cronobacter turicensis z3032 (assembly GCA_000027065.2). NCBI lineage: Bacteria > Pseudomonadati > Pseudomonadota > Gammaproteobacteria > Enterobacterales > Enterobacteriaceae > Cronobacter > Cronobacter turicensis. The sequence goes on along the minus strand of FN543093.2, from coordinate 3,563,134 downwards.
TTTATGCCCTGTGAAAATTATTGCCGATGTTTTTTCTGCGCTTATTCTTATCCACGAAATAACGGTCACGGTAAATGCGGCGCGGCAATAAAAAAGCCCTCCAGGAGAGGAGGGCAAGGCCAGTGACGGAAACAGGACTTTTTTATTATGACACTCGCAGCATTTCACGGTGTTCGGGCAGTTTTGCAAGATAGACCGCCGGTTTGCCGTCTTTATCGGTGCTGAAAAGAATGGCGTTGCCGTCCGGGCTGAAGGAGGGGTGCGGATGCGTGACCTGACGACTACCGGCAAAGGTCTCCCAGGAGGTATCGTGACGCGCCGCGCGGTAATAGGATTTCTGGGCGACATCAAACACATACAGGTAAGGATCGTTATCAATGGTATAGCCGCCGGTGTCTTTCACATCTACCGGCGTGCCGGAACCGTCGCCCACCAGCAACGTACCGTCGAAATTACTCATCAGGTGCGAGCAGGCCGGTATCGGCATCAGTTCTTCATTCACGCCGCTGTCCGGCAGGTAGCGATAAATGGTGCGGCCCTGTTTGCCTTTGAGATAAGAGACATAGACCAGTGCGGAGCCGTCCGGCACCCAGAATTCATGCGTACAGCTTTCGCCCTCGGCATGGTCTTTCACCTTACGCACGTTGCTGCCGTCTTCGTTCACCATCCACATACGGGCGTCGACCAGATCGTGCGGCCCTTCGTGACAGAACGCGACGGTATTATCGTCGAACGGACGATAAATCGGGTGCCCCAGCCAGATTTTCTCTTCATGAATGGTTTCGCTCGCGCCGGTTTGTAAATCAACGCGAAGCAGGCGGCAGTGCGGCCCTTTATGGAAGAAATCATGGAAGATTTTCCAGTCGCTCAGCGGCACATAGTCGCTTTTGGCGATTTCGATCCCGACCAGTTTGGTGCAGTCGCTGTTGGCGACCCAGGTACCGTAGCCGACCCACTCTTCCGGCACGCGGTAGACGTCGCGCTCGGCAAGCGTGGTGAGGTTGACTTCACGCAGTACGCGATCGTTTTTCACGTAATAGAGGTACTTGTCGTCCGGCGACAGGAAGCCGCCAAAGGTGTTGTCGCCCGCGCCTTCGGTGAGCTGTACCGCCTCGGCCTGTTCAAGGTTCAACAGGTAATAGTTCCAGTGCCCGTCAAATTCGCCGGCAAACAGCAGGTGGCTGCCATCGTTAAAAAAGCATTTCTGATAGAAATAGTTGCGGTGACAGGTCACTTCCGGTGGGGTTAAACGGGTTACTTCCGCTCCGGTATCTGGATCGATGCTCACCTGATACTGAAGTTTCACCCGCATGCCTTTGGCCATACTGTGCTCCTTACGTTGCCGGCTGGCGTTCGCTGATTAAATTTCGAAAACAGAATTATAAATTATCAAAACAGTGTTTCATTGTGTGTGACTGTGGGCGCATTTCTGCTCAACCTTTTCAAAAAAAAGACCATTTCTGGACAATTTGAGCCCTGATGCCACGGTTTCCCGGCATCTAAAAAATGTCGTACAGGATTTATTTGATCGCTGTTGTTGGTTTTTATCTTTTTGATTTTGAAATACTAATTTAGAGAGGTGTGAACAAGCGTCTCCACATGCCTTCAGCCAAACGTGACCAGAATATCAATTCTGGTAAGACTTACCCATAAAAATGAAACAATGTTTTATTTATAATTGAAAACGTGTTTCGCTAAGTTTAAGATGAGTTATATCTTGAAAACGAAACGCTGTTTTGCTGTTTGAAGTGTTTTTTTATGTTTTTTTTAACGCGTGGTCATCGTGAGATGGCGTAAAACGACCCGTGCCGGGCATCGGTGCTGGGCGTTTTATGACATCGAAATCAGGTGGTTAAGAGAGGACATAAGCAGCGGACAGTCTTATCACGGTCACGCCTGTCGCAGGCAGGCTCGATTACAAGGAAACACACATGATTCTGGATGCATTTTCTCTTGAGGGTAAAGTCGCGATCGTAACTGGCTGCGATACCGGTCTTGGTCAGGGTATGGCGCAGGGCCTCGCGGAAGCGGGCTGCGATATCGTGGGTATTAATATTGTCGAGCCGACGGAAACCATTGAGCGCGTAACCGCGCTGGGCCGTCGTTTTCTGAGCCTGACGGCCGATTTGCGTAAAATCGACGCTATTCCTGAGCTTATTGAACGCGCTGTCGCGGAATTCGGTCATGTCGACGTGCTGGTAAACAACGCAGGCCTGATCCGCCGTGAAGACGCGATTAACTTCAGCGAGCAGGACTGGGACGACGTGATGAACCTGAACATCAAGAGCGTGTTTTTTATGTCTCAGACCGTGGCGAAGCAGTTCATCGCCCAGGGCAACGGCGGCAAAATTATTAATATCGCCTCGATGTTGTCCTTCCAGGGCGGCATTCGCGTACCGTCTTACACCGCCTCTAAGAGCGGCGTAATGGGCATTACCCGCCTGATGGCGAACGAATGGGCGAAACACAATATCAACGTGAACGCCATCGCGCCGGGGTATATGGCGACCAATAACACCCAACAGCTGCGTGCCGACGAGCAGCGTAGCGCTGAGATCCTGGATCGTATTCCGGCGGGCCGTTGGGGCCTGCCGAGCGACCTGATGGGGCCAGTGGTGTTCCTGGCGTCCAGCGCATCGGATTACATTAACGGCTATACGGTGGCGGTCGATGGCGGCTGGCTGGCGCGTTAAGCGTGATGTGCAGGTAAAAAAAGCCTCCCATGTGGAGGCTTTTTTATTGGAGGACACGGTAGGCGCGCTGCGCTTACCTACCCTACAAAAACGCGCAACCCTTTCCGTTCGTAGGGCGGGTAAGCGTAGCGCACCCGCCGTTTACAAACCCCGCCCGTAAGGGCAGGGTAACAGCAGAAAAACCGCCCTTAACGCATCGCGCGTTTCAGGATGCGCTCCGCCTGACGCTGGAATTCCGCGGCGGCTTCTTCAACAGATTTCTGGCCATAGTCGATATACTGCAGCGCGGTGCCGAACTGCGACACGATCTGCGGATCGTCAAAATATGGCGAGATAGCAAGCGTGGTCGGCAGCGACTGCGCCAGCTTCAGACCGGACACCGACGGATCCTCGTCTTTGATCACGCCCGCTTCGGTGAGCTGCGCCACCGCGGCTTTGCTCAACGGCACGCCGCGCTCAAGGCCCAGCGCCGCCACGCCTTCTTTGCTGTTCAGCAGGAAGTTAATCAGCTGCGCGGCCTCTTTCGGGTGTTTGGTCGATTTACCGATGGAGAGCATCTGCGCCGGTTTAAAGAACAGGCCCGCATCTTTCGCGTCCGGCAGCATCGGGTACGCGCCAAGCTCCAGCTTCGCTGGCGGCTTCAGGTTATCGGAGTATTTGGTGATGGTGGAGTTCCACATATAAGTGCCTCCCCACTCGCCCTGGATCCACGGTTTCATCTCATACATGTTGCTCTTACCAAACGAGGCATAATATTTGGTGTCCGGCATCACGTGGCTGTCGATGAGCTTCTTATACATCCCAAAGAACTCAACCCACTGCTCCTTGCTGTACGCGAACTTTTTGGTTTTCTCATCCACCGCTGAAATATTGTATTTCTGCACCATGTACGAGTTGAGCAGCGCCAGCACATCCTGATGCTCCAGCACCACCGGGTAATATTGCTTGCCGAGTTTCGACTCAAACGTTTTACCCGCAGCCATCAGCGCATCCCAGGTTTTCGGGTAGTCGACGCCCGCTTTCTTCCAGGTTTCGTTGTTGTAATAGAACACGCGGGCGGTAACGGAGATCGGAATGCCGTTCAGCTTGCCGTTGACGGTAGTGGATTTCAGCTCTTTCGGGTCGAACTGGCTCAGATCGATAATCTCTTTGACCTGATTCAGGTCGTAAAAGCCGTCGCCGTTTTTCGAGAAAATCGGCAGCCAGTTCCAGTTGGTCTGCATCACGTCCGGCTCGGTGCCGCCCGCGATTTGCGTGGTAAGACGCGACAGATGGCCGTCCCAGCCAGTGTATTCCGGCTTAACGCTTATCTCCGGGTGCTGTTTGTGAAACTCCTCCAGCGCTTTCAGCGTGACCTGGTGGCGGCCATTGCCGCCCCACCAGGACATCCGCAGCTCGACGTTTTCCGCCGAATGCGATGGAAACGCGCAGAGGGCAAGGGTAGAAGCTAATGCTGTGCTAACGAGGGCTTTTTTCATTATAAGACTCCTGTCAGAGAGAGAGGTTCTGTTCTGTTTTGGCGTCAAAAAGATGACACTTATTCATGTCGAACTTAAAATACACCTTGCGGTGAAGGCCCTTATCAATCATCGGCTTAGCTTCATCGGAAGGGATGCGGCAGGTCATCTCGAAATCCGCTACCTTCAGGTAGACGAAAAATTCATGACCCATATTCTCCACGCGGACCAGCTCACCGGTGCCGCAGGGCTCGGCGTAAGGCGTATCGGAAATCGAGATATATTCCGGACGAATGCCGAAATACACTTGCTGCCCGGCGTACGCGGCCACTTTGTCCTGCTGGCGCGGCGTCAGCGCCAGGCGATCGTCGCCGATGCAAATCAGCAGTTGCCCTGCCTCTTCCACCAGTTTGCCGGGCTTGATGTTCATCTCCGGCGCGCCGATAAAACCCGCCACGAACATGTTTTTCGGGTAGTGATAAAGGTTATCCGGCGTGTCCACCTGCATAATATGACCAAGCTTCATCACGCAGATGCGGTCGCCCATGGTCATCGCTTCGGTCTGATCGTGCGTCACGTAGACCGTGGTGGCCGGTTTGCCGCTCTTTTTCAGCTGCTTATGCAAATCGGAAATACGGATACGCATCGAGGCGCGCAGTTTGGCGTCGAGGTTAGAAAGCGGCTCGTCGAACAGAAACACATCCGGCTTTTTCACAATCGCGCGGCCTACCGCCACGCGCTGCGCCTGGCCGCCGGAGAGCTGGCGCGGCAGGCGGTCGAGCAGCTCTTCCAGCTCAAGGATTTTCGCGGCTTCATCTACCTGACGGTTGATCTGATCTTTCGGCAGTTTGCTGAGCTTCAGGCCGAACGCCAGGTTCTCGCGCACCGTCATATGCGGATAGAGCGCGTAGTTCTGGAACACCATCGCGATACCGCGTTCTTTTGGCGCCAGGTTATTTACCAGCTTCTCGCCGATGCGCACTTCGCCGCCGCTGATAGTTTCCAGGCCCGCGAGCATACGCAGCGTGGTCGATTTGGCGCAGCCGGAAGGACCGACAATCACCATAAATTCACCGTCGGCGATTTTCAGGTCGATACCATGAACCGCTTTAAAGCCGTTGGAATAGACTTTTTCTAACTTATTGAAAATAACTTCAGCCATGATATTCCCCTGTTAACCTTTGATTCCGCTGCTGGCCACGCCCTGTACGAAGTAACGCTGGGCCAGGAAAAAGACGATGATGGACGGCAGAATGGAGATGCTCGCCATTGCCAGGATTTCGTTCCACGGCGCGCCTTCGGTCACGTCGATGGACATTTTGAGCGCCAGGGCTATCGGGTATTTGTCGACGCTGTAGACGTAAATCAGCGGCCCGATAAAGTCGTTCATCGACCACATAAACTGGAACAGCGCGACCGAAATCATGGCGGGCTTGAGGATCGGCACCACCACATACCACAGCACCTGGAAGGAGTTGCAGCCGTCGATTTGCGCCGCTTCTTCCATGTCACGCGGCACGCCGCGCAGGAACTGAATCAGCATAAAGACGAAGAATCCCTGGGTGGCAAAGGCCATCGGCAGCCAGAGCGGCAGATAGCTGTTGAGCATCCCCATTTCGCGGAACATCAGGTACTGCGGGATCAAGAGTACGGTGCTCGGCAGCAACATGGTGGCGATAAGCGTGGCGAACCAGAATTTCTTCCACGGGATCTCAAAGCGCGCGAAACCGTACGCCACGATGGTGGAGGAGATAACCGTCAGCACCACTTTCGGGATCACGTACTTGAAGGTGTTCATCATGTAGTGGCCGAAGTTGTATTCGGTGCCGGTTTTCCAGCCGTTAATAAAGCCATCCCAGGTCGCATGCGTCGGCCACAGGCCGAGCGTGGTGAAAATCTCATGGTTGGGCTTAAACGACGCCGAGAACATCCACGCCAGCGGGTAGAGCATCAACAGGCCGACGAACAGCAAAATCACGTAACGCACGACGCGGCTGACTTTTTCGCGCCGCAGCGTGCGCGCCACTTCACGGTCGCCCGCGCTCATGGCCGGACGGGGAGCCAGTTGCCCCTGTTGGATATCAGCCATTTTTGCCTCCCTTATCGGCAGAGTAGAAGACCCAGTATTTCGAGGATTTAAAGGCGATAGAGGCGAAGAGCGCCACGACCAGGAACAGCACCCACGCGAGCGCCGCGCCGTAACCCATATCGAAATATTTAAAGGCGGTGTCGTAGATATAGAGCGAGAAGAGATAGGTGTAATACGTCGGGCCGCCGCCGGTAATCACGTACGGGCCGGTAAACTCCTGGAACGCCTGGGTGGTCTGCATGATGAAGTTAAAGAAAATGACCGGCGTAATCAGCGGCACCGTCACCTTGATAAACATCTGCCACTTCGACGCGCCGTCAATCATCGCCGCTTCATACTGCGATTGCGGCACGTTTTGCAGCGCGGCCAGGAAAATCACCATCGCGGAACCAAACTGCCAGACGCGCAGCAGCGTGACGGACATCAGCGCCAGCGACGGCTCGCCAAGCCAGTTCACCGGGTCCAGTCCAAACACGCCGATAAAGCTGTTCAGCAGGCCGTCGATGGCGAACAGCGCGCGCCATAACACGGCGATAGCCACAGAGCTGCCGAGAATCGACGGAATGTAATAGGCGGTGCGGAAAAAGCCGATGCCGCGCAGTTTAAAATTGAGAACAAACGCGATACCGAGCGCAAACGCGAGCTTTAACGGGATGGTAAGGAAAACGTAGGCGAACGTAACGCCCATCGATTTCCAGAAAAGATCGTCATCCATCAGCATATAGCGGTAATTTTCAATACCGTTAAACACCGGCGGATTCATCAAGTCGTACTCGGTAAAGCTGAGCGCGAAAGAGGAAACAAAAGGGAAGGCTGTAAAGACTATCAACCCAATGATATAGGGTGATATCCAGGCCAGACCCAGAAGCTTGTTTTCATTCATACATACCTACCTGGCATTCAAGGGTTCATTAATCGGATCGGATTTCGCGTGCAGTAAACCGCGACAGCGAACGGGCCAGGCCCGGAATCGCGTGGCCGGGCGGCCTTGCCATCGCTATGCAAATAATGTCTTGCCAAGAAAACAAGCGACCGTAACGTGATGAAGATCGCGACGTTATTATTTATTGAACCGTTGTTTCTTGTTTCTAAAACAGCGTTTTAATTTATTTTATTGCTATTTATTTCGCCGTCATTCTATAAATGGTGGAAATGTGATCGTGGTCGAAACGCTGTTCCGGTTTTTTGAAGCAGCGCCATTTTCAGGGGGAGGGAGGCGACACAACTTCTGGTAGGTGGCTCAATTAGTGTTTGCCCTGGATTAGGATTATTCGTAATAATGATGATTACGGACGTAGTATCTCTCCTTACAACAAGGATATGTTTCTCTGTTTTGCACAACTTTTCCAATTTTGTCAAAGGGATAGGTATGTGCGGCCGTTCACTTTCTAAGATTTATGTATTTGACCGGTGAAACAATTCGCACGCATATTGTTTCCACGCAAATAATTTCGACTTCATCAGCAGCTCAATTAAACGTAACTCACTCACTATGTCATCGATAGATATTAAAAATAATCCGCTTGCCTCCGCGCCGGATTATCCGCTCCTGGATCACCCGCGCGCCGAGTTAGATCTGTTTGCGCTGGTCGCAGTATTGTTCAAAGCCCGTAAGATGATCCTCTCGATCACGGCGCTGTTTATCGTGATGGGCCTGGCGCTCGCCTTTTTGCTGCCGCAGAAATGGACCAGCGAGGCTGTGGTTTCCATTCCGGAAACGCGCCAGTTGATAGAGTTGCAGCGCGTGCTGGTGGATCTTCAGGTGCTGGATGTCGATGCCGCGATTGACGCCGCGTCGCTTGAAAATATGTTCCTGAAAAAATTCGATTCGCGCGCGCTTCAGGAGAAATTCCTGCGCACCTCGCCGTGGGTGCAGGCGCAGGTGAAAGAAGCGCAAAGCGATACCGAAAGCCTGGAGCGCGCCGTTACGCTGGTGGCGCAGCGCATTAAAATGACCTCCAACGATAACCCGAAAGCGCCGACGGCTTCGCCTTACAGCTCCTGGACGCTGAGCTTTACCGCGCCGAAAGCGCAGGACGCGCAGCGCGTGCTAAAGGAATACATCAATTACGCGGCGCTGGCGGTACAACGGCAAGTGCTTGAGAATCTGCGCACGACCATTGAACTGAAAGTGAAATCGGAAGAGAGCCGCCTGATGATTGACCGCAACACGCTGGCTAACGAGCATAAAATCGCGATTCAGCGTCTGAATTATTCGTTGCAGGTCGCGAATGCCGCCGGTATTAAAAAGCCGGTGTACAGCAACGGACAGGCGGTGAAAGACGATCCGGATTACTCGATTGCGCTTGGCGCTGACGGGCTTGCGCAAAAGCTTGCCATTGAGCGCTCGATTACTGATGTCACGGCGCTGAACGCCGCCATTCAGAATCGGGAGTACCGTCTGGCGGAGCTGAAAAAGCTTAACCTGGCCGACGTGGATTTCCAGCCGTTCCACTATCAGATGGCACCTTCGCTGCCGGTAAAAAGCGACGGGCCGGGTAAAGCGCTGGTGCTTATCCTGGCAACGCTAATGGGCTTTATTATCGCCTGTGCGCTGGTGCTGGTGCGCGATGTCATTGCGCAGCGTCAGGTCCACCCGGCGGGCGCTGATACCCTGCTGCCGTGATACTTTTCGCGTGTAAAAAAGCCGCCTCATCGGGCGGCTTTTTTTATGGGCGCGGTTTATTTGAGGAAATCCTCGCGCACCGGCGTGAAGGTGTCGAGCAACGTGCCGGGCGCAATACAGACGCAGCCGTGCATGATGTTCGGCTGTTTATAGAGCGTGTCGCCCGCGCTCACGCGGCGGGTTTCTTCGCCGATGGTGAATTCGAATTCGCCGGAAAGCACATAAGTGAGTTGCTCATGCGGGTGGCAGTGCATCGGGCCGACCGCACCGGCGTCAAAGTTGACTTCTACCGCCATCATTTTACCGCCGTAGGCCAGAATGCGGCGCGTTACGCCATCGCCTACATCTTCAAGCGTCGTGTCTTTATGATAGATAAACATGCCGTGCCTCTGATTTGTGAAACGTTGTTTCATTTAATCTATCCTGGCGAGAAAAAGAAGAGAACGCGGCGCGCCGGGAAATGGCGGGCGGATCACATTTGTTCCGCCCCACGGGCATGTTATAACCGGGAAAGCGCAAAAGGAGGCAACGATGAAAACAGTGGGCTTGCTCGGCGGCATGAGCTGGGAATCAACTATCCCTTACTACCGGTTAATTAATGAAGGCGTCCGTGACCGTCTCGGCGGGCTGCACTCCGCGCAGCTGCTGTTGCACAGCGTCGATTTTCACGACATCGAAGCCTGTCAGGCGAGCGGCGAATGGGATAAGGCGGGCGACATGCTGGCACAGGCGGCGCTCGGTTTAGAGCGCGCCGGTGCGCAGGCGATTGTGCTGTGTACCAATACGATGCATAAAGTGGCGCACCAGATTGAAGCGCGCTGCGCGCTGCCGTTTTTGCATATCGCCGACGCCACGGGACGTGCGATTGCGCAGGCCGGGCTACGCCAGGTCGCGCTGCTCGGCACCCGTTACACCATGGAGCAGGATTTCTACCGCGCGCGGCTGGCGCAGGGGTTCGGCGTGACGTCGCTTATTCCGAATGAATCTGCGCGGGCGCGCATTAACCAGATTATTTTCGACGAGCTGTGCCTTGGCAAAATTACCGCTGAATCAAAACGCTACTACCAGCAGCAGATTGAGCGCCTGGCGGAGCAGGGCGCGCAGGGCGTGATTTTCGGCTGTACCGAAATCGGCCTGTTGCTCGGCGCGCAGGATTGTCCTGTGCCGGTATTCGATACCGCCGCGCTGCATGCCGCCGATGCGGTGAACTTTATGCTGGGCGACCAGGACTCGCCAGCATAGCCTCCAGCGTGTCGCCGAGCCCGGTCATCTGCTGCTGTAAATGTCGGCTGAAGGTTTCGACCAGGGCGGAAGCAGGGCGGTGCAGGGGGCGGATGAGGCTCACTGTGAAGGGCACCGCCACGCTAAAGCGGCGCACCACGATGCCCGTCGCCGCGTAATCCAGCGCCGTCAGCGGGTTCACTATCGAAACGCCGACGCCCGCGCGCACCATCGCGCAAACCGACGCTGCGCTATGGGTTTCCAGCACCATGCGCCGTTGCACGTTATGCTCCTGAAAGAGCGAATCAAGCAGTTGCCGGTAGCTGTCGGTACGCGACAGGCTGATGTAGTTTTCCCCCGCGAAATCGTGCGGCGTAAGCTGTGGTTTATCGGCCAGTGGATGGCCTGCGGGCAGCACGCACACTTCATTTAACGTCAGCAGCGTCAGGCGCTCGGTGCCGGCGGGCGCGGCGGTATTTTCCGTAATGCCCAAATCGTGACGCTGGGCGGAGAGCCACTCTTCAAGCAGCGGCGACTCCTGCGGCACGATATTGAGGCTCACTTCCGGGTAGTTATCCAGAAACGGCTTGAGCAGCAACGGCAACAGCGACTGCGAGAAAACCGGCAGACAGGCGATGGAGAGCTCGCCCTGGCGGAACTGGCGCAGGCTTTCGGCGGCGCTGATGATGCGGTCGAGCCCGTACCAGGAGCGCTGGACTTCTTCAAACAGGCGCAGCCCCTGCACGGTGGGATGCAGCCGTCCGCGGGTGCGGGTAAACAGCGACAGGCCAATCAGTTTTTCAAAGCGCGCCAGCTCGCGGCTGACGGTAGGTTGCGAGGTGCGAAGGAGCGCCGCCGCTTCCGTGAGATTGCCCGCAGTCATGACCGCGTGAAAAATTTCGATATGGCGGAGCGTGACGCCAGACATAGGTGAACCCCTGGTTGTGTGAACAGGCGCCGCTGGCGATCCAGCGGGTGCGCTGCGCTTACCCGCCCTACAAGGACAGATACGTCGCCAGTGGCGAGTTTGCTGCGCTTACCCGCCCTACAAGGACAGATACGTCGCCAGTGGCGAGTTTGCTGCGCTTACCCGCCCTACAGGTTAATTCACGGCATCCAAAAACCATATCATTTTTGCATAGACTCCAGAGAAAACGATATTTTTTCTTCGCTAACGGCTGTGGCGTAATAGCGTTATTCGCTTAAAGGAGTCTCGCCATGCCACGTTCGCTTTATCACACCGACAGCGCCCTTAACGCCGACACGCTGCTGCCGCTGCCTGCGCAGTACGGCGGCCCGGTCTGGGTTTATGACGCGCAGATCATCCGCACGCAAATCGACCGCCTGCGTCAGTTCGATGTCATTCGTTTTGCGCAGAAAGCCTGCTCGAATATTCATATCCTGCGCCTGATGCGCGAGGCGGGCGTTAAAGTGGATTCCGTGTCGCTCGGCGAGATCGAACGCGCTATCGCCGCGGGCTACGATCCGCGCCAGAACCCGGATGACATCGTGTTTACGGCGGATGTGCTGGATGAGGCGACTCTCGCCCGCGTGCATGAACTGGGCGTGCCGGTCAACGCGGGCTCGGTGGACATGCTGGAGCAGCTCGGCGCGGTGTCGCCGGGGCATCGCGTCTGGCTGCGCATCAATCCGGGCTTTGGTCACGGCCACAGCCAGAAAACCAACACCGGCGGCGAGAACAGCAAACACGGTATCTGGTACAGCGATCTCCCGGCCGCGCTGGCGGTAATGCAGCGCTATCAACTGAAGCTTATCGGAATGCACATGCATATCGGCTCGGGCGTCGATTACGGGCATCTGGAGCGCGTATGCGGCGCGATGGTAAGTCAGGTGATTGAGTTCGGGCAGGATCTGGAGGCGATCTCCGCCGGCGGCGGGCTCTCCATTCCTTACCGCGAGGGCGACGAAACCATCGATACCGGCCACTATTTCGGCCTGTGGAACCGCGCCCGCGAGCAGATCGCTGAGCACTTTGGTCACCCGATCAAACTTGAGATCGAGCCGGGGCGTTTTCTGGTGGCGGAAGCGGGCGTGCTGGTGGCGCAGGTGCGCAGCGTGAAAGAGATGGGATCGCGCCATTTCGTGCTGATCGACGCGGGCTTTAACGATCTGATGCGCCCGTCGATGTACGGCAGCTATCACCATATTTCCGCGCTGGCGGCGGATGGGCGCGATTTGCGCGACGCGCCGAGGCTGGACACCGTCGTTGCCGGGCCGCTGTGCGAATCGGGCGATGTGTTTACGCAGCAAGAGGGCGGCAAAGTGGAGACCCGCGCGCTGCCGGCGGTGCGTCCGGGCGATTATCTGGTGCTGCACGATACCGGCGCGTATGGCGCGTCGATGTCATCAAACTACAACAGCCGTCCGCTCCTGCCGGAAGTGCTGCTGGAAAACGGCGAGGCGCGCACCATTCGCCGTCGTCAGACGATCGACGAATTACTGGCGCTTGAGCGTTTTTAACGGCGCGACGGCGTAAGGGCCGGGCGCGACGGAATCCCGCAACACCAGGGTGCCGGTAAACGGCGGGATCGCGGCGAGCGGTTCGTCGCGCGCCAGCCGCACCGCGCTCTCAATCGCGGTGGTTATCATATCTTCGATCGGCAGACAGACCGTCGAGAGCCCCGGCTCAAGCCAGGCGGCGCTCGGCGCGTCGTCGAAGCCAAACAACGACACATCTTCAGGGATACGCAGGCCCGCCTGGTAGAGCGCTTTCGACGCGCCCAGCGCCATGTCGTCGTTGCAGGCGAACAGCGCGCTGAAGCGCACGCCGCGCTCCAGCAGCTCCTGGCAGCGCGCATGGCCGCCGCTCATGCTGGAATCGCCGTTTTTAATCAGCGCCTCGTTCCCTGCGATGCCGTGTTTTTCCAGCGCGCGGCGGTAGCCCAGCAGACGCGCCTGGCCGGTGGGCGTGGCGAGCGACACCGTAATGCAGGCGATCTCCCTGTGCCCCTGTGCAATCAGATATTCCACCGCCTGAAAGGCCGCGTCCTGCTGTTCGAAAAAGACGCAGCGCTCGCGCGCCTGGCTGACGTCGCGGTTGATAATCACCAGCGGCACGGCGGTGTTATCAATCAGCTCCATAATCGCGGTTTCGCTCATATGGCGGGTGTAGAGGACGATAGCGTCGCACTGCCGGTCTGCCAGCATCTGCACGGCTTCCAGCTCACGGGCGGGCGTGTCGTGGCCGTCAGTGACGATAAGCTGCTTGCCATGCGCCTCGGTCTGGCGCGACGCCTGCTGCAACAGACGCCCGAAGTAGAAGCCGTTAAAGCTCGATACCACCAGACCAATGCTGTTACTGGTGCGGTGCGCCAGCGATCGGGCCAGCAGGTTAGGGCGGTATCCCAGTTCTTCCATTGCCCGAAAAACCTGCGCGCGGGTGCTCTCTTTCACCTGACCCGTGTTATTGAGCACGCGTGAAACGGTCGCTTTGGAAACGCCTGCCCGAACTGAAACATCCCGCATTGTCACCATTTCCTTCGCTCCCGTTGTCGTCGTGATTCGATGGAGTTTAACACACAAGCCGGGCGGCAACCGGGCCGCCCCGCGCGTCTGGCGGTCGTTCAGATGCCAGCTGATTCTGGTATGCCAAATAGGGCTATTTTGAATATTTGGAATACCAATGGCCGTTTGTGGGAGAAACGTCACAGATAATTACGCCGGGCGATCCTATTTTTTGGCATACCAAAAAAGGTATTCAGCGGTAACCTTTCCGATAAAAAAGCCACATTCAAAGAGGGCACACCCTATGGCGTTCCAGGAAAAGTTGATCGATTCTCTGGGCAGTTTCGCAACAAAATTCAACAGTTACCGCTATATCATGGCCATCAAGGCGTCGTTTATTACGCTGATGCCCGTGATCATCGTCGGCGCTTTTTCGGTACTGATCTCCAACATGGTGCTGGATCCGAAAAACGGACTGGCGAGTTTCCAGTCGCTGGCATTTCTCTCGGCGCTCAAGCCCATCACCAGCGCCATTAACTACGCGACGCTGAATTTCTTAAACATTGGCGCGGTGTTTTTAATCGGCATCGAACTTGGGCGTATCAACGGCATCAAGACGCTTTTCCCCGGCCTGCTGGCGGTGATCTGCTTTATCTGCGTGACGCCGACCACGGTCGAAATGCTGGTGGATGGCGAAATGCACCTGGTGAAAGATGTGCTGCTGCGCCAGTTCTCCGACACCCGTAGCCTGTTCCTTGGGATGTTTATCGCCATTCTGTCCGTTGAGATCTACACCTGGCTTGAGCATCGCGACGGGCTGAAAATTAAAATGCCCGATACCGTGCCGCCGAACGTCTCGGCGTCGTTCTCAGCGCTGATCCCGGCGATCATCACGACTACCGCGATCGCCACGTTCGGTTTTGTGTTCCATCAGGTGACCGGCATGTATCTCTACGACGCGGTTTATCAGGTGGTGCAGCAGCCGCTGGAGCGCGTGGTGCAGAGCCTGCCGGGTATTCTGCTGCTGATGTTTGTCGCCCAGCTCTTCTGGGTGATCGGCATTCACGGCAACCAGATGATTAAGCCCATCCGCGAACCGCTGCTGCTCGGCGCGATTACCGTCAACATGAGCGCCTTTGAGCAGGGCAAAGAGGTGCCGAACATCATCACTATGCCGTTCTGGGATGTGTATATGAGCATCGGCGGCTCCGGGCTGACCATTGGCCTGCTGATCGCGGTGATGATCGCCACCAAACGCAAAGAGATGAAAGAGATAGCCAAGCTCTCGTTTGGCCCTGGCATTTTCAACATCAACGAACCGGTGATTTTCGGGATGCCGATTATGCTCAACCCGATCCTGGCGGTGCCCTTTATCATCACGCCGCTGGTAACGGGCTCGATTGGCTATTTCGCAACGGTCATGGGTTTCGCCGGGAAAGCCGTCGTCATGGTGCCCTGGACCACGCCGCCGCTGATTAACGCCTGGCTCTCCACCGCAGGCTCGATGGGCGCGGTCGTCACGCAGCTGGTCTGTATTCTGGTGTCCATTCTTATCTATCTGCCGTTTGTGAAAATTGCGTCACGCCGCGCGGAGCAGGCGCAGGCAGAAGCCACCCGCGTTGAAACCGCGAAAAACGTATGAGGGCCGCATGAGCGAAAAAACTCTCGCCATTCCGCAGGATTTCATTCTCGGCGCGGCCTCGTCGGCCTGGCAGACCGAAGGATGGAGCGGTAAAAAACCGGGCCAGGACTCCTGGCTTGATCTCTGGTATCAAAACGATCGCCATGTGTGGCACGACGGCTACGGACCGGCGGGCGCGACCGACCTTATCAACCGCTACGAAGAAGACGTGGCGCTGATGAAACAGGCGGGGCTGACGCACTACCGCACGTCGATTAACTGGTCGCGCTTTTTCACCGATTATGAAAAAGGCATCGTCGATGAAGAGTACGCGGCGTATTACGACCGTTTTCTGGACGCGATCAGGGCGGCAGGCGTCGAACCGATGATCTGCCTTGAGCATTACGAGTTGCCGGGCTATCTCTTTGAAACTTACGGCGGCTGGTCGTCTAAAAAAGTGGTCGAGCTGTTTGTGCGCTACGCCGAAAAAGTCTTTGAGCGCTACCACCAGAAAGTGTCGCGCTGGTTTACCTTCAACGAGCCGATTGTGGTGCAGACGCGTGTCTATCTCGACGCGCTGCGCTGGCCATATGAGCAGAACACCGCGACCTGGATGCAGTGGAACCACCATAAAACGCTCGCTACCGCGAAAGTGGTCCGCCTGTTTCGCGAGAAAGGCTACGCGGGCAGCGTGGGGGCTATTCTGAACCCGGAGGTGACTTATCCGCGCTCGCGGGCGCCGCACGATGTCAACGCCGCCGAACGCTACGATCTCTTCTATAACCGCGTATTCCTGGACCCCTTAGTGAAGGGCATGTATCCGCCTGAGCTGGTGCAATTGCTTGAGGAACACGGCGTGGCGTGGGAGTACAGCGAAGAGGAGCTTGCGATCATTCGCGACAACACCGTGGATGAACTTGGCATCAACCTTTACTACCCGCATCGCGTCAAAGCGCCGTCGCGCGCCTGGCATCCACAAACGCCGTTCCATCCGGCGTATTACTACGAGCCGTTCGAGCTGCCGGGGCGACGAATGAACACATCGCGCGGCTGGGAGATCTACCCGCGCATCATTTACGACATGGCGATGCGGCTCAAAAATGAGTACGGCAATATTCCGTGGTTTGTCGCGGAGAGCGGGATGGGCGTTGAAAACGAAGCGCAGTTTCGCAACGCCGACGGCGTAATTGAAGATGACTACCGTATCGGGTTTATCGGCGAGCACCTGTACCAGACGCTGCTGGCGCGCGAGGCGGGCGCGAACTGTCAGGGCTATATGCTGTGGGCGTTTACCGACAACGTCTCGCCGATGAACGCCTTTAAAAACCGCTATGGCCTGGTCGAGATTGACCTTGAGCGCCAGCGCGCCAGACGCGCGAAAAAATCGCTGCACTGGTACAGGCGCCTGCGCGAGTCGCGCACCCTGACCCTCACGATTGATGATGAATGGAAATAAGGAACCGCTGATGAAACGTATCGTACTGTGCTGTTCCGCCGGCATGTCTACATCGCTGGTGGTCACGAAAATGGAAAAAACCGCCGTCGAGCGCGGGCTTGACCTGAAAATCTACGCCATCCCCGAGCAGAATCTGCGCGATGAATTAGAACAGCACGGCAGCGACATTCAGGCGGTGCTGCTGGGGCCGCAGGTGCGCTTTAAGCTTGCGGAAAATAAAAAATTGACCGACGAGCACCAGATCCCGATCGCGGTCATTGATTCTGTCGCTTATGGCACGCTTAACGGCGCGAAAGTTCTCGATCAGGCGTTATCTCTGGTAATCTAACGCGCCGCGAAGCCGCCTTGCGGCACGCGAAATTGGGTCCATTCAGAGCACAGGTGATCACGTGGAGAAGGCAGTCGTTCCGCCGGAGAAAAAGCAGTATCAGGAGATTGGTGAGGATCTGCGCGCGCAAATTATCCAGGGCCACTACCCGGTCGGCTCCCGTCTTCCGCCGGAGCGCAATATCGCCGAGAAATATGGCGTCAGCCGCACCATTGTGCGCGAAGCGCTGCTGATGCTGGAGTTGCAGGGCACGGTGGATATTCGCCAGGGCTCCGGGGTGTATGTGATGCGCATTCCGGCAGAGCACGAAGCCGAAGAAGAGCGCTTTTTTTCAAGCGATATCGGCCCGTTTGAAATGCTTCAGGCGCGGCAACTGCTGGAGAGCAACATCGCCGCGTTCGCCGCGAAGATGGCCACCAAAGCGGATATCGACAATCTGCGGCGGATACTGGAGCAGGAACAGCGCGCTATCGCCATGAACGACACCACGCAGGACAACAACAAGCTGTTTCATCTGGTGCTGGCGGGCGCGTCGCAAAACCAGATGCTGCTGGCGACGGTCGAAAGCATCTGGCATCACATGGACAGCAGCCCGCTCTGGCAGCAACTGCGCGCCCATATCGAAACCCGCGCGCATCGCCTTAAATGGCTTGGCGATTACCAGACGATCCTCGCGGCGCTGCGCCGTCGCGACGTGATGGGCGCCTGGCAGGCGATGTGGCAGCATCTGGAGAATGTGAAAAACAGCCTGATGGAGCTTTCCGATGCCGATGCGCCCGATTTCGACGGCTATCTGTTTGAGTCGGTGCCGATTTTCCAGGGAAAACTGCAATGACTATCGTGCCGTTGTATCAGGCCCCGCAGCATGCGGAGCAAGTGACTGACTGGCTCTGGCAGGCGTTCGGGGCATCAATGCCGCGCGCGTTTTTTGCAAGCATTGTGACGCACAGCCAGACGGCAGGACAACTGCCGCTGACGTTTGTGGCGATCGACGGCGAACGGCTGCTCGGCACCGTGGGGCTGTGGCGCTGTGATTTGATAAGCCGTCAGGATCTTTTTCCGTGGCTGGCGGCGCTCTATATCGACGAGGCGCAGCGCGGCAAGGGGCTTGGCGGAGCGTTACAGCGCGCGGTGATGGACTACGCGCGCCAGCACGGTTTTCAGGAGCTGTTTCTCTACTCCGCCTGCCGGGATTACTACGAGCGTTTCGGCTGGGCGTATATCGGCGACGGTCTGGACTATCCTGACCAGACCGTGCATCTCTATCGCTACGATTTATCCGTTTCGGCGGGCGCCACCACCGAGTGACGGCGCACCAGCGTCGGGGTAAAGATATTGGTAATTTCCGGCGGCGGGAGGTTATCCGCCAGCGCTAACGCGAGTTCCGCCGCCTGGGTCGCCATGGTGACGATCGGGTAGCGGATGGTCGTCAACCGCGGGCGCACATAGCGCGACACCAGCACGTCATCAAATCCAATCAGCGAAATCTCCTGCGGCACCGCGATGCCGTTATCGTTCAGTACGCCCATCGCGCCCGCCGCCATCGAATCGTTATAACAGGCCACGGCGGTAAACTGTTTCCCCTGACCGAGCAGCTCAGTCATCGCCTGTTCGCCGCCGCTTTCATCCGGCTCAGCCCAGGCGACCAGCCGGTCGTTGCAGGGTAAGTCATGTTCGCGCAGCGCGTCGTAGTAGCCCTGTAAACGATCCTCGGCATCCGAAATCGCATGATTTGAACAGAGATACCCGATGCGCGTATGGCCCTGCTGAATCAAATGCCGTGTGGCAAGCCAGGCGCCGTAGCGGTCGTCGAGCGCCACGCAGCGTGCTTCAAAGCCCGGCAGAATACGGTTTATCAATACCATGCCGGGGATCTGCTTCATCAGTGGAATGAGATCTTCGTCAGGAATGGTTTTGGCGTGCACCACCAGCGCCGCGCAGCGGTGGCGAATCAGTTGCTCAATTGCCTGACGCTCTTTCTGTTCACTGTGGTAGCCGTTACCGATAAGCAGGAAATTCCCGGTGTGGTAGGCCACCTGTTCGACCGCTTTCACCATCGCTCCGAAGAACGGATCCGAGACGTCGCCCACCACCAGGCCTATGGTTTCCGTGGTTTGCTGGGCCAGCGCCCGGGCGTTGGCGTTAGGGTGATAGTTGAGCTGTTCCATGGCGCTCAGCACCGCCTGGCGGGAGGCGTCACTGGCTTTGGGGGAGTCGTTAATAACGCGGGAGACTGTAGCAACAGACACTCCCGCAAGCCGCGCAACATCCTTAATAGTCGGCATTCAGTACCTTCAGGGGTAAGCGTTTACACTACGGTAAGTGTTACGGAAAAGCGCAGCCACTTCAAGCCACATGCCGGGTGAGCGGGCGCTTGCTCACAAAAGCCAGGTAATGAATTAAGGAGCGCGTGCCCGCGGATGTAACGAGAAAAAGCCAAATAATTTCAGATAAAACCTTTAGTTACACTTTGCGAAGGGCTGTTGCGATTGCTGGCTGGCGGGTAGCGCTCGCGGGTTGCTACATTTGAGATCCCAGAGGTATTGATAGGTGAAGTCAGCGTCTTAGCTGATCACAACACTTACACCAACCTGCGCGGATGCGCAGGTTTTTTTTTGCCTCTTTTCCGCCCGGCAAACACTATTGCGCCCGTGAATTTTATCACCACATCTATTCATCACGCCCGGCCTGCCAATTTCTCCTGTCGCCCCTCTTCGCCGAGTCGTGTAATCTGCGATAACTATACTTAACCCTCGCTAAAGGAAAACAAAGGGCGTTGATATGGTTTTAAAATTCTTTCGTTGGCTGTTCCGTTTGCTCTTTCGCATCCAGGTATACGGAGATACCGGGCCGCTGACTCAGCAGCGCGTTCTGATCACGCCAAATCACGTTTCGTTCCTTGATGGCGCGCTGATGGCGCTTTTCTTGCCTGTCCGCCCGGTATTCGCGGTCTACACCTCTATCAGCCAGCAGTGGTATATGCGCGCGCTGAAGCCGCTTATCGATTTCGTACCACTCGACCCGACCAAGCCGATGTCAGTTAAACAGCTGGTGCGTCTGGTCGGCGAGGGGCGTCCGGTGGTGATTTTCCCGGAGGGGCGTATCTCCATCAGCGGCTCGCTGATGAAAATCTACGAAGGCGCGGGCTTTGTGGCGGCGAAATCGCAAGCCACGGTCATCCCGGTGCGTATCGAAGGCGCGGAGCTCACGTTTTTCAGCCGCCTGAAGGGGCTGGTGAAACGCCGCGTGTTCCCCCGTATTTCCATTCATATCCTGCCGCCGACCAGCATCCCGATGCCTGACGCGCCGAAAGCGCGCGACCGCCGCAAAATGGCGGGCGAAATGCTGCATCAGGTCATGATGGAAGCGCGCATGGCGGCGCGCCCGCGCGAAACGCTGTTTGAAGCGCTCATCAACGCGCAAAAGCGCTACGGCGAGGGCAAAAATTGTCTGGAAGATATCAACTTCACGCCGGACACCTACCGCAGCCTGATGATGAAAACGCTGTTCGTGGGGCGCATTCTTGATAAATACAGCGCGCCGCGCGAGGCCATCGGCCTGATGTTACCGAACGCCAGCATCAGCGCCGCGGTGATTTTCGGCGCGGTTATGCGCGGGCGAATTCCGGCGATGATGAACTACACCGCTGGCGTGCAGGGGCTGACCAGCGCGATTACGGCCGCGCAGATCAAAACCATTTTCACCTCGCGCCAGTTCCTGGATAAAGGCAAGCTCTGGCATCTGCCGGAGCAAATCACTTCCGTGCGCTGGGTCTTCCTGGAAGATCTGAAAGGCGAAGTCACGGCGAAGGACAAAGCGTGGATCTTCGCGCATCTGCTAATGCCGCGCCTGGCGCAGGTGGAGCAGCAGCCGGAAGACGCGGCGCTGATCCTCTTTACCTCAGGTTCAGAAGGCAACCCGAAAGGCGTGGTGCACAGCCATAAGAGCCTGCTCGCGAACGTTGAGCAGATCCGCACCATCGCGGATTTCACCGCCGACGACAAATTTATGTCGGCGCTGCCGCTGTTCCACTCTTTTGGTCTGACGGTTGGGCTGTTCACGCCGCTGCTGACCGGCGCGGAAGTGTTCCTCTACCCAAGCCCGCTGCACTACCGCGTGGTGCCGGAGCTGGTGTATGACCGCAACTGTACGGTGATTTTCGGCACGTCGACCTTCCTCGGGCACTATGCACGCTTCGCGCATCCGTACGATTTCCATCTGGTGCGCTATGTCGTAGCCGGTGCCGAGAAGCTGCAAGAGAGCACCAAACAAATCTGGCAGGATAAATTCGGCCTGCGCATTCTGGAAGGCTATGGCGTGACCGAATGCGCGCCGGTGGTGTCTATTAACGTGCCGATGGCGGCGAAGCCGGGCACCGTCGGGCGTATTCTGCCGGCGATGGACGCGCGTCTGGTGGAAGTGCCGGGCATTGAGCAGGGCGGGCGTTTGCAGCTGAAAGGCCCGAACATCATGAAAGGCTATCTGCGCGTGGAAAACCCGGGCGTGCTGGAAGCGCCGGCGGCGGAAAACCCGCAGGGCGTCAGCGAGCCAGGCTGGTATGACACGGGCGATATCGTCGCTTTCGACGAGCAAGGCTTTGTGCAGATCCAGGGGCGCGCCAAACGCTTTGCCAAAATCGCGGGCGAGATGGTGTCGCTTGAGATGGTCGAAGGCCTGGCGCTGGCGGTCTCGCCGGAGAAAATGCACGCCACGGCGATTAAACACGATGCCGCGAAAGGCGAAGCGCTGGTGCTTTTCACCACCGATCCGGAGCTGAACCGCGAGAAACTGGCGCAGCAGGCGCGCAGTAAAGGCGTTCCGGAGCTGGCCGTGCCGCGTGATATCCGTTTCCTTAAACAGCTGCCGTTACTGGGCAGCGGCAAGCCGGATTTCGTGACGCTGAAAAAAATCGTCGACGAAGAAGAGGCCCACCATGCCTGATTCGCACATCCAGAACGGATCGCTGTTTTCACGGGGAATGATGGCGGTTATCGCCGCGCAGTTTCTCTCGGCGTTTGGCGATAATGCGCTGCTGTTCGCCACTCTTGCGCTGCTTAAGCAGCAGCTCTACCCGGAATGGAGCCAGCCGGTGCTGCAGATGGTATTCGTCTGCGCCTACATCCTGCTGGCGCCGTTCGTGGGCCAGGTGGCGGACAGTTTCTCCAAAGGGCGAGTGATGATGGTCGCCAACGGCCTGAAGCTGCTCGGCGCGGTGCTTATCGTCTTCGGCGGCAACCCGTTTGCCGGTTATACGCTGGTGGGCGTTGGCGCGGCGGCGTATTCGCCCGCCAAGTACGGCATTCTCGGCGAGATAACGACCGGCGACCGTCTGGTGAAAGCGAACGGCCTGATGGAGTCGTCGACGATCGCGGCGATCCTGATTGGCTCCATGGCTGGCGGTATGCTGGCGGACTGGCACGTGGGCGTAGCGCTTGGCGTTTGTGCGTTGGCCTACGCGGGCGCGGTGGGCGCGAACCTGCTGATCCCGAAACTGGGCGCCGCGCGGCCTGGTCAGTCGTGGCGCTTCGGCCCGATGACGCGCAGCTTCTTTAATGCCTGCCGTACGCTGTGGCATAACGACGAAACCCGCTTCTCGCTGGTTGGCACCAGCATGTTCTGGGGCGCGGGCGTGACGCTGCGTTTTCTGCTGGTGCTGTGGGTGCCGGTAGCGCTCGGCATCACCGATAACGCCACGCCGACCTACCTGAACGCGATGGTGGCGGTCGGTATAGTGGCGGGCGCGGGTGCTGCGGCGAAACTGGTGACGCTGGAGCGCGTGTCGCGCTGTATGCCTGCGGGCATTCTGATTGGCGTCGCGGTTATCTTCTTCTCGCTCCAGCAGGCGGCGCTGCCAGCTTATCTGTTGCTGCTGCTGATAGGCTTTTTCGGCGGGTTCTTCGTGGTGCCGCTCAACGCGCTGTTGCAGGAGCGCGGTAAGCGTTCCGTTGGCGCTGGCAATGCGATTGCGGTGCAAAACCTCGGCGAGAATACCGCGATGTTGCTGATGCTGGGGCTCTATTCGCTGGCGGTGAAACTCTCGCTGCCGGTGGTGGGGATTGGCGTCGGCTTCGGCGCGATTTTCGCGCTGGCTATCGCCGGGCTCTGGCTGTGGCGACGTAAGCAGTAAAAAAAGACCCGCTCCGGCGGGTCTTTTTACATCGACTGCTGATGATGAAGCAGCGCTTACGGCGCCGGGTAGGTATAGACCTGATGCACCGCTTCCAGCTCCGCCAGCACGTCTTCGTTAAGCGTCACATGCAGGCTTTCGACGTTGGTTTTCAACTGTTCCATCGTTGTCGCGCCAAGCAGCGTGCTCGCCACAAACTGCTGCTGGCGCACGAACGCCAGCGCCATCTGCGCCGGATCGAGCCCGTGACGTTTCGCCACATCGACATACGCCGCCACCGCTTTTTGCGACTGCTCGCTGCTGTAGCGCGTAAAACGGCTGAAGAGCGTATTGCGCGCGCCAGCGGGCTTCGCGCCGTTCAGGTATTTACCGGTCAGCGTGCCGAATGCCAGCGCGGAATAGGCGAGCAGCTCCACGCCCTCAAACTGGCTCACTTCGGCCAGACCTACTTCAAAGCTACGGTTCAGTAAGCTATACGGGTTCTGGATAGTGACGATGCGCGGCAGATCGTGTTTATCCGCCAGATGCAGGTAGCGCATCACGCCAAAGGCGGTTTCATTCGAGACGCCGATATAGCGGATTTTCCCGGCACGCTGGAATTCCGCCAGCGCTTCCAGGGTTTCCAGCAGCGTGACGACCGGCGCGCTGTCGCTCCAGGTATAGCCCAGCTTGCCAAAGCAGTTGGTCGGGCGCTGCGGCCAGTGCACCTGATAGAGATCGAGATAATCAGTCTGTAAACGTTTCAGGCTGGCGTCGAGCGCGTCGCGGATATTTTTACGATCCAGCGTCTGGTTAGGGCGGATTCCGCTGTCGCTATTGCGGCTCGGGCCGCTGACTTTGGAGGCGATCACCAGCTTCTCGCGGTTCGCGCGTTTCTTCAGCCAGTTGCCGACATAGGTTTCCGTCAGGCCCTGCGTTTCGGGGCGCGGCGGGACGGGATACATTTCGGCGACATCAATGAGGTTTATGCCCTGGCTTACCGCGTAATCGAGCTGTTCATGGGCGTCGGCCTCGCTGTTTTGTTCACCAAAGGTCATGGTTCCCAGCCCCAGCGTGCTGACTTCAAGTGAGCTATGAGGGATACGGTGATAATGCATAGCCGGCCTACCTTCTGTTGTTCAGTCCGCGTCAGGCCATTCCTGACAAAGGAATATAAACATGGCAGAGGGGAGACAAAAGGAAAAGAGGGAAGGGAGAAAAACCAAAAGGTCAGCGCGATGCTGACCTTTTATTTAACGCTCAATGATTTGCGAAACCTGGTCGCGGTTAATCTGCATCTCGTTACCCTGTGGGTCGCGATAGCTGACCAGCCCGGTTTCGTCATCGACCTGCGGTTTGCCTTCAGTCAGGATCATCCGGCCATCTTTGGTCGCCATGACGTAATCACTGCTACAGCCTGAAACCGCGAAGGCCAATCCGACGGCAGAAATTGCTACAGCCCATTTTTTCATTGTTTTTCGCCTCATCAGGAAGGGGTCCACGTAGAGTCTAGTAAAAAGCAGCGAGGCGGCGTGAAAAAGCAGCAAATTCTTAAAAGCACTGGGGAATAAATAAAAACGCCCCCGAAGGAGCGTCCGTATTACAGCGGTTTTTTCTTGTTGCGCAGCAGATTGAGGCTTTCCACGGCGATGGAGAAAAACATCGCGAAGTAAATGTAGCCTTTCGGCACGTGAATATCGAAGCTCTCCAGCATCAGGGTGAAGCCCACCAGGATCAGGAAAGAGAGCGCCAGCATCTTCACGGACGGATGTCGCTCGACAAACTCGCCGATAGGGCGTGCCGCGAACATCATCACACCCACGGCGATAACCACCGCCGCCATCATAATAAACAGATGATCGGAGAGACCGACTGCGGTAATAACTGAATCCAGGCTGAAGATAATATCCAGCAGCATGATCTGGAAGATGGCGCCAAAGAAAGAGTGCACATTAGTTTTCAGGCCTTCTTCTTCGCCTTCGATCGTTTCGTGGATCTCTTTACTGGCTTTCCAGATAAGGAACAGGCCGCCCAGCAGCAGGATCAGATCCCGCATCGAGATAGCCTGATCGAACACGGTAAACAGCGGGTTAGTGAGCCTCACGACCCAGGCGATCGACGCCAGCAGCGCGAGGCGCATAATCATCGCCGCGCCGAGGCCCATTTTACGGGCCAGCGCCTGCTGAGACTTCGGCAGTTTCGCCACGACCAGAGAGAGAAAAATGATATTGTCGATCCCAAGCACAATCTCCAGCAGCGTCAGCGTACCGAGCGCCAGCCAGGCGTTGGGATCTGTTATCCATGCAAACAACATTCAAAAAGTCCTGCTCAAAGAAACAAAACGCTAATTATATGCGTCTGCGCATGGCTGTTGACAAAAATTTAAGGCGTTCATAACAAAAAATGACGCGCCAGCAGGGCGGCGGTAAAGTTTTTCTTCAGGTAAAAGCCGCGCGGCAGCGTCAGTATCGGCTCGCCATGCGCGCCAAACGCGGGCGTCAACGCTTTGCTGTTGGCGGCTTTTGGACGCAGCTGCAACACCTCTCCGTGACGCGCGGTAATGCGCTCCACCTGCCCGAGCACAATCAAGTCCATCAACTCTTCCCAGTCGCGACGCAGCTGATCGTCTTCCTGCGGCGACGGGCTCCAGAGCAGCGGCGCCCCAACGCGTCGCACGGCCAGCGGAATTTCACGCTCGCCCTCCACCGGCACCCACAACACGCGCCGGAGCTTATGACGCACGTGGCTGGTTTCCCATGTCACGCCCGTATTGCCGGTCAGCGGGGCGACGCACACAAACGTGGTCTCAAGCGGGCGCCCCTGGCTGTCTATCGGGATCGTTTTTAGCTCCACGCCAAGCGCGGCGAAGTCTTGTTCCGGTTTACTGCCTGCGCTCGCACCGAGCCAGCGCTCCAGCAGTACGCCGATCCAGCCTTTATCGCGACGCAAATCGGGAGGCGTTTCGAGCCCCGCCAGCGCCGCCAGCTCGCCAAGCGTCAGCCCCGCTAACTGCTGCGCCTGATGCAGCAACTGCGCTTCATCGACGGGCGGTTGAGTAAGAGGAGCGAGGAATGCCATAACTATTACCTTTTGTTTAAAAAATGAACAGCAAAAAGCGTGCTTGTGGAAAGAGTTTACCTGCTTGTTAGCAAACGAGACAATCCTATGATTTAAAATGCTTTTTATTCTAAAAAAAGATTTCCTGCGCGGCGGAAAATGAGGTTGTTCAATTATGGTCACCGACAATAAACAGGATCTTACACCAGTTTATCCACAGAAAAATGGGATAACTGTGTAAATCCCCTACTACTGTTTCGATTTACAGCCTTGACGGACGGGGAAAACCGTCTTTTTCAGCAAATTGTGACTAAGTTATTGGCATAATCTGTGGATAAAAACGACGCTGGTCGATCTTTCGTCAGAGTAAGGATCGTGAGTGTGATGATCGTCACATTGCAGGGTGAATATCACGCTTTTTTAATTTTAATCGTTTGAATAGAAATAAAATTTTCTCTATAAGAATTATCCTTGATGATAAGTTGTTTTGGGTTTTCCCTGGGAAATAAGACACTTCTTCACAAAGATATCCACAGAAAAAGTGAATAAAAGCGGGCTTCTGCCGCTTCCCCTGTTTATAACCCCGCATATTTTTGTGAGTTATTCAAATGTTATTCCTGTGCGCACCCGCTAACAGAGTGGTTTACCGTCAATGAGGAGTATGAAACAATCGTTACTATCCAGGTTTATTTTGAGGTAGTCCGGTGATCGATGATGATGGCTACCGCCCGAATGTTGGTATCGTGATCTGTAATCGTCAGGGGCAGGTAATGTGGGCCAGACGTTTTGGTCAGCACTCCTGGCAATTCCCGCAAGGCGGCATTAATCCTGGCGAGTCGGCGGAGCAGGCGATGTACCGCGAGCTTTTCGAAGAGGTCGGTTTACAACGAAAAGATGTGCGCATCCTTGCCACAACCCGAAACTGGTTACGTTACAAATTACCAAAACGTTTGGTGCGTTGGGACACAAAGCCGGTATGTATCGGCCAGAAACAAAAGTGGTTTCTTCTGCAGTTAATGAGCAACGACGCCGATATCAACATGCAAACCAGCAGTACGCCAGAATTTGACGGCTGGCGGTGGGTGAGCTTCTGGTATCCGGTGCGCCAGGTGGTCTCTTTTAAGCGCGATGTATATCGTCGGGTCATGAAGGAGTTCGCAAGCGTTGTGATGCCGATGCAGGAGAGCGCGCCACCGCAGCGTAATCCTTCGCCTGCCTGGCGACGTAAAAGAGGTTAAGCCACGCAAATTATGCTCACCCGGTTGCGAGAAATAGTCGAGAAAGTGGCCAGCGCCCCGCGCCTCAACGAGGCGCTGGATATTCTCGTTACGGATATCTGTCTTGCGATGGATACCGAAGTTTGTTCGGTTTATCTCGCCGACCATGACCGGCGTTGCTATTACCTCATGGCAACCAAGGGGCTGAAAAAGCCGCGCGGGCGTACCGTGACGCTGGCCTTTGACGAAGGCATCGTCGGGCTTGTCGGACGTCTCGCCGAGCCGATTAACCTCGCGGACGCGCAAAAACACCCGAGCTTTAAATACATTCCCGCTGTGCGCGAAGAGCGTTTTCGCGCCTTTCTCGGTGTGCCGATTATTCAACGCCGCCAGCTGCTTGGCGTTTTAGTCGTTCAGCAGCGCGAGCTGCGCCAGTATGACGAGAGCGAAGAATCCTTCCTGGTGACGCTCGCCACCCAGATGGCGGCTATCCTGTCGCAATCTCAGCTTACCGCGCTGTTTGGCCAGTACCGTCAGACGCGTATCCGCGCGCTCCCGGCCTCGCCGGGCGTGGCGATTGCGCAGGGCTGGATGGACGCCACGCTGCCGCTCATGGAGCAGGTGTATGAAGCCTCAACGCTCGATACCGGGCTTGAGCGCGAACGCCTGACCACCGCGCTCGAAGAAGCCGCTGGCGAATTCCGCCGCTACAGCAAACGCTTCGCCGCAGGCGCGCAGAAAGAGACGGCGGCGATTTTCGATCTCTACTCGCACCTGTTGTCCGACGCGCGGCTGCGTCGCGAACTCTACGACGAGGTGGATAAAGGTTCAGTCGCCGAGTGGGCGGTCAAAAAGGTTATCGAGAAATTCGCCGAGCAGTTTGCCGCGCTGACCGATGGCTATATGAAAGAGCGCGCCGGCGATCTGCGCACGCTCGGACAGCGCCTGCTGTTCCATCTCGACGATAACATCCAGAGCCCAAATACCTGGCCGGAGCGTTTTGTGCTGGTGGCGGATGAGCTTTCCGCCGCGACGCTCGCCGAGCTGCCGCAGGACCGGCTGATGGGCGTTGTCGTGCGCGACGGCGCCGCCAACTCTCATGCCGCTATCATGGTGCGCGCGATGGGTATCCCGACGGTCATGGGCGCGGATATCCAGCCTGCTGTGCTGCATCACCGTATGCTGGTGGTGGATGGTTATCGCGGCGAATTGCTGGTCGACCCAAGCCCGGTGCTGTTTCATGAATATCAGCGGCTGATTAGCGAAGAAAACGAACTTAGCCGGATCGCCGAAGATTATGTCGAGCAGCCCGCCTGTCTGAAAAGCGGCGAACGGGTACAGGTCATGCTGAATGCGGGCCTGAGCCCGGAGCATGAAGAGAAACTGGGCAGCCGTATCGACGGTATCGGCCTCTACCGCACCGAAATCCCGTTTATGCTGCAAAGCGGTTTTCCCTCCGAAGAAGAGCAGGTGGCGCAGTACCAGGGCATGTTGCAGATGTTTAACGACAAGCCGGTGACGCTGCGTACGCTCGATGTCGGTGCGGATAAACAACTGCCCTATATGCCCATCAGCGAAGAAAACCCGTGTCTCGGCTGGCGCGGTATCCGCATTACGCTCGATCAGCCGGAGATCTTTTTGATCCAGGTGCGCGCCATGCTACGCGCCAATGCCGCGACCGGTAATCTCAGCATTCTGTTGCCGATGATCACGAGCATCGATGAAGTGGATGAGGCGCGTCGGCTTATCGATCGCGCCGGCCGCGAAATGGAAGAGATGCTTGGCTACGAGATCCCTAAACCCCGGCTCGGCGTGATGGTGGAAGTTCCGTCAATGCTCTTCATGCTGCCTCACCTGGCAAGCCGCGTTGATTTTATTTCCGTCGGCACCAACGACCTTACCCAATACCTGCTGGCGGTAGATCGCAATAACACGCGCGTCGCCAGCCTCTATGACAGTCTCCACCCGGCTATGCTGCGCGCGCTGAAAATGATCGCCCTTGAGGCGCAACGGCTCGGCATCGACCTCTGCCTGTGCGGCGAAATGGCAGGCGACCCGATGTGCGTCGCGCTGCTGGTCGGCATGGGCTATCACCATCTCTCAATGAACGGCCGCTCGGTCGCGCGCGTGAAGTATCTGCTGCGACATATCACGCTGGAAGAAGCCGAAACGCTCAGCGGACGCAGCCTCGAATCGCAATCCGCCACCGAAGTACGCCATCAGGTCGCGGCATTTATGGAGCGCCGCGGCATGGGCGGCCTGATTCGCGGCGGCCTGTAGCGCGGCGATAACAGGTCGTGCTCTTACATATCTTTTACAACTTCGTGTCCTCGCCCACGCTGGGCTTTATGCTATGATCCGCTGCCTCAGGAGCGTCCGGAAAAGGGCGCAGCATCTCACCCGCTGTCCACTTTCAGCGGGATAACAACAGGTTTTGGTGACAGATGAATAGTGGCTATCTGCATTTTCCCGATTTTGATCCGGTAATCTTCTCCCTTGGGCCGGTTTCGCTTCACTGGTACGGGCTGATGTATCTTGTGGGCTTTGTATTCGCCATGTGGCTCGCCGTTCGTCGCGCTAATCGCCCCGGCAGCGGCTGGACGAAAAACGAAGTTGAAAACCTGCTCTATGCGGGCTTCCTCGGCGTCTTCCTTGGCGGCCGCATCGGTTATGTCCTGTTTTACAACCTGCCGCTGTTCCTCGAAAATCCGCTCTACCTGTTCCGCGTCTGGGATGGCGGGATGTCTTTCCACGGCGGGCTCATCGGCGTTATCTGCGTGATGATCTGGTTTGCGAAACGCACTAAACGTAACTTCTTCCAGGTGTCGGATTTTATCGCGCCGTTGATCCCGTTCGGGCTTGGCGCTGGCCGTCTGGGTAACTTTATTAATGGTGAGCTGTGGGGGCGCGTAGATCCGAGCTTTCCGTACGCTATGCTTTTCCCGGGCTCGCGTAGCGAAGATATCAGCCTGCTGGCCTCGCACCCGGAATGGCAGTCTCTGTTTAATACCTACGGCGTACTGCCTCGCCATCCGTCGCAGCTTTATGAGCTGTTCCTGGAAGGCATCGTGCTGTTTATCATTCTGAACCTGTTTATCCGTAAACCGCGGCCGATGGGCGCTGTCTCCGGCCTGTTCCTGATTGGTTACGGCGCATTCCGTATCATCGTTGAATTTTTCCGCCAGCCGGACGCGCAGTTTACCGGCGAGTGGGTGCAGTACATCAGCATGGGGCAAATCCTCTCCATTCCGATGATCGTCGCGGGCGCAGCCATGATGGTCTGGGCTTATCGCCGCCGCCCACAGCAGCAACTTTCGTGAGACGCCATGAAACAGTATCTTGAACTGATGAACAAAGTGCTCCATGAGGGAGCACAAAAAGATGACCGTACCGGCACCGGGACGCTCTCTATTTTCGGCCACCAGATGCGTTTTAACTTGCAGGAAGGCTTCCCGCTGGTTACCACTAAACGTTGTCATTTACGCTCCATCATCCATGAGCTGCTCTGGTTTCTGAAAGGCGATACCAATGTCGCTTATTTACATGAAAACAACGTCACCATTTGGGACGAATGGGCAGATGAGAACGGCGATCTGGGCCCGGTTTACGGCAAGCAGTGGCGCTCCTGGACGGCCCCCGATGGCCGTCATATCGACCAGCTTGAAACCGTCATTAACCAGCTAAAAAACGATCCGGACTCGCGCCGTATCATTGTTTCCGCCTGGAACGTCGGCGAGCTGGATAAAATGGCGCTGGCGCCTTGCCACGCGTTTTTCCAGTTCTACGTAGCGAACGGCAAGCTTTCTTGCCAGCTCTACCAGCGTTCCTGCGACGTGTTCCTCGGCCTGCCGTTTAACATCGCAAGCTACGCGCTTCTGGTGCATATGATGGCGCAGCAGTGTGACCTCGAACCTGGCGATTTCGTCTGGACCGGCGGTGATACGCACCTCTACAGCAATCACCTGGAGCAGGCTCGTTTGCAGCTCACTCGCGAGCCGCGTCCGTTACCGAAGCTGATTATCAAGCGTAAGCCGGATTCGCTCTTCGATTACCGCTTCGAAGATTTCGAAATCGAAGGTTACGATCCCCATCCGGCCATTAAAGCGCCCGTCGCGATTTAACGCTTACCCTGCCATAACCGACGCTTCTCCGCGTCGGTTTTTTTATGCCCGTTATTCATTCTTCGGCACGTCTTCCAGCCTTTCTGCAAGCCCATGCAAATATGCCTATTTCTTTCGAGATGTCTTCCGGTTTCGCTGACAGGCGCTGGTCACGTTTACCGGCAGTGGCACACTTGCGCCATGAAAAGAAAACAGCAGGGCTATAGCCTGATTGAAGTCATGGTAGTGCTGGTCATCGTTATCAGCATGAGCGCAGCAGGCGTTTATGGCTGGCAGCGCTGGCAAAACCAGCAACGTTTATGGCAGACCGCGCAGCAAACGCGGGATTTTCTTGAGCAGCTCAGGGAGGACGCTAACTGGCGTAACGTCGATCACAAACTCTGGTTACAGCGCGGCCCTGAGGGCTGGTGCCTCGGAACGCAGACGAATGTTGAGCAGGCGTGCCGGAAAGGCGCTAAGGATCAGTTTTCACCACCCTGGTCAGAGGTGGAGATTGGCGAGATGACGCCAGGGCTGGCCTTTTTTGGCCTACGTAATACGGCCTGGCCCGGGCATATCATTTTGAAAAGCCAGGCAGCTGAGTGGCGGATCATTATTTCGGTCTGGGGACGTATCCGGTTATGCGAGCCGGGGGAAGGAACATCATGCGTGTAAAAGAGAAAGGATTTTCTCTGCTTGAGGTGCTGATTGCGCTTGGCATAAGCAGCGTGTTGTTAATCGGCGCGGCCAGACTGCTCCCTGCGTTGCAGCTCGGCGTACTGCGTCAGGCGCAACAAACCTTGCTCCAGGAGGAGCTGTGGCAACTGGCATTTACGATAGGAAAACAGATACAGCGGGCTGGATATTGCTACGGCGGTTGCCAGAGCCTCGCGCTGGAACTCAATAGCGAAGGGAACTGCTTGCTGGTGCAGTGGGATGCGAACAGCAATGGACGCTTTGAAGGCGCGCCTTCTTCGGAGGCGGAGCAGACCGGGTATCGCTTACGCGACGGCAGCCTGGAGACGCAACGGGGCGCCACGTCCTGTGAGGGTAAAGGATGGGAAAAAATGACTAACCCCGCCATGGTGCGTATCGACAGGTTTCAGATTCAGGAAAAACGGCGGCCCGGTTTTGCCCCACTGTTTACCGTGGCATTACGTGCAACGATGCTTCGCTATCACGGGGACCCAGTGGCCGTTGAACATAGCGTCAGCGGGTTTAATTTATGAATGCCAGGGAGAAAGGCATGTCGACCATTGCTATGGTTCTGGCTCTGCTGCTGTTAGGTAGTCTGATGCTGGGGGGATTGCAGCAGCAACTGGACAGTCGTTTTGGTCGCGCGGCAAACGAGAGCGCGGCTATCAAAGCGTTTAACGACGCGCTCTCAGCGCTGGCGCTGTTGCAACGCCAGCACTGGCAGTTTACGCCGCAGTGGCAATGCCAGACGCTGCCTGAGGTGAACGGTCGCGCCTGCGTCAGGCAAATGCAATCGTATCTGCTGGTCGCAGCGCAGGGCGTGCAGGAAAACACGTCCTCTCTCACGCTCTGGCGCTGGGCGCAGGCTGACGGAGAGCGGCTACGTTTTATGCCGCATGGCTGGAGCGACTTTTGTCCGCTCGCGGAGGCGAAGCAATGCCAGCTTCCGTAATCCGTCAGCGTCAGGCTGGGTTTAGCCTGCCGGAAGTGCTGGTTTCGCTGGTGTTGTTCATCATCATCATCGGGGCGTTAACAGGGTACTACCAGGTACTGGCGCAAGGGTTTCTTAACCAGTGGCATTATCGACAGCTCTGGCGTTTTGCGAGCCAGCAGGCAGAAATCAGCCCGCCGCCCTTGCCTGACGGCTGGAAAGCGACGCGGGTGGAGACTTCCGGGGCGGGATGTGTCAGCATTTCGGTTATTGTGTCGAGCCCCGGGGGCAGGCAAGGGCAGTTAAAACGTTTACATTGCCCCTCAGAAGAGCAGTAGTCAGGAGTCACTATGTTACGGGTTTATCACTCCAACCGGCTTGATGTGCTGGAGGCGATTATGGAGTTCATTGTTGAACAACAGCCGCTTCCCGATCCTTTTGAGCCTGAAATCGTCCTGGTGCAGAGCACCGGTATGGCGCAATGGTTGCAGATGAGCCTGGCACAGAAATTCGGCATCGCCGCGAATATTGAATTTCCGCTTCCGGCAAGCTTCATCTGGGACATGTTTGTGCGTGTGCTGCGTGATATCCCTCAGGAGAGCGCGTTTACCAAACAGAACATGAGCTGGAAACTCATGAAGCTTCTGCCTGGCATGCTCGCTTCGCCTGACTTCGACATGCTGCGTCACTATCTTCACGATGATGAGGACAAACGTAAGCTGTTCCAGCTCGCCTCGCGCGTGGCGGATCTCTACGATCAATATCTGGTGTATCGCCCTGAATGGTTAACACGCTGGGAGGCCGGAGATGTTGTCGATGGTCTTGGCGATCCGCAGCGCTGGCAGGCGCCGCTCTGGCGGGCGCTGGTTGAACACACCGCTGAGCTGGGGCAGCCGCAGTGGCATCGCGCTAATCTTTATCAGCGCTTTATTCGCACGCTTGAGAATGCGCAAAGCTGCCCGGAAGGGTTGCCCGCCCGCGTGTTTATTTGCGGGATCTCGGCGCTGCCGCCCGTCTATTTACAGGCGTTACAGGCGCTGGGTAAACATATTGATGTGCATCTTCTCTTTACTAACCCGTGCCGCTATTACTGGGGCGATATACAAGATCCGGCTTTCCTGGCGCGGCTGTTAAGTCGTAAGCGTAAACTGCATGCGCGAGAGGGGACGGCACCGCTCTTTAAAGACAGCGAAACAGCCTCCGCTCTGTTTAATGATGACGGCGAGCAGGAGGTGGGTAACCCGCTGCTCGCGTCCTGGGGCAAATTAGGCCGTGACTACACTTACCTGCTTTCGGGCCTTGAACGCTTTGAAGAAATGGATGTGTTTGTCGAGCTCGAACCCGATAACCTGTTGCACAGTCTGCAATTTGACCTGCTGGAGCTGCGCAATCAGGCGCTGGCGGGCGTGACGCTTGAAGAGTTTGAGCGCAGCGACGGGAAACGCGAACTGGATCCGAACGATCGCAGCATAAGCGTACACGTCTGCCACAGCCCGCAGCGCGAAGTCGAAATCCTTCATGACCAGCTTCTGCAAATGCTTGAGGCGGACTCACAACTAACACCGCGCGATATTATCGTGATGGTAGCGGATATCGACAGCTATAGTCCGTTTATTCAGGCCGTGTTTGGCAGCGCGAGCCAGGAGCGTTACCTGCCGTTCGCCATCTCTGACCGGCGAGCCCGCCAGGCGCACCCCGCACTCCAGGCCTTCATTACGTTACTCTCGCTGCCAGACAGCCGTTTTGTCTCGGAAGACGTTCTGGCGCTGCTGGAAGTGCCGTCGCTTTCCGCTCGCTTCAACATCAGCGAAGAGGGGCTGCGTTTTCTGCGCCAGTGGGTCAATGAGTCCGGCGTGCGTTGGGGCATTGATGATGACAACGTGCGTGAACTGGCGCTGCCGGCAACCGGTCAGCACACCTGGCAGTTCGGCCTCACCCGTATGCTGCTGGGCTACGCCATGGAAAGCCATCTTGGCGAATGGCAGTCGGTGCTGCCGTATGATGAATCCAGCGGGCTGATTGCCGAGCTGGTCGGCCATCTTGCTGAACTTTTAATGCAGCTTAATCTGTGGCGCAAAGGGCTGTCACAGTCGCGGCCGCTGGCGGAATGGCTGCCGGTCTGTCGGGAGATGCTGGACAGCTTCTTCGCACCCGATGCCGAAACCGAAGCTGCGCTGGCGCTGATTGAACAGCAGTGGCAGGCCATTATTGAGCAGGGCATTGGCGCCCACTATGAAGATGAAGTACCGCTCAATTTATTGCGTGATGAACTGGCGAAAATGCTCGACCAGGAGCGCATTAGCCAGCGTTTCCTCGCCGGGCCGGTGAACTTCTGTACGCTAATGCCGATGCGTTCTATTCCTTTTAAGGTTGTATGCTTGCTCGGCATGAACGACGGCGTTTATCCGCGTACGCTGGCGCCGTTAGGGTTCGACCTGATGAGCCAGAAGCCGCAGCGCGGAGATCGCAGCCGACGCGACGACGATCGCTATCTCTTCCTGGAAGCCCTGATTTCCGCTCAGCAACAACTCTATATCAGCTATATCGGCCGCTCGGTACAGGATAACAGTGAAAAGTATCCCTCAGTGCTGGTACAGGAGCTGGTGGATTATCTTGCCCAGAGCCATTACCTGCCGGGCGACGAGGCGCTTAACTGCGATGAGAGCGCGCGAAGGGTGAAAGCCCATCTGATGCAGCTGTACCCACGTACGCCTTTCGATGCGGAAAACTTCCAGCCCGACAGAGAAATCCAGAGCTACGCCCGCGAGTGGCTGCCTGCGGCCAGCGAGCAGGGTGAGGCGCACCCGGAATTTATCAAACCGCTTGCCCCCGTCACGCTTGAGGAGTTGCCATTTGAGCAGTTTCAGCGCTTCTGGCGCCACCCGGTGCGGGCATTTTTCCAGTTACGGCTGAAGGTCAACTTCCGAACGGAAGAAAGCGAACTACCGGACGCCGAGCCTTTTACACTGGACAGCCTTGGCCGCTACCACATGAACCAGCAGCTACTGAATACGCTGGTGGAACAGCAAGATCCTGAGGCGCTCTACCGCCGATACCGTGCGGCAGGGGAGCTACCCTACGGCGCGTTTGGCGAGCTGTTCTGGGAAAGCCAGTTGCAGGAAATGCAGACCCTGGCCGAGCGCGTGCTCGCCGAGCGCGACAGCGGCGAAAGCCGGGAGATTGCGCTTGCGCTTGGGAATGTCGAAATGACCGGCTGGCTGCAGCATGTTCAGCAGGATGGCCTGTTACGCTGGCGGCCTTCCATACTGCGTGTTGAACATGGAATGCAACTTTGGCTTGAGCATCTGGTCTACTGTGCCTGCGGTGGTGAAGGAACCAGCCGTCTTTTTGGTCGAAAAGACAGCTGCTGGCGCTTTCCGCCTGTGCCGCGTGAACAGGCGGAACACTATTTGCGTGAGCTTGTCGAAGGCTATCAGCAGGGTATGCGCGAGCCGTTGATTTTATTGCCCCAGAGCGGCGGCGAGTGGTTGAAAGCGTGCTATGACGTGAAGAACGACGCCATTCTGTGGGATGAAGAAACCCAGCAGAAAGCGCGTAATAAGTTGATTCAGGCCTGGACGGGTAACCAGATGGTGGAAGGCGAAGGGATGGATATCTGGTATCAGCGTCTGTGGCGCAACCTTGAGCCTGAGTATTACGAGGCCATCATCCGCGAGGCGCAGCGTTATTTGTTGCCGCTGTTCCGCCATCACCAGTCCTGATCCATTAAGCGCGACGGCTAATCCAACGTTCTCATGAGA
Organism: Cronobacter turicensis z3032; assembly: GCA_000027065.2. Classification (NCBI taxonomy): domain Bacteria; kingdom Pseudomonadati; phylum Pseudomonadota; class Gammaproteobacteria; order Enterobacterales; family Enterobacteriaceae; genus Cronobacter; species Cronobacter turicensis. Next base: position 3,526,310 of record FN543093.2, on the reverse strand, counting down.
AGGACGTGGTCGCGCGCCGCTTGTTAATGATGAATAGTAGAAGCAGTCATGAGAGGTTTATTGATGCCTGGATGTCGTAACTGGTACAAAGCGCTGTTGATCTGCATGGCCTTCTGGGCCCCCTTGTCTCAGGCCGACACTGGCTGGCAACCGCTGAAAGAAACGATCCGCAAAAGCGATCGTGATAACCGGGAATACCAGGCTATCCGTCTCGACAACGGGATGGTGGTTTTACTGGTCTGCGATCCTCAAGCCGTAAAGTCGCTCTCCGCGCTGGTGCTGCCGGTGGGGTCGCTGGAAGATCCCGACGATCATCTGGGGCTCGCGCACTATCTTGAGCACATGACGCTCATGGGCTCGCAAAAATACCCCGAGCCCGACAGCCTGGCGGAATACCTGAAGCTCCACGGCGGCAGCCATAACGCCAGCACGGCGCCTTACCGCACCGCCTGGTATCTTGAAGTAGAGAATGATGCGCTCGACGGGGCGATGGACAGGCTCGCGGATGCGATAGCCGCGCCAAAGCTGGATAAAACCTACGCTGAACGTGAACGTAACGCTGTGAATGCCGAATTAACCATGGCGCGGGCGCGTGATGGCATGCGTATGGCGCAGGTAAGCGCCGAAACGCTGAACCCGGCGCATCCGGGCGCGCGTTTCTCTGGCGGCAATCTGGAGACGCTGCGTGACAAACCGGGCAGCCCGCTGCATCAGGCGCTGGTGGGGTTCCGGGATAAGTATTACTCCGCCAACATCATGAAAGCGGTGGTGTACAGCAATCGCCCGTTGCCGGAACTAGCCCGCATGGCTGCCGACACCTGGGGGCGCGTGCCGAATAAAAATCTGACGGCGCCAGAGATCACCACGCCTGTCGTTACGCCAGCACAGCAGGGGATTTTTATTCACTATGTCCCGGTACAGCCGCTTAAGGCGCTGCGCGTGGAGTTTCGCATTGATAACAACAGCGATAAATTCCGTAGCAAAACCGACGAACTCATCGGCTATATGATAGGCAGCCGCAGCCCTGGCACGTTATCAGACTGGCTGCAAAAAGAAGGACTTGCCGAAAGCGTCAGGGCAGATTCCGATCCGGTTGTCGCCGGGAACAGCGGCGTGATGGTTATTTCCGTCTCGCTGACGGATAAAGGACTCGCGCATCGCGACAACGTCGTGGCGGCCATCTTCCGTTATCTCCAGATGCTGCGCGACAACGGCATCGACAAACGCTATTTCACCGAGCTGTCTCATGTGCTGGATCTCGATTTCCGCTATCCCTCTATCACGCGGGACATGAACTATGTCGAGTGGCTGGCGGACAGCATGCTGCGCGTGCCCGTTGAGCATACGCTTGATGTCGTGAATATTGCCGACCGGTTTGATCCTGAGGCGGTGAAAGCGCGCCTTGCCATGATGACGCCAGAAAACGCGCGTATCTGGTATATCAGCCCTGACGAGCCTCACAACAAAACGGCTTACTTTGTTGGCGCGCCTTATCAGGTTGAGAAAATCCCGGCGGCAACGCTAAAACAGTGGCAGACCCTTGGGCAGAAGATTGCGCTCACGCTGCCTGAGCCAAACCCCTATATTCCGAGTGATTTCAGCCTGATTAAACCGCAGAAGCCGTATGCGCACCCTAAACTGCTGGTTCAGGATCCTGAACTGCGCGTGCTCTATATGCCAAGCCGCTATTTCGCCAACGAGCCGAGAGCGGATATCACGCTGGTGCTGCGTAATGAGCAGGCGATGAATAGCGCGAAAAACCAGGTGTTGTTCGCGCTGAACGATTACCTGGCCGGGATTGCGCTTGATCAATTGAGTAATCAGGCGTCCGTCGGCGGCATTAGTTTCTCCAGCAGCGCCAACAGCGGGCTGATGATTAGCGCGAATGGCTACACCCAGCATTTACGTAAGCTGTTCCTGACCCTGCTGGACGGCTATTTCAGCTATGAGCCCACCGAGGATCAACTGGCGCAGGCGAAATCCTGGTATAAGCAGATGCTGGCGTCGGCGGAACAGGGCAAAGCTTACGATCAGGCCATCATGCCGGTACAAATGGTGTCACAGGTGCCGTATTTCCAGCGTGAAGCGCGCCGCGCCTTGTTGCCGGAAATAACGCTTAAGGACATCCTCGCTTATCGCGAGAGCCTGAAAACCCATGCTCGCGCGGAGTTTCTCGTGGTCGGCAACCTGGCCCCCGAGCAGGTGAAAAATTTCACCCAGGATGCGGTACGCCAGCTGGGGCTTAAAGGGAAAAGCTGGACGCGCACCCGGGATGTCAGCGTTGAGAAAACGCAGCAGGCCATTTTTAACAAAGCAGGCAGCAGCACCGATTCCGCGCTGGCCGCGCTGTTTGTGCCTGTCGGCTATAACGAGGCGACCAGCTCCGCCTGTAGCGCCATGCTTGGGCAGATTGTTTCGCCCTGGTTTTATAACCAACTGCGCACGCAGGAACAGTTAGGTTACGCGGTCTTCGCCTTCCCGATGCCGGTAGGGCGTCAGTGGGGAATTGGGTTCCTGCTGCAAAGCAGTGAAAAGCAGCCGAATTTCCTCTGGAAGCGCTATCAGGCTTTCTTCCCGGAGGTCGAGTCGCGGCTTCGCACGCTGAACGCGCAGGATTTTGCGCATATTCAGCAAAGTATCATCAACGACATGCAACAGGCCCCGCAGACGCTGGGCGAAGAAGCCTCGCAGGTCAGTAAAGACTTCGATCGGGATAATTTAAATTTCGATTCTCGTGATAAAGTTGTGGCCGAAATCAGACAGCTGACGCCGCAAAAACTGGCCGACTTTTTCCATCAGGCTGTGCTTGCCCGACAGGGCATGACGATCCTCTCGCAGGTCTCCGGCAGCCAGAACCCGCAGGCGCATTATGCGGCGCCTGAAGGATGGCCTGTATATCAAAGCGTCAGCGACCTGCAACAATCTTTACCGCTTCTGAGTGATACGCAATGACCGATGAGCCCGCAGCGTCCCTTGATCCCCTCCGCTTGCCCTTAACGGGCGAGCGGTTGATAGAAGCCTCTGCCGGCACCGGGAAAACCTATACCATCGCAGCGCTGTATCTGCGTCTGCTGTTAGGGCTGGGCGGCGAGGCGGCTCACCCGCGCCCGTTAACCGTCGAAGAGCTACTGGTCGTGACCTTTACCGAGGCCGCGACGGAAGAGCTGCGCGGACGTATCCGCAGCAATATTCACGAGCTACGTGTGGCCTGCCTGCGAGAGCGAACCGACGATCCGCTCTACCAGCGGCTGCTGGACGAAATTCCGGATAAAGCACTGGCGGCCCGCACGCTGATGCTGGCGGAGCGACAGATAGACGAGGCGGCCATCTTTACCATTCACGGTTTCTGCCAGCGGATGCTGAGCCTGAACGCGTTTGAATCCGGGATGCCATTCGAGCAGCAGTTAATCGAAGACGAATCGCTGCTCCGTTATCAGGCCTGCGCCGATTTCTGGCGTCGTCACTGTTACCCGCTGGCCAAGCCGCTGGCGCGCGTGGTCTGTGAGCAGTGGGATGGTCCAGAGTCGCTGCTGCGTGATGTAAACAGTTTTTTGCATGGCGAAGCGCCGAAGATAAAAACCCCGCCGCCGGATGACGAAACGATTGAGTCGCGCTATGAAAACGCGATTGCGCGTATTGACGAGGTTAAAGCGCAGTGGCGTGAAAATGCCGCTGACCTGGCGGCGCTGATTCAAAATTCGGGCGTCGATAAGCGCAGCTACAGCAGCCGTTACCTGCCTGCATGGCTTGACCAGGTAGCCGCCTGGGCGCAGGAAGAAACTACTTCCTGGCAACTGCCGTCCGCGCTTGAAAAATTTGCCCAGAGCACGCTGCTTGAGAAGACCAAAAAAGGCGATGCGCCGCGCCATGCGGTGTTTGATGCTATCGATGCCCTGCTGGCGGAGCCATTTACCATTCGCGATTTACTGATCGCCAGAGCGATGGCGGAAATCCGCTACACCGTCGCGCAGGAGAAGCGTCGCCGTGGCGAGCTGGGCTTTGACGACATGCTAAGCCGCCTCGACGAGGCGCTGAATCAGCCTGGCGGAGAGGCGCTGGCGACGGCGATCCGCGCGCGTTATCCGGCGGCGATGATCGATGAATTTCAGGATACCGACCCGCAGCAGTACCGTATTTTCCGCCGTATCTGGCTGGGCCAGCATGAGACCACGTTGCTGCTTATCGGCGATCCGAAACAGGCGATTTACGCGTTTCGCGGCGCGGATATCTTTACCTACATGCGAGCCCGCGGCGAAGTAAACGCTCACTACACGCTTGATACTAACTGGCGTTCGGCGCCGGGCATGGTAGAGAGCGTGAACCGCATGTTCAGCCAGATGGATAACGCGTTTATGTTTCGCGATATCCCGTTCCTCGCGGTAAAGCCTGCCGCGCGTAACCAGTCGCTGCGTTTTACTTTCGCCGGGAAAACCCAGCCCGCCATGACGCTTTGGCTCATGGAAGGCGATGGCGCAGGAGTAAGTGATTACCAACAAACCATGGCGCGCGTCTGCGCCGGGCAGATCCGCGACTGGTTAAGCGCGGGCATGAAAGGTGAAGCGCTGTTGTGGCGCGAAGACCGGGCAAGGCCGGTTCAGGCGTCAGACATCACGGTGCTGGTACGTAACCGCATCGAAGCGAATCTGGTCCGCGAGGCGCTGAACGCGCTCAACATTCCCTCTGTTTATCTCTCTAACCGCGACAGCGTCTTCGCCACTCAGGAGGCGCTGGAGATGCTCTGGCTGTTGCAGGCCGTACTGGCGCCGGAGGTGGAGACGAGACTTCGCAGCGCGCTGGCGGCAAGTATGCTGGGGCTGGATGCGCCTGCGATTGAGGCGCTCAATGAAAATGAAAACGCCTGGGACGCGCTGGTAGAAGAGTTCGACGGCTACCGGCAGATCTGGCTGCGGCGCGGCGTCATGCCGATGCTGCGCGCCCTGATGACGCACCGGCAGGTGGCGGAAAACCTGCTCGCCACGCCCGGCGGCGAGCGCAGGCTGACGGATATTCTCCACCTGAGCGAATTGCTTCAGGAGGCTTCCGCGCAAGCCGACAGCGAATACGCGCTGGTGCGCTGGTTAGCCCAGCATATCGCCGAGCCGGACGCCAGCGCCTCCAGTCAGCAGTTGCGTCTGGAAAGCGACAAACATCTGGTTCAGGTGGTGACCATTCATAAATCGAAAGGTCTGGAATATCCACTGGTCTGGCTGCCCTTTATCGCTGACTTCCGCGAGCAGCGGCAGGCCTTTTATCACGATCGCGAGACGTTCGCGCCGATGCTTGATCTCAGCAATGCCGAAGAGAGTCTGGAACTGGCGGAGATGGAGCGGCTGGCGGAGGATTTACGCCTGCTCTATGTGGCGCTGACGCGCTCCATCTGGCATTGCAGCCTCGGCGTAGCGCCGCTGTTTCGCCGTCGCGGCGCGAAAGAGGGAGAAACCGATCTGCACCGCAGCGCGCTCGGCAGACTGATTCAAAAAGGCGAAGCGCTGGATGCGAACGGCCTGCGTCGCTGTATCGAGGCATTGTGCGATGAACATCTGGCGCTGGCGATCCCCGGCGAGCCGGACAATACGCCGTGGATGGCGCCGGAGTCGGCTCCGCCGATGCTTGCCGCGCGCGAACTGCAACGACGCATCGTCGATGAATGGCGCGTCACCAGTTATTCAGGCTTGCAGCAACACGGCGCGGCTCGCGCGCTGGATCTGCTGCCGAAGCTGGATCTGGACGGCGCAGGCGCGCGGGACGTGCCCGACGAGCCGGTAATGTCGCCGCATACATTTCCGCGCGGCGCGTCGCCCGGCACCTTTCTGCACAGTCTCTTTGAAACGCTCGACTTCACCCAGCCGGTGTCGCCGGAGTGGATGTCGCAGCAGTTGCAACTGGGTGGCTTCGATGACGCCTGGCAGCCGGTACTGAGCCGCTGGATTGATGACGTGCTGAGCGTGCCGCTCAACGAGACCGGCGTGTCGCTGAATCAGCTTGGCGCCAGAGACAAACAGGTCGAACTGGAGTTTTACGTACCGATTGACGCCGCGCTGCGTCCTGATGCGCTGGATGCGTTAATCCGCGAGCATGACCCGCTTTCCGCACAATGCCCGCCGCTCGATTTCCGTCAGGTGCGCGGCATGCTGAAAGGCTTTATCGATCTGGTTTTCCGCTGGCAGGGGCGTTACTACCTGCTGGATTATAAATCCAACTGGCTGGGCGACAGCCCTCAGGCTTATACCTTTGAGGCGATGTCGCAGGCGATGCAGACGCACCGCTACGATCTGCAATATCAGCTGTACACACTGGCGCTGCACCGATATTTGCGCCATCGCCTGCCGGATTATGATTATCAGCGCCACTTCGGTGGCGTGATTTACCTGTTTTTGCGCGGCGTAACGAAAGAGGACGCCCGTCAGGGCATCTTTACCACGCGCCCTGCGCAGGCGCTGGTCACCGCGATGGATGCGCTGTTTGCCGGCGCGGAGGAGAAAGCGTCATGAAAATGCATCAACTGATCCAGCAGGCCGTCGTGCAAAAGCTCCTGCGCCCGCTGGATGCCCAGTTTGCGATGATGGTGGCAAGCGATGAAGAACCCGCGGTGATGCTCGCCGCCGCGCTGGTCAGCCGCGACGCCGGGGAAGGGCATGTCTGCCTGCCGGTCTCCCGGCTGTGTGTGGCGCACTGCTTCGCCGGGCGTCACGATGAAATGGCGCAGAGGCTGTTTGAGGCCGCGGGCAACCCGGACGACTGGCGCTCTCTGCTGCTGAATTCGCCCGCGGTCAGCGAGGACGATGCGCCGACGCCGCTGAAGCTTATCGGCGATCGTCTGTACCTGAACCGTATGTGGCGTCATGAGATGGCGGTCGCGTCGTTTTTCCGTGAGTGCAACCACCGTATTGAACTGGAAGAGGCGCGCCTGAGCAGCGTGCTGGCGGCGCTTTTTGGCCCGCCAGGCGATGAAGTGGACTGGCAGAAAGTCGCGGCGGCGGTCGCGCTGACCCGACGCATCGCGGTGATTTCTGGCGGGCCGGGAACCGGGAAAACCACTACGGTGGCGAAACTACTGGCGGCCATGGTTCAACTCTGCGATGAAAAGCTGCCGCGTATTCGTCTGGCGGCGCCTACCGGTAAAGCGGCGGCGCGCCTGACGGAATCGCTTGGCGCCGCGCTGCGCCGTTTGCCGCTGAGCGACGCGCAGAAAAACGCGCTGCCGGAAGAAGCCAGCACGCTGCACCGCCTGCTGGGCGCACAGCCGGGCAGTCAGCGGCTGCGCTATCATGAGGGCAATCCGCTGCATCTGGATGTCCTGGTGGTGGATGAAGCCTCGATGATAGACCTGCCGATGATGGCGCGGCTTATCGCGGCGCTGCCGGAACACGCGCGGGTGATTTTTTTAGGCGATCGCGATCAGCTGGCCTCCGTAGAGGCGGGCGCAGTGCTTGGCGATATCTGCCACTACGTGAACCACGGTTTCACTGCGGAACGCGCCGCCGAGCTTGGCCGCATCACGGGGTGTAACATTGGCGGCGGCGAGCCGCATCCGGCAGGGGCGCTGCGCGACTGCCTGTGCCTGCTGCAGAAAAGCTATCGCTTTGGCAGCGATTCCGGCATCGGGCAGCTCGCGTTTGCCGTCAACCGCAGCGATCATCGCGCCGCCAGCGCGACGTTCAGTCGCGGCTTTGAGGATATCGCCTGCAAAACGCTGGCAGGCAACGACGACTACGCGCAGATGATCGACGAAACCCTGGCGGGCTATGAGCGGTTTTTAACGCTGGTGCGCGAGCGCGCCGAGCCGGAGGCCATTCTTGCGGCCTTCAGCGAATTTCAGATGCTCTGTGCGCTGCGCGAAGGGCCATTCGGCGTCGCCGGGCTTAACGAGCGCGTGGAGCATGCGCTGGCGCAGCGGCGACTGATCCGCCGCACGCCGCTATCGCGCTGGTATGAAGGACGTCCGGTGATGATTTCACGCAACGACAGCGCGCTGGGGCTGTTTAACGGCGATATCGGCGTGGCGCTGGATCGGGGCGACGGCCTGCGCGTCTGGTTCCCGATGCCCGGCGGTAAGTTAAAGCCCGTGGTGCCGAGCCGTTTGCCGGATAACGATACCGCGTGGGCGATGACGGTGCATAAGTCGCAGGGCTCGGAATTCGACCATGCGGCGCTGCTCCTGCCGGGGCAGTTTGCGCCGGTAGTGACGCGTGAGCTGGTCTATACGGCGATTACCCGCGCGCGGCGGCGGTTGTCGCTGTATGCGGATGAACGGGTGCTGGAGATGGCTATCGCGACCCGAACGGAACGGCGCAGCGGCCTGATGGCCTGTTTTGAGCAGTAAGCGCGGCCCGGCAACGGCCCGACCGCACGGTGAGGAATATCAGGTTAAATCGGCCATCAACACCTTAGAGCGACGCTGGTAGTTGTACATCTGCTTTTTACTTTCGGGCAGCAGGTCGATATCCACCGGCGCGAAACCGCGCTCCTGGAACCAGTGAATGCTGCGCGTGGTGAGCACAAAGAGTTTGGATAAGCCCATCTGTTTGGCCTGGGTTGCGATGCGCTGCAACAGCACTTCGCCGCGCGCCGAGCTGCGGTAATCCGGATGCACCGCTACACAGGCCATTTCACCGATTTTCTCTTCCGGGAACGGGTAGAGCGCGGCGCAGGCGATGGTCAGGTTATCGCGCTGGATAATCGTAAACTTATCAATTTCCATTTCCAGCTGTTCGCGCGAGCGGCGTACCAGGATACCCTGTTGCTCAAGCGGGCGGATAAGTTCCAGAATACCGCCGATATCATTAATGGTGGCGCGGCGGATCTGCTCGGCGCTTTCCATCACGATCTGCGTACCGATACCGTCGCGGGAGAACAGTTCCTGCAACAGCGCGCCATCTTCCTGGTAGCTGATGAGGTGGCAACGACGCACGCCGCTGCGACAGGCTTTGACTGCGCCGCGCAGAAAGCGCACGGTGCCGGAGTGGTAGTCGCCGACGGCTTCCAGCGTGTCGAGACGCGCCTGCGCCTCGTTCGGAAACAGCTCGGAAATAATATCGCCGTCATCGCTCATTACGCCCTGCGACGAGCAGAAACCGATCATTTTCTCGGCCTTGAGCTTAATGGCAAGCTGGGTGGCGACTTCTTCTGAGGTCAGGTTAAAGCTTTCGCCTGTCACCGAGACCGCCACCGGCCCGAGCAGCACGATAGCGCCGCTGTCGAGCTGGCGGTGAATGGCGTCTTCATCAATGCGGCGAATACGCCCGCTGTGGCAGTAATCGACGCCGTCATCCACGCCAAGCGGCTGCGCGATGATAAAGTTGCCGCTTACCACATTAATATGCGCGCCCTGCAACGGCGTATTGCCAAGGCTCATCGACAAACGGGCCGTGATGTCCAGCTGCAACAGGCCTGCCGCCTGTTTTACCAGCTCCAGCGTTTTAGCGTCGGTGACGCGGGTGTGCTTGTGATAAATCGGCTCATGGTGGTGTTCGGCAAGGTTGGCGTCGATTTGCGGACGCGCGCCATAGACGACCACCAGGCGGATGCCGAGGCTGTGAAGAAGGCCTATATCGTTGACGATACTGGAAAAATTTTCATGCTCAATGGCTTCGCCGCCAAGCATGATGACAAACGTTTTGCCCCGATGGGCATTAATATAGGGAACAGAATGGCGGAATCCCTGGACCAGTTCAGTTCGACGCTCCTTCACCACGGCAAAACCTCTCAGTGAATGATTATTCGTAATTTGTGTATTTTTATTCTTTTATTATCCCATGCGCAAGTGGCAATTTTATGGCGGCGGCGCGTCATTACCGCGAACGTACGCCGCCAAAGGTATTTGTTTACCCTTTTATAGATGACAGTTTCGATACCATTCGCTAAAGTTTTTGGCCATTTTGGCCATTTTGGTCGTATGTTGAGTTATTCGCATTAAAGCTCGGGAGTGGCATGTCAGGTTCCAGTCATCTTTTTAGTCGTCGCCAGCTGTTACAGGGCGCGGGGGCGATGTGGTTATTGAGCGTCAGTCAGGCGGGCCTGGCTGCGTCGGGCCAGGTTATCGCGGTGCGCGTCTGGCCGGCTTCCGCCTATACCCGCGTGACGCTGGAATCTAACCGTGTGCTGAAGTATCGCCAGTTTGCGCTGAGCAACCCGGAACGCATCGTGGTGGATCTCGAAGGCGTCAACCTGAACGCGGTCCTGAAAGGCGTGGGCAACCAGATCCGCGTCGACGATCCCTTTATTAAATCCGCCCGCGTCGGTCAGTTTGATCCAAAAACCGTGCGCATGGTGTTTGAGCTGAAGAAAAACGTCACGCCGCATCTGTTTGCGCTGGCGCCGGTCGCCGAGTTCCGCGAACGTCTGGTTATCGATCTCTACCCGGCCAACGGGACAAACGATCAGGATCCGCTGCTGGCGCTGCTTGAGGATTACAACAAGGGCGAGCTGGATAAACAGGTGCCGCCCGCCACCAGCGGGCCGCAGCCGGGCAAAGCGGGGCGCGATCGTCCGATTGTCATTATGATTGACCCCGGCCACGGCGGCGAAGACCCTGGCGCGATTGGCAAAAATAAGACGCGTGAGAAAGATGTGGTGCTGCAAATCGCTCGCCGCCTGCGCGCGCTGATTGAACGTGAAGCCAATATGAAGGCGTTCATGACGCGCAACGAAGATATCTTTATTCCGCTTAAAGTGCGCGTGGCCAAGGCGCAGAAGCAGCGCGCCGATCTGTTTGTGTCTATTCACGCGGATGCCTTTACCAGCCGCGCCGCGCGCGGTTCTTCCGTCTTTGCGCTCTCGACCAAAGGCGCAACCAGTACGGCTGCGAAATATCTGGCGCAAACCCAGAACGCCGCTGACCTGATGGGAGGCGTGAGTAAAAGCGGGGACGTTTACCTCGATCACACCATGTTTGATATGGTGCAGTCGCTGACTATCTCTGACAGCCTGAAATTCGGCAAAGAGGTGTTAGGGCGTCTTGGACGGGTAAACAAGCTGCATAAGAATAAAGTGGATCAGGCGGGCTTCGCCGTGCTGAAAGCGCCGGATATTCCGTCCATTCTGGTGGAAACCGCGTTTATCAGTAATGAAGAGGAAGAGCGTAAGCTTCGCACCGCGACATTCCAGCAGGAAGTGGCGGAGTCGATTCTCGCAGGGATCAAAGCTTACTTCGCCGATGGCGGGACGCTGGCAAGGCGCGGATAACGCGCCTTTTTGCCTTGCCGGGACAGAATAGTACAGGGGAATGGCTGAATAGCGGACATAAAAAAACACCCGTCAGGGTGTTCATTTTATTGGTTGCGGGGGCCGGATTTGAACCGACGACCTTCGGGTTATGAGCCCGACGAGCTACCAGGCTGCTCCACCCCGCGTCCGTCTTACTTCTTCACATTGTCGCGCCGTGCGCGTTAATTGGTTGCGGGGGCCGGATTTGAACCGACGACCTTCGGGTTATGAGCCCGACGAGCTACCAGGCTGCTCCACCCCGCGTCCGTGGAAGCGCACTATACTCTGCTGAGCTTTCGATGCAACCTTTTTTTAAAACAATAAGCTGAATCGGCGTCAGCTTGTCGAAATATTATCCGCCTTGATGATTCTTTAATCCCGATGCCTGTCTGAAGGGGCTTATGCGTTTCCTTGCGCCCGCCGGTTTGCTATCTTCGCCTGCGGACAGCGCAATTGCGGAGAGAGTCATGAAAGGACGTTGGGCAAAATATCTGGCGGCAGGGGCGATGATCGCTCTGCTTTCCGCCTGTTCCTCCAAACCGACCGATCGCGGTCAGCAATATAAAGACGGCAAGTTTACGCAGCCGTTTTCGTTGGTAAACCAGCCGGACGCCGTTGGCGCGCCGATTAACGCCGGAGATTTCTCCGAACAAGTCGCGGCTATTCGCAGCGCCTCGCCACGTCTTTTTAGCTCTCAAAGCAACGTGTATAACGCCGTGCAGGAGTGGCTGCGCGCTGGTGGCGATACCCGCTCGCTGCGTCAGTTCGGCATTGACGCCTGGCAGATGGAAGGGGCGGATAATTACGGTAACGTCCAGTTCACTGGCTATTACACGCCGGTGGTGCAGGCGCGCTATACCCGTCAGGGCGAGTTCCAGTACCCGATTTACCGCATGCCGCCCAAACGCGGGCGTCTGCCGTCGCGCGCCGAGATTTATTCCGGCGCGCTCAGCGACAGCTATGTGCTCGCGTACAGCAATTCGCTGATGGATAACTTCATTATGGATGTGCAGGGCAGCGGCTATATCGATTTCGGCGACGGTCGTCCGCTGAACTTCTTCGCTTATTCCGGGAAAAACGGTCATCCGTACCGCAGCATCGGCAAGGTGCTTATCGATCGCGGCGAAGTGAAGCGTGAAGATATGTCGATGCAGGCGATTCGCCACTGGGGCGAAACTCACAGCGAGCAGGACGTGCGCGCGCTGCTGGAAGAGAACCCGTCTTTTGTCTTCTTTAAACCGCAAAACTACGCGCCGGTGAAAGGTGCAAGCGGCGTGCCGCTGATTGGCCGCGCGTCGGTGGCGTCTGACCGCTCGATTATTCCGGCCGGCACCACGCTGCTGGCGGAAGTGCCGCTGCTGGACAATAACGGTAAGTTCAACGGACAATATGAGCTCAGGCTGATGGTGGCGCTGGATGTCGGCGGCGCGATTAAAGGCCAGCATTTCGATATTTATCAGGGGATCGGGGCGGACGCCGGTCACCGCGCAGGCTGGTATAATCACTATGGCCGCGTCTGGGTGCTGAAAACCGCGCCGGGCGCCGGCAACGTGTTCAGCGGCTGATTATGCTATTCTGAGCATCCTGTCGCCCGGCGGCGTTACGCCAGCCGGGCCTGCGGATTACTGAGCAAGGGTGAGGGAGAACTCTCACCCTTTTTACATCTGAGGTTTTATGGCTGTAGTTATCACAGACGCCTGGCGCAGCCGCTTTGGCGGCACGGCTCGTTTATATGGCGAAGCGGCGTTGCAGCTCTTTGCCGACGCGCATGTCTGCGTGGTGGGCATTGGCGGCGTCGGCTCATGGGCCGCGGAAGCGCTGGCGCGCACCGGTATCGGCGCGATTACGCTTATCGATATGGATGACGTGTGCGTCACCAATACCAATCGTCAGATCCATGCGCTGCGCGACACGGTAGGGCAGGCGAAATCGGAGGTGATGGCCGAACGTATTCGCCAGATCAACCCGGAGTGCCGCATTACCGTGGTAGATGATTTCGTCACTATCGAAAATGTGGCGCAATACATGAACGCCGGGTTTAGCTATGTCATCGACGCTATCGACAGCGTGCGGCCAAAAGCGGCGCTGATTGCTTACTGCCGCCGCAACAAAATCCCGCTGGTGACTACCGGCGGCGCGGGCGGGCAGACCGATCCGACGCAGATTCAGGTGGTCGATCTCGCCAAAACGATTCAGGACCCGCTGGCTGCGAAACTGCGCGAGCGGCTGAAAAGCGATTTTGGCGTGGTGAAAAACAGCAAAGGGAAGCTTGGGGTGGATTGCGTTTTCTCCACCGAGGCGCTGGTGTATCCCCAGGCTGACGGTTCGGTATGCGCGATGAAAAGCACGGCGGAAGGGCCGAAACGCATGGATTGCGCCTCAGGCTTTGGCGCGGCAACAATGGTGACCGCCACGTTTGGTTTTGTGGCGGTGTCGCATGCGCTGAAGAAAATGATGGCGAAAGCGGCGCGCAGCGCCGTGTAATCAGGCGTTGCGGGCGGCGTCCTGTACCGCCTGCGCCAGCGCCGCCAGGCCCTGGCTGCGCGATGCGCTAAGCTGGGCGCGCAGCCCTAACTCGTCAAATAACGCCAGCGGCGAGCTCTCCTGAAGCTCCTGCGGCGTTTTGCCTTCCACGGCGGTGAGTAATACCGCCAGCAACCCGCGCACGATACGCCCCTCGCTGTCGCCATAGAAGTGCAATCCGCCGTCGGGGCGTTTTTCATACCCGAGCCAGACCCGGTTTTCACAGCCGGGTATCTCCTGCGCTTCTTGCTTTAATTCCTCCGGCAGCGCCGGAAGCTGTTTGCCGAGCAGGATCAGCTGGCGATATTTATCTTCCCACTGGGTGAGCGGGCCAAACGTCTGACGCAGCGTGTCAGGGGTAATCGAAGCGCCGAACGGGTGCCCGGCCAGGTAAGCAGTCGTCATTTAATCCACCAGTATGTCCAGCGCGCGGTCGATAGCGGCGATCAGCGCCTCGACGTCGCCTTGCGTGTTGTAGGGCGCGAAAGAGGCGCGCAGCGTGCCGCTGACGCCAAGCGCCGCCAGCAGCGGCTGGGCGCAGTGCTGGCCTGCGCGCAGCGCGATGCCGGACTCCGCCAGTAGCGTCACCAGATCGCTGTGGTGCACGCCTGCGAAATCAAACGCCAGCAGGCTGGAGTCCTGACAGCGAAACGAGCGAAAGCCCGGGCGTTTTGCCAGTTCCGCCTCGGCAAGCGTTGCAAGCCCGCGGCTGTAGCTTTCGGCTTTCGCCAGATCGATATTTTCAAGCCAGGCGAGCGCGGCGCTAAGGCCTGTCACGCCTGCGACATTGGGCGTGCCCGCTTCAAAGCGGTACGGCACCGGCTGCGTTTTAAAGCCGTCGAACGTCACTTCGGTGACCATTTTGCCGCCGCCCAGCCAGGGCGACATCTGCGCCAGCAGATCGGTTTTTCCATACAGCACGCCGATGCCGGTCGGGCCGTAGAGCTTGTGGCCGGAGAAGGCATAAAAATCGATATCCAGTTGCTGAACGTCCGGCGGGCAGTGAACCACGCCCTGCGCGCCATCCACCACCACCACCGCGCCTGCGACATGAGCCTTCGCAATCGCATCGGCGAGATCGGGGCAGCCGCCGGTCACGTTGGACATCTGGCCCAGCGCCAGCAGGAACGTGCGTTCCTTTATCAGCGTCGGGAGTAATGCGAGATCCGGCAGGCGATCGGCGCCGAGCGGGAGTTTCACGACTTTCGCGCCGGTCTGCTCCGCTACCATCAGCCACGGCACCAGGTTTGCGTGGTGCTCGGCTTCGCTGACGATAATCTCATCGCCCGGCTTCAGGCGCGGACGTGCGTAGCACTGAGCGATAATATTGATGGATTCTGTGGTGCCGCGCGTCCAGACGATATCACGGCTGTCGGGGGCATTGAGTAAGCTTGCGACGCTACCACGAGCGGCTTCGTAACGTTCGGTGAGACGCCGGGCCTCGGCGAACTGGCTGCGATGCACATTCCCGGCGCTCAGTGAATAGAATTGCTGGCTGGCTTCAATGACCGGCTGCGGTTTTAGCGCCGTGGCGGCGCTGTCGAGATAGACGCCTGCGTCACGGAGCGCAGGAAACTGCGCGCGAAAATGGGCGGGGCTGAATACTTTCATGATACTCCTCTTTCCAGTCCTTCGATCGTGGCCCATTTGACGTCGTTAAACAAGGTCATTGATAACCATCGGATAAGTCTGTTTATTCTGGCAAAGGGGAGAAAGCAGGTTATGCTGAATAGTGTTAGGTGAATATTTCAGCCTGTTTCCAGACGAAGTTTACATAGCATTAAACACTAAAGGAGAAGAACCATGAATAAACTTGCCGCTGTAGTATCAGCATGCATGATGACTTTTGCTCTGAGCGCTTGTTCCGGTCCTAACTATGTAATGCATACCAATGACGGTCGTTCGATTGTGACCGACGGGAAACCGAAAACCGATGACGATACCGGCATGATTAAATATAAAGATGCCAACGGTAACCAGCAGCAGATCAACCGTACTGACGTGAAAGAGATGGTTGCGCTGGAGAAATAATCGCGTATCGCGCAGGCAAAAAAAAGCACCGCAAAGTGCGGTGCTACATTAATCACTATGGACAGACAGGGTAAATGTACAGGAAGTGAAAGAGTAGCTTAGCTACGATGGTCTGAATCGCAGACCAAATGCAAACACAACAACACAACATCACAACCGTAAGCCAAAAGCCCTCCAGAACTCTCATTCCTAAAGACTTTTCGTTCCGGCTCAGGAAGTGCCGCCACTATAGGTATTTGCTGGTGTAACCTCAACGGACAAATTATAATGGCTCAGATAAAAAAAACTAATGGGTGACGACTTGTTTCTCGTTTGTTAATACGCATTTACACATAAGCCAAACATCATGTCCAAGCGATTACCGCCGTTAAACGCATTACGTGTTTTTGATGCCGCCGCGCGCCATTTAAGCTTCACAAAAGCTGCCGAAGAGCTCTTTGTCACCCAGGCTGCCGTCAGCCATCAGATAAAATCGTTAGAAGATTTCCTCGGGTTGAAGTTATTCCGCCGACGCAACCGTTCTCTTCTTTTAACCGAAGAAGGGCAGAGCTATTTCCAGGACATAAAAGAGATTTTTTCTCAGCTGACGGAAGCGACGCGCAAACTCCAGGCGCGCAGCGCGAAAGGCGCGTTAACGGTCAGCCTGCTGCCGAGTTTCGCTATCCACTGGCTGGTGCCGCGGCTCTCCAGTTTTAACAGTAGCTGGCCGGGTATCGACGTGCGTATCCAGGCCGTCGACAGGCAGGAAGATAAGCTTGCCGATGACGTGGACGTGGCGATTTTTTACGGCCGCGGCAACTGGCCGGGGCTGCGTGTGGAAAAACTCTATGCCGAGTATCTGCTGCCGGTCTGTTCGCCGTTGCTGCTCACGGGCGATAAGCCCTTAAAGGCGCCGGAGGATTTAGCCCGCCATACGCTTCTGCATGACGCGTCGCGTCGCGACTGGCAAACTTATACGCGCCAGCTCGGTCTCAATCATATTAATGTCCAGCAGGGGCCGATTTTCAGTCACAGCGCGATGGTGTTGCAGGCCGCCATTCACGGCCAGGGCGTGGCGCTGGCTAACAACGTAATGGCGCAGACAGAAATTGAAGCTGGCCGCCTGGTCTGCCCGTTCAACGATGTGCTGGTGAGTAAAAATGCTTTTTACCTCGTTTGTCATGACAGCCAGGCAGAACTGGGTAAAATAGCGGCCTTTCGGCAATGGATACTGGCGAAGGCGGCGAGCGAGCAAGAAAAATTCCGTTTTCGCTATGATCAATAACGATGATTCGCGCGAATGTGTCGCGCCTTACTGTAGGGTTACATCATGACCAGCCGTTTTATGCTGATTTTCGCCTCAATCAGTGGCTTTGTTTTTGTGGCGCTGGGCGCCTTTGGCGCACACGTATTACGTAAAACGCTCGGCGTTGCGGAGATGGGCTGGATCCAGACCGGCCTTGAATATCAGGCGTTTCATACGCTGGCGATTTTAGGGCTGGCGGTCGCGATGCAGCGTCGCATCAGCATCTGGTTTTACTGGAGCAGCGTTTTCCTGGCGCTCGGCACGGTGCTTTTCAGCGGCAGCCTCTATTGTCTGGCGCTTTCTCATCTGCATTTATGGGCCTTCGTTACGCCGGTCGGCGGCGTAAGTTTTCTGGCCGGTTGGATATTAATGTTAATTGGCGCGGTGCGTCTGAAGCGTAAAGGTTCGGTTCATGAATAAGGTCATTTTGTACTGCCGTCAGGGTTTCGAGAAAGAGTGTGCGGCAGAGATAACCGACAAAGCCGCGCAGCAAGGCGTTTTTGGTTTCGCCCGCGTTAAAGAAAACAGCGCCTACGTGATTTTTGAATGCTATCAGCCGGAAGAGGCCGATAAGCTTGCCCGTGAACTGCCGTTCAGCTCGCTGATTTTCGCCCGCCAGATGTTTGTGGCAGGCGAGCTGTTGCAGGATCTGCCGCCGGAGGATCGCGTGACGCCGGTCGTCGGGATGTTGCAGGGCGTGGTAGAGAAGGGCGGTGAGCTGCGCGTCGAGGTGGCGGACACTAACGAAAGCAAAGAGCTGATGAAGTTCTGCCGCAAATTCACCGTGCCGCTGCGCGCCGCGCTGCGTGAAGCCAAAGTGCTGGCGAATTTCGAAACGCCGAAACGCCCGGTGGTGCATGTGTTTTTCATCGCGCCGGGCTGCTGCTACACCGGGTATTCCTATACCACTAATAACTCGCCGTTTTATATGGGCATTCCGCGACTGAAGTTCCCGTCTGACGCGCCAAGCCGTTCGACGCTGAAACTGGAAGAGGCGTTCCATGTGTTTATCCCGGCGGATGAGTGGGATGAGCGTCTGGCGAACGGCATGTATGCGGTGGATCTTGGCGCCTGCCCTGGCGGCTGGACGTATCAGCTGGTGAAACGCAACATGTGGGTCTCCTCCGTGGATAACGGCCCGATGGCCCAGAGCCTGATGGATACCGGGCAGGTGACATGGCTGCGTGAGGACGGGTTCAGGTATCGCCCGACCCGCACCAATATCACCTGGATGGTGTGCGATATGGTGGAAAAACCGGCTAAAGTCGCGGCGCTGATGGCGCAGTGGCTGGTGAACGGCTGGTGCCGCGAAACCATTTTCAACCTCAAGCTGCCGATGAAAAAGCGCTATGAAGAGGTGTCGCAGAATATCGCCTCGATTCAGGCGCAGCTGGACGAACACGGAATTAACGCGCAGATCCAGGCGCGTCAGCTGTATCACGACCGTGAAGAGGTGACCGTTCATGTGCGCCGCTGGTGGGCGGCCGTCGGCGGGCGTCGCGACGAGCGATAAGCGCGTTGCGTGGCGCATGGGTAAATGGCGGGTGCGCTGCGCTTACCCGCCCTACGGAATATACGGTTGAATAAGTATTGTATGGCGGGTAAGCGTGAGCGCACCCGCCTTTTTCATTAAGGCATCGACCGCCCCGCAATCACCCCTTCAGCCTGAGCTGCTGCAAATTCCCGTCGAGCTGTAAATCGCTTTTCAGCGTCGCCACATCGCGGCAAATAAAGGCGCTCTCGCGGTGCGCCTCCAGCTTTTTACGCCACTTCTCCGGCACCTCATCAAGCCGCTCGTAAAGCGCCTCCAGCGTGCCAAAATCGTTAATCAACTGCGTGGCGCTTTTCGGCCCAATGCCCGCGACGCCTGGTATTTTCGAACTGCTGATGCCGGCAAGCCCCCAGAAATCCGCCAGTTGGCCTGGCGCCACGCCAAACTCGTTCTCAATAAACGGGGCGTCCAGCCAGCGTTTCTGGAAATAGTCGCGGATGCGGATTTCCGGACGTAAGAGCTGACAATAGCCTTTATCGGTCGACACAATCGTCGCCTCATGGCCCGCTGTCGCGACTTTTACCGCGAGCGTGGCGGCGAGATCGTCGGCCTCGTTGCCTTCGACATGCCAGCAGGGAACACCGCGGCGGGTAAACGCCTCGCGTAGCGCAGGCATCTCCTGATGCAGATCGTCTGGCATCGGCGGTCGTCCGGCTTTGTAATCGGGCAGCAACTGATGGCGCCAGCCCTGCGCGCGGGCTTCGTCGTCAAACACCGCGACGGCGTGCGTCGGCTGGCTGTTGCCAAGCAGTTGCTCCAGCGCATGCAGGCAGGTGTCCACGCAAGGTGTCCCCTGCACCGCATGTATCCGGCGGATCAGGTTAAGCGCATCGACAATCAGCAAGTGAACGGGCATGGCGGCATCCCTTACGAAAATAACAGGCCGTTACCGTAACATTTTCGACGAGCGCTCACCATAAAGCGGTGCGGATTCAGGAAGATAACGCGCAAAAAACCGCCCTGCTGACAGGGCGGTGAGGGGCGGGATTAATCGCAGGCGACGACTTTGACCGCCAGTCCGCCGCGTGATGTTTCACGGTAGCGGGCGTTCATGTCTTTGCCGGTTTCAAACATGGTTTCGATGACTTTATCGAGGCAGACGCGCGGCTCGCTGGTGCGACGCAGCGCCATGCGCGCGGCGTTGACGGCTTTTACCGAGGCGATCGCGTTACGCTCGATGCATGGCACCTGTACCTGGCCTGCCACCGGATCGCAGGTCAGCCCAAGGTTGTGCTCCATACCGATTTCCGCCGCGATACAGACCTGCGCCGGGCTGCCGCCGAGCAGTTCCGCAAGGCCTGCCGCCGCCATGGAGCAGGCGACGCCCACCTCGCCCTGACAGCCGACTTCGGCGCCGGAGATAGAGGCGTTCATCTTATAGAGCGAGCCGACCGCGCTTGCCACCAGCAGGTAGCGCGCCAGTGAGTTAGCATTTACTTCGCGAATGAATTTGTCGTAGTACGCCAGCACCGCCGGCACGATGCCGCAGGCGCCGTTGGTGGGCGCGGTGACAACACGACCGCCCGCAGCGTTTTCTTCGTTAACCGCCAGCGCGAACATATTGATCCAGTCCACAACGTTCATCGGATCGGCGTCGTTCTTGTCGTGGCTGACAAGCATTCGACGCAGCGCGGCGGCGCGACGCGGAACGCGCAGCTTGCCGGGCAGAACGCCCTCGGTGGTGGTGCCACGCTCAATGCCGGCGCGCATAACGTCCCACACCTGCGAGAAATGCGCTTCGAGCTCTTCTTTGCTGTGCAGCGCCAGCTCGTTTTTCATCATCAGGCCGGACAGCGACAGGCCGGTTTCACGGCAGTGGCGCTGAAGATCCGCTGCGGTTTTATACGGGTATGGCACTTCAGTTGCGGACGATTGTGTCTGGCCGAAATGCGCTTCGTCGACGATAAAACCGCCGCCGATAGAGTAATACGTCTGGCTGTAGATGGCGTCATCACCCGCAAGCGCGGTAATACGCATACCGTTTTCGTGCAGCGCCAGGTTATCGGCATGAAAATTCATGCACTGATCCACCGGGAACGCCACTTCGTGCGCGCCACTGGCCAGCATCAGGCGGCTGTGAGTATTCACGTCCTGAATAAAACCGGGAATGGCGTCGATATCTACGGTGTCAGGCAGGTTGCCCGCGAGACCCATAATAATGGCGATATCGGTATGGTGGCCTTTGCCGGTCAGCGACAGGGAGCCATACACGTCCACCACGACTTTCGTCGTCTTATGCAGCAGATTCTGCGCGATAAGGTCGTCGGTAAACTGTTTGCCCGCTTTCATCGGCCCTACGGTATGGGAACTGGAAGGACCAATACCGATTTTGAAAATATCAAAAACGCTGATCATGATGCTTTCCATCGAATAAATAACTGGGAAGGGCTCGCGCCGCCGGGCGGCGGCGCGGACAAAGGATTAGCTGAAGAGTGAGTAGAAAATCGCGGAGATAGCGATAAGACCCATGATGGTCACAAAAACGTTGCTGATGTGACCGCTGTATTTACGCATTGCCGGGACTCTCGCAATCGCATACATCGGCATCAGGAACAGGATCATCGCGATGATCGGGCCACCCAGCGTTTCGATCATGCCGAGGATGCTCGGGTTCAGCGTCGCTACGATCCAGGTAGTGATCAGCATGAACAGCGCGGTGATGCGGTTCAGTTTGTTCACTTCGATGGTTTTGCCACGGCTGCGCAGCGATTTAATCACCATGCCGTTGAAGCCTTCACGTGCGCCCAGGTAGTGACCCAGGAACGATTTGGTGATGGCAATGATAGCGATAACCGGGCCTACCCAGGCGATAACCGGCACGTTGAAGTGGTTAGCCAGGTAAGAAAGAATAGTGATGTTTTGTGCTTTCGCTTCCGCCAGGTTTTCCGGGGAGAGGCTCAGTACGCAGCTGAATACGAAGAACATCACGGTAACAACCATCATGATGTGCGCATACGCCAGAATGCGGGAGCATTTTTTCTCTGCTTCAGCGCCGTACTCTTCACGTTTCGCCACGGCGAAGGCGGAGATGATCGGCGAGTGGTTAAAGGAGAACACCATCACCGGGATCGCCAGCCACAGGGTCATCAGCAGGCCATTACCGGTTGAGGCGTGGCTGAAAGACAGGGTTTCCAGCGCGGCGCCGCTCCAGTTCGGGATCAGGAAGCAGGCCATCAGCATCAGTACGGCAACGAACGGGAAAACCAGCACGCTCATCGCTTTAACGATCATCTGCTCGCCGAAGCGCACGATGGTCATCATACCGATGATAAGAATCAGCGACAGAATCGCGCGCGGCGGAGACGCCAGCCCCAGCTGGTGCGTAATAAAGCTGTCGACCGTGTTAGTGATCGCTACGCTGTACATCAGCAGGATAGGGTAAATCGCGAAGAAGTAGAGCAGGGTAATCACTTTACCTGCGCCAACGCCGAAATGTTCTTCAACGACTTCGGTGATGTCTTCGCCCGGGTTTTTACCGGACAGCACGAAGCGCGTCAGCGCGCGGTGCGCGAAGAAGGTCATCGGGAATGCAAGGATTGCCATGATAATCAGGGGGAGCAGGCCGCCCACACCGGCGTTGATCGGCAGGAAAAGTACCCCTGCGCCAATCGCGGTGCCGTACAGGCCAAGCATCCACATGGTATCAGTTTTTCGCCACGCGCTGCTTTTCGCGGCGGTAGCAATATTGACGGTTTGAGTCGTTTCCATCTGTGTATCTCCTGGAGGAAGCAAAAACGAACTTTAAAGTGACATTCAATAAATTTATGACGAACGGTAAAACGAAATCCTGTAGAGCGGGATTTTTTTATAATTTTTCCCCAAAACTCTGGCGGTGCGAAAGATACATTCACGTACTGAATCTATCAGTGATCGCGATCCCAAATGCAATAATCCACTTTTTTATTATGCTTTTTTTAGATCATAACACTGGCTTTGGGCGTGACCCCGCTATTAATGGGCGAAAAGCCTGACACTGACGGCAGATGAGGTAAATAGAGCGGAATAAAATGGTTATTATTTTCCTGTAAAAAACGCGTAAAACAGCACACCCGGATTCTTTCGCAGAAATTTCCGGGATTATGCGCGGTGTTTTTTAGCGCGCAAACGTTTTGGACAGGCAGCAGATAATAAAAAAGGCGGCCTGCTGGCCGCCTGATTTCAGGTGCAGATTTCGTAACAGGGGATATAGGCGGAGCCCGGGAGTTTCATACGGTGCTGGGCGACGAACCCTTGCAGGAGATCGTCCATGCGCTTCATTATTTGCGTATCGCCATGAATTTTATAGCGTCCGTACTGCTCAATCGCGCGGATGCCCACTTCTTTAACGTTACCCGCGACGATGCCGGAGAAGGCGCGGCGCAGGTCGGCGGCCAGAATTTCCGTCGGCTGATCGGGGTAGAGCTTCAGGTTAGCCATGTTTTCGTGGGTCGGCTCGAACGGCACCTGGAGATCCGGCGAAATGCGGATAGCCCAGTTAAAGCTATACGCATCGCCCGTTTCGCGGCGGCACTCTTTCACCAGCGGCATCGCCTTTTTCATTTCGCGCGCCACTTCCGCCGGATCGTCGATGATGACGCGATAATGACGGCGGGCCTTCTCGCCGAGCGTGTTGACGATAAAGTCGTCCAGCACGCGGAAGTAATCGGCGCTCTCTTTCGGGCCGGTCAGGATTAGCGGCAGCACCTGATCTGCATTGTGCGGGTTCATCAGGATACCGAGCAGATACAGCAGCTCTTCCGCCGTACCCACGCCGCCCGGGAAGATAATGATCCCGTGGGCGATACGCACAAACGCTTCGAGGCGTTTTTCGATATCCGGCATGATGACCAGCTCATTCACCAGCGGATTTGGCGGCTCAGCGGCGATGATGGACGGCTCCGTCATGCCGATAAAACGCCCTTCTTTATAGCGCTGCTGGGCATGGCCGACCGCCGCGCCTTTCATCGGCGCCTCCATCGCGCCCGGCCCGCAGCCGGTGCAGATATTTAACTCTCGCAGCCCCAGCTGGTTGCCGACGCGTCTTGCATAGAGATATTCGGTTTCGTTAATCGAGTGCCCGCCCCAGCAGACCACCATATTCGGCGCTTCGCCCACGTGCAGCGCTTTCGCGTTGCGCAGGATGGAAAACACCAGGTTGGTGATATGAATGGAGTCGGTGAGATTGAGGTGCTGAAAGCGCCCCGCGTGGTCGATTTGCCCGTTCACGAACAGAATGTCGCGCAACACGGCGAACAGGTTGGCCTGCAACGAGCGAATGATCTGTCCGTCGACGAACGCCTCTTCCGGCGGATTAATCAGCTCAAGCTTTACGCCGCGCTCACGACGCAGCACGTTAATATCGAAATTTTCAAAGCGCGACAGCAGCGTTTTGCTGTTATCGGTCTGACTGCCGGAATTGAGAACCGCAAGCGAACAGTTGCGAAAGAGTTGATACAGGTCGCTGCTGGCGGTGCGCTTAAGCATGTCCACTTCCAGCTGCGACAGCAGATCCATCGAGCCCAGCGGGCTAATATGTGTAATCAAGTAAGCTCCTTACGGGGCGATAAACGCCGCTCCCTCTGATTACAATAGCCCCGCCATGTGACATTTAACAACCCACCCCGCCCCCCCCTTGTGACGGATTTGCGGGATGTTTAGCAATTACTGACGCGCAAGACGCCCGATGGCTGGCATAAAGTCGCCGTTGCTGCGCCACGGGTTGATATCCAGCCCGCCGCGACGGGTGTAGCGCGCGTAAACGCTGAGCTGTTCCGGCTGGCAGAAACGGGTGATGTCGTTAAAGATGCGCTCCACGCACTGCTCGTGAAATTCGTTGTGATGGCGGAAAGAGACCAGATAGCGCAGCAGCTTTTCGCGGCAAATTTTCGGCCCGCAATAGCGTATCTGAACGGAGCCCCAGTCCGGCTGGTGCGTGATAAGGCAGTTGGATTTCAGCAGGTGGCTTACCAGCGTCTCTTCCACGCGCGCCTCGCCCGCGGCGCCGGAAAGCAGCGCGGCGTCGAATTCATAATCGGTGATAACGATATCCTGATTATCGATGCAGTCGCCATTCAAACGCGCGACCGGTTCGCCTTCGACATCCTCAAGACGGCGGAGCGTCACGGAAACGTCACCCTGCGCGCAGGCGCGTAAATCGCGCTCCAGCGTCTCGCGCACTGCGTCAAGGCTGTCAAATCGCGTCTGGTTAAAGCTGTTGAGATAGAGCTTGAAGCTTTTCGATTCCACCAGGTTGACGCTGGTCGCGTTAATCTCCACCTGACCTATCGCCACCTGCGGCAGGCCGTTGCGGTTAAGCCAGGAGAGCTCGTACATCGTCCAGATATCCGCGCCGTGAAAGGGCAGGGCATCGGCGCGCAGGCCCAGCGGATCGCGGTTTAAGCTGCGCGGAACCGGCTGGAGCAGCGAGGCGTCGTAAACGTCGCGGTAATCGGTGGATTTGCCAAGCGTCAGGCCGTGAAGCGCCTGATGATTTTCATAAGAAGTCATGTGTCACCGTGATAATACAGGTACAATACAGGGTTCAGTGTATCTTACCTGACCTGAAGAGAGAATCTGGTGCAAAACGAAGTACAACAGGCGCTGGCGGCATTCAGCGAACGCTATTGCGAAGCGTGGCGGCAACAGCGGGGCTGCCTGCCCGTCAGTGACGAATATATCGGTATTTCCTCCCCGTGCATTGTATCCACCCACCCTGACGCGGTAGAGTGGCAGCCTCAGCCATTTATGCCCGAAGATTCTCTCGGCGCGGTTGAGAAGGCGCTCGATATTGTGATTCAGCCTGATGCCCATGCTTTTTACGCAAGCCAGTACGCTGGCGATATGGCGGCGCAGCATGAGGATGTGGCGTTAACGCTGCTACAGGCCTGGAGCCAGGACGATTTCCGCCGCGTGCAGGAAAACCTGATAGGCCACCTGGTAACGCAAAAACGTCTCAAGCTGTCGCCTACGATTTTTATTGCTACGCTTGATAGTGAGCTGGATGTTATCTCGCTGTGTAATCTGACCGGCGAGGTCGTGCGCGAGACGCTCGGTACTCGCCAGCGACGCGTGCTGGCGCCGTCGCTCAGCGCGTTTCTGAATCAACTCTCCCCCCTTGTGTAATCCTTTTTTGCTTGCCTCCGTGTAAGAGATCTCTCACAAACCCTGTGAGAGATCGCCGTCAAAGTAAGGGTTTTCTTACCTTAGCTGAAAATGAATACGCTTATATTTCAAAGGCCTTTGCGATTATGCTGCGCTTACGAATGAAACTTATCTTAAACTGAACCTGTAAGCTGCCTTGTAAGTGCCGGCGTAATGCGAGATTCTATCTCTGCCGACACGGAGTGGCGCTGAAGCGAACATCAGGATGATGGCGCTTCAAAAAGGACACGCCGGAGGGCGATTCAGGGAAGGCTTCAGGATGAAGCGAAAGGACGGCGCAGGAGCGCTGAGGGACACCTCCAGGAAGGAGAATGTGAGCCGGTCAGGATTACCGGTGGGTCAGGAAGACCAGGGACACGCATCGGGACGATGCAACAATAACATCAGGATGATGTGGGCAGGACGCGTAAACGGATTTAAGGCCGCAAGGTCGCAGGAAAAGTTGTCACGGACGAGCAGGGAGCACCGAAAAGTAGCCGGACTGCTGCGAAACGAACCGGGAGCACTGTGTTATCACAGTGCTCCCTTTTTTTATGCTTTTTTTTCTGTCGCCGGGAAATGCTATGCTGCGCGCCCGGTTTTTTTGATTCACAGAGGTTGTTATGGAACGCCATCAACGGGTTCGCCAGCAGCTGCAGCGCGTCGAGCAGGTGTTGCGCCATCATCAACAGTGGCAAAACGTCGCTCCCGATTCCTCCGCGTTTGAAAGCACGCAGCCTTTTTGCATGGACACGCTTGAGCCTTACGAATGGCTGCAATGGGTGCTGATCCCGCGTTTGCACGCGCTGCTGGACGCCGGTGCGGCGCTGCCGCAGGCGTTTGCCGTAGCGCCGTATTATGAAGTCGCGCTTGAGGCGAGTCATCCGGCGCGCGACGCCGTGCTGGTGACGCTGGTTGAGCTGGATGCATTGTTCGCAGGGGACGCCGCGTGAGCCTCGAAATCCTTTATCAGGATGAATGGCTGGTGGCGGTCAATAAGCCGTCCGGTTGGCTGGTGCACCGTAGCTGGCTCGATCGCGATGAAAAAGTCGTCGTCATGCAAACGGTTCGCGATCAGATAGGCCAGCACGTTTTTACCGCTCACCGTCTCGACAGACCAACTTCCGGCGTGCTGCTGATGGGGCTTTCCAGCGAGGCGGGAAGGCTTTTAGCGCAGCAGTTTGAACAGCATCAAATCCAGAAGCGTTACCACGCGATAGTGCGCGGCTGGCTTACCGACAGCGCCGTGCTGGATTATCCGCTGGTGGAAGAGCTTGATAAAATCGCCGATAAATTTTCCCGCCAGGATAAAGAACCGCAGCCCGCGGTGACGCACTATCGCGGCCTTGCGACCACCACCCAGCCCGTGGCGGTCGGGCGTTACGAGTCGGTGCGCTACAGCCTGGTGGAGATGCTGCCGCAGACCGGGCGCAAGCATCAGTTGCGTCGCCACATGGCGCATTTGCGCCACCCGATTATCGGTGATTCAAAACATGGCGATCTGCGCCAGAATCGCGCGGCGGCGGAGCATTTCGGCTGTCATCGGTTAATGCTGCACGCCAGCGAGTTGACGCTGACTCACCCGTTCACCGGCGCGCCGCTGACCATTCGGGCGGGTCTTGATGACGTCTGGCGCCAGGCGCTGGCGCATTTTGGCTGGCAGTCATATCTCCCCGCAGCCGATGGGGTTGAGTTTCCCGTAGCGAACCCTCAGGATGAAGGCAGTCTGAATCCATAAGGAGAGTAAACGATGGCGAGCGTAGGGATTTTTGTCGGCACCATGTACGGGAATTCACTGCTGGTGGCGGAAGAAGCGCAGGCGATCCTGAAAAAACAGGGGCATGACGCGACGGTGTATGAAGATGCCGATCTTAGCGACTGGGAGCGTTATGCCGACGGGTACGCGCTTATCGTCACCTCCACGACCGGCCAGGGCGATTTGCCGGACAGCATCATGCCGCTCTATCAGGCGATCAAAGACCAGCATGGCCATCAGCCGACGCGACGTTACGGCCTGATTGCGCTGGGCGACAGCAGCTACAGCCATTTTTGCGGCGGCGGCAAGAAATTTGACGCGCTATTGCAGGAACATGCGGCACAGCGCGTCGGCGAGGTGTTATACATTGACGCTGTGGAATATCCGGAGCCGGAAACGCTCTCCAGCCCCTGGGTTGAGGGGTGGAGCGCGCTACTGAAGTAAACCGCTGCGTCGGCGTTACGCGCGCCGACGTGGTTTATATTCCGGAAATACGATGCGCCTCGCGCGCTACGTTATCCATCTCATCGAGTAATTCCAGCAGTTCCGGCTCCAGTTCACTCGCGGGAACCCCGCTGCGCAGTTGATGTTCAATCAACTGGCAGAGATTTTTCAGGCGCGGTACGCCGCTGTAGCCGCAGCTGCCGTGCAGTTTATGGATGAGATCGGTCAGCCCTTCGGGTTCTTCCCCGACCAGCTGTTCTTCCACGCGGTTGCGGACTTCCGGTAAAAACGCCAGCAGCATTTGCAGCATGTCGCGCGCCAGATCGGGCTTATTGGCGGCCTGGCGCAGCGCCAGGCTCCAGTCGAGCGTGGCGTCCGGATTAACGGTGGGCGCCGCGATCGCGGGAACGCTTGCGACAACCGGCACGGCGTAGCCCGGCTGATAGCGCAGCAGCAGCGCGCGCAGTTTCTCTTCTTCAATGGGTTTGGCCAGATAATCGTTCATCCCGGCGCTGAGCAGTTTTTCTTTCTGTCCTGACATCGCGTGGGCTGTCACTGCGATAATCGGCGTATGCTGCTGTTGCGGCAGTTTGCGGATAAGTTCGCAGGCGTGAATGCCATCCATATCTGGCATCTGGATATCCATCAGAATAATGTCGAACGGCTGAAGCATGGCACGCTCCACCGCCTGATGCCCGCTCTCGCACAACACCACATGCTGCACCATATCCTCCAGCAGCGCGCCGATAAGCTTCAGGTTAGCCGGATTATCATCCACGGCCATCACCGTCATCGGCATCCTGCTCTGATCGCCGTCTGGCAGTTCGCGGGCATGAATAAGACGACAATGCTCCAGCAGCAGCGGCATTAAACGCGTGGCCGTCACCGGTTTCAGGAGGCAGGCGCTGGCTCCCTCTTTTTTCAGCATCTCGGCGTTGATCTGCGCGTGGCACGGCAGGGCGAGGATCAGACAATCCGTGAGCGTCGCCGCGCGGGCCAGCTGATCGTGGCGCATCGACAGCGGTTCGCGGTCCGTGACCGGGGCGGCAAAGAGCAGGATGTCGTAATGCGCCTGCGGAAGCGTTGCCAGATCCGGGCTATAGACAACCGTGAGCGGCGTATTGGCGAGCAGATCTCGCGTGCTTTTCGCCGCCGCTTCGTTTTTCTCGACATACGCCAGACGCATCCCCGCCAGCATGTCGGTGGCATGGCGATCCACCAGCGCGTTAGGGTTCAGGTCGAGACTGATATGGAACCAGAACGTCGAGCCGCGATGCGGCTGACTGTGGAACGAAATATCGCCGCCCATTTCGTTCACCAGTTTCTGGGTGATGACCAGCCCAAGCCCGGTGCCGCCGTGACGGCGTGAAATACTGGCGTCGGCCTGGCGGAACGCCTGGAACAGACGCGACTGATCGCGCTCCGGGATGCCGATGCCGGTATCGCGGATTTGCACTTCAATCTGCACCTTGTTGTTACTGATGGCGCGCTTCTCAACCACGATGTCGATATTGCCGTGGTCGGTGAATTTAATGGCGTTGCCGACCAGATTGGTGATCACCTGTTGAAGGCGCAGCGGGTCGCCAATGACATTATCCGGCACGTCGTGCCGCACGCTGATGGTCAGCTCCAGCCCTTTGTCATGCGCGGAGTGCGCGAGCAGCGTGACCACTTCATCCAGCGTGCTGCGCAGCGGGAACGGAATGCTTTCCAGCAGCAGTTTCCCGGCTTCAAGCTTCGAGAAATCGAGTACGTCGTTAATGATGCTAAGCAGGTTATTCGCCGAGCGCTCGATCGTATTGAGATGGTCGCGCTGGGTAGGGGTCAGATCGGTTTTCAGCGTCAGGCGGGTAAAGCCAATCACGCCATTCAGCGGCGTGCGCAGCTCGTGAGACATATTGGCAAGGAACTCAGATTTAATGCGCGCCGCTTCCTGGGCGCGTTTTTTTGCCAGATCCAGTTCGACGTTCTGGATCTCCATCTGTTCCAGCGTTTCGCGCAGATCGGATGTCGCCTGGTCTATGTTGTGCTGCATCTCTTCGTGGTAGGCGGCAAGCGACATCGCCATCGAGTTGATGCCGTTCTTCAGCATATCCAGCTCGCCCAGCATAAAGCCTTCCACGCGGCTGTCGAGCTGGCCGCGGCGGATGCGGTCGACGGTGTTAACCATATTGCGGATAGGCGCGGTGACGTCGCGCATCAGGCGCCAGGCGAACAGCACCGCGCAGGCCATACAAATCAGCATCATCAGCAGTGAAATCGCGATCTCCTGATATTGCTGAAGCCGTACCGATCTCAGATCAAGCTCCAGCGCCACGTAGCCCAGCGGATTAGCGCTGAGCTTGGCGTCAGAGACTTCAGATTCATCAGGAGAATAGCGCTCTGACACCACCGGCGTTCGCAATATCAGCATATCGTCGCGGCGCGTGACGCTAAGGCCGGTCGGCAGCGCTGCGCCGTTCGGGAGCTGAAGTTCGGACGGGTCAAGCTGATAATTAGAGGTGACAAACAGTTTATTGTCGCGATCGTAAACGGAAATGGCGCGTACAATTTCTGAATGCCGACGATGCAGTACGCTGACCAACTGGCGCACCGACTCCTTATTTTGCAGGCTCATGCCATATTCGCTGGCAACCGCCAGCGGCTCGATAATACTTGCTCCGGCGTCTTCCAGCTGGCGCTGCAAATCGTGATAGCGGTGCACAACGAAGAAAACGCTGAGCAGCAGGCCGATAATAAACGTGGGCGCCAGGATAAGAATCATCATCCGCGCCCGCAGGCTGTAGTTGGTCATGGGGTTCCGTTATGGGACAATCAGCGACATTCAGTTTATGTGAGAAATTTCCTGGCGATGGCGCAATTCTACTCTGCAAAGCGACGCGTGACGACGCGTGAAATCATAACCGTGGCGGCCGACGGCCTCGATGCCTTTGGGCAGGGCGTGGCGCGCCACCACGGCAAAGCGCTGTTTATTCCCGGTTTATTGCCTGGCGAGCACGCGGAAGTGGTGCTCAGCGAAGAGAAAAAACAGTTCGCGCGCGGTGAAGTCAAAAAACGGCTTTCGCAAAGCCCCGAGCGCGTGACGCCGCTATGCCCGCATTTTGGCGTATGCGGCGGCTGCCAGCAACAGCATGCCAGCGTTGAATTACAGCAGCGCAGTAAAGCGCAGGCGCTGGGGCGGATGATGAAGCGCGAGGTGGATGAGGTCATCAGCGGGCCGGCGTGGGGCTACCGCCGCCGGGCGCGTCTGAGCCTGAATTTCTCGCCGCGCAAACCAGGCTTACAGATGGGGTTTCGCAAGGCGGGCTCAAACGATCTGGTGGATGTGCATCGCTGCCCTGTGCTTGTGCCCCGTCTTGAGGCGTTACTACCGAAACTGCGCGAGTGCTTAAGTAGCCTCAATGGCGTGCGTCATCTTGGCCATGTTGAACTGGTGGACGTTACCAGCGGTCCGCTGATGGTGTTGCGCCACCTCAAGCCGCTCAACGCTTGCGATCGCGAAAAACTGGAATGCTTTTCGCATTCCGAAGGCGTGGCGCTGTACCTTGCGCCAGAGAGCGATACCCTTGAGAACCTTAACGGCGAGATGCCGTGGTATGAATTTGACGGCCTGCGGCTCACCTTCAGCCCGCGCGATTTCATTCAGGTCAACGATGCCGTAAACCAGCAGATGGTGGCCCGCGCGCTGGAATGGCTGGATATTCAGCCTGGCGAGCGCGTGCTGGATCTGTTCTGCGGCATGGGCAACTTTACCTTGCCGCTGGCCCGGCGCGCGGAAAGCGTGGTGGGCGTGGAAGGGGTTGCGGCGCTGGTGGAGAAAGGCAGCTATAATGCCGGTCTTAACACCTTGAAAAATGTCACCTTCTTTCAGCATAACCTGGAAGAGGACGTTACCCGGCAGCCGTGGGCGCAGCAGGGGTTTGATAAAGTGCTACTCGATCCGGCGCGCGCGGGCGCGGCGGGCGTGATGCAGCATATTGTGAAATTAAAACCGCGTCGGGTGGTCTATGTCTCCTGTAACCCTTCCACGCTGATGCGTGACAGTGAGGCGCTGCTCGCGGCGGGCTATCGCACCGGACGGCTGGCGATGCTGGATATGTTCCCGCATACCAGCCATCTGGAATCGATGGCGTTGTTTGAAAGAGATTAAGTAGTCAGGCCGCCGCGCGGTGCGGGCAGGCTGTCCCGAAAGGAGAGGACGATGGTTGCGGTAAGAAGTGCACATCTTAATAAAGCTGGCGAATTTGACCATGAAAAATGGGTGGCGAGCCTCGGCATCGCCAGTCAGCCGTCGTGTGAACGCTTAACCGAAACCTGGCGCTATTGCGAGCAGCAGACTCAGGGACACCCGCAGGCGGAACTCCTGCTCTGGCGCGGCGTGGAGATGGTTGAAATCCTCACCATGCTGAGTATGGACATCGATACGCTGCGCGCCGCGCTGCTCTTCCCGCTGGTGGACAGCGGCGTGGTGAGCGAAGAGGTGTTGACAGAGAGCGTTGGCAAATCCGTCGTCGGGTTAATCCATGGCGTGCGCGATATGGCCGCCATTCGCCAGCTCAAAGCCACGCATCACGATTCCGTCTCTTCCGAACAGGTCGATAACGTACGCCGCATGCTGCTGGCGATGGTCGATGACTTCCGCTGCGTGGTGATTAAACTCGCGGAGCGCATCGCGCATCTGCGCGAGGTGAAAGACGCGCCGGAAGATGAACGCGTCCTGGCGGCGAAAGAGTGCACCAATATCTATGCGCCGCTGGCGAACCGTCTTGGCATCGGCCAGCTCAAATGGGAGCTGGAAGATTTCTGCTTCCGCTATCTGCATCCGGACGAATACAAACGCATCGCGAAGCTGCTGCATGAGCGGCGCATCGATCGCGAGCATTATATCGACGAATTTGTGACGCACCTGCGCACCGCCATGAAGGAAGAGGGCGTGAAGGCGGAGGTCTACGGGCGTCCGAAACATATCTACAGCATCTGGCGCAAGATGCAGAAAAAGCATCTGGCGTTTGACGAACTGTTTGACGTGCGTGCCGTGCGCATTGTCGCGGAGCGCCTTCAGGACTGCTACGCCGCGCTCGGGATCGTGCATACGCACTATCGCCATCTGCCCGATGAATTTGATGATTACGTCGCCAACCCGAAACCCAACGGCTACCAGTCCATTCATACCGTGGTGCTTGGCCCCGGCGGTAAAACCGTTGAAATCCAGATCCGCACCAAACAGATGCATGAAGAGTCTGAGCTCGGCGTGGCGGCGCACTGGAAGTACAAAGAGGGCGCGGCAAGCGGCGTGCGCAACGGCCATGAAGACCGTATCGCCTGGCTGCGTAAACTCATCGCCTGGCAGGAAGAGATGGCGGATTCCGGCGAGATGCTCGACGAGCTGCGCAGTCAGGTCTTTGATGACCGCGTCTACGTGTTTACCCCGAAAGGCGATGTCGTCGACCTGCCCGCAGGCTCCACGCCGCTCGATTTCGCCTACCACATCCACAGCGATGTCGGGCATCGCTGCATCGGCGCGAAAATCGGCGGCAGGATCGTGCCGTTTACCTATCAGCTGCAAATGGGCGATCAGATTGAAATCATCACCCAGAAACAGCCGAACCCGAGCCGCGACTGGCTGAACCCGAACCTCGGCTACGTCGGCACCAGCCGCGCGCGCGCCAAAATTCACGCCTGGTTCCGCAAACAGGATCGCGATAAAAACATTATCGCCGGTCGTCAGATCCTCGACGACGAGCTGGCGCATCTTGGCATCAGCCTGAAAGAAGCCGAAAAACACCTGCTGCCGCGCTACAACTTCAATGAAGTCGACGAGCTGCTGGCGGCGATTGGCGGGGGCGATATTCGCCTTAACCAGATGGTGAATTTCCTTCAGGCGCAGTTTAACAAGCCCAGCGCAGAGGAGCAGGACGCCGCGGCGTTGCGCCAGTTGCAGCAAAAAACCTACACGCCGCAGGGGCGCAGCACCCGTGATAATGGCCGCGTGGTGGTCGAGGGCGTCGGTAATCTGATGCACCATATCGCCCGCTGCTGCCAGCCAATCCCGGGCGACGATATCGTCGGCTTTATTACCCAGGGCCGCGGCATCTCTATCCACCGCGCCGATTGCGACCAGCTGGCGGAGCTGCAGTCGCATGCGCCGGAACGCATTGTCGATGCGGTATGGGGCGAAAGCTACTCGGCGGGTTATTCGCTTGTCGTGCGCGTGACGGCCAATGACCGCAGCGGTTTGCTGCGCGATATCACCACGATCCTTGCTAACGAAAAGGTCAATGTGCTTGGCGTGACCAGCCGCAGCGAGACCCGCCAGCAACTGGCGACCATCGATATGGAAATCGAAATCTATAACCTTCAGGTGCTTGGCCGCGTGCTTGGCAAACTCAATCAGGTGCCTGATGTCATCGATGCGCGCCGCCTGCACGGCGGCTGACGCGCGCGGCGGCGTCGTGCGGCAACGCCGCGCCGCCTTTATTTTCTCCTCCAGCGTGAGGCGCGTGGCGGTTCTCTCCACGTCTGTTTTATAAGGACTTTCCATGACTCAAATCGACCGCCTGCTCGGCATTATGAAGCGTTTGCGTGACCCGCAAACCGGCTGCCCGTGGGATAAAGAACAAACCTTCGCGACCATCGCCCCATATACGCTTGAAGAAACCTATGAAGTGCTCGACGCGATTGCGCGTGAGGATTTCGACGATCTGCGCGGCGAGCTGGGCGACCTGCTGTTCCAGGTGGTGTTTTACGCCCAGATGGCGCAGGAAGAGGGGCGTTTTAATTTCGACGATATCTGCGCGGCCATCAGCGATAAGCTTGAGCGCCGTCACCCGCATATTTTTGGCGACGCGGATTTCGGCAACAGCGCTGAGGTATTGGTCAACTGGGAGAAAACCAAAAGCGCCGAGCGCGCGGAAAAAGCGCAGCATTCGGCGCTGGACGATATTCCGGAAAGCCTGCCGGCGCTAATGCGCGCGCAGAAAATCCAGAAACGCTGTTCGGCGGTCGGCTTTGACTGGACATCGCTTGGCCCGGTGGTCGACAAAGTGCATGAAGAAATAGACGAAGTGATGCACGAGGCGCAACAGGCGGTTATTGACGAGGCGAAACTGGAAGAAGAGATCGGCGATTTACTGTTCGCGACCGTCAATCTTTCCCGCCATCTGGGAGCGAAAGCCGAGACCGCGTTGCAAAAAGCCAACCGCAAGTTTGAGCGTCGGTTCCGCCAGGTCGAGGCGATTATTCGCGCGCAGGGCCTGGAAATGGAGCAGGCGAGCCTCGAACAAATGGAAGCGGCATGGCAAACCGTTAAACGCCAGGAAGTTGAAAGTTAACGGTTTTCCGCATCAAGCGCGTGTTGTGGACATTTATTTCCAACAAGCGCTTGATTTGCGTCAAAAACATTTCTTCGAAAAGGGCTATTTTCTACCGGCTTGGGTCTGGCGAGGCCAGGGGGTGTTTGTGAAGAATGAAAGTTTGTGACCCCCGTTCTGTTCGGGTATACTACTTTCCCGTCCTGGTTATTCCATCGTCTTTAAACCTAACTTCTCAGGTTCAGCATGACAACGAACTATATTTTTGTGACCGGCGGGGTCGTTTCCTCTCTGGGTAAAGGCATTGCCGCAGCCTCCCTCGCAGCCATTCTTGAAGCCCGTGGCCTCAACGTGACTATCATGAAGCTGGATCCGTATATCAACGTCGATCCGGGCACCATGAGCCCAATCCAACACGGGGAAGTGTTCGTTACTGAAGACGGCGCTGAAACCGATCTGGACCTGGGGCACTACGAGCGTTTTATCCGCACCCGCATGACGCGTCGCAACAACTTCACGACAGGTCGTATCTACTCTGAAGTTCTGCGTAAAGAGCGCCGTGGCGACTACCTGGGCGCGACCGTTCAGGTTATTCCGCACATCACCAACGCTATCAAAGAACGCATTCTGGCGGGCGGCGAAGGCCATGACGTCGTGCTGGTTGAAATCGGCGGCACCGTGGGCGATATCGAATCCCTGCCGTTCCTTGAAGCCATTCGTCAGATGGCGGTTGAAGTGGGTCGCGAACACACGATGTTCATGCACCTGACGCTGGTGCCGTATATGGCGGCGGCTGGTGAAGTGAAAACCAAACCGACTCAGCACTCCGTTAAAGAATTGCTTTCTATCGGTATTCAGCCGGATGTGCTGATTTGCCGTTCCGATCGCGCCGTTCCGGCCAACGAACGCGCCAAAATCGCTTTGTTCTGTAACGTTCCGGAAAAAGCGGTTATTTCTCTGAAAGATGTCGATTCCATCTATAAAATTCCAGGCCTGTTGAAATCGCAGGGGCTGGACGATTATATTTGTAAACGATTCAGCCTGAACTGTCCGGAAGCTAACCTGTCTGAATGGGAACAGGTTATTTATGAAGAAGCGAATCCGGCGGGCGAAGTCACTATCGGTATGGTCGGCAAGTACATTGAACTGCCGGACGCCTATAAATCGGTTATCGAGGCGCTGAAACACGGCGGCCTGAAGAACCGCGTGACCGTCAATATCAAGCTTATCGATTCGCAGGACGTAGAAACCCGCGGCGAAGAGTTGCTCAAAGGTCTGGATGCGATCCTGATCCCTGGCGGCTTTGGCTATCGCGGCGTGGAAGGCAAAATCGCCACCGCGCGCTACGCCCGTGAAAACAACATTCCTTACCTCGGCATCTGCCTCGGTATGCAGGTTGCGATGATTGAATATGCACGCCACGTGGCGGGCATGGAGAACGCCAACTCCACAGAATTTGTGCCAGACTGTAAGTACCCGGTCGTGGCGCTCATCACCGAATGGCGTGATGAAAACGGTAATGTTGAGACGCGTACTGAGAAGAGCGATCTCGGCGGGACGATGCGTCTGGGCGCGCAGCAGTGCCAGCTGTCAGACGACAGCCTGGTGCGCAAGCTGTATGGCGAGCCAGTTATTACGGAACGTCATCGCCATCGTTATGAAGTCAACAACATGTTGTTGAAGCAGATTGAAGCAGCTGGCCTGCGCGTTGCGGGCCGTTCCGGTGATGATCAGTTGGTCGAGATCATCGAAGTGCCAAATCATCCGTGGTTTGTTGCTTGTCAGTTCCACCCGGAATTTACTTCCACACCGCGCGACGGGCATCCGCTGTTTGCAGGCTTCGTTAAAGCCGCCAGCGAGTACCAGAAACGCCAGGCGAAGTAAGCAGAGTTAGAACGGCAACGCGCGACCCTTTCGCGCGTTGTTTGTCTGGAGTTTTAGTTTAACTTGTACTGAGGAAAATCTAATGTCCAAAATCGTTAAAGTCATCGGTCGTGAAATCATCGACTCCCGTGGTAACCCGACTGTTGAAGCCGAAGTTCACCTGGAAGGCGGTTTCGTAGGTATGGCTGCTGCCCCGTCAGGTGCTTCCACTGGTTCCCGCGAAGCGCTGGAACTGCGCGATGGCGACAAATCCCGTTTCCTGGGCAAAGGCGTAACCAAAGCGGTTGGCGCGGTTAACGGCCCGATCGCTCAGGCTATCGTTGGCAAAGATGCTAAAGATCAGGCTGGTATCGACAAGATCATGATCGATCTGGACGGTACTGAAAACAAATCTAACTTCGGTGCAAACGCCATTCTGGCCGTTTCTCTGGCTGCTGCTAAAGCTGCTGCTGCTTCCAAAGGCATGCCGCTGTACGAGCACATCGCTGAACTGAACGGCACCCCGGGCAAATTCTCTATGCCGGTTCCGATGATGAACATCATCAACGGCGGCGAGCACGCTGACAACAACGTTGATATCCAGGAATTCATGATCCAGCCGGTTGGCGCTTCCAGCGTTAAAGAAGCTATCCGCATGGGTTCTGAAGTTTTCCATCACCTGGCGAAAGTGCTGAAAAGCAAAGGCATGAACACCGCTGTAGGTGACGAAGGCGGCTACGCGCCGAACCTGGGTTCTAACGCCGAAGCTCTGGCTGTTATCGCTGAAGCGGTAAAAGCAGCGGGCTACGAACTGGGCAAAGACATCACCCTGGCGATGGACTGCGCAGCGTCTGAATTCTACAAAGACGGTAAATACGTTCTGGCCGGCGAAGGCAACAAAGCGTTCACCTCTGAAGAGTTCACTCACTTCCTGGAAGACCTGACCAAACAGTACCCGATCGTTTCTATCGAAGACGGTCTGGACGAGTCTGACTGGGACGGTTTTGCTTACCAGACTAAAGTACTGGGCGACAAAATCCAGCTGGTGGGCGACGACCTGTTCGTAACCAACACCAAAATCCTGAAAGAAGGCATCGAGAAAGGCATCGCTAACTCCATCCTGATCAAATTCAACCAGATCGGTTCTCTGACCGAAACTCTGGCTGCGATCAAAATGGCGAAAGACGCTGGCTACACCGCTGTCATCTCTCACCGTTCTGGCGAAACTGAAGACGCGACCATCGCTGACCTGGCGGTAGGTACTGCGGCTGGCCAGATCAAAACCGGTTCCATGAGCCGTTCTGACCGCGTTGCTAAATACAACCAGCTGATTCGTATCGAAGAAGCGCTGGGCGAAAAAGCACCGTTCAACGGCCGTAAAGAGATCAAAGGCCAGGCATAATCGCCCGACCTTTTACTCAGAAGAATGCCAGTCGATTGACTGGCATTTTTTTTACTTAAAATCGACTTCCATCTGCTGCGGAATAGTCAACCCATGCGTGGTTTGCACGCAGCGTGCAATATAGTCAGTAAAGCGCGGCGGTTTTGGCATCCCGAGTTTCAGCAGCTTATCGTTACTGAAACGCACATTCAGCGTGGCGAACGCGCCATATAAACGCATCGCTTTCAGCATCAGGCGCTCATTACACGGCCCGAAAATATCTTTCAGTTCACGACGCATTTTCACTAACGTTTCATAGCTCACCTGCGCGTAATGATCCGCAATCGGCGCTTTTTCCTGGGCCTTCGCCATCGCGATATCAATATCCGCAAAACGCACGCTGTTCTCTTCACCGGCGGAAATATGGACAACTTCGCCTCGTGCCATCTCTTTGTGCAGAAGCAGCAGTAGCGCTTCGGCGCAATAATCCACCGGGATCACATCCACGCGATCTTCCAGCGAGCACATAAATTTCTGAAGCATCAGCCCCATGCTGAAGACCCAGAAAATACTGGTGGAGGGCTGGCAGCCGTGATGAGTATGCCCGACGACGATAGAAGGACGGGCGATCACCAGCGGCAGCTGTGGGCAGTGCTGGCGCATCAGTTGTTCAATGGCCGATTTCGAATGCGTATAGGCGACAAGATGCTCGGCGTTTTCGCGGAACTCGGCGCTTTCAGGCACCAGCGAATGCGGCTCGGGCGTACACGACATCGCCGTGCCGACGTGCAGAAAGCGCTGCAAACCTGCGACGTCAGCCATACGGCGGGCGAACGCCAGCGTTCCTTCAACATTCACCTTCCAGATAAGCGGATTATTGCCAAACGACGCTACGGCCGCGCAGTTAATAACGTGCGTCACGCTATCCAGACGCGGGTCGTGCAGAAAACTCTCCGGCTCGCCTAAATCGCCGCACAGTATATGCGAGGCGTTCAGCATCGAAAGCTGTGCCTCACTGAGATTAAATTTACGCATATTGCTGAGCACGCGCGTCAGCCCGGCTTCGCTGTCTCCGGCACGTACCAGCAGTAATAAATCGACCTTCTCATTGCGCTGAAGAATTTTCTCTAATACTGCTCCGCCCAGAAAACCCGTTACGCCCGTTATTAATAAAGTTGTCATTGATGTTATTCCACCTGGGTTAATTGGGCGGATTGTAGGACCAGAAAAGTAAACGGCGCGTAAATAAGGGTGCGGGGTAAAAAAGCGGAAATTAAGGTTATTTTAAGGAAAGTCGCAAATGGGATTAATATGGGACAGCGAAACCAGAAAAAAAGTCCATGCGTATTAAACAAAATGGTTATGTTACTGAAATTTATTGTTTTTAATTGTTAATTGCAGTCAATTAACAGCGCGTAAAAAGAATCAGATAAGCCATAAAAATTACGTCTGGTTACATTATTGATGATTTTAAAAAGGCGTTGCAGATTATTCGCATCCTGCAACGCCGGACTATTACAGCAATAAAGGCAGCGTGGCGCTGGCCGTCTGCTGGCTGATTTCAGTGTAACGGCTGTCAGACGCTATCAGCGACGCCGTTAATAACTCCACCAGCAACATCGCGCCCACTTTGGCGTTCAGCGCGCCGGCGTTAAGGGGGCCTTCCGGCTTGGCGGCCACAAGCAGCATATCGCTTATTGATGCCAGCGGGCTGCGCGGCGTGTTGCTCAGCGTGAGAACAGGCGCCCCGGCTTTTCGCGCGAGCTTCACGGCATGCAGCAGATCACGGGTTGAGCCGGAGCTGGAAATGGCGACCACCAGATCCCTTTCACCAAGCGTCGTGGCGTTCATCGACGCCCGGTGCATGTCGCTGAACAGGTGTGCCGGTTTACCGAGCCGCAGCAGCTTGTAATGCAAATACTCGCCGATAATCGCGCTCGCCGCGACGCCGTAAATCTGCACCGAACCCGCCTGATGCAGCGCCTGCGCGGCCCGCTCAAGCATAGCGCGATCCAGCAATTGCGCGGTATCGCGCAGCGCCTGCACCGACTCCTCCACCAGCGCGTCCAGCGCATCGCCGTTTTGCGCGCGAGGCGCCTGCCCGCGCTGCACATCCAGCGCCAGCGCCATTTTAAATTCGGTATAGCCTTTGCACCCGAGCGTGCGGCACAACCGCGTCACGCTGGCCTCGCTGGTGTCGCTCTCACGGGCAAGCTCGGTAATGGTCAGGTAGAGCACACGCGCCGGATCGCCCAGTACATATTCCCCGAGTTTGCGCTGCGTGGGGCTAAACCCTGACAGCTCCTGGCGCAGCTTAAGCAGTAAATTTTCATGGTCA
This sequence comes from Cronobacter turicensis z3032, assembly GCA_000027065.2. NCBI lineage: Bacteria > Pseudomonadati > Pseudomonadota > Gammaproteobacteria > Enterobacterales > Enterobacteriaceae > Cronobacter > Cronobacter turicensis. The sequence continues at coordinate 3,485,503 of FN543093.2, read as the reverse complement.
GACATAACAGGATCCTGAAGCACCGACGACTGCCGATGAGTGTGCGGGAAAGGCCGCTATCAATGCCAGCCATTTTAAAAAAGTATGATCGGCTTCGCTATTGCTGATGATAATTTTCACTATATATTTTTAATGTGATAAATATTTTCATCATAACAACGACGGGGATTTCATCATGGCATTTTTCAGCGGAACATCTTCAGGGCGCTGGTTTGAAAAGGCGCAGCGGTTTGGCAAGTCATTTATGTTGCCGATTGCCGTGTTACCGGCGGCAGGTCTCTTGCTCGGCGTGGGCGGCGCGCTCTCCAATCCCAACACGCTGACGGCTTATCCGTTTCTCGATGTCGGCTGGCTGCAGGCGATTTTCACGATCATGAGCAGCGCCGGGGCCATCGTCTTCGCGAATCTGTCGGTGCTGTTTGCCGTCGGCGTGGCGGTGGGCCTGGCGCGTACCGATAAAGGCACTGCGGGCCTCGCCGCGTTACTGGCCTTTCTGGTGATGAACGCCACCATCAATGCGCTGCTGACCCTGACCGGCCAGCTCGCGCAGAGCAATCCTGGCGCGGTCGGGCAGGGAATGGTGCTCGGCATTCAGACGCTGGAGACCGGCGTTTTCGGCGGCGTCGTTATCGGTCTGGTCACGTGCGCGCTGCACCAGCGGTTTAATAAAATCGCGTTGCCGCAGTTTCTGGGCTTTTTTGGCGGATCGCGGTTTGTGCCCATTATCAGCGCGCTGGCGGCGATTGTGGTCGGCGCGGCGATGACCATCGTCTGGCCGCATTTTCAGAAAATGATTTTCGGGCTTGGCGGGCTGGTTGAGGCGACCGGTTATGTCGGCACGCTGCTGTATGGTTTTATCCTGCGTATGCTTGGCCCGTTCGGCCTGCATCACATCTTCTATCTGCCTTTCTGGACGACGGCGCTTGGCGGCAGCGAAATCGTCAACGGCCAGCTGGTGGAAGGCACGCAGCGCATCTTCTTCGCACAACTTGCTGACCCGACGACGACGCAGTTTTATATCGGCACGTCGCGGTTTATGTCGGGGCGCTTCATCACCATGATGTTCGGCCTGATCGGCGCATGCCTTGCGATGTACCACACGGCGAAGCCGGAGAATAAAAAGCGCGTCGCCGGGCTGCTACTCTCTGCGGCGCTGACCTCATTTTTGACCGGCATCACCGAGCCAATTGAGTTTTCCTTCCTGTTTGTCGCGCCCGTGCTGTATGTCATTCACGCCTTCTTCGACGGGCTGGCTTTTATGCTGGCGCACATTCTGCACATCACTATCGGCCAGACGTTCTCGGGCGGTTTTATCGATTTCATTCTCTTTGGCGTCTTGCAGGGCGAGGCGAAAACGCACTGGCTGATGGTGCCGCTGGTCGGCGTGCCGTGGTTTTTCCTCTATTACTTCACCTTCCGTTTCCTGATCACGCGTTTCGACTTCGCCACACCAGGCCGGGAAAAAGAAACTCAGGAAAGCGTGGCGATGAAAGACAGCGAGCGGGCGCAGGCCGTGGTGGCCGGGCTTGGCGGGCGGGATAACCTTCAGGAAGTTGACTGCTGCGCCACGCGGTTACGCGTCACCGTGAACGACGGAACCAAAGTGGATGAGGCCGCGCTGAAAGTGACCGGCGCGCGCGGCGTGATCCTGCGCGGCAACGGTGTGCAGGTTATCTACGGTCCGCACGTCACGATTATTAAAAACGAAATCGAAGAGTTATTAAGCTGAGGTCAACGATGTTAGAGCACATCAAAGGAAAGCTGGTGGTCTCCTGCCAGGCGCTGGAAAACGAACCACTGCACAGCCCATTTATTATGGGGCGAATGGCGCTGGCCGCCGCGCAGGGCGGGGCGGCGGGGATCCGCGCCAATAGCGTGGCGGATATTCGGGCGATTAAAGAACAGGTGGCGCTGCCGGTCATCGGCATCATCAAGCGGGACTATCCCGCAAGCGACGTGTTTATCACCGCGACGATGCGCGAAATCACTGAATTAATGGACGCCGCGCCAGAGATGATAGCGCTCGACGCCACCGCGCGCCCGCGCCCCGGCGGCGAAACGCTCGAACAGCTCGTTGGGAAGATCCGGCTTACCTGGCCAGAGGTACTGCTGATGGCGGATGTCTCAAGCGTTGAAGAGGCCGTAACGGCCGAAGCGCTCGGTTTCGACTGCGTGGGCACCACGCTTTACGGCTATACGGCGAACACCCAGGGGCATCGCCTCCCGGAGAACGATTTTGCGCTGCTAAAAGCCGTGCTGGCGGCGGTGACGGTCCCGGTTATCGCCGAAGGCAATGTAGATACGCCCGAGGGCGCGGCGCGCTGCCTGGCGCTGGGCGCGCACGCGGTGGTGGTGGGCGGGGCTATTACACGCCCGCAGCAGATTACCCGCCGCTTTGCCGACGCGCTGCGCTCACCAGTTGTCTGACGAGCCGCCGCCATCGCTGGATCCGCCATCGCCCGAGCTGACGCTGTCGTGGCTGCTGTGATGGCTGGCGCTGTCGCCGCCTGAGGAAGAATGAAGGTGGCTGGTCGCAAGCCAGGCGGAGGAGGCGTCGCCTGACGACTCCCCGCCGCCTGTCGCGCTGAGTCGATAATTCGGGAAGGCAAACAGCACGACCAGCGCCAGGATCATCAGCAAAAAGGGCACAGAAAAGCTAAGCCAGAGAAACGGCTCCACCCAGGGGACGAAATTGCTGGTGATGGCAAGCGCGGGCGTCAGCAGGCAGAAGGTGCCGAAAAAAAGCGTCACCAGCGTTTTCTTTTTGCGCAGCATGATTAAGGCAAACAGCACGATGGCGAGAACAGGCAGCGCCAGCCAGTAAGAGAAATTCAGCAGCAACGGTTTTAGCCAGGCCTGTACCCAGGAAGGCGATGCCGCAGGCGGCAGCGGCTGATGGCTGAGCAGCGCGTCGATACCGGTAAGCCCCTGACGCAGGCCTTCGGTGAGATCGCCCGCCCTGAACCAGGGCAGCATATACTCTTTAATTACCCTGCTCGCCAGTTCATCCGGAATCGTCTTCTGCAGCCCGCGTCCCGTTTCGATGCGTACCTGACGATCGTGCCAGGCGACCAGGATCAGCACGCCATCGTTGCGCTGCGCATTGCCGAGCCGCCAGGTGTTGAAGGCGCGCGTCGCAAAACTCTCCAGGTTGTCGCCTTTTAATTCCGGTAACACCAGAATTGCCGTTTGCGCGTGGGTGCGGGTATTGATAGCTGACACATCGTCAAGCAAGGCCACGTATTCCTGGCCGCTCAGCATATCGGCGGGATCGTTGATAACGCCACGCATCGGCGGCACGTCGAGGGGCTGCGCCAGCACGCTGACGTTCACTAACATCAGCGCTACCGTCAGAATGAATGACGTTAATGTGCGTACCATAACTTTCGCCTTTTCCTTGTTATCCGGCTGGCCGAGCCGCGCCATAGTAACCGTCGTCTTATGGCCCTGCCAATGCCCTGGAATTGAGGGGCAAATGCGCATCAGTCCTGGCGACGGCTTCCGGTAAGGCGCAAATGGCACATGCTAGTCTGGCGGTTATCTGTAATAATTACCGTTTTAGTCATCAACCGAGTGAATCATGCAGTACCCGATTAATGAGATGTTTCAGACCCTGCAGGGCGAGGGTTATTTTACCGGCGTGCCCGCCATTTTTATTCGTCTGCAGGGATGCCCCGTAGGTTGTGCCTGGTGCGATACCAAACACACCTGGGAGACGCTCGCCGATCGGGAAGTGTCGCTTTTCAGCATTATCGCGAAAACCAAAGAGAGCGATAAATGGGGTTCGGCGAGTCCGGAAGAGCTGCTGGCGGCGATTGAGCGCCAGGCCTATACCGCGCGCCATGTGGTTATCACCGGCGGTGAGCCGTGTATCCACGATCTGCTGCCCTTAACGGAGCTTCTGGAAGCGCACGGTTATAGCTGCCAGATTGAAACCAGCGGCACCCATGAGGTGCGCTGCACCACAGGGACCTGGGTGACCGTATCGCCGAAGGTGAATATGCGCGGCGGGTACGAGGTGCTGGATCAGGCGCTGATGCGTGCCGATGAAATCAAGCACCCGGTAGGGCGTATGCGTGATATCGAGGCGCTGGATGAACTGCTGGCGCGCCTGCATGACGAAAGACAGCGGGTAATTGCGCTTCAGCCGATTAGCCAGAAGGACGATGCGACCCGCCTGTGCATTGAGACCTGTATCGCCCGCAACTGGCGGTTGTCGATGCAGACGCACAAGTATCTGAATATCGCATAAAAAAGAGGGGCATAAGCCCCTCTTTTTTTATGTATGGCAGGTGAACGGTGGGTGCGCTTCGCTTACCCACCCTACGAGAATGGCATCGCGTTTGTATTGTAGGGCGGGTAAGCGCAGCGCACCCGCCATCAAAACGCCAGCACCTTATTCGCCGCGATACACGCAACCGGCGGTGCAGGTCTCTTTAATCATCACCGCGCTCAGCAGCGGCAGACGCGGTTTCATCTGAGCCCAGATCCAGCGCGCCAGCACTTCGCTGGTCGGGTTTTCAAGCCCCGGAATATCGTTCAGATAATAGTGATCCAGGCTATCGTAAATCGGTTTAAACGCCGCTTTCAGCTCGGCGAAATCGATAATCCAGCCGGTATGAGGGTCTACCTCGCCCGTTACCTCCAGGCGCACCATAAAAGAGTGTCCGTGCAGACGACCGCACTTGTGGCCTTCGGGGACATGGGGGAGTCGGTGAGCGGCTTCGAAGATAAAATCTTTAAACAGGGTGGTAGGCATAACGCAGTCTCAGTCTTGCTAAAAAAACCGCCGCATAGTACCGGAATTGACCGTTTTTAGCATTAACTAAAACCCTCATAAACGATAAGCGTGCAAAACGCACCGCTAGTTAAAAAAATAACCATTATTTTCAAATAGATATTTAACCCGTTTTAACGCTTATGCTTATTGGTAAAACTGGTTAGTCCATTTGGTTATTTATTATTTCCATCCCTTCTTTAATTGTTATTCTTGCCGCCGTTACCCTTACTTTCTCTTCTGTTTTTGCGATAAAAAAACAGCTTTGCTACTGGAACATAACGACGCATGACGACTCAGGCCCCACCGAACGCTTTGCTCCCGCTCAGCCCGGAGCAGCTGGCTCGCCTTCAGACGGCGACTCATGATTTCACCCCCACGCAGCTCGCCTGGCTTTCGGGCTATTTCTGGGGAATGGTAAACCAACAGCCAGGTGCGGCGGTGGTGCAAACGCCCGCGGCGCCTGCGTCGGTCATTACGCTGATTTCCGCTTCCCAGACCGGCAACGCGCGCCGCGTGGCGGAAGCGCTGCGCGACGATCTGCTGGCGGCGCAGCTCAATGTGAATCTGGTTAACGCGGGCGACTATAAATTCAAACAAATTGCCCAGGAAAAACTGCTGGTCGTCGTGGCCTCTACCCAGGGCGAAGGCGATCCGCCGGAAGAAGCCGTCGCGCTGCACAAATTCCTGCTGTCGAAAAAAGCGCCGAAGCTTGACGGCACGGCGTTCGCGGTCTTTGGTCTTGGCGATACCTCTTATGAGCGCTTCTGTCAGGCCGGTAAAGATTTCGATACCCGCCTTGCGGAGCTTGGCGCCGAGCGCCTGCTGGATCGCGTGGATGCGGATGTCGAATATCAGGCGGCCGCTCAGGCGTGGCGCCAGCGCGTGGTTGACGTACTGAAAGCGCGCGTACCGAAAGAGGCGCCGTCCCAGGCGGCGATCACCGCCAGCGGTACGGTTAATCTGGTCGATTCCACGCCTTACACCAAAGAAGCGCCGCTCACCGCCACGCTCTCGGTGAACCAGAAAATCACCGGGCGTCATTCACAAAAAGATGTGCGCCATATTGAAATCGATCTTGGCGATGCGGGCCTGCGCTATCAGCCGGGCGACGCGCTCGGCGTCTGGTATCAGAACGATCCGGCGCTGGTGCAGGAACTTCTTGAGCTGTTGTGGCTGAAAGGCGACGAGCCGGTCACCGTGGGTGAGAAAACGTTGCCGCTCGGTGAAGCGCTGCAATGGCATTTTGAGCTGACGGTGAACACTGCCGCTATCGTTGAGAACTACGCGACGCTAACCCGCAGCGAAACCTTACTGCCGCTGGTGGGCGATAAAGCGAAGCTGCAACACTATGCCGCCACGACGCCCATCGTCGATATGGCGCGCTTCGCGCCAGCCCAGCTTGACGCTGAACAGCTGATTGGCCTGCTGCGCCCCCTTACGCCGCGTCTTTACTCTATCGCCTCGTCGCAGGCGGAAGCCGAAAACGAAGTGCATATCACTGTCGGCGTGGTGCGTTTTGATATCGAAGGCCGTCCGCGTGCGGGCGGGGCGTCGAGCTATCTTGCCGATCGTCTGGAAGAAGATGGCGAAGTGCGCGTATTCATTGAGCACAACGACAACTTCCGCCTGCCGGCAACGCCAGAAACGCCGGTCATTATGATTGGCCCAGGCACCGGCATCGCGCCGTTCCGCGCCTTCATGCAGCAGCGCGAAGCCGACGGCGCCACTGGTAAAAACTGGCTCTTCTTCGGCAACCCGCACTTTACGGAAGATTTCCTCTATCAGGTTGAATGGCAGCGCTATGTCAAAGAAGGGCTGTTAACCCGCATCGACCTTGCCTGGTCTCGCGATCAGGACCATAAAATTTACGTACAAGACAAAATCCGCGAGCAGGGCGCGGAGCTGTGGCGCTGGATCCAGGAAGGCGCGCACCTTTATGTCTGCGGCGACGCCAATCGCATGGCGAAAGATGTCGAGCAGGCGTTACTGGAAGTGATTGCGGCTTACGGCGGGATGCATGCCGAAGCGGCGGATGAATATTTAAGTGAGCTGCGCGTTGAGCGCCGTTACCAGCGAGACGTCTACTGATGAGCGAAAAATACCCAGGACCTTTGGTGGTCGAAGGAAAACTTTCCGATGCGGAACGCATGAAGCGTGAAAGTAACTTCCTGCGCGGCACCATTGCCGAAGATTTACATGACGGGCTGACCGGCGGGTTTAATGGCGACAACTTTCTGCTGATCCGCTTTCACGGCATGTATCAGCAGGATGACCGCGATATCCGCGCCGAGCGCGCGGCTCAGAAGCTGGAGCCGCGTCACGCGATGATGCTGCGCTGCCGTCTGCCGGGCGGCATCATGACGCCGCAGCAGTGGCTCGCCATCGATAAGTTCGCCGAAGAAAACACGATTTACGGCAGCATTCGTCTGACCAACCGCCAGACGTTCCAGTATCACGGTCTGCTGAAGAAAAACGTCAAGCCGGCGCACCAGATGCTGCACTCGGTCGGCCTTGACGCGCTGGCGACCGCCAACGACATGAACCGTAACGTGCTCTGCACGTCAAACCCGGTCGAGTCGCAATTGCATGCCGAAGCCTACGAGTGGGCGAAGAAGCTCTCTGAGCATCTGCTGCCGCGCACCCGCGCCTACGCAGAGATCTGGCTCGATCAGGAAAAAGTGGCGACCACCGACGAAGAACCGATTCTCGGCGCGACTTATCTGCCGCGTAAGTTCAAAACCACCGTCGTGGTGCCGCCGCAAAACGATGTCGATTTGCATGCAAACGACATGAACTTCATCGCCATTGCGGAAAACGGCAAGCTGGTGGGCTTTAACCTGCTGGTGGGCGGCGGGCTCTCTATTGAGCACGGTAACAAGAAAACCTATGCGCGCACCGCCACCGAGTTTGGCTATATTCCGCTGGAGCATACGCTGGCGGTGGCCGAAGCGGTGGTGACGACCCAGCGCGACTGGGGCAACCGTACCGATCGTAAAAACGCCAAAACCAAATATACGCTGGAGCGCGTCGGGCCTGACGTCTTTAAAGCGGAAGTAGAGCGCCGCGCAGGCGTCACCTTTGAGCCGGTTCGTCCGTATGAATTTACCGGTCGCGGCGATCGCATCGGCTGGGTGAAAGGCATCGATGATAAATGGCACCTGACGCTGTTTATCGAAAACGGCCGTATTCTCGATTTCCCGGACAAGCCGCTGAAAACCGGGCTGAAAGAGATAGCCAGGATCCATAAAGGCGATTTCCGGCTGACCGCCAACCAGAACCTGATCGTGGCGGGCGTGCCGGAAGGCGATAAAGCGAAGATCGAACAGATTGCCCGCGCCCACGGACTAATGGCCGGTGTGACGCCGCAGCGCGAAAACTCGATGGCGTGCGTCTCCTTCCCGACCTGCCCACTGGCGATGGCCGAGGCGGAGCGCTTCCTGCCGCAGTTTATCGATAAGGTCGACGGGATCATGGCGAAGCATGGCCTGGCGGAAGAACACATTGTTCTGCGCGTGACCGGCTGCCCGAACGGCTGCGGCCGCGCGATGCTGGCGGAGCTGGGCCTTGTGGGCAAAGCGCCGGGGCGTTACAACCTGCATCTGGGCGGCAACCGCATCGGTACGCGTATTCCGCGGATGTATCGTGAAAACATCACCGAGTCGGAGATCCTCGATAATATCGACGAGCTGGTCGGCCGCTGGGCGCAGGAGCGCGAGCCGGGCGAAGGGTTTGGCGATTTCACGGTGCGCGCCGGGATTATCCGTCCGGTGCTCGATCCGGCGCGGGATTTCTGGGAATAAGCGGTTAGGGTGGCGGGCGGTAACGGTGGATGCGCTGCGCTTATCCACCCTACAACGATTCTGCCAGAACGGATGATTCCGTAGGGCGGGTAAGCGCACCCGCCGCCACACGAAAGGTTGATATTTCCGTAGGGCGGGTAAGCGCAGCGCACCCGCCAGCACGCGCCTGGCGCGTCACCGCCGCACCGGTATCACATTCATGCAAGCGAGGTTCACATGTCTGTACTCGATCTACATGCGCTGAACGCACTGGAAAAAGAGGCCCGCGCCGACGCGCTCGCCGACACCAACGCGCAGCTTGAAGCGTTAAGCGCCGAAGCGCGCGTCAACTGGGCGCTGGAAAACCTGCCGGGCGAGTTTGTGCTCTCCTCAAGTTTCGGCATTCAGGCGGCGGTCTGCCTGCATCTGGTCACACAGCAGCGCCCGGATATTCCGGTGATCCTCACCGATACCGGCTATCTCTTCCCGGAAACCTACCGCTTTATCGACGAGCTGACCGAAAAGCTCAACCTGAACCTGAAAATCTACCGCGCCGAACAAAGCCCGGCCTGGCAGGAAGCGCGCTACGGCAAGCTGTGGGAGCAGGGCGTTGAGGGGATTGAGAAATACAACGACATCAATAAGGTCGAGCCGATGAACCGCGCGCTGAAAGAACTTAACGCGCAAACCTGGTTTGCAGGGCTGCGCCGCGATCAGTCCGGCAGCCGCGCGAATCTGCCGGTACTGGGCGTGCAGCGCGGCGTCTTTAAAATCCTGCCGATTATCGACTGGGACAACCGTACGGTCTATCAGTACCTCCAGAAGCATGGGCTGAAATACCATCCGCTGTGGGACGAAGGCTATCTCTCGGTGGGCGATACCCATACCACCCGCAAATGGGAGCCCGGCATGGCGGAAGAAGAGACCCGATTCTTCGGTCTTAAACGCGAGTGCGGTCTGCACGAAGGCTAATAAAAAGCGCGCCCGGAGGCGCGCTTTTTTACTTCTCCGCTTTCGCCAGCGTTTTCACCAGCGGCAGCAGTACGCGCATCACGTCGCGACAGCGCTTATCGATGCGTCCTGGCAGCGTCTGATCCAGATATTGCAGATTATCCTCGCGGGCATTATGCGCCACGGCCGCGAGCGCGTGGCGGCCGCGATGGCGGGCAGCGTCATTGACGGCGGAAACCGACAGTACCGGAATGCCTGCTTTATCAAACGCGGCGGCGTCATTATCCGCAGGCAACGCGCTGCTGGCCGCCACCGGAATGCCAAAGCGCCGCGCGAGCTTCAGCGCGCTGTCGCGTGTGAGCTGGCGCACCGCGGCAGGCGTGCTTTTACCGCTGGTAAATGCGAGTTTGTCCCCCGCCACCAGATGGCTGAGATTAATCACCAGCAGCGTCTGTTTTTTCTCTATCGCGCTCATGCGTTTAAGCAGATTCTCCGCCCCCATGCCGCCTTCTTCCTCGCCGCTGGTGGCGATAAAGCGCACGCCGTAGCGCGTCGGCACATCTTTCAGGCGCTCCGCCAGCTCCAGCATCACACCGACGCCCGCCGCGTTATCATCCACGCCCTGTAGCGTCAGCCCGCCGAGATTGTTATCGACATCCGCGTCGCTCTGCGGCGCATACGTGTCCAGATGCGCCATGATGATGATCTGCTGCGACGATGCGCCCTCGTGGGCCGCAATCACGGTGCTGCCGGTCACGTTCTGCCAGTTAGTGCGATGGTTTCCGGCGGTATAGATATAGCGGCTGTGAAACGCGCGAATATCGCTCTGATACCCGAGGCGCACGAACTGCTGGCGCAGATAGTCTGCGGCGAGCATCTCTGAAGGCGTGCCGGTCATGCGGCCAGGAAATAACGTCGCGATGTGACGGGTTTGCTCGCTGGCGATAGCGCCGGAGTGAAGCGTTTGCGAGAAAGCGGGCAGGGTGAAGCATACGCTCAGCGCCAGGCTCAGGGTGCCGCGGCGCACTGCGGAAAACATAGAACGTCCTTACTCAAAAAAGCGCGATCAAATCGTGGCGCTTAGTATGAAACTGTGACGGCGGTTACACAATTTGATTTACCGTTAAACGCCCGAAATTTCACGGCTTAAGCACTTTTTGGTATTTGCATTTCTGCCGCCTTATTCCTTTGTGGAACTATAAATGCCAATTCGTAATTTCATCTGCGATCGGCCTCCCCCTATAGTCCCCTCTGGTCCCCTGTTGTTAGCGAGTTGTATCGCCGTGGAATATCTCCCGTTATTTGCTCAACTGAAACAACGCCCGGTGCTGGTCGTCGGCGGCGGCGAAGTGGCGCTGCGTAAAATCGCGCTGCTGCGTCGCGCGGGCGCCTGCGTCTCTGTCGTGGCGAAAAAACTGCATCCGGAGCTGGCGGCGCTGGAGCAGGAAGGCGCGCTGCGCTGGCTGGCCCCGTCGTTTGAGCCTGCGCAGCTCGACGCGGTGTTTCTGGTTATCGCGGCGACCAACGACGCCGCGCTCAACCGCCGGGTTTTTGATGAGGCTAATGCCCGTCAGCGCCTGGTCAACGTGGTGGACGATCAGCCGCTGTGCTCGTTTATTTTCCCGTCGATTGTCGACCGCTCGCCGCTTATCGTCGCTATTTCCTCCAGCGGCAACGCGCCGGTGCTGGCGCGATTGCTGCGCGAGAAAATTGAATCCTTGCTGCCTGCGAGCCTCGGACGGATGGCCGAGGTCGCGGGCGGTTTTCGCGATCGTATTAAAGCGCGTATACCCACGACCGACGGACGCCGTCGCTTCTGGGAAAAAGCCTTTCGCGGCCGCTTTGCGAGCCTGATGGCCGCAGGTGACACCCGCGCCGCCGAAGCGGTGCTGGAAGCCGAACTGGACGCGCCGCAAGGCCCGCAGGGCGAAATCATTCTGGTGGGCGCGGGCCCCGGCGACGCCGGGCTGTTGACGCTGCGCGGTTTGCAGGTGATGCAGCAGGCGGATGTCGTGCTTTACGACCATCTGGTGAGCGACGGCGTGCTGGATCTGGTGCGTCGCGACGCCGACCGCATCTGTGTGGGGAAACGCGCGGGCGCGCACGCGGTGGCGCAGCATGAGACCAACCAGATGCTGATTGATTTCGCCCGTGAGGGCAAAACCGTGGTGCGCCTGAAAGGCGGCGATCCGTTTATTTTCGGGCGCGGCGGCGAAGAACTGGAAGCGGCCAAAGTCGCAGGCGTGCCGTTTCAGGTGGTGCCCGGCGTTACGGCGGCCAGCGGCGCCACGGCCTACGCGGGTATTCCGCTGACTCACCGTGATTACGCCCAGAGCGTGGTGTTCGTCACCGGCCACTATAAACCGGACAGCGAGCCGTTCGACTGGGCGCTGCTCGCGAAAAGCCGTCAGACGCTCGCCATCTATATGGGCACCATGAAAGCGGCGGAGATAAGCCAGCAGCTTATCGCGCATGGTCGTGACGCCACGACGCCGGTCGCGGTGATAAGCCGCGGCACGCGCGACGACCAGCGCGTGCTGACCGGCACGCTCGACGCCCTCAGTACGCTTGCGAAAGACGCGCCGATGCCCGCGCTGCTCGTTGTAGGCGAAGTGGTGCAGCTCCACCAGCAGCTCGCCTGGTTTCAACATTCAACCGACGCGGAAGCGATTCGTTCTTCCGTGGTGAATCTGGCTTAAGGAAAGGTTATGGATCAAAAACGACTCACTCACCTGCGGCAACTGGAGGCGGAAAGCATCCATATCATTCGTGAAGTGGCTGCGGAATTCGCCAACCCGGTGATGATGTACTCCATCGGCAAAGACTCCAGCGTCATGCTGCATCTGGCGCGCAAGGCGTTTTACCCCGGCACGCTGCCGTTCCCGCTGCTGCATGTGGATACTGGCTGGAAATTTCGTGAAATGTACGAATTCCGTGACCGCACCGCCAAAGCCTACGGCTGCGAACTGCTGGTGCATAAAAACCCGGAAGGCGTGGCGATGGGCATTAACCCGTTCGTCCACGGCAGCGCCAAGCACACCGACATCATGAAAACCGAAGGGCTGAAGCAGGCGCTGAACAAATACGGTTTTGACGCGGCCTTCGGCGGCGCGCGTCGCGATGAAGAGAAATCGCGCGCGAAAGAGCGTATCTACTCCTTCCGCGACCGCTTCCACCGCTGGGACCCGAAAAACCAGCGCCCGGAGCTGTGGCACAACTACAACGGTCAGATCAACAAAGGCGAAAGCATTCGCGTCTTCCCGCTCTCCAACTGGACCGAGCTGGATATCTGGCAGTACATCTACCTGGAAAATATTGAGATCGTTCCGCTGTATCTGGCCGCCGAGCGTCCGGTGCTGGAGCGCGACGGCATGCTGATGATGATCGATGACGATCGCATCGATTTGCAGCCGGGCGAAGAGATCACACCGCGCATGGTTCGCTTTCGTACCCTGGGCTGCTGGCCGCTGACCGGCGCGGTGGAATCGAACGCGCAGACGCTGCCGGAAATCATCGAAGAGATGCTGGTTTCGACCACCAGTGAGCGCCAGGGGCGTGTTATCGACCGCGACCAGGCAGGCTCAATGGAGCTTAAAAAACGTCAGGGTTATTTCTAAGGAGCCGCCATGAACACCACTATCGCACAACAGATCGCCAACGAAGGCGGCGTGGAAGCCTATCTGCACGCCCAACAGCACAAGAGCCTGCTGCGCTTTCTGACCTGCGGCAGCGTGGATGACGGGAAGAGCACCCTGATTGGCCGCCTGCTCCACGATACCCGCCAGATTTATGAAGATCAGCTCTCTTCCCTGCACAATGACAGCAAACGTCATGGCACCCAGGGCGAGAAGCTGGATCTCGCGCTGCTGGTGGACGGCTTACAGGCCGAGCGCGAGCAGGGCATTACCATCGACGTGGCGTACCGTTATTTTTCCACGGAAAAACGCAAATTTATTATCGCCGACACGCCAGGGCATGAGCAGTACACCCGTAACATGGCGACCGGCGCTTCTACCTGCGATCTGGCGATCCTGCTGATGGACGCCCGTAAAGGCGTGCTGGATCAGACCCGCCGCCATAGTTTTATCTCGACGCTGCTGGGCATCAAGCATCTGGTAGTCGCCGTCAACAAAATGGATCTGGTGGATTTCAGCGAAGAGACGTTTGAGCGCATTCGCCAGGATTACCTGACGTTCGCGGGCCAGCTGCCGGGCAATCTGGATATCCGCTTTGTGCCGCTGTCGGCGCTGGAAGGCGATAACGTGGCGGTGCAGAGCCAGAATATGCCGTGGTATACCGGCCCGACGCTGCTGGAAGTGCTGGAGAATATTGAGATCCAGCGCGTGGTCGACGAACAGCCGCTGCGCTTCCCGGTGCAGTATGTTAACCGCCCTAATCTCGATTTCCGCGGTTACGCAGGCACCGTCGCGGGCGGCGTGGTGAAAGTGGGCCAGCGCGTGAAGGCGCTGCCGTCCGGCGTGGAGTCGAGCGTGGCGCGCATCGTCACCTTCGATGGCGATTTAGAGGAAGCGGGCGCGGGCGAAGCCGTCACGCTGGTGCTGAAAGATGAAATCGACATCAGCCGCGGCGACCTGCTGGTGGACGCCACCCAGACGCTGGCGGCGGTGCAAAGCGCGGCGGTGGACGTGGTGTGGATGGCTGAACAGCCGCTGGTGCCCGGCCAGAGCTACGACATTAAAATCGCCGGGAAGAAAACGCGCGCGCGCGTGGACAACATCCAGTATCAGGTCGATATCAACAACCTGACCCAGCGCGTGGTGGAAAACCTCCCGCTCAACGGCATCGGCCTTGTGGATCTGACCTTCGACGAGCCGCTGAACCTGGATAAATACCAGGAGAACCCGGTGACCGGCGGGCTTATCTTTATCGATCGTCTCTCTAACGTGACGGTCGGCGCGGGCATGGTGCGCGAGCCGCAACAGAATGTGTATCAGGAGCCTTCCGCGTTCAGCGCGTTTGAGCTGGAGCTGAATCAGCTGGTTCGCCGTCACTTCCCCCACTGGGGCGCGCGCGATCTGCTGGGAGGCAAATAATGGCGCAGCATGACGAAAACGTCGTCTGGCACGCCCACCCGGTGACCGCGGCGCAGCGCGAGCAGCTCCACGGCCATCGCGGCGCGGTGCTGTGGTTTACGGGGCTTTCGGGCTCCGGAAAATCCACCGTCGCGGGGGCGCTTGAGGAGGCGCTGCATCAGCTTGGCGTGAGCACTTACCTGCTTGATGGCGACAACGTGCGCCACGGCCTGTGCAGCGATCTGGGCTTTAGCGATGACGATCGTAAAGAGAACATCCGCCGCGTCGGCGAGGTGGCGAAACTGATGGTGGATGCGGGCCTGGTGGTGCTGACCGCATTTATCTCGCCGCACCGCGCCGAGCGTCAGATGGTGCGCGATCAACTGGGCGAAGGGCGCTTTATCGAGGTGTTCGTCGATACCCCGCTGGCGGTGTGTGAAGCCCGCGATCCGAAAGGGCTGTATAAAAAAGCCCGCGCGGGCGAACTGCGTAACTTTACCGGTATTGATGCCGTGTATGAGGCACCAAAGACGCCGGAAATTCATCTCGACGGCCAACAATTGGTAACAAATTTGATGGCGCAATTATTAGACCTGCTGCGTCGCGAAGATATCATCAAATCCTGAGACCGCGCCGGGAGACCCTTTCCCGGCCCGTCATGTCACAGGATAAGCGATGCGGAATACCACGAATATGATTGTCACCCAGGCGGATAACGCGCCTGCCGTCGAAGAACCCACCTGGGCCTGGCCTGGCGCCGTGGTGGGCTTTATTTCGTGGCTGCTGGCGCTTGGCGCGCCGTTTATGCTTTACGGCTCTAACACGCTTTTTTTTATGCTTTACACCTGGCCGTTTTTTCTGGCGCTGATGCCGGTGGCCGTGCTGGTCGGCGTGGCGGTCTTTTCGCTGCTTGAGCGCCGTCTGGTCTACAGTACGCTTGCCACGCTGATAAGCGTCGGGCTGATGTTCGGGCTGCTCTTTCTCTGGCTGGTGAGCTAACCTTCCGCGATTTTCACGCTCTCTCAACAGGCGCATACGCATCGGCGCGCTTTCTGTGGTACATTCTGCCGCTGTTTAATTTCTTAACCTGCACGTCGTAGCAAGCCGGGTAGAGTCCGGCGGGAAGTTATGGGATGATGAAGCCGTTTTTCAGGGGGCAGAATGGGTAAACTAACGCTGCTATTGCTGGCTTTGCTGGTCTGGCTACAGTATTCGCTGTGGTTTGGAAAAAACGGCATCCACGACTATTCCCGCGTAGCTGACGACGTGGCGGTACAGCAGGCCACGAACGCCAAACTCAAAGCGCGTAACGATCAGCTTTTCGCCGAAATTGACGATCTCAACGGCGGTCAGGAAGCTATCGAAGAGCGCGCGCGCAACGAATTAAGCATGACCAAACCGGGCGAAACCTTCTATCGTCTGGTGCCGGACGCCGCTAAGCGCGCCGGTGGGCCTGCGCAAAATAATCGATAACCAGAAGCGGGTTTTACACATGGCGCCTTCCTTTGCGGACGTGATTGCCGTGGTGCCGGCGGCCGGAATCGGCAGCCGTATGCAGACGGAATGTCCCAAACAATACCTCACCATCGGGAACCAGACGATTCTCGAACACGCGGTCGCCCCGCTGTTGCAGCATCCGCGCATCAGCCGGGTGATTATCGCAATAAGCCCCGCCGACACCACCTTCGCCCGGCTGCCGCTCGCGGCCCATCCGGATATTCAGGTGGTGCGCGGTGGCGCGCAGCGGGCCGATTCCGTACTGGCCGGGCTTCAGGCTGCGGGCGACGCGCGCTGGGCGCTGGTGCATGACGCCGCGCGTCCGTGTCTTAGCGCCCAGGATCTCGAACGCCTGCTGGCCCTGACGGAAACCAGCCAGGTGGGCGGCATTCTCGCGTCGCCTGCCTGCGACACCATGAAGCGCGCGGAGCCGGGCAAACCCGCCATCGCGCATACGGTCGATCGCGAAAATCTCTGGCACGCGCTCACCCCGCAGCTGTTCCCGCTGGAATTGCTGCGCGACTGCCTGACGCGCGCGCTCACCGAAGGCGTGACCATTACCGACGAAGCTTCGGCGCTGGAGCATTGCGGTTTCCACCCGGAGCTGGTCGCCGGTCGCGCGGACAATATTAAAGTCACCCGCCCTGAGGATCTGGCTCTGGCGGCGTTTTATCTTACCCGGTTAACCCCTATGGAGACGGCATAATGCGTATCGGACATGGTTTTGATGTACACGCTTTTGGTGGCACAGGCCCGATTATTCTTGGCGGCGTCCGTATTCCTTATGAGCAAGGTCTGCTGGCGCACTCCGACGGCGACGTGGCGCTGCATGCGCTGACCGACGCGCTGCTTGGCGCCGCGGCGCTGGGCGATATCGGCAAACTGTTCCCGGATACCGATCCGGCCTTTAAAGGCGCCGACAGCCGCGAGCTGCTGCGCGAAGCCTGGCGTCGTATCCAGGCGAAGGGCTACACGCTTGGCAACGTCGATGTCACCATCATCGCCCAGGCGCCGAAAATGGCCCCGCACATTCCGCAGATGCGCGTGTTTATCGCCGAAGATCTGGGCTGCCATATGGAGCAGGTGAATGTGAAAGCGACCACCACGGAAAAACTCGGATTTACCGGGCGCGGCGAAGGCATCGCCTGCGAGGCGGTGGCGCTGCTGATGAAGGCAGGCGCATGAGTGATTTCAACACGCTGCGCTGGCTGCACGGTCAGCCGCAAGGGCAGGGGCGTCTGAAGGCCAGCCCGACCGATTTTCAGGTGGTCGAGGATCTAGGCTTCGCGCCGGACGGCGACGGCGAACACCTGCTGGTGCGCATTCGCAAAACCGGCTGCAACACCCGCTTTGTGGCGGATGCGCTGGCGAAGTTTCTTGGCATCGCGGCGCGCGAGGTCAGCTTCGCGGGGCAGAAAGATAAACACGCGGTAACGGAGCAGTGGCTGTGCGCGCGCCTGCCGGGCAAAGAGATGCCTGCGATGCGCGCGTTTACGCTGGAGGGCTGCGAAGTGCTGGAGTTCTCCCGCCATCGTCGCAAGCTGCGCCTGGGCGCGCTGAAAGGCAACCGCTTCTCGCTGGTGCTGCGCGATATCACGCACCGCGATGACATCGAACAGCGCCTGAGCCTGATTGGCGAGAAGGGCGTGCCGAACTATTTCGGCCCACAGCGTTTCGGGATTGGCGGCAGCAATATTTACCAGGCGAAACGCTGGGCGCAAACCGGCCAGCCGCCGCGCGAGCGCAATAAACGCAGCTTCGCGCTCTCCGCCGCGCGCAGCCTGATGTTTAACACGCTGGTCAGCGAACGACTGCAACAGCCGGATTTCAGTCAGGTGATGGACGGCGACGCGCTGCAACTCGCCGGGCGGGGCAGCTGGTTTGTCGCGGCCCCTGAGGAGCTTGCTGATTTGCAGGCCCGTGTGGATAACGGCGAGCTGCTCATCACCGCCGCGCTGCCCGGCAGCGGCGACTGGGGCACCCAGCGCGCGGCGCTGGCGTTTGAGCAGGCGACGCTTGAAAGCGAAACCGAGTTGCTGACGCTGCTGACCCGTGAAAAGGTCGAGGCCGCCAGACGCGCCATGTTACTGTTCCCGCGTGAGATGCGCTGGCAGTGGCAGGATGATGCGACGCTTGAGGTGAGCTTCTGGCTGCCCGCCGGCAGCTTCGCCACCAGCGTTATCAGAGAGCTTTTCAATACCTCAGACGATGTCGCGGATATCAGCGAGTAACAGGCGATGGCGCTGACTCTTTCGCGACGCATAAAAAAACCGCCCCAGGGCGGTTTTTTTGTCTTCACGCTCAGTCAAACAGCCAGCGCCCGGCTTTCGCGGATTGCGCAAACATGCGTACGGTCAACGGTTTCGCCGTCTGCACGACAGGTTTACGGACGAACCATCGACGAAAGAACCACGGTTTTTCCCACGGATAATAGCGATCCCAGTTCATTGCTGACATATCGACATGAAAATGTTGATCGTACTGGTTAATGGCTGCCAGCAGATCGTCAGGCTCCGCATATTCCTGCAATGCATCATCTATTTCGAGAGGGATGCTGTTAAGCCTGAGATCGACAAGCGTGGGCAATGCCTTACGAAAGAAAGCCAGCACGTCGTGGTTGTCCTTCATCATGTCATCCTTCCCTGTGGCTTATCCCGAAAAAGTATAGGGACCCGGGTATAGCGCTTACAACGCCGCAAGCGAAAGATCGGATAAACACGCGGCCAGGCATCACACTCTCTTCCCTGAGCAGGGTCAGTTTGGCTTTCCTGGCAAAAATGAACTAATAACTGATGACGCGCAGCGCAGGGCATTATCGCTTCTGCTCATGTAACAACATGATATTGCGAAAATCGGCCCTACCGGACAGCGGCATCGCGCGTTAGAATGCCAGCGAGCGGCTATCCGGCCTTCTGCCTGAATCAGCTTCAGCGCAGGCAAAACAGAAAAAGCAGAACGAGATTTAAGGAATCACGCTTCCATGTTTAACACCAGGAAAGGATTACGCGCGTTATGCGGATATTGCTGAGTAATGATGATGGGATCCACGCGCCGGGTATTCAGGCGCTGGCGAAAGCGCTGCGTGAATTCGCCGAGGTTCAGGTGGTGGCTCCCGACCGCAATCGTAGCGGCGCGTCTAACTCCTTAACGCTGGAATCTTCGCTTCGCACGTTCACTTACCCCAACGGCGACATCGCGGTACAGATGGGCACGCCGACCGACTGCGTATTCCTCGGCGTTAACGCGCTGATGCGCCCGCGCCCCGACGTCGTGGTTTCCGGCATTAACGCCGGGCCAAATCTTGGCGATGACGTGATTTATTCCGGCACGGTGGCGGCGGCGATGGAAGGCCGTCATCTGGGGCTGCCGGCGCTGGCGGTGTCACTCAACGGCTACGAGCACTACGAGACCGCCGCTGCCGTGACCTGCACGCTGTTACGCGCGCTCGCCCGCGAGCCGCTGCGCACCGGGCGTATTCTCAATATCAACGTGCCCGATCTGCCGCTTGAGGAAATCAAAGGCATTCGCGTCACCCGCTGCGGCAGCCGTCATCCGGCGGATAAAGTCATTCCGCAGGACGATCCGCGCGGCAACACGCTCTACTGGATAGGCCCGCCGGGCGATAAGCTCGATGCCGGTCCGGATACCGATTTCGCCGCGGTGGACGAAGGTTATGTCTCCGTCACGCCGCTGCATGTCGATTTAACCGCGCACAGCGCGCAGGACGTGGTGACCCGCTGGTTATCCAGCGCCGGAGTGAACGGGCAATGGTAAACAATCGTGTTCAGACCCTTCTGAATCAACTGCGTGCTCAGGGCATCAAAGATGAACGCGTGCTTGAGGCTCTTTCGCGCGTGCCGCGTGAAAAGTTTGTCGATGAAGCGTTTGAGCACAAAGCCTGGGAGAACGTGGCGCTACCTATCGGTTCCGGGCAAACTATTTCTCAGCCTTATATGGTGGCGCGGATGACGGAGCTTTTGACGCTCACGCCCGCCTCACGTGTGCTGGAAATCGGCACCGGCTCTGGCTACCAGACGGCGATTCTGGCCCATCTGGTGCATCACGTCTGCTCCGTCGAGCGCATTAAAAGCCTGCAATGGCACGCCAGACGGCGTTTGAAGCAGCTCGATCTGCACAATATTTCTACCCGCCACGGTGATGGCTGGCAGGGCTGGCAAGCGCGCGCGCCATTTGACGCTATTATTGTGACTGCCGCTCCGCCTGAAATCCCGACGGCCTTACTGTCGCAACTGGACGAGGGCGGCATTCTGGTTCTTCCCGTGGGCGACGAACAGCAGGTGTTAAAGCGCGTTCGTCGGCGGGGGAGCGAGTTTATTATCGACACCGTAGAAGCCGTGCGCTTTGTTCCTCTGGTGAAAGGGGAGCTGGCGTAAACCAGGAATTTTTCCTGAGTTTTTAGCGCGTTTTTGGCGTATGGTGAGCAAAAATCGCGTCGGCCAGGCGCCGACCAGAGCGGTTGTCATCGTATTTTTTAGAGAAGTAAACCATTCCAGGGGGATAAATGAGCGCGGGAAGCCCAACCTTCACAGCACGCCGTGTCGCGGCGCTGTCACTGATTTCGCTTTGTCTGGCGGCATGTAATTCAAATAACTCCTCCGCACCGGCGCCCGTCAGTTCCGTTGGCGGCAGCGCAAACACCAGCAGCGCAGGGGCCAGTTCCGGCGCAGGCGGCGGGATGATCATGCCGCCATCGAATATCTCAACGCAAGCCAGCCAGCCGCAGATCCAGCCCGCGCCGGTTCAGCCGCAGATTAGCCAGCCGCGTCAGGCGCAGGCCATCCCCGATCAGCCCGTACAGACCCAAAACGGTCGCATTGTTTACAATCGCAAGTATGGGAATATTCCGAAAGGCAGCTATACCGGCGGCAGCACCTATACCGTGAAACGCGGCGATACGCTGTTCTATATTGCCTGGATTACCGGGAACGATTTCCGCGATCTCGCTCAGCGTAACCATATCGAAGCCCCGTACGGCCTGAATGTCGGCCAGACCTTGCAGGTCGGGAACGCATCCGGTACGCCGATCACAGGTGGCAATGCAATTACGCAAGCTGATGCAAGCGCACAAGGAATAGTCTCAAAACCTGCGCAAAATAGCAGCACGGTGGTTGCGTCAAAACCGACAATTATTTACTCTGAGGATTCAGGTGAACAGAGTGCTAACAAAATGTTGCCTGGGAATGTGAGCTCTGGGGCAGTCGTAGCTCCTTCCACAGCACCTGTTGTTAGCACGCAAGAACCGACCGTAAGCAGCACGACCAATAGCGCACCTGTCGCTACCTGGCGCTGGCCGACCGAAGGCAACGTTATCGAGAACTTCTCCGCCGCTGAAGGGGGGAACAAAGGGATCGATATCGCAGGCAGCAAAGGGCAGTCAATCATCGCGACCGCAGATGGACGCGTTGTGTATGCAGGTAGTGCGCTTCGCGGTTACGGTAATCTTATTATCATCAAACACAACGATGATTACCTGAGTGCCTACGCCCATAACGACACAATGCTGGTCCGGGAACAACAAGAAGTTAAGGCGGGGCAAAAAATCGCTACCATGGGTAGCTCCGGAACCAGTTCGACACGCTTGCATTTTGAAATTCGTTACAAGGGGAAATCCGTAAACCCGCTGCGCTATTTGCCGCAGCGATAAATTGGCAGAGTGCGCTTCTTCAGGCGCTTTGCTCAGGGATCACGGGTAGGAGCCACCTTATGAATCAGAATACGCTGAAAGTTCATGACTTAAATGAAGACGCGGAATTTGATGAGAACGGAGTAGAGGCTTTTGACGAAAAAGCCTTGGTAGAAGAGGAACCCAGTGATAACGACCTGGCTGAAGAAGAGCTGCTGTCGCAGGGTTCAACACAGCGTGTATTAGATGCAACTCAGCTGTATCTGGGCGAGATTGGTTATTCACCTCTGCTAACTGCTGAAGAAGAAGTTTATTTTGCACGCCGCGCTCTGCGTGGTGATGTTGCCTCCCGCCGTCGCATGATCGAAAGTAACCTGCGTCTGGTGGTGAAGATTGCCCGTCGTTACAGCAATCGTGGTCTGGCGCTGCTGGATCTGATTGAAGAGGGCAACCTGGGGCTTATCCGCGCTGTTGAGAAATTTGACCCGGAACGCGGGTTCCGTTTCTCCACTTACGCAACCTGGTGGATTCGTCAGACCATCGAACGGGCAATCATGAACCAAACCCGTACGATTCGCCTGCCGATTCACATCGTGAAAGAGCTTAACGTCTATCTGCGTACCGCTCGTGAACTGTCCCATAAACTGGACCACGAACCGAGTGCGGAAGAGATTGCTGAACAGCTGGATAAACCAGTTGATGACGTTAGCCGTATGCTGCGCCTGAACGAGCGTATTACCTCTGTTGACACCCCGCTGGGTGGTGATTCAGAGAAAGCGCTGCTCGACATCCTGGCCGATGAAAAAGACAACGGCCCGGAAGACACCACGCAAGACGATGATATGAAACAGAGCATCGTCAAATGGCTGTTCGAACTGAACGCCAAACAGCGTGAAGTTCTGGCCCGTCGTTTCGGTCTGCTCGGTTACGAAGCGGCGACGCTTGAAGATGTTGGTCGTGAAATCGGCCTGACTCGTGAACGCGTTCGCCAGATTCAGGTTGAAGGCCTGCGCCGTCTGCGTGAAATTCTGCAGGGCCAGGGGCTGAATATCGAAGCGCTGTTCCGCGAATAATCACCATTCCTGTCAAAAGGGCCAGTCATCTGACTGGCCTTTTTCTTTTGTGCCTTATGCCTGCCGCGTTTCATGCAGGTGACGCCAGCGCGGCTTCCCGTCATAGAGTTCGAACACGACAGTCGACCAGCGCACCGTGCTCTCCTGCGCTATTCGCTGCGTTTCGCGATATCCCACCACTGCGCCGCCAGGCCACTCGGCGATAACCGAAAGCGCATCCACTTCAATCACCAGCCCCGGCCTGCTGCCGCCCGCGCCGGTAAAGAACGCGTGTAGCGCGTGAATATCCAGCGGCGCGCCGTTCAGCGGGATCATGGAATAGTCCGGGCTAAAGCGGCCCAGCAATGCCTGAACATCGCCCTCATGCTGGCCGAGCCAGCGTTCAATCGCCACATGGGCGTCGAGTACTTCAGTAAACCAGCGGTTCATCGCTTCTCCTTTTCTGCTACGAATGACAGGGTGGCAGCCTGACGGGGCAAGCGCCATGCGAAAATCAGCGGCACCAGCGTCAGCGCCGCCGCAAGGGTAAACGTCATCTGCCAGGCAACAACGGGCGAAAGCCACGTCAGCAGTACATTCAGCGCGAGGCTCACCAGCGTGACGCCAAAGCAGAAGCTGAGCTGACGGTTAATATTCCACAGCGCGCTGGCATCAGGCATATCGGCGTTGGCAGTATGCAAAAACGCGCTGCTTTGCGCCGTACTACTGCATAAACTGCCGCCTGCGCCCATCAGAAAGAATGCCGCGACCAGCAGCGCCCACGGGCTCTGTGGGCCAGCCTGCGTCAGCAGCAAAATCCCGCCCGCCTGCAACAGGCTGCCAAGGGTAATTAACGGCCGCGGGCCGAGGCGATTAAACAGACGGGCGGTGGCGGAAATTGCCATAAATGACGCCACCGACCACGGCACCATCAGCGCGCCGCTGGCGGCGGGCGAAAGCCCCGCCACGGTCTGTAGCCAGAACATGCCGACCACGTTAACGCCAATAAACATGCCGGGCACGCACTGATAAACCAGCATGGAAAAGCGCAATAGCGGCTCGCCCAGCAGATGCACCTTCAGCAACGGCGCAGGGTGGCGACGGCAGCGTCGCAGCATAATGACAATAAGTACGATGCCCGACGCCAGGCTTGCCGCCGCCAGCCACGGCGCGGCGTTTTCGCTAAGCCCGTTCAGCCCGAACAGCACCAGCAGCAGGCCGCCTGCGCCAGTGATAACGCTCAGCATATCGAGCGGGCGTTTATCGCGGGCTGGCGCATCGGGTTTGAGCCAGCAGAACGCCATGACCAGCGCCATCACTGAGAGCGGCAGGCTCGCCAGAAAGACCCCGTGCCAGCCCGCCGTCTGTACTATCACCCCGCCGACGACGGGCGAAAGCGCGGGCGCCAGCAGGCCCGTCAGCATCACGGCGGAAGAGAGCCTGGCGCGCTCATGGCTGGCAAACAGCTGCCAGACCAGCGCCTGCCCGACGGGGATCAGCACGCCGCCGCCGGCGCCCTGGAGAATGCGCCAGAAGATGAGCGACTCCAGCGACGCCGCCTGGCCGCAGGCGGCGGTCGCGAGCGTGAACAGCGCCAGCGACAATAAAAACAGACGGCGCGCGCCGAGGCGCTGCGTAAGCCAGGCGCTGAGCGGAATCACCACCGTCAGCCCGGCAATGTAGCCGTTGCTTATCCAGGAAAGTTGCGATACCGACGCGTGCAGCGCCTCGCCGATGGCCGGGAAGGCCACCGCCGCGATAAACATATTGATAAGATCGAGAAAAAAGCCCAGCAGGTAAATCAGGGTTACTTTATTTCGGTAGGTCATGACACGCCCTCAGGGAAAGAGGGGCACTGTAAACGTTCGCGATGAAAGGAAAAACGGCGTTTGGGTTGATATACTGTCAAACCTTTTTTGACAATCGGCGCAACGAAGATGCTGAATTTATCGCGGCTGGCTATGTTTGTCGCCGTTGTGGACGCGAAAAGCTTTACCGGCGCCGCTGCCGCCCTCGGGCAGACTAAAGCCGTAGTCAGCTTTAACATCCGCCAGCTTGAAAGCGAACTGGGCGTGACGCTGCTGCTGCGCTCGACGCGCCGCCTGACGCTGACCGACGCGGGTGAGCGTTTGTACCAGCGCAGTCTGCTACTGCTGAGAAACGCCGGTGAACTGCTGGAAGATGTGCAGGCGAGCCATGAAGGGTTTAGCGGAGAGTTGCGTGTAACCACCACGCCGGAATACGCAAGCCACGTGGTCGGCCCGGCGCTGGCCGCCTTCAGCCGGGCGCATCCGGCGCTGCGCATTCGTCATTTCTCGTCGTCGCAGCACGCTGATTTAATCTCTGAGCGCGTTGATGTCGCTATCCGGCTCGGCACGTTGCAGGATTCCGCCTACCGCGCGGCGCTGATTTCCCGTTTCGATATTTTCCCTGTCGCATCGCCCGCGTGGCTTGAACGCCACCCGATATCAACGCCTGAGGCGCTCAGCCAGGCGCAGTGGCTGGTGCATACCCGGCTGGCGTCGCCGCTGCGCTGGGCGCTTACCGGACCGCACGACGAGACGCTGTGGTTTGAGATAACGCGCCCGCCCGCAATCGCAGCCGATGGCGCCGGCGCGCTGATGAGCTTTGCGCTGGAGGGGTGCGGCGTGGCGCTGCTGCCCGCGTGGCTGGTTAACACGGCGCTGGAAGAGGGAAAGCTGGTGCGCTTGCTGCCGGCGTATCGTTTCCCCGCGCAGGGCGTCTATGCGGTCTATCCGGACGCACGCCACGTTTCCGGCAAGGTGCGGGGGTTTATTGATTTTCTGCGCGACCGCGAAGCGCAGGCGGCGGCCGGCAAATAGCGTTAGGGTTTGTCGATCATCCGCGTGATAAGCGTTGCGAACAGCGCGCGCTCTTCGGCGTTCAGCTTGCCTAAAAACGCCTCATCCACCGCGTCGCCCTTTGGAATACTGGCGCGCAGCAGCGCCTCGCCTTCCGGGGTGAGGTAAATAAACCGGCGGCGCTTATCCTCCGGCGCGCTTTCACGACGCACCAGGCCGCGGCTCTCCATCCGGCTCAGCATTTCGGCAAGCGTCGCTTTGGTGCTGACGGCGGCCCCGGTCAACGCTACCTGCTCAATGCCGGGGTTTTCGGCTATCGATCGCAGCACCGCGTATTGCGGCTTGGTCAGCTCAGGAAGCGCCAGTTGCCATTGCGCCGTATGCTGCTGAAAAAGCTGGCGTAACAGATGAAAGGCTTGTTGGTTAACGGCCATACGCTCTCCGGAATCAGGATCTCGTCACCATAATAACCGCTCCGGCGCTGAAAGCTAACGCGGCGCTTTTTAACAAAAAGTGTGACTGTACACGAACGATCTTGCCAGATCCCCTCTGGCGGGCGTACTTTTACTTCATATGTTCGTACACGAACAATAATGAGGTAATGCATGAGACTGATAGTCGGAATGACGGGCGCAACCGGCGCGCCGCTTGGGGTCGCGTTGTTACAGGCGCTGAAAGCGATGCCCGGGGTGGAAACCCATCTGGTGATGTCGAAATGGGCGAAAACCACGATTGAACTGGAAACGCCTTTCTCCTGGCAGGATGTCGCAGGGCTTGCCGATGTCGTGCATAGCCCGGCGGATCAGGCCGCGACTATCTCCTCAGGCTCGTTCCGCACCGATGGCATGGTGATTATTCCGTGCAGCATGAAAACCCTGGCGGGCATTCGCGCGGGCTATGCCGAAGGGCTGGTGGGTCGCGCGGCTGACGTGGTGTTGAAAGAAAACCGCAAACTGGTGCTGGTGCCGCGCGAAACGCCGCTCAGCACCATTCATCTGGAAAACCTGCTGGCGCTCTCAAGGATGGGCGTGGCCATCGTGCCGCCCATGCCCGCCTGGTACAACCATCCCGCGTCGCTTGACGACATCATCAACCATATCGTCGCGCGCGTGCTCGATCAGTTCGGGCTCGACGCCCGCAACGCCCGTCGCTGGCAGGGGCTGCACCCTGCGAAAGAAGCCGACACCCATTCATCACGAGGAGGAAACACGCATGGCGTTTGACGATCTGCGCAGCTTTTTGCAGGCGCTTGAAGAACAGGGGCAACTGCTGAAGATCAGCGAAGAAGTGCAGGCGGAGCCGGATCTGGCGGCCGCCGCCAACGCGACCGGGCGTATAGGCGAAGGCGCGCCCGCGCTCTGGTTCGATAATATCCGCGGCTTTACCGACGCGCGGGTGGCGATGAACACGATTGGCTCCTGGCCGAATCACGCGATTTCGCTTGGTCTGCCGCCTGCCACACCGGTAAAGCAGCAGATTGAGGAATTTATCCGCCGCTGGGATACCTTCCCGGTCGCGCCCGAGCGCCGCGATAATCCGCCGTGGGCGGAAAACAGCGTCGACGGCGACGCGATCAACCTGTTCGACATTCTGCCGCTGTTTCGCTTAAACGACGGCGACGGCGGTTTTTATCTCGATAAAGCGTGTGTGGTCTCGCGCGATCCGCTCGATCCGGACCATTTCGGCAAGCAGAACGTCGGCATCTACCGGATGGAAGTGAAAGGCAAGCGTAAGCTCGGGCTGCAACCGGTGCCGATGCATGATATCGCGCTGCATCTGCATAAGGCCGAGGAGCGCGGCGAGGATTTGCCGGTCGCGATTACGCTTGGCAACGATCCGATCATCACGCTGATGGGCGCCACGCCGCTGAAATACGATCAGTCGGAGTATGAAATGGCGGGCGCGCTGCGCGAAAGCCCGTACCCGATAGCCACCGCGCCGCTGACCGGTTTCGACGTGCCGTGGGGCTCGGAAGTGATCCTCGAAGGGGTGATTGAAGGGCGCAAGCGTGAGATAGAAGGGCCGTTCGGCGAGTTCACCGGCCACTACTCGGGCGGGCGCAATATGACCGTCGTGCGTATCGATAAAGTCTCTTATCGCACCAAACCGATTTTCGAATCGCTCTATCTCGGGATGCCGTGGACCGAAATCGACTACCTGATTGGCCCGGCGACCTGCGTGCCGCTCTACCAGCAGCTTAAAGCGGAGTTCCCGGAAGTGCAGGCGGTAAACGCGATGTACACCCACGGGCTGCTTGCGATTATCTCCACCAAAAAACGCTACGGCGGTTTCGCCCGTGCGGTGGGCCTGCGTGCGATGACGACGCCGCACGGGCTCGGCTACGTGAAGATGGTGATTATGGTGGATGAGGATGTCGATCCGTTCGATCTGCCGCAGGTGATGTGGGCGCTGTCGTCCAAAGTGAACCCGGCGGGCGATCTGGTGCAGTTGCCGAATATGTCGGTGCTGGAGCTCGACCCTGGATCAAGCCCGGCGGGGATTACCGACAAGCTGATTATCGACGCCACGACGCCGGTCGCGCCGGATAACCGTGGCCATTACAGCCAGCCGGTGAAAGACCTGCCGGAAACCCCGCAGTGGGTTGAGAAGCTGACCGCCATGCTGGCTAACCGTAATAAATAAGGAGACGAGATGATTTGTCCACGTTGTGCCGATGAAACCATTGAAATTATGGCGACGTCGCCGGTGAAAGGCGTCTGGACGGTATATCAGTGCCAGCATTGTTTGTACACCTGGCGCGATACCGAGCCGCTGCGCCGCACCTGCCGCGAGCATTACCCCGAGGCGTTCCGGATGACGCAGGCAGATATCGATAACGCGCCGGAAGTGCCGACGGTGCCGCCGCTGCTGGCGGAGGGTAAACGCTAACCCTCCGGGCGAAGGTTTAAATGGTGGGTGCGTAAAGTAGAACGGCGGGTGCGCTTCGCTTACCCGCCCTACATAATCTTATCGCCTTTTGTTCCGTAGGGCGGGTAAGCGGAGCGCACCCGCCACATTTTCGTAGGGTGGGTAAGCGAAGCGCACCCGCCACAGCAGCTTACACTAGGCTCTTCAGCCGGTAGATCCACTCCAGCGCCTGACGCGGCGACAGCGAATCCGGGTCGAGATTCTCCAGCGCCTCTATCGCCGGACTGGTCTCTTCGGCGGCGACCAGCAGCGACATCTGCGTGCCGTCCACCTGCGTTGCCGCCGCGTTACCGGAAATACTCTCCAGCTCGCGCAGCTTCTGGCGCGCGCGCTTAATCACCTCTTTCGGCACGCCCGCCAGCGCCGCGACCGCCAGGCCGTAACTCTTGCTGGCGGCACCGTCCTGAACGCTGTGCATAAACGCAATCGTATCGCCATGCTCAATCGCATCCAGATGTACGTTAGCCACGCCTTCCATCTTCTCCGGCAACTGGGTCAGCTCGAAGTAGTGCGTGGCGAACAACGTCAGCGCTTTAATACGGTTCGCGAGGCTCTCGGCGCACGCCCAGGCGAGCGACAGCCCGTCATAGGTTGACGTCCCGCGCCCGATCTCATCCATCAGCACCAGGCTATGCTCGGTGGCGTTATGCAGGATATTGGCGGTTTCGGTCATCTCGACCATAAAGGTCGAACGCCCGGAGGCCAGATCGTCGGCGGCGCCTACGCGGGTAAAAATGCGATCGATCGGGCCGATTTCCGCCTGTTCGGCGGGCACGAAGCTGCCGATATACGCCATCAGCACAATCAGCGCCGTCTGGCGCATATAAGTACTCTTACCGCCCATGTTCGGGCCGGTAATGATCAACATCCGGCGCTGTGGGCTGAGCGAGAGCGGGTTGGCGATAAACGGTTCATTCAGCACACGCTCCACCACAGGGTGCCGACCTTCCACCAGGCGAACGCCCGGTTTATCGGTCAGCGTCGGGCAGTGGTAGTTCAGCGTGTCGGCGCGCTCGGCAAGGTTCGTCAGCACGTCCAGCTCGGCAAGTGCGGCGGCGCTTTTTTGCAGTTCCGCCAGGTGCGGCAGCAGCAGATCGAACAGCTCGTCATAGAGCTGTTTTTCCAGCGCCAGCGCTTTGCCTTTGGAGGTCAGCACTTTGTCTTCATATTCTTTGAGCTCAGGAATGATATAGCGCTCGGCGTTTTTCAGCGTCTGGCGGCGCACGTAGTGAATCGGCACCATATGGCTCTGCCCGCGGCTGACCTGAATAAAGTAACCATGCACTGCGTTGAAGCCCACCTTGAGCGTGTCGATGCCGAGCTTTTCGCGCTCGCGGATCTCCAGACGGTCAAGGTAATCCGTCGCGCCGTCGGCCAGCGCCCGCCATTCGTCGAGCTCTGCATGGTAGCCTGGCGCAATCACGCCGCCGTCGCGCACCAGCACGGGCGGCGCTTCAATAATGGCGCGCTCCAGCAAATCTCTCAGCTCGGTAAATTCGCCCATCTGTTCGCGCAGGGTCTGCACATACCCGGCGTCAATATCAGTAAGTAAGGTATTGAGCGTCGGCAGTTGCTGGAAGGCGTGACGCATACGCGCCAGATCGCGCGGGCGAGCGGTACGCAGCGCCAGGCGCGCCAGAATACGCTCCAGATCCCCGACCTGGCGCAGCACGGGCTGGATGTCGGTGCTGTATTCCATCAGCGCCGCGATGGCCTGCTGGCGGTGGCGCAGCACGCTGGCATCGCGCACCGGCATATGCAGCCAGCGTTTTAACATGCGGCTGCCCATCGGCGTAACGGTGCAGTCCAGCACTGACGCCAGCGTGTTTTCGACGCCACCCGCCAGATTCTGGGTGATCTCCAGATTGCGGCGCGTGGCGGCATCCATAATGATGCCGTCCTGCTGGCGCTCCATGGTGATGGAGCGGATATGCGGCAGGCTGGTGCGCTGCGTGTCTTTCACATACTGCAACAGGCAACCGGCGGCGCACAGCCCGCGCGGCGCGTTCTCAACGCCAAAGCCCACCAGATCGCGCGTGCCAAATTGCAGGTTCAGCTGCTGGCGCGCGGTATCGAGTTCAAACTCCCAGAGCGGGCGACGGCGCAGGCCGCGACGGCCTTCAATCAGCGCCATCTCCGCGAAATCTTCCGCATACAGCAGCTCTGCCGGATTGGTGCGCTGCAATTCCGCCGCCATGGTTTCCCGGTCCTGCGGCTCGGTTAAGCGAAAACGACCGGAGCTGATATCGAGCGTCGCGTAGCCAAAGCCTTTGCCATCCTGCCAGATGGCGGCCAGCAGGTTGTCCTGACGCTCCTGCAACAGAGCTTCATCGCTGATGGTGCCGGGCGTGACGATGCGCACCACTTTGCGCTCCACCGGGCCTTTGGAGGTGGCCGGATCGCCAATCTGCTCGCAGATAGCCACTGACTCGCCAAGGTTAACCAGCTTCGCCAGATAGTTTTCTACCGCGTGGTGCGGCACGCCCGCCATCGGGATCGGCTCGCCCGCCGAGGCGCCGCGTTTGGTCAGCGAAATATCCAGCAACTGCGACGCGCGTTTCGCATCGTCATAGAAGAGTTCGTAAAAATCGCCCATGCGATAAAACAGCAGAATGTCAGGGTGCTGCGCCTTGAGCTTCAGATACTGCTGCATCATTGGCGTGTGGGCGTCGAAGGTTTCGCTTGTGCTCATCGTTTTTTGATGTCCATTTACTTAAATATGAATGAGTTAGTGATGTTAATTTTGATTATTGAATTTCACTGTGGCTCATTTCAGCTCCTGAAATCCTGTATCTGAATACAGGTTAAAGGGGACGTTGCCAGCCTGTCTTCTGGAAAACAGGGCTACATACCGCGCAGCCTCATCGCTTTTCCTGAATACCCAGGGTGCATGATAACGGAGTCTTTTTGGCAGGCAAACAAAAGGCAAAGCCCGTGTGGTTTAAAGCGAAAGAAATGAGGAGGCCGGGGGAAAAAGGCAAGGCGAGTGTGGAAGACAAACGCGGCTGGTAGTTATCGCCCATGAGGCTGCATTTCGGACTAAGGGCTGGGCCGCTGGCGTCAGCACCCCACCAAAAATGGGTGCTATAAGCCTTCAGAAAAGCTGTCATTATGACCCGCCTGTATGAATATAACCTGCTGATGAAAGGTTAAAAATTAACGCCTCGCCAGGAATTATCTTAATTGCAAATCGCCTCTTAATCCTCCATTTGCATATCTTTACATTAGAGGCAGAATGGCGCCACTTAACCATAGGGATATCAATATAATGGCATATATCGCAAGCACGCCGTCAGCGTATGTCGGTCAGTCTGTGGGGAATGGTCAGTGTGTGGCATATACGCAAAGAGCGGCGAACATGCCGCGTACTGTGGCGTGGAAACGGGGTGAATTAGTAAAGGGAAATATGACGATTGCACCCGGTACGGCCATCGCTACGTTTGATGCCAATGGTCGATATGGCAATCATACTGACGGGAGTTCTCATGTCGCGATTTACCTGGGGCAGGATGCGTCGGGAATACAGGTTCTGGATCAATGGATGACGCATCGAACGTTGCCCAACGGCCAGCGCGTAGCGACGCCGCACGCGGTGAGTAAACGCACCATCCGGTTTCATAAAGCGCCCCGCGCGGAAAACAATGGAGATAATTATTATGTTGTGGAGTAAAGCCCTTTTACTCAGCGCCGGACTGCTCTTATCCGTGACGGGCGCGCAGGCCACCGTGACGCTATGCCCGCAATACCCGACGTCGCAGGATAAAACACACGCTTTAGACGATGCCAGTTTGTTTGTCGGGCCGCCAGAAGCGTTAGTTGATCTGATGCCGGATAATGATCGCGATACCGTCTGGACACTGGCTGATTATCAGGACGAGGCCAAAAAGAGTAAAACCGCGCTCTATTTTGTCTGTCTGTACAAGAATACGAAGCAGACGGTGAACTTGATTGTTCCGGCCACCGCTAAAAAATGCTCTGTCACCTATGATAAAAACAGCAAGCTTATTGCGGCTTGCGAATAAGTGATAATTTGATGGCGGCGCAATGGCTAAATAAAATAGCGCCGCCCGTTTTATCGCGTCTCACGTAGTATCTTACCTGTCTTTAAAATCCTCCAGATGGTTAATCTGGCGCCCGCGATCGTTAAAGTTCTCAGGGCGCAACCAGGCGCGCAGCGCTTTAGCGTGATGCGGCCATTCGGCTTCGACAATGGAATACCAGTTCACATTACTGTTGCGGCCTTTTCGGACCTGGCATTCCCGAAATGTCCCTTC
The DNA here is from genome assembly GCA_000027065.2 of Cronobacter turicensis z3032. Taxonomy (NCBI): domain Bacteria; kingdom Pseudomonadati; phylum Pseudomonadota; class Gammaproteobacteria; order Enterobacterales; family Enterobacteriaceae; genus Cronobacter; species Cronobacter turicensis. The sequence continues at coordinate 3,452,743 of FN543093.2, read as the reverse complement.
GTAAATAAAGCCGAGGCGCTGGGCGGCCTGAATGGCCGGGATATTCAGCTCATCGGTTTTCCATTCGCAGCGCCGGTATTTTAATTCTTCGAAAACATACACCAGTAATAAATAGATAGCCTCGGTACCATAATGGGTTCTTTTCATGGAAGGCGACCAGTTCACATTGCCGATTTCAATCACGCCGTGCGTTTTATCGACATTCATCAGGCACAGCGTGCCGGTGGGCTGCCCGCTGATATTTTCCAGTACCGTGAAATACCAGACGTCCGTCGCGGCTTCCAGGCGGCGCAGATAATATTCACTGGCGGTCAGCGTCGGCGGGCGTTCATCGGTCAGGTAAGTCCAGTCGCGCGTGTCGTCAATGCTGTGCCAGGCGTGATGCAGCGCCAGCGCGTGACGCACGCTGACAGGCTCAAGATGGCAAAAATGCCCGGCGAACATTTTCTTCTGCGGTAATTCGCGTGGTTTCCACTCCGCCACGGGTGGGCCGACATACTGACCGAAGCTGTTGAGCTCTTTCATCGTGCCTCCTTAAAACCCGGAAAGGGACGTTCTGGAACGCATCGCGGAGTGAAAGGGATACTTTTACTATCGGCTAAAAAATCAGGGGGGTTATCTTTTTGTTTTAAATCATGGCGCCGCTCGCATATTTCAGCGGAGTGGATAAAGTTTGCGCACGCCGTTCCGATAACAGCTACACAATAGCGCCTGGTTCAGGGGATGATGGACGATGATTAAAAATATAAAAGTGGTTAGCGGGATTATTATTATCTTGCTGACCTTTACGGTGTTGCAAATGGTCACCGGCAGCCTTTTTTATTCGGCAGTCAATAATGACAGAAATAATTTCCAGAATGCGAATTTACTTAATTTCCAGCAGGAGCAGCTTGGCGACAGTTTTCAGACGCTGGTGAAAACCCGCGTCACGGTAAACCGTGTGGCGATCCGCTTCCTGAAAAACCAGCGCGATCCGGCGTCGCTGGCGGCAATCGACAAACTGCTGGCGACCGCCTCCACCTCGCTTGCCAAAGCGGAGAAACACTTTGCGCTCTACAAAGGCTCGCCGCGCCTGAACGGACAGGATGAAGCGACAGCCAGCCAGATTGCCGAAAAATACCAGGCGCTGCATGACATTCTTCAGGCATCCATCGGCTATCTCGGCGCGAATAACTACGAGGCTTACGGCAATCTCGACGCCCAGAAAGCGCAGGATGAGATGGAAGAGGTTTACACCACCTGGCGCGCGCAGAACACCACGCTGTTGCAGGCCGCCGCCCAGGAGAACCAGCAGAGCTTTACCGGCATGCTCTGGACGCTCGGCATTATCGCTATCATCGTCGTGCTGGCGATTGCCACTATCTGGCAGGGCTTACGTCATCTGCTGCTGGGGCCATTGCGTGAGGCGATGGAACATATCCGTGCGATCGCAGGCGGCGATTTAACGCGCCAGATTGCGGTGGAAGGACGTAACGAAATGGGCCAGCTTGCCGCGTCACTTCAGGAAATGCAGCAGGCGCTGGCGGGCACCGTTACGGCGGTACGCGACAGTTCGGAATCCATCTATACCGGGGCGGGTGAAATCTCCGCAGGCAGCAACGATCTCTCTTCGCGCACCGAGCAGCAGGCCGCGTCGCTGGAAGAGACTGCCGCCAGCATGGAGCAACTGACCGCCACCGTGAAACAGAACAGCGATAACGCGCGTCAGGCCTCGCAGCTGGCGAAAAACGCCTCGGAGACCGCAGACAAAGGCGGGCGCGTGGTGGATAACGTGGTGCAGACCATGAAATCCATCGCCGAGAGCTCGCAGCAGATTGCGCATATCACAAGCGTCATCGACAGCATCGCCTTCCAGACCAATATCCTCGCGCTGAATGCCGCGGTAGAAGCGGCGCGTGCAGGTGAACAGGGCCGCGGCTTCGCGGTGGTCGCGGGGGAGGTGCGTACGCTCGCCAGCCGCAGCGCCAACGCGGCGAAAGAGATCAAAGCGCTTATCGAAAATTCAGTAAACCGCGTCGATACCGGCTCCGGCCAGGTGCAGGAAGCGGGCGACACCATGAAAGAGATTGTGCAGGCGGTGACCCGCGTGACCGATATCATGGGCGAAATCGCCTCGGCGTCCGATGAGCAGAGCCGCGGCATTGAGCAGGTGAGCCTCGCGGTGTCGCAGATGGACAGCGTCACGCAGCAGAACGCCGCGCTGGTGCAGGAATCCGCCGCTGCCGCCGGGGCGCTTGAGGATCAGGCTGAGCAACTGCGCCAGGCCGTAGCGGCCTTTAAAGTCTCGCGCGGCGTGGTCAGCACCTCGACGCGCACCGGCGTTGCGCCGTCTGCGCGCATCGAGCCGGTGAAACCCGCGCTGGCAGCCCCCGCAGGCGGTGATAACTGGGAAACGTTCTGATTCCCTGACGGATGCAGAAATAAAAAAGCGTGGCGAGCCACGCTTTTTTTATGCCGTCTTTTTATGTCTTAGCTGACCGCGACTTTGAAAAAGCTGCTTTTGATATTGTTGCTAAACCAGCTCTCTTTCTCGTTGCTCATCAGAAAGGTTTGCCAGGTTTTCGCCGGTACGCCGAGAAACTGCTCCACGCGCCCGTTGGCGTACTCAATTTCCATAATCGAACAGGTCGGATCGTAACCTGCGCTTTTAAACGTTTTCGACTGGACAGGATGTCGTTTCATTTCAGCCCCTTGATTTGAAAACCACTGAGCGTTATCGGCATCGGTCCCGCTGCGCTTGACTACCAGAACTGGCGGGGCGGGTGAGTGAACAGAGAATATATTCTTGTTGCGCGCCCTGACTAATGTATGTATTTTTATTCATATTAAGTGCATAAAAATGAGGGTTGCGATCATGGTAAAATCTTTACTCAAGGCCGGTTTGTTAATGGCAGCCCTCGCGGGCAGCGCGTTTGCGGCGCAGGAAACCTATGTTGTCGGCGCAGGCGGCACCTATCGTCCGTTTGAATTCGAAAACAGCCAGAAAGAGCTGGAAGGTTTCGATATCGACATTATTAAAGCCATCGCCAAAGCGGAAAACTTCAACGTGAAGCTGGTGAACACGCCGTGGGAAGGGATTTTCGCGACACTCGGTTCCGGCGATCGCGACATTCTTGTCTCCGGCATCACCATCACCGATAAGCGTAAGCAGATGGTGGATTTCTCTGCGCCTTACTTCCCGGCTGAACAGTCGATTGTTGTGCCTGCAGATTCAAAAGTGAATTCCCTTGCCGCGCTGAAAAATGAAAAGGTCGGCGTCGTGAACTCCAGCACCGGGGATATCGTGGTCTCTGACGTGCTTGGCAAAAACAACACGGCCATCAAGCGTTTCGACAATACGCCGCTGATGCTTCAGGAGCTGTTTGAAGATGGCGTCAGCGCCGCCGTGGGCGATGTGGGCGTGGTGAAGTACTACATCAAACAGCATCCGGAAAAACAGTTCAAACTGGTGCCGGATGCGAAGTTTGAACGCCAGTATTTCGGTATCGCGGTAGCGAAAGGCAATGACGAACTGCGCAATAAAATCAACGCGGGCCTCGCGAAAATCGTCGCTGACGGCACCTACGCGAAAATCTACAAAGCCTGGTTTGACGACAACGTGCCGACGCTACCTGCGCAGTAATCGCGCTTTTTCGCTTCCTGTTATTTAGCGGCTGACCGTCTCTACGTCAGCCGCCTCTTTTTCGGAAATGGACATGTCAGGATTTCATTGGGAGATAATCCAGGAGTATGGCCCGCTGTTTATGCAGGGCGCCTGGATGACCATTAAATGCACCATCATCTGCGTGATACTCGGCACGCTGTGGGGCTTAACGCTCGGGCTGGGGCGCATGGCGCACGCGGAGCACGGGCCGTGGAAATATGTGCTGCGCTACCTGGTGCAGTTCCCGGTGCGCTTTTATGTCAGCGCGTTTCGCGGCACGCCGCTGTTTGTGCAGATCATGGTGGTGCACTTCGCGCTGGTGCCGCTCTTTATTAACCCGCGCGACGGCTGGCTGGTGGAGAGCGGGATGATGAGCAGCGAATTCGCCCGTATGCTGCGCTCCGATTACGGCGCGTTTCTCTCCTGTATCGTGGCGATTACGCTTAATGCGGGCGCGTACGTTTCCGAAATTTTCCGCGCGGGCATTCAGTCGATTGACCGTGGGCAGATGGAAGCGTCGCGCGCGCTCGGCATGCCGTGGTGGAAAACCATGCGCAAAGTGATCCTGCCGCAGGCGTTTCGCCGTATTCTGCCGCCGCTTGGCAATAATGCTATCGCCATTGTGAAAGACTCGTCGCTCGCGTCTGCCATCGGTCTTGCGGATCTCGCCTATGCGGCGCGTACCGTCTCCGGCGCCTACGCCACTTACTGGGAGCCCTACCTGACCATTTCACTGGTCTACTGGGTGATTACATTCCTGCTATCGCAACTGGTGGCGCGGCTGGAAAAGAGGTTCGGCAAAAGTGATTCACGTTAAAAATTTGCACAAGCATTTCGGCGCAAGCCACGTTCTGCGCGGCATCAGCTGTGACATTAAACCAGAAGAAGTGGTCTGCGTGATTGGCCCTTCCGGCTCCGGCAAAAGCACTTTTTTGCGCTGCCTTAACGCGCTGGAGATGGCAGAAGAGGGCGACATCCTGGTTAACGGTTTTGCGGTGCATGACCGCAACGCCGATGTGAACCAGCTGCGCGCGGGCGTCGGGATGGTGTTCCAGCGCTTTAATCTCTTCCCGCACATGACGGTGCTGGAAAATCTCATCATGGCGCCGATGAGCCTGAAGAGCATGAAACGCGCGCAGGCGGTGACGCTCGCCGAAGGGCTGTTGGCCAAAGTGGGCCTTAGCGATAAGCGCGACGCATGGCCTGCGAGCCTCTCTGGCGGCCAGCAGCAGCGTGTGGCGATTGCCCGGGCGCTGGCGATGAACCCGTCGGTCATGCTCTTTGATGAGCCGACCTCCGCGCTGGACCCGGAGCTGGTCGGCGAAGTGCTGGCGGTAATGAAAAATCTTGCCGAAGAGGGCATGACGATGGTTATCGTTACCCACGAGATGGGATTTGCGCGCGAAGTCGCCGACCGGGTGATATTTATCGACGGCGGCGTGATTCAGGAAGAAGGCCCGCCTGTACAGCTTTTTACCGCCCCGCAAAACCCGCGTACTGCGGCTTTTCTCAGCAAAGTTCTCTGACAGCGCGCGCAGGCGGTAAAATTTCCCGCCTGCGCCTCGCGCCGCGCTTCCTCGCCTGGCCCTGGATGATCTACCATTACTGCCATTCGTTCTGAACAGCCATATGGATATCTCATGTTAAAGCGTCGCTATGTCGCCCTGTTGCCGCTGATGATGGCGCTTGCCGCCTGCAGCAGCAAGCCGAAGTCTCAATCCGCTACCACCCAGACCGCAGGCGCAAGCCAGGGCGGCTTCCTGCTCCAGCCGCAGCACGATATGCTGTTACCGACCGGGGACTTTACCGGCAACCCGGCGGCGGAAAACTTCATCAATATGATGGTCAGCAAGCACGGGTTTAACCGTCAGCAACTCCAGGAAGTATTCTCACAGACGAAAAGGCTCGATTACGTGCTGCGTCTGATGGATCGCCAGGCGCCGACCACCCAGCCTGCGCCGGGGCCGAACGGCGCCTGGCTGCGCTATCGCAATAAATTTATTACGCCGGACAATGTGCAAAACGGCGTGGCGTTCTGGAACCAGTACCAGGACGCGCTTAACCGCGCCTGGCAGGTCTATGGCGTGCCGCCGGAAATCGTGGTTGGCATTATCGGCGTGGAGACCCGCTGGGGCCGCGTGATGGGTAAAACCCGTATTATCGACGCGCTGGCGACGCTTGCCTTTAACTACCCGCGCCGCGCCGACTATTTTGCCGCCGAGCTCGAAACGTTCCTGCTGATGTCGCGCGATGAAGGCGATGATCCGCTGGCGCTCAAGGGATCATTCGCAGGCGCGATGGGCTACGGCCAGTTTATGCCGTCTTCTTATAAAGAGTATGCGGTCGACTTTAACGGCGACGGGCATATCAATCTGTGGGATCCGGAAGACGCTATTGGCAGCGTCGCGCACTACTTCCAGCAACACGGCTGGGTGAAGGGCGATCTGGTGGCCGTGCCAGCCAACGGTCAGGCGCCGCAGCTTGAGAACGGTTTTAAAACCAAATACAGCGTCGGCCAGCTGGCGGCGGCAGGCTTAACGCCGCAGCAGCCGATCGGCGATCACACCGAAGCGAGCCTTCTGCGCCTTGATATCGGCAGCGGCTACCAGTACTGGTACGGCCTGCCAAACTTCTACGCTATTACGCGCTATAACCATAGTACGCATTACGCCATGGCGGTCTGGCAGCTCGGCCAGGCGGTGGCGCTCGCCCGGGTGCAGTAAGACGTTTCCCCGCCTGTCCGGGCGGGGAAATAAACACTACTGCAAACCTTGAATTCGCCTCGTAAAACCCGATGTAACTGCCTGCAACGCTTAAAAATCGCTGTGGGATGCCTGGGGTTACGTTTACAATCGGAGCCGTCATGACAGATAACGAATTAATGCAGTTAAGTCAGCAGCTTGGCGCTGCGTTAAAAGCGCAGGGCGCGACCGTGACGACGGCGGAATCCTGCACCGGCGGCTGGGTGGCGAAAGTCATTACCGATATCGCCGGCAGTTCCGCCTGGTTTGAACGCGGCTTCGTGACCTACAGTAATGAGGCCAAAGAACAACTTATCGGCGTGGACGGCGCCACGCTCGCGGCGCATGGCGCCGTCAGCGAACCGGTCGTGAGACAAATGGCGCAGGGCGCGCTGAATGCCGCCGCGGCCTCTTACGCCGTCTCCGTTAGCGGTATCGCCGGGCCTGATGGCGGCAGCGCTGACAAGCCCGTCGGCACCGTCTGGTTTGGCTTTGCCGACAACCAGGGAAGGGTCGAGGCACGCATGCAACGCTTTGATGGAAATCGAGATTCTGTGCGCCGTCAGGCGACCGCGTTTGCGCTGCAAACCTTGTGGCAACATTTTATACAAAACACTTGATACTGTATGCTCATACAGTATAATTGCACCAACGAAACAAATTCGCAGCGTGGCGCAATTGGGCTCACCCTGCATGACAGGAGTAAAAATGGCTATCGACGAAAACAAGCAGAAGGCGTTGGCGGCAGCACTCGGCCAGATTGAAAAGCAATTCGGCAAAGGCTCCATCATGCGTTTGGGTGAAGATCGCACCATGGATGTGGAAACGATCTCCACCGGCTCTCTCTCCCTGGATATCGCGCTGGGAGCGGGCGGTCTGCCGATGGGGCGTATCGTGGAAATTTACGGCCCGGAATCTTCAGGTAAAACCACGCTGACGCTGCAGGTTATCGCCGCGGCGCAGCGTGCCGGTAAAACCTGTGCGTTTATCGACGCCGAGCACGCGCTCGATCCTGTCTACGCCCGTAAACTCGGCGTAGATATCGATAACCTGCTCTGCTCTCAGCCGGACACCGGCGAGCAGGCGCTGGAAATCTGTGACGCGCTGGCGCGCTCCGGCGCGGTTGACGTGCTGGTTGTCGACTCCGTTGCGGCCCTGACGCCGAAAGCGGAAATCGAAGGCGAAATCGGTGACTCTCACATGGGCCTCGCGGCACGTATGATGAGCCAGGCGATGCGTAAGCTGGCCGGTAACCTGAAAAACTCTAACACCCTGCTTATCTTCATCAACCAGATCCGTATGAAGATTGGCGTGATGTTTGGTAACCCGGAAACCACGACCGGCGGTAACGCGCTGAAATTCTACGCTTCTGTCCGTCTCGACATCCGCCGTATCGGCGCGGTGAAAGAGGGCGAAGAAGTGGTAGGCAGCGAAACCCGCGTGAAAGTAGTGAAAAACAAAGTCGCTGCGCCGTTCAAACAGGCTGAATTCCAGATCCTCTACGGTGAAGGTATCAACTTCTATGGCGAGCTGGTTGACCTTGGCGTGAAGCACAAGCTGATTGAAAAAGCGGGCGCCTGGTACAGCTACAACGGCGAGAAGATCGGTCAGGGTAAAGCGAACGCGACCAACTTCCTCAAAGAGAACAAGCCGATGGCTGACGAAATTGAGAAGAAGCTGCGCGAAATGCTGCTCAACAATCAGGACGCTACGCCTGACTTCACCGTCGATGATAACGACGGCGGTGTTGAAGAAACCAACGAAGAGTTTTAATCTCAAGGGCTGCTGATGCAGCCCTTACTTTTTTCTTTCCCTTCAACATCGCCACTGTTTTCACGCCTATGACTGATGCTACTCCCCGCCGTTCCGCTTATTCCCGACTTCTCGACCGCGCCATGCGAATACTCGCGATGCGCGATCACAGCGAGCAAGAGCTCAGACGCAAGCTTGGCGCCGTGCTGCCAGGGAAAAACGACGATGAGCAGGCGCAGGCTACCCCGGAAGATATCGAGAAAGTGATCGCCTGGTGCCATGAGCAGCGTTACCTCGACGACGATCATTTTGCCGAGCGCTATATCGCCAGCCGCGGTCGTAAAGGCTACGGACCGCAGCGCATTCGTCAGGAGCTGCAACAGAAGGGCATCTCCCGTACCGCATGTGATAGCGCCTTCGCCGCCTGTGAGGTCGACTGGGAAGCGCAGGCCCGCGATCAGGCCGAGCGCAAATTCGGCGCGCCGCTGCCGCGCACCTTCCCCGAAAAAGGCAAAGTCCAACGCTTTTTGCTGTATCGCGGCTATTACATGGAAGATATCCAGGCGATCTACCGAAATTTTGAGTGATGACCCCATGCGGGGTTTTACTTCCCTGTAAAGAAAACTTATCTTATTCCCACTTTTTTCCGTTTAGCCTGGTCTGGCGGCAGCGTGCTGCGCCACTCGGGTGACACATTTCGTTAGCTTGATTTCAGGATAATTATGAGCAAGAGCACCGCTGAGATCCGTCAGGCGTTTCTCGACTTTTTCCATAGCAAGGGACACCAGGTAGTCGCCAGTAGCTCTCTGGTCCCTAATAATGACCCGACTTTGCTGTTTACCAACGCCGGGATGAACCAGTTCAAGGATGTATTCCTTGGTCTCGACAAGCGTAATTATTCCCGCGCGACGACCGCGCAGCGCTGCGTGCGCGCCGGTGGTAAGCACAATGACCTGGAAAACGTCGGTTACACCGCCCGCCACCACACCTTCTTCGAAATGCTGGGCAACTTCAGCTTCGGTGACTACTTCAAACATGACGCTATCCAGTACGCCTGGGAGCTGCTGACCGGCGCGCAGTGGTTTAACCTGCCGAAAGATCGCCTGTGGGTGACCGTCTACGAAACCGATGACGAAGCTTACGAAATCTGGGAAAAAGAAGTCGGGATCCCGCGCGAACGTATTATCCGTATCGGCGATAACAAAGGCGCGCCTTACGCGTCCGACAACTTCTGGCAGATGGGCGATACCGGCCCGTGCGGCCCGTGCACCGAGATTTTCTACGATCATGGCGACCACATCTGGGGCGGCCCTCCGGGTAGCCCGGAAGAAGACGGCGATCGCTACATTGAGATCTGGAACATCGTGTTTATGCAGTTTAACCGTCAGGCTGACGGCACCATGGAACCGCTGCCGAAGCCGTCCGTGGATACCGGCATGGGCCTTGAGCGTATCGCCGCGGTGCTGCAACACGTTAACTCTAACTACGAAATCGATCTGTTCCAGAAGCTTATCAAGGCGGTGGCGAACGTTACCGGCGCGACCGATCTGAGCAACAAATCGCTGCGCGTTATTGCTGACCATATCCGCTCCTGCGCCTTCCTGATTGCCGATGGCGTGATCCCGTCTAACGAGAACCGCGGCTATGTGCTGCGTCGCATCATTCGCCGCGCGATCCGTCACGGCAACATGCTGGGCGCGAAAGACACCTTCTTCTACAAGTTGGTTGGGCCGCTGGTGGATGTTATGGGATCGGCGGGCGACGAGCTGAAACGTCAGCAGGCGCAGGTTGAACAGGTTCTGAAAACTGAAGAAGAGCAGTTTGCCCGCACGCTCGAGCGTGGTCTGGCGCTGCTGGATGAAGAGCTGGCGAAGCTTACGGGCGATACGCTCGACGGCGAAACGGCTTTCCGCCTGTATGACACCTACGGCTTCCCGGTTGACCTGACCGCGGACGTCTGCCGCGAGCGCAACATTAAAGTTGACGAAGCGGGCTTTGAAGCCGCCATGGAAGAGCAGCGCCGTCGCGCGCGCGAATCCAGCGGTTTCGGCGCCGACTACAACGCGATGATCCGCGTTGATGGCGCGTCAGAATTCAAAGGCTACGATCAGACCGAACTGACCGCCAGGGTCACCGCGCTGTTTATCGATGGTAAATCCGTTGAGCAGGTAGCGGCGGGCCAGCAGGCCGTTGTGGTGCTGGATGAAACTCCATTCTATGCGGAGTCTGGCGGCCAGGTGGGCGATAAAGGCGAGCTGAAAGGCAATGGTTTCACTTTCACCGTTAACGACACCCAGAAATATGGTCAGGCGATCGGGCATATCGGCGAGCTGACCAGCGGCGTTCTGAAAGTGGGCGAGGGCGTTAAAGCGGAAGTGGACCAGGCGCGCCGTGAGCGTATTCGTCTCAACCACTCGGCGACGCACCTGATGCACGCCGCGCTGCGCCAGGTGCTGGGCACCCATGTCGCGCAGAAAGGCTCTCTGGTTAACGACAAAGGCCTGCGTTTCGACTTCTCGCATTTCGAAGCCATGAAGCCGGAAGAGATCCGCAAAGTTGAAGATCTGGTGAACGCGCAAATCCGTCGCAACCTGCCGATTGAAACTAACGTCATGGATCTGGAAGCGGCGAAAGCCAAAGGCGCGATGGCGCTGTTCGGCGAGAAATATGAAGACCGCGTGCGTGTATTGAGCATGGGCGATTTCTCTACCGAACTGTGCGGCGGTATTCACGCGTCGCGCACTGGCGATATCGGCTTGTTCCGTATTGTTTCTGAATCCGGCACCGCCGCAGGCGTTCGCCGTATCGAAGCGGTGACTGGCGAAGGCGCGCTGTCTCTGGTTCATGCTCAGAACGACCGTCTGAACGAGCTGTCTCATCTGCTCAAGAGCGACAGCCAGACGCTGAACGACAAAGTTCGTGCGATGGTTGAGCGCACCCGTCAGCTGGAAAAAGAACTGCAGCAGCTCAAAGAACAGCAGGCGGCGCAGGAGAGTGCGAACCTCAGCAGCAAAGCCATCGACATCAACGGCGTGAAACTGCTGGTCAGCGAACTCGCAGGCGTTGAGCCGAAAATGCTGCGCACGATGGTGGACGATCTGAAAAACCAGCTCGGTTCTTCTGTTATCGTGCTGGCGACCGTGGCGGAGGGGAAAGTTTCCCTGATCGCGGGCGTATCGAAAGATGTGACGGAACGCGTCAAAGCTGGCGAACTGGTGGGCATGATTGCTCAGCAGGTCGGCGGTAAAGGCGGTGGTCGCCCGGATATGGCGCAGGCTGGCGGCACCGATGCCGCAGCGCTGCCCGCAGCGCTTGGCAGCGTTGAAAGCTGGGTAACCGCGAAGCTGTAATAACCAAAACGGCAGAAAGACGCCATAACCCTTTGTTGTTATGGCGTCTTTATCTGTGCCCGAACTATAACGATAAAGTCGGGTTGATTTTTTCTGGATCGGCTAAACTTAGGTTTAACAGAATGTAATGCCGTGACTGCTTACACCTCAGGTGTTTGTCATCGCTTACTTTTTGGCGTTATATGATGGATAATGCCGGGATACAGAGAGACCCGACTCTTTTAATCTTTCAAGGAGCAAAGAATGCTGATTCTGACTCGTCGAGTTGGTGAAACCCTCATGATTGGGGATGAGGTGACCGTGACAGTTCTTGGGGTAAAAGGCAACCAGGTACGTATTGGCGTGAACGCCCCCAAAGAGGTATCTGTACACCGTGAAGAGATCTACCAGCGTATCCAGGCTGAAAAATCGCAACAGTCCAGTTACTGAGTTGTCGCGTCTCGCTCACACCGGCGAGGCGCATCCCCTTTTTTCTTCGTTTCTTCTGTTTTCCTCCGTCTCCTGACACGCTTTCCCGTTCCCTTTTGCCTTTAATAATATCCACTGCATCACCGCATTTGCGTTGATAAAACAGCCTTTTTGTTGGCAAAGCAGGCGGATTGGGCGGTAATTGTGCAAACGATGCAGAGTCGGGAAAAATTGTTTGACTTATAAGTCCCAGAAAGTAATATGTGCGCCACGCAGCGACGATGAGACGAAACAAGCTCTTCGAAGCACTCGTAAGAGGCGTGTGGTGAGGTGGCCGAGAGGCTGAAGGCGCTCCCCTGCTAAGGGAGTATGCGGTCAAAAGCTGCATCCGGGGTTCGAATCCCCGCCTCACCGCCATTTGCATCCGTAGCTCAGCTGGATAGAGTACTCGGCTACGAACCGAGCGGTCGGAGGTTCGAATCCTCCCGGATGCACCATATTTCTCTACGGTATCAGCAATGATGGCGTAGGCCGCAGTAAAGCAGTATCCCCGATGCATCCGTAGCTCAGCTGGATAGAGTACTCGGCTACGAACCGAGCGGTCGGAGGTTCGAATCCTCCCGGATGCACCATATTTCTCTATGGTATCAGCAATGATGGCGTAGACCGCAGTAAAGCAGTATCCCCGATGCATCCGTAGCTCAGCTGGATAGAGTACTCGGCTACGAACCGAGCGGTCGGAGGTTCGAATCCTCCCGGATGCACCATATTTCTCTACGGTATCAGCAATGATGGCGTAGGCCGCAGTAAAGCAGTATCCCCGATGCATCCGTAGCTCAGCTGGATAGAGTACTCGGCTACGAACCGAGCGGTCGGAGGTTCGAATCCTCCCGGATGCACCATATTTTTCCGCGGTATCAGCAATGATGACGTGACCTGGTAAGCGATGATTGTCGCGAATTCCAGGGAGGATAACGCAGCTCTCGCAGCGGCCCGTCAGGGTGAGCCAAAGTCAAGTAATCCTCCCGGATGCACCCAGCTTCTCTCCTGAATCTTCCTTTTCTCTGATCAAAGCTATTTCGCAAAGCCGCTCCTTTACACATCCCCCTGAATCCCTTTTATACGCCTCATTCATTACGCCATCTGTACCTCCTGTATGCCTTAACAGCGACAAAATTAACGGTTTAAGCTAAAGTAACATTCCTGGCGGTCAGGTAATGAGGACATGATGTACGAGCGTTACGACGGGCTGATTTTTGACATGGATGGCACCATCCTCGATACCGAGCCGACGCACCGGAAAGCCTGGCGCGACGTGCTTGGCCGCTACGGCATGCAGTTTGACGAACAGGCGATGGTCGCGCTGAACGGTTCGCCTACCTGGCGCATCGCTCAGGCGGTCATTGAGCTGAATCAGGCCGATCTCTGTCCCCATGCGCTGGCGCGTGAAAAAACCGCCGCGGTGCAGGCGATGCTGCTGGATACGGTGCGTCCGTTGCCGCTCATTGACGTTGTCAAAGCGTGGCACGGCCGCCGTCCTATGGCCGTCGGCACCGGCAGCGAAAGCGCGATGGCGGAAGCGCTGCTGGCGCATCTTGGCCTGCGTCGCTACTTCACCGCGGTGGTTGCCGCCGATCATGTACAACATCATAAACCCGCTCCCGATACTTTCCTGCGCTGCGCAACGCTCATGGGCGTCGCGCCTGAAAAATGCGTCGTGTTTGAGGACGCGGATTTCGGTCTCGAAGCGGCGCGTCTGGCGGGAATGGACGCTGTGGACGTGCGTTTGCTGTGAGCGACGCGCTGTCGCTCCTCTCGCTCTTTACCAGCAGTTTTCTGAGCGCCACGCTGCTGCCGGGTAGTTCCGAAGCGGTGCTGGTGGCGCTGCTGGTAAGCGTGAAAACCGCCCCCTGGCTTTTGGTATTAACCGCAACAATAGGTAATAGCCTTGGGGGGTTAACTAACGTTATTCTTGGGCGGCTGTTTCCGCTGCGCGAGTCATCGCGCTGGCAGGAGCGCGCGCAGGGCTGGCTGCAACGGTTTGGCGCGCCAGCGCTGCTGTTAAGCTGGCTGCCTCTGGTCGGTGATTTATTATGCCTGCTGGCAGGGTGGCTGCGCCTTCCCTGGGGGCCGGTGATTTTTTTTCTGTGCCTTGGCAAGGCGCTGCGCTACATCATTATCGCGGCAGCGACTTTACAGGGTATGACGTGGTGGCACTAATTGGATTGTTTGAGCGACCTTTCATCGTCAACCTTTACCATTACAATTATGCTTAATAAAAATATTTTCGACACGACAGGCGGGAGGTCAATTTGATCCCGGACGTATCACAGGCGCTGGCCTGGTTAACCGAGCATCCTGAGGCATTGAAAGGCATTCGCCGTGGGCTTGAGCGCGAAACGCTGCGCGTCACGCCTGACGGCGAGCTGGCGACCACGGGGCATCCGGAAAGCCTGGGCTCCGCGTTAACCCATAAGTGGATCACGACGGATTTTGCCGAAGCCCTTCTGGAATTTATCACGCCGGTAGATGGCGATATCGATCATATGCTGACGGTGATGCGCGATATTCATCGCCACACCGCCAGAGCGCTCGGCGACGAGCGTATGTGGCCGCTCAGCATGCCCTGCTATATCAAAGAAGGGCAGGACATTGAGCTCGCGCAATACGGCACCTCGAATATCGGCCGTTTTAAAACGCTCTATCGCTCGGGTCTGAAGAACCGCTACGGCGCGCTGATGCAGACCATCTCCGGCGTGCATTACAACTTCTCACTGCCGCTGGCGTTCTGGCAGGCGAAGTGTCAGGTGGAAGATGCCGAGAGCGGCAAAGAGGCGATTTCAGCAGGCTATTTCCGTCTGATCCGCAACTACTACCGTTTTGGCTGGGTGATCCCATATCTGTTTGGCGCCTCGCCGGCGATTTGTTCCTCTTTCCTGCAGGGCAAGCCGACCAAACTGCCGTTCGAGAAAACCGACTGCGGTATGTACTACCTGCCTTACGCGACCTCGCTGCGCTTAAGCGATCTGGGCTATACCAATAAATCGCAAAGCAATCTCGGGATTACATTTAACGATCTACACAGTTATGTGGCAGGATTGAAGCGCGCCATCAAAACCCCGTCGGAAGAGTACGCGAAGCTGGGGCTGAAGAAAGACGGCGAATATCTGCAAATCAACACCAATATTTTGCAGATTGAAAACGAGCTGTATGCGCCAATTCGTCCGAAGCGCGTCACGCGCGATGGCGAATCGCCGTCCGACGCGCTGCTGCGCGGCGGCATCGAATACATTGAAGTGCGCTCGCTCGATATCAACCCATTCTCGCCGATTGGCGTCGATGAAAATCAGGTGCGTTTCCTCGATCTCTTTATGGTCTGGTGCGCGCTGGCAGATGCGCCGGAGATGAGCAGCGATGAGCTGCTGTGTACCCGCGCCAACTGGAACCGTGTGATTCTGGAAGGCCGCAAGCCTGGGCTGACGCTCGGCATTGGGTGCGAAACGGCGCAGTTCCCGCTGGAGAAAGTGGGCAAAGATCTGTTCCGCGATTTACGTCGCGTGGCGCGAACGCTCGACGGCATTCACGGCGGGCAGGAGTACCAGCAGGTCTGCGACCGACTGGTGGCGTGCTTTGACGATCCGGAGCTCACTTACTCGGCGCGTATTCTGCGCTCGATGATTGAAAACGGGATTGGCGGAACCGGACGGATGCTGGCGGATAACTATCGCACCATGCTGCGTGAAGAGCCGTTGCAGACGCTGCATGAAGAGGATTTCCGTCAGGAGCAGGCGGCGTCGCTGGCGCGTCAGCGTGAGATTGAAGCTGCGGATACCGAGCCTTTTGATGAATGGCTGACGAAGCAGGCGTGAGACAAAAGAAAAAGGCCACATCGCTGTGGCCAAATTGTCATCTCTGAACTCAGTGATGATGATAACAAATGCGCGTCTTTCATAGATTCAGACCCGGCCCGTGAACATTAGTTCAGTTTAATTTTAAAAAATCACTCATCGGAGGTGATCAGATGCCATTGCTTGATAGCTTCACTGTCGACCATACCCGTATGGAAGCGCCTGCGGTACGTGTGGCGAAGACCATGAACACGCCGCACGGCGACACTATCACCGTGTTTGACCTGCGTTTTTGCGCCCCGAACAAAGAAGTGATGCCGGAAAAGGGCATCCACACGCTGGAGCACCTCTTTGCCGGTTTCATGCGCGATCATCTGAACGGCAACGGCGTGGAGATCATCGATATCTCCCCGATGGGCTGCCGCACTGGTTTTTACATGAGCCTCATCGGCCAGCCTGACGAGCAGCGCGTGGCTGACGCCTGGAAAGCGGCGATGCAGGACGTGCTGAAAGTGAAAGAACAGAACCAGATCCCGGAACTGAACGTTTACCAGTGCGGCACGTACGAAATGCACTCACTGGAAGAAGCGCAGGATATCGCGCGTCACATTATCGAGCGTGGCGTGGGCGTTAACAGCAACGATGAACTGGCGCTGCCGAAAGAAAAATTACAGGAACTGCACCTGTAGGAATAAAAAATAATTATTAGAAAGGGAGCCTTAATGGCTCCTTTTTTATTATATGATTGCCGCTACGGTTATATTTATGCCTTCTCTGGCCTGCGCCGGGTGACTTAAAACAAATTTTTGTTGCCTGTGAAATATAGCCGCGAAATAAAATATCGGTTTTAAACTATTAACACCTGAAGCATACCCTGAATGAGTGTACCGATGCGTGGCGGGCCGCGTCCGATTTTTGTATATCGTCAGTGTACCGCGCCTGGGCGGCAACCCGCGTGAATACGCCACGCTGTCGTCGCTGCGCGCAGATCTTTTCACGGGCGTCATAATTATTATCAAGGCAATAGCAGATCGGGATCGAGGAATGACAGGTTTTTTCAGACGCGGCGTTGCTGACTTATCCGTTAACGAGACGGGAAATACCACGCGCTTTATCCGGCGCACATTGCTTTTTATGGGCGCTCTGTTAGGGCTGTTTTTCCTGGTAGCGATGCTTTCTATTTTGCACATCGCAAATGATATTAACGAACGCACCGATGCGCACAGCCGCCATCTGTTATTAAAAGCCCTGCAAAATCGCCAGGATACGCTAAAAACCACGCTTAATGATTACTCTGACTGGGGCGAAGCCTGGGTGAATCTGCATCAAACCCTCGACGTGACCTGGGCGTGGGATCGCGGAAATCTGGGTTCATCGCTCTATGACATGTTCGGCTATGACGGCGTCTTCGTGACGGACGGTAGCGACATCACCCGCTACAGCGTCGTTAACGGCAAATTCAGAAACCAGAAAGTAGAACACTGGATCGGCGCGCCCTTGATGAGCAGCCTGCGCACCGCGCTGGATGCCTCCGATGGCGCTTCCATCGTCACGCCGATGGAATATCACGGCCAGCCCGCGCTGGTGGGGGCTGCCTGGATACGCAGCGGCGGCGACAAAAATGTCCAGGCCGAACCCGGCACGCCGTCGTTGCTGATATTTATCGATGTGCTCACCAGCGCGGAACTCGTGCAGATGGGGCATGAGTACGGCATTGAGGATCTGCACGTGCGTAAGCCTGGCGAGGCGTCGCCCGACTACCGTCAGGTCACACTGGGACTGCCGCTTGGCAACGGTCAGGTGACCATGGTCTGGCGCAGCGAGGATCCCGGC
This sequence comes from Cronobacter turicensis z3032, assembly GCA_000027065.2. Classification (NCBI taxonomy): domain Bacteria; kingdom Pseudomonadati; phylum Pseudomonadota; class Gammaproteobacteria; order Enterobacterales; family Enterobacteriaceae; genus Cronobacter; species Cronobacter turicensis. The sequence continues at coordinate 3,435,168 of FN543093.2, read as the reverse complement.
CACGATCTTATCGTCGTCATCCTGCCGCTGCTGATTTTCCTGATGTGTTTTACGGGGCTGGTCGCAGGCATCGCTATGCGCAACGCGTTGACGAAAGCGCGGCTCAATGATGAAAACGCTTTTCTGCTGGAGCAGAATCGACTGGCGTTGGCGGCCAGCGAACGGCGTTTTCGCGATGTCGCAGAGGCTACCACCGACTGGATCTGGGAAACCGACGATGACCTGCGCTTCACCTGGCTTTCCGAGCGCTTCCCGGTCATCACCGGCTATCGTATCGCCGACTGGCTGGGACGGCGCGTAACGGAATTTATCCAGGAAGACAGCGCGACGCTGGAGGCGTGGTTCCACCAGCCAGGGCACGGCGGGCACCGCGCCATGACTCATTGCCGCTATCTGTCGGCGCAGGGGCACCAGCGCTACTGCAATCTGGTGGCGAAGCCCATCGCCACGGCGGAAGGCGGGCTGAGCTTTCGCGGCACCGCGACTGACGTCACGCTTGAAGTCGAAGCCCAGGCGCGCGTGCAGTATCTCTCGCTGCATGACGAACTCACCGGCCTGCCCAACCGGGTACGCATGAAAGAGTTCCTGGAAGGCAAACTCCAGTCGCGCCCGACGCGCGAGCATCCGCTGGCGATGATTAGCCTCGATCTCGATAAGTTTAAGCCGGTCAACGATCTCTTCGGCCACGGCGTCGGCGATGAACTGTTGCATCAGGTTTCCGCGCGTCTGCGCGCCTGCCTGCGTGATTTCGATCTGGTGGCGCGCCAGGGCGGCGACGAATTTATCCTGATTATCCCGGACATCGAACGCAAAGAAGCGCTGGAGCAACTTTGCGAGCGCATTCTCGCCGAGATCAACCGTCCGTTCAGCGTACAGGATCATGAGATTTTAATCGGCGCCAGCATGGGGATTGCGCTCGCGCCGCAGGACGCGGTGAACGCGACCGATCTGCTGCGTTTTTCCGACATCGCGCTCTATAAAGCGAAAAGCAGCGGGCGCAACGGCTGGGTGTTTTATGACGCCCATATGGCGGAACAGATTGTCCAGCGCCGTGAAATGGAAAACAGCCTGCGCGAGGCTATCCGCGATCGGCAGTTCCAGCTGGTCTATCAGCCGCGCTACGACATGAACGCCGAAAAAATCGTGGCGGTCGAAGCGCTGCTGCGCTGGCATCATCCGACGCTTGGGTTGCTGATGCCGGATCAGTTTATTCCGCTCGCGGAAGAGACCGGACTGATTATCGCCATCAGCGACTGGGTGCTGAACGCCGCCTGCCGCGATGCGCAGCGCGACATGCCGGGCCTTGCGATTTCCGTGAATATTTCGGCGGTAGAGTTCCGCACGCCGGGGCTGGTGGAGCGGGTGCAGGAGGCGCTGAACGCGACCGGGCTTGCGCCGGAGCGTCTGGAGCTGGAAGTTACCGAAAACGCCACGCTCTCGAATCCTGAGCAGAGCCTGGAACTGATGAACGGCCTGAAAGCGCTTGGCGTGCGGCTGCTTATTGATGATTTCGGCACTGGCTATTCGTCGTTAAGTTACCTGCGCACGTTCCCGTTCGACGGCATTAAGCTTGATAAATCCTTTGTGGCGGGTATGCCGCATTCGGATAACGCCAACAGTATCGTGGAGAATATTATCGGGCTCGGCAAAGCGTTTTCCCTGAGCATTACCGCGGAAGGCGTGGAGACGCAGGAGCAGCTGGCGCAGCTTAAAATGTATCAGTGCGATGAAACCCAGGGCTATCTGATGTGTCGGCCGCTGCCGCTTGAGCGCCTGAAAGCGCAACTGCGCGGGCAGGGCGTTCCCCCGGTGAAAGATTAACGCGGTGAATAAAAAAGGCCCGCCAGTGCGGGCCTTTTTGTGAGTAACGTCAGTGAGCGCCGCCGCCGCCGCCGCCCGCCCCGAAAGGCGGCCTGGCGAACCAGATAAGCCCTAACAGCACCAGGAACACGCCCGCGGATGCCCAGAAAATCTCATTGGCGGAGATAATCAGTCCCTGATTGGTTATCTGCTGGGCGATATACCCGGACGCCTGCTGCTGCGTCATTCCCATGCCCTGAAGCTGGTTGTACATCTCCTGCGCGTTGGGGTTAAACGGCGTCACCGATTCGGTCAGCTGCGCGTGATGCATCGATTCCCGGTTGGTCCACAGCGTCGTGGTTATCGAGGTGCCGATGGAGCCCGCGAGCGTCCTTAAGAAGTTCGACAGACTCGATGCCGCCGCCAGCCGCTCCGGCGGCAGGCCGGAGAGGGTGATGGTGGTGAGCGGCATAAAGAAACACGCCACCGCGAAGCCCTGAATAAACTGCGGCCACGCCGACGCCCCGAAATCCATCCCCGGCTCGAACGTATATGCGCGCCAGTAGAAACATACCGCGTACATAATAAAGCTGAATGTCACCAGGCGGCGCATATCCAGCCGGTGCGCGAAGCGTCCGATAATTGGCGAGAGGATGACCGGGATTATCCCGACCGGCGCTGAGGCAAGCCCCGCCCAGGTCGCGGTATAGCCGTAGACCTCCTGCAACAACTGCGGCAGCAACACAATCGAGCCGAAGTAGAGCATATAGGCAAGGCTGATGCTCAGACAGCCGATGGTAAAGTTGCGCGACTTAAACAGCGCGAGATCGACAATCGGATGATCGTCGGTCAGCTCCCAGACAATCAGGAAACTCAGCGCCACCACCGCCACGACCGTCAGCACGATGATTTCGGTCGAGTTAAACCAGTCGAGCTCTTTCCCCTGGTCGAGCATCACCTGCAGGCAACCGATGCCGATGACCAGCAGCCCGAGCCCCACGGCGTCAATGCGCCGCTGCTCGGTGCGGGTCTCTCGCCCGCGCAGCGATTGCAGCGTCATCAATACCACGACGATGCCGATAGGCACGTTGATAAAGAAGATCCAGCCCCAGTGATAGTTATCGCTGATCCAGCCGCCGAGGATCGGGCCGCAGATAGGGGCGACAATCACCGTCATCGACCACAATGCCAGCGCGACAGAGCGTTTGGCGGGCGGGTAGTTGCTCAGCAGCAGACTCTGGGAGAGCGGGATCAGCGGTCCGGCCACAATTCCCTGAATCACGCGGAAGAAAATCAGCATGTTCAGGCTATTGGAAACGCCGCATGCCCAGGAGGCGATCGCGAACGCGATAGTAGACCAAACGAACAGCTTCACCTCACCGACGCGCTTCGCCAGCCAGCCGGTAAGGGGAATCGAGATGGCGTTCGCCACCCCGAACGAGGTAATCACCCAGGTGCCCTGACTTAACGAGGCGCCCAGGTTACCGGCGATGGTCGGGATCGCCACGTTGGCGATGGTGGAGTCCAGCACCTGCATGAAGGTGGCAAGCGAAAGGGCGATGGTCATGACGACCAGCTGCGCCCCTTCAAGCGGTTTACGTTGCTGCATACAACCTCCGCCGGTTAACCCGCGTTCGCCTGCACAATATCGTTAATCAGCTTGTTCACCGGCTCCAGACCGATTTCGCGCGCGTTGCTTTGATACGCAGGCTCAGAACGGGTCTGGGTCGCGAGGACGCCGCCGTCGCGATTAGTGGTGTCGACTTTCACCAGCGTGGAAAGGCCGATGCGCAGCGGATGCTGCTCCAGCTGTTTCGCGTCAAGTTCGATACGTACCGGCAGACGCTGGACCACTTTGATCCAGTTGCCAGTGGCGTTCTGCGCAGGCAGCAGCGAGAAGGCGCTGCCGGTGCCCATATCGAGACCGACCACTTTACCGGTGTACTCGACATCATCGCCGTAGATATCGCTCACGACGGTGGCGGGCTGGCCGATGCGCATATGCGCGAGCTGGGTTTCTTTAAAGTTCGCATCCACCCACAGTCCGCTCGACGGTACGATAGCCATCAGCGGGGTCGTCGGGCTAATCTGCGCGCCCACCTGAACAGCGCGGCGCGACACAAAGCCGGTCATCGGGCTTACGATTTTCGTACGCTGCAGCGCAAGCCAGGCGTTACGCACTTCCGTAGCGGCCTGTTGCACCGCAGGCTGGTCTTCAAGCTTCGTGCCGAGGATCATCGCCTGGTTGGCGTTGTATTGCTGAATGGCGACGTCAAGCTGCGCCTGAGCGCTCGCGACCGCATCGCGGGCGTGCTGGAGCTCTTCACGGCCAATCAAATTCGCGCTGCCGAGCGGCACGCGGCGGTTCAAATCACTCTGCGCCTGGGCGAGCGCCGTTTTCTGGACGTCGATATTCGCGGCGTACTGCTTACTGTTAATCATCAGCTGGCGGGTCTGACGCACGCTTGAGGCCAGTTCCGTTTTCGCTTTCTCGAACGCCTGCTGGGCGTCGGTCGGATCGAGCGTCACCAGTACGTCGCCTTGTTTCACAAAGTCGGTATTCTCTACCCAGACTTTGGTCACGCTGCCGGAGACCTGCGCCATGATTTGCACCTGATTCCCGGCCACATAGGCGTCATCGGTCTCCTGAAAATGTCGTGCCACTAAAAACCAGTAAACGCCATACGCCACGGCAATAACAACAAAGAGCAAGGTTAATAACAGCAGGGCGCCTTTGCGTTTGCCCTTCTTATTATTGACCGGTTGCTGCGGGGTGGTGTTCTCCGCATTTGCGCTCATGTTTATCTCCACGTTCTTATTGTTGTTGTCGGCGGTCGCCGACCTCTGTTGTCAAAAAGGCCAGCATTCAGATGCTGGCCTGTCAGTGTAGCGTTTTCCTTGCAACGGCACGTTTGCGAAACGAGCGCTTATCAGCGCCTTAGCGAACGGCCTCAAGCAGCGTATTGTCCTCTTCCATCTGGTCGAGGCGGTCGAGCAGTTTGCGGGTAATCTGCTCAAGCTGTTCTTTTTCCTGCCCGCTTAAAGAAGACCAGAGCAGGTGCAGGCAGTGATGCTGCGGCGGCAGCACCTGACGTAAAAATTCCTGACCTTTTTCGGTCAACTGAAGATGCAGGCAGCGACGATCGTTATCGCTTTCGCGACGTTCGATCCAGCCGCGTTTTTCCAGCTCATCGGCAATGCGGGTGGCGTTCGTGCGCGACGATCCCAGTGCGCAGCTCAGCTCGCTCGGCTGAATGCTGTGATTCTCCTGAGATTCCAGGGTCAGCAACGCCATAAACAATGTCTCGTTAATCCCCTGAGCTTTCAGCATCTTATTGCGGTTTTCCAGCAGCTTGCCCTGCATATGCATGCACAGGCGAGTCAGGAGAATTTCCTGGTACGGAAAATCCTCATAGCGACTGGCGCGAAATTTAAGCATCTGTTCAATGGGCGTAAACGAACTATCCATTTGGGTATAACCTCATTAATTGCAGCCGATATAATAACGACGGTAACAAATCATGTAAATCTATTATTCAGATGAATCATTAATGGCTACGTTACCGTCATGAGCTTCCGGACTATTCCATAGCCCGGAGCGCCCGCCGCCTTGCCAGGCGGGCATCATATGAAAGCGACGACGCCTGCGCGATATGCGTATCGGCGAAAAACGGTGCGTGCCGGCGGTCGTTCATATAAGTAACAGAAATGTAAGAAGTCGATTCGGATGATGTCAAACCAGGCGGTACAGTGCAGAAACGCGGGATAAGCGCCACGGACAAGCCGCTGATAAATGATGGCAAAATGTCGCTTATGCGCCCTGCCTGCAAGAACGTGCCAAAAGGCAGGGAGGGGCGTAAAGATGTGGGTATATCCATATACGTTTTTGATATATTACCGAAGTTAAAATCACTCGAATAAATAACTCCGCATAACCTTAACAGAGTGTTACCGCCCTTAACACCCTTCGCGGGCATTCAGGACGGCAAAGGTGCGACGCAGGCCTCACTCTGTCCCGCTGTGGCGGTGATAGCCGCGCCACCACACTACCAGATTTAGTAGGGCAATAATGGCCCCCGCCGCGCAGACGCCATTCCAGCCTGCGTGTTGCCAGGCCGACGCGGAGATAAGCGATCCGGCCGCGCCGCCGATAAAGTAGCTGGTCATATAACCCGCCGTGAGACGGTTACGCGCGTCGGGGTGAATGCGGTAGATAACGCTCTGGTTGGTGATGTGCACGCCCTGCACCGTGAGATCGAGCACCAGAATGCCGATAATAAGCGCGATAACCGAGAACTGGCCGAGCGCCACGGCAATCCACGACAGCAGCAGCAGAACCAGCCCCCAGGTGGTGGTGAGGTGCGCTTTGCCTTTATCGACGAAACCGCCCGCCGGACGCGCGCCGAGCGCGCCTGCCGCACCCGCAAGGCCAAACAGCCCAATTACGCCGTCTGAGAAATGAAACGGCGCGCCCGCCAGTAAAAACGCCATCGATGTCCAGAGAATGCTGAAGTTGGCGAAGGTCAGGCAACCGAGCAGCGCGCGGGTGCGCAGCAGTTTATCGCGGGTAAACAGGCTGAAGATGGAGCCGAGGAGTTGCGGGTAGTTGAGCGTGTTGGTCTGTTTCACGGTCGGCAGGCCGCGCCAGAGCGCCAGCGCCATAATGACCATCAGCACCGTCGCGACCCAGTAGACGGTGCGCCAGCCGCCAAGGCTCGCCAGCGCGCCGGAAACGGTGCGCGCCAGCAGAATGCCGAGCAGCAGGCCGCTCATAATGGTGCCCACGACCTTACCGCGTTTTTCCGGCGCGGCGAGGGTGGCGGCGAGCGGCACCAGGATTTGCGCGACCACGGAGAAGAGACCAGTCAGCGCGGTGCCCAGAATCATCATCGCCAGCGTATGGCTGCTTGCGGTGAGAAGCATCCCGGCGGCGGCCAGCAGCGTCATCACCACAATCATGCTGCGGCGTTCAAACATATCGCCAAGCGGCACCAGGAACAGCAGCCCGAAGGCGTAGCCGAGCTGGGCGGCGGTCACGATAAAGCCCGCCTGGTTGGCGGTAATGGCGAAGGCGTGGGCGATAGTGTCGAGCAGCGGCTGGGCATAGTAGTTGCTGGCTACCACAAGGCCCGTGGCGACGGACATCAATACCGTCAGCGAGGTGCTAAGTCCTTGAGTCTGTTTGGTCATATTCGTTCTGTTATGTCATTAAGAGGGGCGGGAAAACGCTTGCCGAAAGCCATTATGATAACGGAACCGCACCGTAGCGCCAGAATGTAGAGGAATTGTTACGTGTCGGATTGTGCGTTTTAGCGGCGGTGGGTGCGCTGCGCTTACCCACCCTACGAACCAATAACATTCACAATCCAGGGCGGGTAAGCGCAGCGCACCCGCCCTGACACAAAAAACTGCCTTAAAACAAAAACACCCGCCGGGCGGCGGGTGTTGGTCTCGTCTCGTTAACGCGCTTATTTCTGCGCGGCCAGCGCTTCTTTTATCCAACCGTCAAACTGCGGCTGGTGGGCTTTGATCCAACCGTCCACATGGCCCTGGATATCCGCCTCGCTCGCTCTGCCGCTGTGCATCATCGCGTTCTGGGCGTTGATATCGGTAATCGGCAATTTCATCACCGAGAACAGCTTCGCCGCCGCCGGGTTCTTCTCCGCCCAGGCTTTGTTCGCCACAATGTGCATCGTATTCACCGGGAAGCCAAAGTTATTGCCGTTCGCCAGTTTGGTGTCGATATCCTTCTGCTCGCCCGGCAGGGACGAGAACGGCACCTGCAGCCACACCACATCTTTACCCGGCTTCAGCACGTCGCTCACCCAGTACGGCGTCCAGGTGTAATAGAGCACCGGTTTGCCTTCTTTAAAGCGCGCAATGGTATCCGCCATCATCGCCGCGTAGTTCCCGTGGTTCACCGTCACGGTGTCCTGCAGGTGGTATGCCGTGTTCTGGTGGTTAATTACCGCCTCGCATCCCCAGCCAGGCGTACAGCCCATCATGTCCGCTTTGCCGTCGCCGTTGCTGTCGAACAGCTTCGCGAGCTTCGGATCTTTCAGTTGGGCGATATTGGTAATGTGATATTTCTCGGCGGTTTTACGGTCAATCAGATACCCCTGCGCCGCGCCGGTCACATAGGTGCCTTCACGGTAAAACTTTTTGTCGCCGCCTGCGGCCGCGTACATATCATCATGCAGCGGCTGCCAGTTCACGGCGGTAAAGGTGGCATCGCCGGAGGCAATCGAGGTGTAGCCGACGTTGTAATCCACTTCGCTGGTTTTATTCACGGTATAGCCGAGCTTTTCCAGCGCGCGGCTTACTAACAGCGTCTGAAAACTCTCTTCGGAAATCGTGCTCTGCACCGGCTGGACGGTAATGCCTTTGCCTGGCAGGTCGGCGGCAAAGGCGCTGGTGGTAACGAGTGTGGCGAAAGCTGTGGCGAAAAGAACAGAATGTCGCATCGTTATTCCTTTTATTCAGATAAGGGAAAGCGGGCGGCCTGCGCCGCCAGCGCTTTATTTAATGAATGGGCGGGTGATAAGACCAAGCGGCCCGCTGGCGTACCAGCGACGGTTGCCGCGGCTGCGGGCGTCGCGCCCCACGGCCTGGGTCAGGCGGTCGAGAATAATGGCGAGGATAACAATCCCCACGCCGCCGACCGTGGCAAGCCCCATGTCGAGGCGGCCAATACCGCGCAATACCATCTGACCCAGCCCGCCGACGGCGATCATCGAGGCGATCACGACCATGGAGAGGGCCAGCATCAGCGTCTGGTTAATCCCCGCCATAATGGTGGGCATGGCCAGCGGTAACTGTATTTTGAACAGCATCTGGCGCGGGCTGGAGCCGAACGAGCGCGCCGCTTCGATGAGATCTTCCGGTACCTGGTTGATCCCGAGGATCGTCAGGCGCACTACCGGCGGCAGGGCGAAGATAATCGTCACCACCACGCCCGGCACGTTGCCGATGCCAAACAGCATCACGATCGGCACCAGATAAACAAACGCGGGCGTCGTCTGCATCGCATCCAGTAACGGGCGAATAATTTTCGCCGCGCGCGGGCTTCTCGCAAGCCAGATGCCAAGCGGCAGACCTATCAGCACGCAGAACAGCAGGGCAGTCAGCACCAGCGCCAGCGTCACCATCGCCTGCGACCAGGCGCCGATAGCGCCGATGAGGATCAGCGATACCAGCGTCGCAACGCCCATCCCCGCGCCGGAAATCTGCCAGGCGATCAGCGCGAAAAGCAGAATCGCCACTGGCGCAGGCATCCCCAGCAACAACTGCTGGAAGGCATTCAGAATGTAATCCACCGGCACGCGAATGCCCTGGAACAGCGGGCGGAAGTGCGTCACCACCCAGTCGATGCCTTCCGTCACCCAGCGGTCGAGCGGGATCAGCGTGTTATGGAACGGATCCAGAATGTTGAAATGTTCGGGCGCGGGCGCAGGCGCGCTGTTCAGCCAGTCGGTTGAACCACTCTCTGGCGCAGGCGTCGGGCTGCCCCAGGCGTCTGCGCTGCTGGCGCTGTTCGCGGCGGCGTCAGCGGCGCCGGTCTCCCACGGACTTTGCGTTTGATCAGTCATGGGCGGCCCCCTCGCGATCTAAAGCTTTCAGCAGTACCCCTTTTGAGATAACGCCTACATACTGCTGCTCGTCGCCGACGACCGGGACGGCGCACGGCGCGACCCCAACCGGCGAGAGCAGTTCGCTTAACGACGTGTCGGCGCTAACCGCCGCAGGCGTGTCCAGCAACGCGCTGTCCAGTCCCTGGCCTGCCGCCAGCGCCGCTTTCAGGGAGTCCACCGAGACGGTGCCGACAAAGCGGTTGCCGCGTTCGACGACATAACCAAATTCGCGATCTTCATCCTGCAACAGCTTGATGGCTGAACGCGGCCCGAAGCCTGGCGTTTTACGCAACAGGCCAGCAGGGCTGCGGCGCGCGATATCTTTCGCGCTGAAGACCTGGCTGATATCGACGCCGCGGAAAAAGGTGCGCACATAATCGTTCGCCGGATTATTAAGAATTTCATCCGGCGTGCCGACCTGCACCACTTCGCCGTTTTGCATAATCGCGATGCGATCGCCAATTCGCATGGCTTCATCCAGATCGTGCGAAATAAACACGATGGTGCGCTGGTGGCGCGCCTGAAGCTTAATTAATTCATCCTGCATTTCGCTGCGAATTAACGGATCGAGCGCCGAGAAGGCTTCGTCCATTAACAGAATATCGGGATTAATCGCCAGGGCGCGCGCAAGCCCGACGCGCTGACGCATACCGCCGGAAAGTTCATCGGGATAAGCATGGGCGTAATTCTCAAGCCCGACCTGACGCAGGGCGTCGAGCGCTTTTTCCTGACGCGCTTTCAGCGGCACGCCAGCTAATTCCATGCCGAAGGCGGTATTATTTAATACTGTCATATGCGGCATCAGCGCAAATGACTGGAATACCATCGCTATCTTTTTCTTGCGCACCTCGCGCAGCGCGGCGTCAGATATTCTGGCGATATCCTCGCCGTCAATCAGCACCTGGCCGCGGGTGGGTTCAATCAGGCGATTGAGAAGGCGAACCATAGTGGATTTACCCGAGCCGGATAATCCCATGATCACAAATATCTCGCCTTCTTCAATGGCCAGAGTGGCGTCTTTTACGCCGACAGACAGCCCGGTCTTTTCCAGTATTTCGGCTTTAGAAAGCCCCTGTTCAATATATTTAAAGGCCCTCTGCGGGTGTTCTCCAAATATTTTGTATAGATTTTTAATCTCTAATTTAATTGCCATGCAATAGAGTAAGTCCTGTTATATTTTGCCGTTAAGATCATTCCTGCAGGAAATAGTTACCGGGGCATACCCTAGCATACTCAGATTCTGAGACAACCCTCAATTTCCACGCTATGGGGCGAAATGCACCGCCAGATGGCGATTATTTCCCGCTATTGCTGGGCTGAGCGGCAATGAATGGCGGGTGATATTTTTACTTTTTGCATGGCGATATGACGGGTGAATCGGCGTGATTCACCCGTAAGACAATGGAAATAGCGGTCGGGAAGACCGCAGAGATATTTAGGCTGATTTTACAATTTTGCAGCAAATAATTCTGCGGCATTATTTTTGATTATTTGCGCCTGCAAGCGAATTAAAAATCCCAGTCGGCGTCTTCGGTTTCCACCGCTTTGCCCATGACATAAGACGAACCGGAGCCGGAGAAAAAGTCGTGATTTTCATCGGCGCCGGGGGAGAGGGCGGCCAGAATCGACGGGTTCACCTGCGCCATTTCCGGCGGGAACAATGCCTCGTAACCGAGATTCATCAGCGCTTTGTTGGCGTTGTAGCACAGGAACGCGCTGACATCGTCCACCCAGCCGACGTCGCGGTACAGCGCCTCGGTATAGGCAAGTTCGTTATCGTAGAGTTCCATCATGAGATCCAGCGCGAAGGTCTTAAGCGATTCGCGCCGCGCGTCGTCCACCTGCGCCAGGCCCTGCTGATATTTGTAACCGATATAATAGCCATGCACCGCCTCGTCGCGAATGATGAGACGAATCAGATCGGCGGTATTGGTGAGTTTGCCGCGGCTCGACCAGTACATCGGCAAATAAAAGCCGGAGTAGAACAGGAAGGATTCCAGAAACACGCTCGCGATTTTCTTCTTCAGCGGATCGTCATCGCGATAGTGCGCAAGAATAATCTGCGCCTTGCGTTGCAGCGGCGCGTTCTCTTCGCTCCAGGCGTAAGCGGCGTCTACGTCCGGCGTCTGGCAGAGCGTGGAGAAAATCGAACTGTACGAGCGCGCATGCACCGCCTCCATAAAGCTGACGTTTGAGAGCACCGCTTCTTCATGCGGCGTCAGCGCGTCGGCCATCAGCGCGGGCGCGCCGACCGCATTCTGAATGGTGTCGAGCAGCGTCAGCCCGGTAAAAACCCGGATAGTCAGTTGCTGCTCGCCGGGCGTTAAGGTCTGCCAGGCCGGGATGTCGTTCGAGAGCGGCACTTTTTCCGGCAGCCAGAAGTTGCTGGTGAGCCGGTTCCACACCTCCAGATCTTTCTCGTCCTGAAGCTTATTCCAGTTAATGGCGCTAATACGGCTTAAACGGATCATGGTGTTTCCTCACAGGGCGCAGGAGACGCAGCCCTCAATTTCGGTGCCTTCCAGCGCCAGCTGGCGCAGTCGAATGTAATAAAGCGTCTTAATGCCTTTCTTCCAGGCGTAAATCTGCGCTTTGTTGATATCGCGCGTGGTGGCGGTATCCGGGAAAAAGAGCGTCAGCGACAGCCCCTGATCCACATGGCGCGTCGCCTCGGCGTAGGTATCGATGATTTTCTCCGGGCCGATTTCATAGGCATCCTGATAGCGCGCCAGATTCTCGTTGGTCATAAACGGCGCCGGGTAGTAGACGCGGCCGATTTTGCCTTCCTTGCGGATTTCGATTTTCGAGACGATCGGATGAATGCTCGATGTCGCATGGTTGATGTACGAGATAGAGCCGGTCGGCGGCACCGCCTGGAGATTGCGGTTATAGAGCCCGTGGCGCATCACGTCGTCGCGAAGCTGGCGCCACATTTCAGGCGTCGGCAGCGTAATGCCCGCGCGCGCAAACAGTTCAGCGACCCGCGCGGTGCGGGGCGTCCATGTCTGCGTGAGGTATTTGTCAAAATACTCGCCGCTCGCGTAGCGGGAAGCTTCAAAGCCTTCGAAACGTTCGCCGCGCTCGCGCGCCAGCATCATGGAGGTGTTCAGCGCGTGCCAGGTGACGGTATAAAAATAGAGATTGGTAAAATCGAGCCCTTCCGGCGAGCCGTAGGCGATGCCTTCGCGGGCCAGATAGCCATGCAGATTCATCTGCCCAAGCCCGATGGCGTGCGAGGCGGCGTTGCCCGCTTCGATGGACGGCACGCTGCGGATATGGCTCATGTCGGAGACCGCCGTCAGCGCGCGCACGGCGGTTTCCACCGTCCGGCCAAAATCGGGTGAATCCATGGTATGCGCGATATTCAGCGAGCCGAGATTGCAGGAAATATCATGCCCTGTGGTGGCGTAATTGAGGTTTTCGTCAAACGTGGAGGCGCTGTTGACCTGCAAAATCTCCGAGCACAGGTTGCTCATGTTGATGCGCCCGGCAATCGGGTTGGCGCGGTTCACCGTGTCTTCAAACATGATGTACGGATAGCCGGATTCAAACTGAATTTCCGCCAGGCGCTGGAACAGTTCGCGCGCGCTGATGTAGCGCTTGCGGATACGCTCATCTTCCACCAGCTGTGTGTACATCTCGCTGACGCTGATATCGCCGAACGGCTTGCCGTAAATATGCTCCACGTCATAGGGCGAAAAGAGCGCCATCTGCGCGTTGGCTTTCGCCAGTTCAAAGGTGATATCGGGGATCACGACGCCGAGCGAGAGCGTTTTGATACGGATTTTCTCATCGGCGTTTTCGCGTTTGGTATCCAGAAAACGCAGGATATCCGGGTGGTGCGCGTTCAGATACACCGCGCCCGCGCCCTGGCGCGCGCCGAGCTGGTTGGCGTAAGAAAAGGCGTCTTCCAGCATTTTCATTACCGGGATCACGCCGGAGGACTGATTTTCGATGCGCTTAATCGGCGCGCCCGCTTCCCGGAGATTTGAGAGCGAAAACGCCACGCCGCCGCCGCGTTTGGAGAGCTGGAGCGCGGCGTTAACCGCGCGCCCGATGGACTCCATATTATCTTCAATGCGCAGCAGGAAGCAGGAAACCAGCTCGCCGCGCTGCTGCTTCCCGCCGTTCAGGAAGGTAGGCGTGGCGGGCTGAAAGCGGCCGCTTAAGATCTCCTTGAGGATCTGGCGCGCCAGCGTTTCATCGCCGCAGGCGAGCGTCAGCGCCACCATGCAGGCGCGATCCGGGAAGTGCTCCAGATAGCGTTTGCCGTCGAACGTTTTCAGCGTGTAGCTGGTGTAAAACTTCCACGCGCCGAGGAACGTTTTAAACGTAAAGCCGTCGCGGTGCGCCTCGTCAAACAACCCGGCGGCAAAGTCAGGGTCGTAGCGTTTGAGCACATTCTCATCGTAATAGCCTTCGCTCACGAGATACGCGAGACGCGCGTGGGTATCAGGGAAGGTCACCGAACGCGGCTGGACGTGGGCGGCCATAAACGCTTCCACCGCCTCGCGGTCTTTCTCAAACTGGATGCGCCCGTCGGCATCGTAGAGGTTGAGCATCGCGTTCAGCGCGTGATAGTCCGGCGTCGTTTGCCGCACGGCGTCGCCGGTTAATGTTGTCGTTGCCAAAATTCGCTCACTCCCTTACGTACGTTTTCGATGTCTTGCCCGGTGCCCATCAGCTCGAAGCGATAGAGAAACGGCACCTGGCATTTGCGGGCGATGACGTCGCCCGCGCGGCAAAATCCTTCGCCGAAATTGCGGTTGCCCGCGGCGATCACCCCGCGCAGCAGCGCGCGATTATGTTCCTCGTTGAGAAAACGGATAACCTGGCGCGGCACGGCGCCAGCGGTTCCGCCGCCGCCGTAGGACGGCACCACCAGGATATAAGGCTCGTCCGCCCGCAGCCGCTCGCGGTCTTCCAGGGGAATACGCGCCGCCGGAAGCCCCAGCCGCGCGATAAACCGGTGGGTATTTTCCGAGCGGCTGGAGAAGTAAATCAGGGCGCTCATGCGTTCGCCGCAAGCGAGTCCGCGCGCAGGCGGTTAATCATGTCCGGGCGAAAACCGCTCCAGCTCAGGGCATCGGTCATCACCACTGGCAACTGGCGAAAACCCTGGGCGCGCAGCGTATCGATAGCTTCCGGCTGTTCGTCGAGATTGATGGTGTCAAACGCGATCCCGCGGCTCTCCAGCGCGCGTTTAGTGGCGTGACACTGGACGCAATCATTTCTTGTGTAAATAGTTATGCGCATGATTCGTATTCTCATCAATAGGTTAAAATCACCACCGCGAGGCAGTGTTGATTGGGGTTATCTGATAAGAAAGATACTAGATGTAGTTATGATAACTTTCAACTACGCAATATATAGGGTTTATGCCATTCGGAGCCTCAACGCCATGCAAACGCATGCAGGCCGCCAGCGGGGGCGAAAAAAGCTTATCAGGACGAGGGAAGAGGACGAAAAGAGACTGACAGAGAAACTGTTCCCCGGCGAGGCCGGGGAAGAGGCATTGAACCGTGCTTCAGATTAGCGACGGGTAATGAGCAGCGCGCCGAGGAAGATACCGACGGCCGCGCCAATGCCAAGGCTGCTTAGCGGGCGTTCACGCACGAATGTGCTAGCGCAGCTTACCGCGTCGCGGGCCGCCTGCGAGACCTGGCTTCTGCCGTGCATACGCGCACGGGTTTCACGCAGCAGGGATTCCGCTTTACGGCGCGCCACGTCAGCTTCACCTTTGGCGTCGCTGCCCCAGGATTTCAGTACGCCTTCCAGCGTATCGGCAAGGCGGTTAATGTCTTGGTTGATGTCATCCACGCCATCGTTCACGTCACTACGGGTCATTCGGTTAAACATAACGCTCTCCCTTTTTTGTGTTTACTTGATCACAGTATAGAACAAAATGTGAGCCGCTCCGGCGCGTGGGGCCGTTGGGCGCCCTTTCTGGACTTTTCCGAAAGCCCTGCTATTCCTCCTAATGTAAGGTTTCCCCGCAGCTGAAGCAGATGAGGAAAATTTATGTATTTACGACCCGATGAGGTGGCGCGCGTACTGGAGAAGGCAGGGTTTACCATGGATGTGGTGACGCCAAAAACTTATGGTTATCGTCGCGGCGAGAATTATGTCTATGTGAATCGTGAAGCGCGGATGGGGCGTACGGCGCTGATTATTCACCCGACGCTCAGGGAGCGCAGCCAGTCGCTGGCGGACCCGGCTTCAGATATGAAAACCTGCGATCACTACCAGCAGTTTCCGCTGTGGCTTGGCGGCGACGCGCAGGAGCATTACGGCATCCCGCTGGGATTCAGCTCCCGCATGGCGCTGGAGCGTTATCTGAACGGCTTATTTGGCGAACCGCAGTAAACCGTCCCTTCTCAGGCCTACGCGCTGACCGGCGCGGCGGGGCTTACCCGGAACAGACGGCGGCAATAATCGAGGAAATACCCGTAAGCCGCCCCCATCATCATCGATACCACGATATTGGAGCTCACCGCGGCGATAATCTGCGGGATATCCGCGCCGACGAACAGCAGGATGGCGGCGTACACCGGCGACTGAAAGGTAATATAGGCGATGACGTCTGCGATGTTTTTCACCAGGCGGCCTTTACCGATGCGCGCGGCAAAGCGCATAACCGCATCGCGATAGAGCCCGTAAGGCCAGGCAATCACCATATTGATCGGGATCGCGACCAGACGTGAGGAGAGCGATTGTTCGAAGCTCATTCCTGAGACGAATATTTCAATCATCATCCCCACGACGGAGCAATACACTACCATGGCAAAGGTGTCCGCTACGGCGTGACGCAGGCGAGAATGCGGCGAAAACATCGAATTAAGCTCCTGGCTCATCAACAGGGAAAATGGGAAAGGTAAGGGGTATGCTGGCGATATGCCTGGCATTTTGCGTAGATGATAGAGTATATGGCTGCCTTATTGCTTTCAATTAGCGATAAATTTTTATTTATCGCCGCTTTGTCCATAAAATCCTCTGTAAATTCAAAAGCGTGCGGCACTTCGCTATTTTTTAGCGGCGCTTGCGGATTTTTCATTTAATTTCAAAGGATTATTTCTTTTGAGGCGACGGTGTCGAGCCGTAAGCGGCAGAGAATTTTTCGCAGGGCGGTTTTGTGGCATGCTGTGGAGTTTCAGATAGCGCATTAACCTAAAAAGCAGTTATTTATGCTGTTTTTAAAGGACGACCTGGGGGGCGGTTCAGGCATCACCGCCGATATCATCGGTGCGATGAATATGATTAGCCTGCCGTAAAACGGCTTTAACTATTATTCAGCCCATTCACGCAGGCGCTGCCGGATAATGCCCGCCGGTTTTTTTAACGAGTATCAGCCATTACCATGGACGCAATCAGCGACGTTTTATATCAGGTTGAGCGGGGCATTATGGCGCTCGCGCGCGAAGGAGAGCTGCGCAAAAAGCTGCGGCGCTTCTGGTTTGAAACCCTCATCGACATCCAGCCAGGCGCGCTGCCTGAGGCACTTCAATGCCCGCTTTACCAGTTGCGCGCGCATTTCAGCGCACCGCAGGCGCGCCCGCTGGCGGCGTGGCCTGATGAAGAGATTCAGGAATTACTTAAGGAGATTCTGGGATTTTATCACCAGCTCAGCGAGCAGGTGTTCAGGGAAAGTACGGGTAATGTAAGGTAAGGCGGATGCATTTCGCTTATCCGCCAGAGGTAAATCGTAGGGTGGGTAAGCGAAGCGCACCCACCCTGAAACACCGCCACCCAACACGGGCGCGGCTTTCGAATCAACACACCCCGAAATCGCCGTCTTCTTGATACAGCGCCACGTCGGCGGCTTTCAGCGTCACTTTCTCGCCCTGTTCGTCATCCGGGCGCACCGCGACAATCTGATCGCCATGCACTTCGATCACTTTAAGCTTCGGGCCGCCCAGACGCGGTTGCACGATATCGCCTGCTGCAAACATGATGACCTCCTGTTTATTCATAGGGTTTCTGTAACAGTAGCCCACCATCGCGTTCACCGACAACCGCCAGCCCGCGCTTTGCTGGAAAAGGGGGAGCGATCGCGGTCTGTATAGCCGCGTTAGGCCAGGTAAAGTCCTGTATGCAAGGTGGCGCTTTGCGGTTCAGCGACTAAACTTAATAAAAATAAGTCACTTACAAAACCTGCAAAAACAATACAGGAGTAACTATGGGATTCTGGAGAGTCGTTTTTACTATCCTACTTCCGCCGCTTGGCGTACTGATCGGGAAAGGTTTGGGCGGGGCGTTTATCATCAACATCATCCTGACGCTGCTCGGTTATTTCCCGGGCCTGATCCACGCCTTCTGGGTGCAAACCAAAAACTAACCCCCGCACTTATACGGACCCGCTACGGCGGGTTTTTTTATGCATTTTCCCTGCCGTTTCTCACCTCCTTTATCAGCATGTTACGCCATTGCGAACGTGCTCACGCTTTAACCGTTATGTTGCATTTTTATTGCGTACAAAGTGTGCGGGTTTACTCACGCTTAACAATATTTTAGGAAATGAACTGTTTTAATCGAAACTTTTGCCGATAACAGAGGGGCAGAGAGGCGTTTTTCTCTGAATAATTTGAAAAATAGAGATAAAAAGAGGCCACCATGGGGATCCTGTCAACATTAATAACGGGTCCAGGACGGACATTTTCGGCGCAAAGCCCCCGTAGCGGTGTGTATCGCTGTCAGAAACTACCCACATCGTTACGAGACGCGGGCGTGCCGGATAAGCCGGGCATCTTGATGGTATTTGTACCGCCCAATGCGAATTTTCATGCTGTCAGTCAGGTCTGGCAGCGCTTCGCCACGCCGGAACGCACCGTACTCGTGCTTTCCTCCACCGGCACGCTGTGCCAGCAGGATAAAGCGACGGTCTATTGCGATCTGGAAGGCGACGAAGGGAGCTGGCTGCTGCTGCCCAAAGCGCTGATTGGTCGCCACGAAGTGCATTCTGTCGATCTGCACACCCGCATTCCGGGCGCCGCGCAGCGCGTGCAGGCGATTTCGCGCGATCTCAGCGCGCTCGACGTGCAGATGCCGCTCAGCGCCGACCGTACGTTTGCGATGATTTATTGCGACGGACTCGCCGCCTCCGAAGGTTTCCTGATGCAGGCCTGGTATAAATCCGGGCGTTTCCCGTGTCTCGCTGTCGGCGGGGCGGCGGGCGGCAAGCTCGATTTCAGCGGCACCTGGATGAGCGTCAATGGACGCATGATGGACGGCCGCGCGATTGTCATTCTGTGTGAAATGGCGCCAGGCAAATCCTTCGCGCCATTCAAAAGCCAGAACTTCCAGCCGACCGACAAAAGCTGGCTGGTGGCGCAGGCCGATCCGGTCGCGCGCACCGTCACGTCGCTGTTTGACGCGAAGGATCAACAGCAGCCCATTACGTCGTATCTGGCAAGCCAGCTCAACTGCAAACCCGATCAGCTCGGGCAGGCGCTGGAGGGTTACACCTTCGCGGTCAAAGTGGGCGATGATTTCTTTATTCGCTCCGTGGCGCAGATTGAGTCCTCACAGATCCGTTTCTTCTGCGATCTGGAGTTTGGCGACAGGCTGTACCTGATGAAAGCGACCGATTTTGTCGCGCACACTGACCACGACTGGCAGGACTTTACGCGTCGCTACGGCAAACCGGCCGGGATGCTGCTCAACGACTGCGTACTGCGCCGTATGAACAACCTCGGCACGTTGCCGCGCGCCGATTTCTTCCGCAAGATCCCGGCGGCGGGCTTCTCAAGCTTTGGGGAGATCCTCGGGGTGCCTATCAACCAGACGCTCTCCGCGCTGGTGTTCTTCGATAAGCCTAACCAGGCGATGAGTCAGTTCCCGGTGGAATACGCGGCCTACGCGGCCCACTATGCGCAGCGCACGCTGCGCCGCTGGGAGGCGATGCACCGCATGCAGTCGCAGGTGATTGAGCAGGTCATCAGCTATCAGCAGGAGCTGTCGCCGCTGCTCTCCACGCTGCCGCTGCTGGAGCACGCCACGACGCAGCAGACGGAAACGCTGGATATCGCGCAGGGCAATATCCGCTCCATGAGCAGTGCCGCGCGCGATACCCGTGAGGCGCAGGACAGGCTGGAGCAGGGGCTGAACGATCTGGAAACCATTTCAGCCGGCATCACCAAAATCACCAGCGGGATCCGCTCTATCGCCGATCAGACCAACCTGCTGGCGCTTAACGCCGCGGTGGAAGCGGCGCGGGCCGGGGAATCCGGACGCGGTTTCGCCGTGGTTGCGGGCGAAGTGCGCCGCCTGGCGCATCTTTCACGCGAGCAGGCGGAGGCGACGGCGCACAGCATCAATGAGTCTGTCGAGACGATTGCGCGTATTCGTCAGGTCACCACGGAAACGGTCAGCGCGACTCAGACCATGGCCGACCGCAGTATCGAAGCCGCGGACCGTATCGCCTCGATGAGCGAGCAGACCAGCGAAGAGCGCGAAAACGTCGCCCAGAGCCTGGGCCGCCTGAAGGTGGTCGCCAAAGGGATGGACGCGATGCAGGAAGCGGTCGCTCAGCTGCGCACGTTGCAGGAGCTGGCGAAGTAATTTTTCGTTTGTTCTGAAAAACGCGGGGTTTATTGAAAGGCGAGACGGGGTAATACCCTCTCGCTTTTTTTATGGGGCGCTGGCGGGGATTAATATTGATCGCCGAGCGGGTCGGGAAGGGGTTATTCACACAACGCGAAAAACCGGGGGCTATTATCCCCTAATCCGGCCTTACATTGACTCGCGCTATCCGGCACGTTTAATTGAACGGTATGGTTTGTGTTTTCATACCGACACACCAGCCAGAGCGGTAAATCCATTTTCTTTCCGTACGCCTGATAATCTTTCAGCGTCCAGACTATGCGGTTGTCATTATCAGGCATCAGCTCGCCGTGTTTTTCCGGCGGTCCCTGGAAAAGACTGGCATCATTTAAGCGGTGCGTGGTTAAGGCACTCTGTAACGTGTTCGGGCATGTTATTTTCCCGGCACAGGCAGCGCCTGAAAAGATAAGCACAGCTGTACTCAGCAGTAACGTATTATTCCACGACATAATAATTATCCCCGTTGTTTTCCGCGCGTGGCGCATGCCGGAAATAAATTGTACGCTGGCTGACGGGGTGGGGTATAGACATTCCCGCGCCATCATGTTTTATCCACTGATCCAGAATCTGAATGCCATTCGCATCCTGCCCGAGATAGATGGCGGCATGCGAACGACCATCTGTATGATTACCGTAATGGTTGTTTCCATCAAAAGTCGCTATCACTGTTCCAGGAACGATATTTTTGTTTCCTTTAACCAACGCTCCACGTCGCCACGCAACCGTATACGGCATATTTGCTGCTCTCTGAGCAAAGGCGACACACTGGCCATTTCCTACGGATTTTCCAATATAAGCGCGGGGTGTTACTGCTATATAAGCCATCTTTCAGTCTCCATTCAATTTTTTGGAGATGATATTTTTGTTTGATGAGATGAAATTAGTGGTCGTTTGCAATAGCAATCAATTGGGAATATTGCTCGGGTTTTTGGGGCTGTAATGAGGGATACTTAAAATCAACTCTTATGACTGAAAATATCAAATGATGATAATTTCTTACATTATTAAAAATAAATGAGATCGATTATGAATTTGAAAGAGAAAACCACAACAGCCGTTCTGGAATGGTATGACGAAAAGTGGAATCTCCCTGGACTATTGCGCAAGAAAATACCGCTGACGCCTGAAACCAGCCTCACAACAGGCCGCTATCCGTGGGCACGAGAGACGGGAGATGAAATTATGAAGGACTATTTTGACCGGTTTTCTGTAGATGACACGGGCTTTGATTTTTTCAGATACTGGCCCCCTGAAACAGGTATGTGGCCGAATTGCTTGCGCCCTCGAGCACTGCGGGTGGAAATAAAAGATCCTGAGCCATTAACCATATCTATGTTAATCGAGTCTGCAAAGGCCGGGCGATGGCTTTACTGAGGCATGGCTATAAGGCGTATCAGCGCGGCAAGATTATCTAGTGAAATATCAGATGAACATGAACAGGGAGCCAAAACGGCTCCGAAGGCTACCTGGTCGAGCGACTATCAATGCCACACCATTCATAAATTTCCTCCCAGGAAGACGGCCCTTGCACACAGACCGGACAGATATCTCTCCTTTACCCTTAATACGCCAGCCTGATCTCCACAGCGGCAATAATCTGCGCCAGAAGCCTTACGCGCGGTTACGCGTTAGAATCAACGCAATATTCGCAAACACACGTTAAACCAGGCAGAGCCAGTGGCCCCGGAATCAGGAGCAGAGATGTTCAGTAAAATTTATGAGGTTGATGACAGCCATATCGATTTTCAGGGCGTCGTGGACGGGCTTTACTACCCGTTTTACATGGAATGGGCGCGCCACGCGTTTATGAAAGAAGCGTTGGGGATTGATATTGAGGAAGAGTTTAAGCAGGGGCGCCTGTACATGGTGCTGGAGTATTCCCTGCGTTTTCGCCAGAGCCTGAAGAAAGGCGACACCGTGGAAGTGACCTGCCAGCTTGAAAAAAACGTCAAACGCAACCGCGTCAACTTCGCTCAGCAGATCTGCGTGAATGGCGCGCCCTATGCCGAAGCAACCTTCGTCGCCACCTGTCTGGTTAACGGCAGACCTTCTATGCCCGACGCGGTGGTTAAGGCGTTAGAGGAACTCTAATCTTTCCTTTCCGACTGGCGCAGCCGCTTATACAGCGGCGTGCGCCGGTTTACCGTGTTGTAAGGCAGGAACATAAGAAAAAACTAAGTCTCTTTTTTGTTATTGATGCGTCTTTCCTGACGTTGTTTTTTCTCTTCTTCACGATTCTTATTCATCCATCGAGAAGAAGCATATAAAACAGGGATGCTTACTATAAGTAAAAAGACAGCAACAGAACGATCTGCATCCCATTCCGTTGCATTGGCATCAGACAGAATCAGCAAAATCCCTGAGGCGACACCCAGCATAATCGGCTCAACCGCTTCATCAGGCCCTTCTGTCACCAGCATGTACGCGAGTTGGATACCACATGAAATCGCCAGTGCTGAGGCGACATACTTTAACGTGCTAAAGTGGATGATAAAATAAATAGCCTCATCAAAAGAGTAAAGGCTCGCTTTATCCTGGGGGAACACTCCGAACGTTTGAAGTAACTCGAGCCCGCCTTTTACACAAAGCACGAGGGTCAGGGTTAAGAAAATTATTTTTTGCAGCCGTAGCTGAAAGTTTCTTGCGGCAACTTCCAGCGCTACTGTGGTTCTGGCAAACAGAATGATACGGAGCTCCGTTTTAAAGTTACTGAAGTCCTTTTTTTAAACGGTTACTGCTGGATGTAAATGCAAATACGGTAAATAATAACGTTGCGAAAACAAACCCTGCCAGAAATCCAATCCATAACATATATATTCCCAGATGCGTGATTTAATGAATTTTTAAATTATTATCGCAATTTTACTGCTTTATGAAATTTATACAATCAATTATAAAAAATACGCATTGGTAAGGCGATTTTATTTATACACCGTCCTGTTGCTACTATTGGTGTGAGGCTAAATGATGAGCGACATCAGGATGATACCCTGAAGGATTTTACTTAAAGTTATAGCGTGAAAGCGAAGTTTCAGAAAAGATTCGTCATCGGAAAATAGAGTAATAATGGCAACCGGGTATGTAATTTATCCAGCACGTTTTGATGTTATCTTTACCAGTTCAGCACAAAGCCTCTCAATTTCAGTCTGAATGTATTTCCTGCGACGCTTTGAGAGGATAGTGCTGGTACGAGGCGCTCAATCAACGTTGGTTTTCTGATGACGTATGCCAGAACCATCTCTTTTACATCTTCTTCTGACCAGCCCTGCATGACCGGTGCAGGGTTATACAAAAGGTTGATCTGTAAGGCAGGCGCAACTTCCTCATCCAGAATGGTCAGGATCTTTTCACGACTTTTGCCAGATGCTTTCAACACCTGTGCCATCCATCGATAATCGTAATCCTGCAATTCCCGCCCGGTAAAAATCTCTGACAGGGCATGCCAGACAGGAACCCTGCTGGCGATTTCAGCGTCTGTGAGGTACATAGGTTTTCCCAGCGCGATCGGTGGTGAGTGGTGATAGTGAGGGATGCGCTGACCAGGGGCAAGTTAAGGACGGAGGTTTTATGCTGGCGATAGGGTAAATATCCTGGGTGACATCCTGCTATTCAGTTCTGTGTTATGCAGTGCCAGGCCGATTATCAGCGGGAGGCATTAAAGGTGCGACCACCGCTGAGAGATTAATCATTCGGCGCAGGATCATGACATTATAACTGACATGAGATTCAGGCCTGACACGGCTTCGCGCGATGATAACCGTGAAAAATTCACACCCGCACAGAACCTGAATTACACTCGTCGTCGTGCAGAACTGGCCGCACAGTAGTCCTTGCAACAATTCCCGAAAATCCCGCCTTTTTCCCGCAAAAAGCCATGCATGCATTTTAACGACACTGAATCCCCCGCCAGTGCCAGCACTGGCGCGCCCTGAGGCCATTCATGCACCTGCATTAAAAGTACCCCATTGAGCGGGCAGGCGGGGCGGGGATAGCATTGCGCGCCATGGCTCTGAATTAAATTTTTTATTAGATGATAATGATGTTCATGATTTGAATACATCAAAACTGCATTGTTTGCATAATGAAGATTTTAAAAGTATTGAGCAATGGCTTGCTGGTTTTTCTGATTTTTATATGCTGCCTAACAGGCCACCGAAATAATAAGTGGCCTGTTAGATTAGATGTTACGGAAGGAATATATATCTTTCGATATCATTTATATCAGCAGTATTACAATACTGACTTACCCGATGCTTCAGGTTAAGGTTGCTAATGCGTGTATTAACAATGCTTTTCATTCGAGTAATTATTAATGGGAGTAGATAGTCTTTTCCTGAAATATATTTCTTAATATTGAAATCACCATCAATAGTAGCGTAAATATTAGCTTTCTCTTCAAGGTAATTTTTTTCAGATATAATTTTTTGTATTTCAACTTCAAGTTCAGTAATTCTTGCTCTAACTTTTTGGCTGTCTACAATACCAGAGTTATTACTAACGAGTTTACTTATTTGAAAATGAACGTTAGGGGTTTCAGGAATGTATTTTTTTTGTGAGGAAATATACGATAAAAAGCTCAATTAAAGGTTCGATGTTTAATTGATTCCATTCAGAGAAATTGAATAATTGACTGAGTTCGTCCCTCTCCCTCTCAGGGTCTTCTTCAACGAGTATATTAAGTAGTGAATTTTCGCAGAGAAAAATGTTTTCGATGCAATAGTACGGTAGCGTATACAGCCCAGCTTCGCATCTTCGAATACCGCCTAATAAATCTATGTCTCCATCTATGATGTGGAGTTGGGGCCTGTTGCGCTTGTTTCCATTGTTTTCCCATGAATGAATAACTGCAGACTTACCACCTAAAGGAAAAACATCATTAATGAGATACTTCTCCCCTAATACTCTATTCAGGATACATTTATGGATTTTTTTATATCCAACTGCCGTGTCTTCTATATATATATCTATAGTGTTTCTTTCTTCAAAGAAAACTGATTTTGCTTTGCGTGCGGCCAAACTACGTTCTAACATTTTATTGTGCTCCCACCAGAATACATTTATCACTTAAGTCGCCTACGATATCAGGGGAGTGTGTCGCCATAATAAATTGTGTTTCTGGATTGATTGCCAATATGGTTTCTGAGAATCTTTCCTGCCATTTTAAATGTAGCGAGATTCCGGTTCATCGATAATAATAACCCTGCTGATATTTGTGAATTTATTAAGCATGACATTTGCTATTATTACCAATAACTGACGCTCGCCAGAAGATAAAATATCAATATCACATTTTTCAGTGTCTGGGCGAGCAACAACAAGCCTGCCAACAGTATTCACTTCAACCTTTTTTCTTGAATCAATCAAGAATGAGTTTATTGTGTTTAAGAAGTTATTTATAGGTCTGTACATTCTGGCTATTTTTTCATTATATTCGTCAATTACATCAAGGATGTCAGAAATTCTATCAATTTGAACTTTGTTAAGTAGCCAGTTTATATTAAGTCCATCACTGTTTTTTAATTCTTCAAATAGATCGCTCAAATTATCGAAAAACTTCTCAATATCTATCATTAATGATTTATCTAAGCTGCCGATTTTTTTTAACTGCTTCTGTGATTTCTTTTTTTTCTTTTGAGTATTTTTTGTTTATCCTCCCAAACAAGAGCGTGCCCATTGGAGAACATTTCATTATAACTGTTGAATTTAAAAGACGATTTTAAAATCCTGTCTCTAAGGTAAATAGCTTGTTTGTCTTCGAACTCTCTTATTTTTCTGTATTTATCTTGAATGATCATTTCTACAGATAATAATGCCTCCCCTAGACTCCCAGTAATTAATCTTTTCTTTGATGTTAGCATTTTTTTATGCATCAAAATATCATTTCTTCGAGAAAGTGTTGTTTCATAATCCAAATCAAAATCATCAAAGCCGAAGGTTTTTCTATCTAGTCCTAGAAACACAGGAGGGACTATGGATTTTATTTTTCTAAGTGTGGCATTAGCAGCTAAATCTCTATCAGCATGACTAAAAACTTTAACATCTCTATCGCTGCCAATAAATTCTTCTTTGACGAGTATAGGGATGATAAGTGCTTCTTCAATATCTGTATGCACTATCCTTATGTGCTGCCGATCTTTTCTTGAAACTATTTTATATTTCTCGTTTCTGTTGGTATATGTGAGAATTATCTGTTCGTATGGAATTGCTAGCAACTCCTTGACATCAACAGTTATCAATGCCTGAATTAATTTTATTACTGTGCTTTTCCCAGTGCCATTGCTACCTACTAAAAAAGATAGATCATCATTAAAATCAATATTAAAATTTAAATATCCATATACTGAATCGGCTTGAAAACTATTAATCTTCAATTTTACTCTCCTTTTTTTTATCATGTTTCCCCTACCACTGCATTAAGGAAACTCTTTGACTTAGATAAGTTGAACGATTGTAAGCACTACGCCCTTCATTTTTACTATATGTGATAAAGCTGCTTCGATGACGTCTGCATTATATCCTGATTCATCTAAGTCAGTGCTGGCTATAGACCTTAGGCCGTGTGCTACTAATTTACCACCATAACCAATACGTTTTAAAGCAGCATTAGCAGTCTGGCTATTCATAGCTTGCTTAGGGTCATTCCTGCTGGGAAAAAGATGCTCTCGCTGAGCACTAATTGGTTTCATCACATTCAGGATTTCTAACGCCTGAGATGATAATGGTACGATGTGTTCGCTCTTAGCTTTCATACGTTCTGCAGGTATTGTCCAGAGTTTTGCATCGAGATAAATCTCTGCCCACCGGGCACCGGAAGCCTCAGAAGGGCGAACAAGGGTCAGCAGTGCCACTCAATCAGACCAGTGTTTACGGCATAAATCATTATCTCGTTTATGCGCTGCACCAGTCGACGAACAGTCTCAAGCGCCCCACGAGCTTTGATTGGCTCAAGAGCTTCAACCAGTGTCCGGGCTTTGATTTGCTGAACGGGGGTCTCGCCAATGGCAGGGAATACATCTTTCTCTAGTGAACGCCAAATGTCTTTTGCGTAATCAAGGGTAACGCTTTTGCTTTTGAGCTGGAACCAGTTAGCGGCGACCGTCGAGAAAATACTGTCCGGTATGGCGCGCTTTGCTGCTGTTCCTATGCAACTTCAGCTTAAATTTGCGGGTCGATTCCGTTGGCTAATAAGGCAAGGTAATCCGCTCTTAACCCGCGTGCATCAGCAAGCGAAAAGGAGGGAAGGCACCGAGTCCCATCGTTGTCTGCTGATTTGTTGCCGGACGTTGATAACGGAAGCGCCAGAATTTTTTACCAGATGTTTTAACGAGTAAGAACAGGTCACCCCCAGCATGTGGAGTGAAGTCTTTATCGTGGGGTTTAGCTTTAAGGCTTTTGCTGTTAGTGAAGTGCGAGTGATGCGAGCCATGCCCGTTGCTGTCCAAAATTGATACATGCTTAATAGCGCGTGTACCTAAACGTATACCCATTTTTCTTTAAATTTAGCCGGGTACACGCAGCTAACAATAGACACAAAAAAGCCCGCAGGGCTTGCGCCGTGCGGGCTCTTAGGACTTCGTTGACTGGCTCTGGTGACCATCAACCAAGAATTTTGGTGGAGCTGGCGGGAGTTGAACCCGCGTCCGAAATTCCTACATACCATTTTTATCATAATGAAAACAGGTATTTGTGTTTAAAAACATAGCATTAGTGTTATCTGGTGTTTGTCTGCTTTATAGGATTTTAATGCTCTGCCGCCACATTGTCGCCACATCATCTGGATCTTGAGCTGAAATCTGTGGGTTTACAGCGATTCGATTTGATAGTTTTTTCAGCAATAGCAATTGTTGATAGCTTGTGAAGACTCATCAATGCTACACAAATCCCAAGTGCTAGAAAGTAGCAAGACATCCCTAATCTTTGCATATCGGTTAGTTTATGTATTTTATCTACTATATGTTGAGTAACAAAACCTTCGTATACCAAAGGTAAGGAAGTTATAAACCCCCCAATAAAATAAAAGATTAAACATATTAATTGCACCAGTTTTCTGTATAACCAAAAACGATATATTTTTTTTGCCCATTTAAATATCTGCTTTTCACTGTGAATAGAAATAAGTCTTTGGCATTTGCTATAGTTATCAATGTCATTAACTGGATCATTAACTCCTAAAAGGATTTCTCTTTGTTCTGGCGTTAGGTTTTTGTCTTTCGTTATTGCTGCAATGCCATAAGCATAAGCGAATTTTTTAAAATCAGGGGCGTCTGTATTTTTGTAAAGGGTATAAGAAAACTCACTTATGTTTTTACGTGAGTTAAAGATTTTATCCTTTGGGAATACCCACCCGGATCTCACTGCGAATATTTGGATGATTGGGGTAATTATCGCAACAGAATACTTAATTATCTCATTTATGTTCAGATCCATTGTATACTTTTCCCTTATTTAATTAAGCTGTAAAGAGGGTTTTTTGTCACAGCATCCTCCAAGTGATCTGGAGAAAAATGAGCGTAAATCATTGTCATTTTTATATCGGCATGCCCTAAAATTTCTTTAAGAACAAGGATGTTTCCGCCGTTCATCATAAAATGACTGGCGAACGTATGGCGCAGAACATGTGTGCACTGGCCTTCAGGTAAGTCGATACCAGCACGCTTCACCGCACGCTCAAAGGCTTTTCTGCATGGCGTGAATAACTTCCCTCGGTTTTTGGGAAGTTCGTCATACAGATCTTGAGATATAGGCACAGTTCGGTTTTTCTTGCCCTTCGTCTTGGTGTAAGTAATGCGGTATTTTGATAACTGATGGCCCTGAAGGTTTTCGGCTTCACTCCATCGCGCACCAGTGGCCAGGCATATCTTTGCGATCATCAACAGGCATGGGCTTTGAGACTCCGCACAGGCATCCAGCAGGCGTTTGATTTCTTCCGGTGTAAGAAACGCCAGCTCACCCTCTGCGATCTTGAATGTTGGTAAGCCGGCGAGCGGGTTAGGCGCTGACCAGTGGCCGAGCTTTTTCAGTGTGCCAAAAACAGAAGATAGGTTGCGTTGCTCAAGGTTTACCGTCCGAGGTTTTACGGGCGACATTAACGTCCCATCCTCGCTTCTTACTTCCCCTTTAAGCCGCGCTTCCCGGTATTTAGTAAAGTCGCCAGCGGTCAACTCTGACGCTATCGGATTGCCGAGGCCGTTACATATGATGCTTAGTTTAGCCATCAGGCGCTTAGGGTCTGCAAGTGTCTGCCCGTACAGCGAATGCCATTGTTCAATAACTTCAGATAGACGACGGCGATCTTCTTTCTCTCCCAACCATGGTTTTTTATTCACTTCATCCATAGTGAAGTTCTCAAACGCTATGGCTTCGCCTTTTGTCGCGAACTGCTTACGGACGCGCTTACCTTCGCGTCCGTTCGGATAGCATTCGCACAACCATTTCCCGTTAGATTGCTTTCTTACAGTCATCTCAAATGCTCTTAATCATCCTGACCGCTCGGCCCATGACATCGATTTCATCCAGTGAGCATTCAAATGAAGATTCTCCCTGAGTAACAACTAAACGGTTACCAGGCAGGCGAGTGAGTTTAGCAATGCTCTTGATACCGTCGATATCAACGAGCCACAGACCATTAACCGGCGGCGTTACGCTATGGTCAATTAAGTAAAAACTATCTTCGGCACTAACCAGCAGCGGATCGATAATATCTTTTGGAATTAGGCTGCTATCCAGAATGACCTTGCCATCCTCAACCAAAGCTCCACCATGCAACTTAACCTTGTCAATTTCAGGAGCAACCACCTCAGAAAGGTTTCTGATATCAGCCGAGTTCACATAATCAGTACTTGGTTTTTTGTCTGATTTATCTCCTTGCCCAGTCGCTAACCAAAGCAGCGAGACTCCTGTCTCAAGGGCGCATTGAATCACCCATTCCGCAGGAAAACTATCCCTTAAGTATCTGTTTGCCATAGTGCTTTTAGACACCGACAGATGGTCACAAAGCTGCTGTCGGGAGCTGAAATTATAAGCTTTGATAAGCCGGTTAATCGCATCCCGGCCACCGCTGTCGTTGCCAACTTTGATAAATCTCATAATCAAAACCCTTGACGTTTACAAAACGCGATCTTAGTATCCACTCAAGGTTTGAAAAACAAACCTTAACTTTATAAAACGAGATAAAACGGAACAAAACTTAGAGATACTGCCTTATGAGCACTGATATATCAATTTGTGTACTTAAAGAGTTTGCGACGCCTGCCGAGTTCGCAGAATGGGAAGGTATCTCCCGTGGCTCGGTGTATCAAAAAATCCATCATGGAAAACTGGCTAAGTACATAGTTCCAAAGATAAAAAATAAAGATCATGTGCGTATTCGTTATCTTGCTTATAAGGCAGATCAGGTACGCGAATCCTTAGGTCACTCTAACTTCAGAATTGTTGTTGGGTAACTGGTCCCATTTTGAGACATAAAAGGATTTACAGCATGTTTGATTTTCGCGTTTCCATACATCCGCATTATGACGAAGCATGTCGCGCTTTTGCTGCACGCCATAACGTTACCAGCCTGGCAAAAAAGGCCGGTATAAAACCGCAGACGCTAACTAATAAGCTCAACCCTGAGCAGCCGCATGAGTTGACGGCGAAAGAAATTATGTTGCTGACCGATATCACGGAAGACTCGACATTGGTTGACGGTTTTCTCGCGCAAATGCATTGCATGCCTTGCGTGCCGGTTAACGAGCTGGCAACTGAAAAGCTGCCCGTATATGTCATGAAAGCAACAGCAGAGGTGGGGCAGTTAGCAGCAGGGGCCATTTCTTCCGAGCACATGACCCAATGTCGCAAAAGCTCGCTGGTAACGAATGTCAACACGGGGATTCGCTGCTTATTCCTGGCGGCTCTCGCAGTCCAGCATCGCATCCAAGGCAGTCCGGCGGTTGCAAGCGCTGTTGATACCGTTAGCGGCATTGGCGCTACGTTTGGCCTGATGTGAGGTGAAGCATGGAGCCCTCTTTTGCTTCACTGTTAAAAAAACAAAGCCCGTCCATGCATTACGGACATGGCTGGATAGTCGGTAAAAAAGGTCAGCGCTGGCACCCGAGCCGCGATCAGTCGGCATTATTAAACGGCCTGCGCAACAGCGCTAAACCTTCACTGGTGAGTCGGATAAAACTTTTTCTGGAGTCGGTATGAACCAAAACACCATATCAGCACCAATTAAGCCCGGTGCGAAGCCGTTTAATAATGCCCGTTGTGAAGAAACCCGACCGGAGAAAATGACCGGTGTGGAATGTTTTGCGCGGTTTCATCATCAGTTAAAGGCGACGCAAAACGGTGCGCTGCGTAATTTCAATAAGCTTGACGACAACTTTAAGTTTGTCGTGATGACGCTGGCTAACCGCATGGAGCCGGGAACATTCAAAAGCGATGAAGTTGGAAAACCGTTTGAGTATTTCGACCAGCCTCGCCGTTTAATGCTTATCAGGGCGATGAATGAAATAACGCGATGGGGCGATATCCTGCCGCGCCGTTTCTCGCTGCATGAAGCTGTTTTACCCGAGTAAATAACCCGTAAAGAAATTAATGGCGTAAACCCGCCGGGCATTTTTTTGCCCAAAATCAGGAGAAAGCAATATGCGTAATATGCAGACACGTAAAACCCAAATTGGTCCGGACGATGCCGGAATTGTTTCGATGTTGGCCCAGCCGCGTCTCGATGAGCGTCGCGGTCGCGCTGATGTGATGGCCTCCCGCCTCGATAACCTGGCCGATCACATTGCAAATGGTCGGTTGTCCAGTACCGAGGCCGCCGAGCTGCTGCGCGATGAGGCGGTGAGGATTGTCAACGAAGCGCAGGAGCTGCACTGATGGCCGATGTAATGGACCTTGTACAGCAGCGCGTCGAGGAAGAACGCGAGCGCCATATCCACAAAGCGCGCAGCCGGCAGGCTGCGCCTTCTCGTTTTCTCTGCGAATCATGCAACGGGCCTATCCCTGAAGCGCGCCGCGCCGCATTACCGGGTGTTGAGCTTTGTGTGACCTGCCAGGAAATTAAGGAGCTTAAAAGCCTGCATTATAAGGGGGCTGTATGAACAACATTGATCCACGCTGTTCAATGAAGGACACCATCAACATTATCTCTGTATCAGGAGGAAAAGACAGCCTGGCGCAGTGGCTGCGCGCTATTGAAGCCGGTGTGGCTTATCTCAATGTATTTGCAGATACCGGGCATGAGCATCCACAGACCATGGAATACCTGGAGTATCTGGAGCAGAAGTTAGGTCCAGTAAAGCGCGTCAGGGCTGATTTCACCCGTCAGATTGCGGGTAAACGCCAGTTCATCGCCACCCGCTGGCCCGTTACTCTGGTTGAAGAGTGCGGTATGTCGGCTGATGAGGCGGCCGAACGTGTGGCACAGGCTCTTGAGATACTGCACCCAACCGGGAATCCGTTTCTGGATCTCTGCATGCTGAAAGGACGCTTCCCTTCAACAAAGGCTCGTTTCTGCACCTTCGACCTTAAGCATGAGCCTGTCAGGGCGCAGGTTATTGTTCCTGCGCTCGAAGAGTACACTGAGGTTATCAGCTGGCAGGGAGTCAGGGCTCAGGAATCCCCCGCACGCGCGTTATTGCCGGAATGGGAGGAAGACGCCGATAACACTCCAGGGCTGCACGTATACCGGCCAATTTTAAAATGGCTACACGAAGACGTTTTCGCTATTGCCAAACGCCACGGAATCAAACCGAACCCGTTGTATCAGCAGGGGTGCAGCCGAGTCGGATGCATGCCCTGTATCCACGCCCGCAAATCCGAACTGGCGGAGATTTTCAGCCGCTGGCCAGAAGAAATAAAACGCGTCGCAGAGTGGGAACGCCTGGTTGCTGCCTGTTCGCGCCGCGGAAACTCAACCTTTTTCCCTTCCACACATGACCCACGCCGGGCGGAAAAACGAATCGAGGTAGTGACTGTCGGCGCCTATGGCATCGAAAGTTATCGCGACTGGGCCATGACAAGCCGGGGTGGCGCACAGTTTGATTTACTGGCTGCAACAAACGACCTGTCTGTTTGCAGCAGTATCTATGCGGGCGTATGTGAATGACCGATGCTGTTTATGCCTATGCATTCAATGCGCCACACGAGGCCATCGCCAGCCCGTATCTGACCTATGAACAGGAGCGCCGCCGCGATCGGATGATTGCGGCGCTGCTGCATGCGCGTAACGAGCTGGAAAAACAGCCTGACCTGGTGCGTTACGGCGTGCGCCGTCGCGCCGACGAGCTGGAGCGTGAGCATGATGTTCAGCGAGCTAATGCCTTTCTGGTGAATTTCACCCGGAGGGCATTACCACGCCTTGAACTGGTTGCGGCGAAATATCGTATTGAGGCTATTTCGCCAGATGTGGCCCTGCCAGTTTTTGATGGCCGGGATGATGATGTGTCAGCCCGTTACCTGACAACGCGGCTTGTGAACATGACCGCGCGTTATAACCGCCTGGCTGATATGTCGAAAGCCGATATCGATTTGCTTGCCGGCGATATCGCCAATTTTATCGTTGCTGAATTAGGCACCGTTGAAATCCAGGAGGGCAGCGAGTTAAAGGCGCTGCACGCCTCGTATATGTGCGCCGCGCGTATCACCCGCCACTTTAAAAACGCTCCGCCCCTGTGGGAAAAAATCACCACAAAATATGTGACCGCCGAAGATGTTGGGCCGGCAGTGCTGCGCATGGCGACCGAGAAATGGTGGACAGGCCGCCTGCGCCGCGTCGCCGCAGAATGGCGCGAGCATCTGCACATCGCGCTCGGGAACGTCAGCAAAAAGCACAGCGCGTATGCCAGCAAAAGCTGTGTGAGTGACTGGCGCGAACAGAAACGCCGCACCCGCGAATTTCTCAAGGGGATGGAGCTGGAAGATGAAGAAGGCAACCGCATCAGCCTTATCGAAAAATACGACGGTAGCGTCGCCAACCCGGCGATCCGCCGTTGCGAGCTAATGACCCGCATCCGCGGCTTCGAAAATATCTGTAACGAGCTCGGCTATGTTGGCGAGTTTTACACGCTGACCGCCCCGTCTAAATTCCACGCCACCACAAAGGCCGGCTACCGTAACAGCAGATGGAACGGCGCCAGCCCGGCTGACACACAGCGCTATTTAACGGGGCTGTGGGCGCGCATTCGCGCGAAGCTGCACCGTGACGATATTCGCATATTCGGTATTCGCGTCGCCGAGCCGCACCACGACGCCACGCCACACTGGCATATGCTGATGTTTATGCTGCCGGAGGATGTCGTCCGCGTGCGCGCCGTGATTACGCGATATGCCCGTGAAGAAGACCATCACGAGCTTAAAAGCGAGAAGGCTCGCAAGGCCCGCTTTCACGCTGAAGCTATCGACCCGGACAAGGGCAGCGCCACCGGCTACGTGGCGAAATACATCAGCAAAAATATCGACGGTTACGCGCTTGATGATGAGCGCGACGACGAGAGCGGCGAAATGCTCAGGGAAACCGCGCCGGCCGTATCGGCCTGGGCGGCCCGCTGGCGCATCCGTCAGTTTCAGTTTGTGGGCGGTGCGCCGGTGACAGTTTATCGCGAACTGCGCCGGATGGCCGACGCTGAAACGGCGAAAGGGCTCAGTGTGGAGTTTGCGCTTGTGCATGATGCCGCTGATGCGGGCGACTGGGCAGGCTACGTTAACGCCCAGGGCGGCCCGTTTGTGCGCCGTGATGAGCTTCAGGTGCGCACCTGGTACGAAAGCACCGATGCGGTTAACGAATACGGCGAGGAGTGTGTGCGCATTCGTGGGGTTTATGACAAGGAAGTCGGCAACTGCACGCCCATTATTACGCGGCTCAAGCAGTGGAAGATTGTTGCTAAACGGCCGCAGGCCGAAGGTTTTGAAGTTAAGGGCGCTTTTGCGCCCTCTCGGAGTTCTGTCAATAACTGTACGCCGGAGGCAGGGCCAGATCCTGCAGAAAGGCCGCCGGTTGATCTCACCCGGCCATTGACCCGCCGCGAACGCCGTCAACTGACTGACCGGTTGAGAGAAAGGAAAGCGGTGAAACGGCGAACCTTTAACCATGCCACCGAAAGAAACGTGGCTGGCATCGTCAGGACAATAGACGAGATCCAGCTTTTAACCGGTGAAACTCTTAGCCGTGGGTAAGCCCTGTCGCTTATGAGCGGGGCGAAGATGTGTATTAACGGGAAATGGTGCAGGGGATCGGGCTCTGGAGAAATATTTGCTGCGCGAGGGCCAAAGCCTGTACTTAGTGAGGCCCAATATAAGGCGAGAGCGGAGCGGGTTTTAGTGAAGTTTAACGCTATCAGAGCGGTTGGCTAATGCATGGGCTAACTCATGATTTGCGATAGTTGCGCTTAAAAATTACATCAGAATCATCCTCTTGAAACCGGAAAAAGGTTTACAACATCCTGAGTGTTATATGCTGTATTTATATACAGTATTTTGTTCGGTAGTTGATGTCAGGAGGGAAAATGCAAGAGTGTTTCTGGGAGTCGGTAAAACTTCAGCGTATTGATTTTTTTATGAAACTGGTAGCTGCCAGCGACTGCAACGATGAAGAAAAGCGGCTCGCTATTCAGTGGGTTTCTGAGCTTACCGATGAACTGATGGCAAAAATCCGCAACCATGATTATTCCTGCTCCATAGATGACTCTTCGCGGTAACGAGGAAACGGAAATGCATTTGTAAAAACAGCGCTAACGATTTTGAGTTAAGCGAGTTTAGTCCGGTCAAAGATAAAAGCGCGTGATGGGCATTCTGGCATAGTTTGGTCATACGACAGCTGGATGCACTGAGTGAACGCCGAAGCCGGCAAGGAAATTTCCTGCCGGCTTCGGCGTTGAATAACGAGCAAAGCGAGGCGTTAGGCAATGGGTAAAAAAGACGATGACTATCAGGTCGTTTACCGGGGCGAAGCCCTCCCGCGCTATGTTCCCGGCGGTCTGGCCTTTTTCCAGCGCCCCACAGAGTGCGGCGGTGGGTACTGGCTGGGGCGAACTTGTGACGGTGTGTTTATGTTTGAAATACCGTGGCCGGTATCACTAAGCCAGGGTTGCACTTATTTAACAGACCGCACCCGGACAGAGCCACCTTTCGGTCATTTTAATGACGATTTCCAGCTCGAATTGCAGTGATCACTAACGGTATTTTTTCAGGCCCATCATTGATGGGCTTTTTTATTATTGGCGTCACAAAATCATAAAAAAGCCATGCATGTATAAGATGCATGGGATTGCATGCGTTACTGTACAACCCCTAAGCAGCATCACGCCAGCGCTGGCACGGCTCGCGACCGTTGATGCAGTTGCATTAAAACCACCCCAGGAAGCGGGCAGGCGAGGCGGGGATAGCATTGCGCGCTTTCTATGAGATTGACTT
This sequence comes from Cronobacter turicensis z3032, assembly GCA_000027065.2. Lineage (NCBI taxonomy): Bacteria > Pseudomonadati > Pseudomonadota > Gammaproteobacteria > Enterobacterales > Enterobacteriaceae > Cronobacter > Cronobacter turicensis. The sequence goes on along the minus strand of FN543093.2, from coordinate 3,398,743 downwards.
TCCTGGATCTTCAAGGTTTGATCTTTAAAAATGTAATCAGTTAAGGACGTTCAGTGGAAAACATTAAAACTCCAATTGTTAAAAAGTTAGCATCTTGGACATTTTCTTTTAAAAACATAGGATGCATTTCACGAGGTGAAATTGATGCCAAGCCATTGACTCTGTTGTGCGGTAAGAACAATACAGGTAAAACATGGGTTATGTATAGCCTATATGGTTTTTTGAATATGCCATCTCCTTTCTTGAAGTTGCCACAAGTTGCAAATTTTGCAAAACAATTGGTTGAAGTTGGTAATTTTGAGTTTAATGTAATTGAATGGATTGAAGATAATTTTGCTGCAATAAAAAAGGAGTTCAATAAAACATCTTCAAAGATGCTTGAGAATGTTTTTAATACAAGCGATAAAGATATATTTGCCGATTCAGCTTTTGATTGGGTTATAGATGAAAACGCTTTGAAAGCGAATGTGCTAGAAAAAAAAGTAGAGATCAGTCTCATTTTGGGGACTGGGAAAAAAGAAATAATGCTGATTACCAAAAAAAGTCATAGCGATATGTTACAAATGACTTTACTGGACTCTGGTTTTCCTAGGTTAGAGTCATTTATCAACAGGGTATTAAGTCAGTTGTTGAAAATAGAATATGATGAAAACCCTGCATTTTTAATTCCAGCGGAAAGGAATGGCCTTCATTTGTTTTTTAATGAGTTAAGCTCAAGGAGGACGGCTTTATTGCATCATGCTTCTAAAGAACAATTTGATTTAAACTCTCTCTTGAATGATGTTATGAAGTCTAAATACTCTGCCCCTATTGCGAATTATATTGATTGGCTTAATGAGATCAAGGTCAATAGAAAGAATAAAAATGGTGAGTTTCATAATCTGGCTGAAGAGCTCAAGAGAATAATTTCTGGTAAATATTCGGTTGATACTGAAGGGCAAATTTATTTTTCAACTTATAAAAAAGGAAATAAAACAGCGAGAAAAATTGAATTGCACTTATCATCATCTACTGTGAAAAGTCTTTTTGGGCTTTGGTTTTACCTGGAGCATCAAGCCAAGAAAGGGGATATATTGATGATTGACGAACCTGAATTGAACTTACACCCTTCAAATCAGCGCGTTATCGCACGATTCCTTGCAAAACTTGTAAATTCAGGGTTGCGTATTGTTGTAAGTACTCACAGTGATTACTTTGTCAAGGAAATCAACAGTTTGATGATGCTTCACTCCGTTCCTGATGAGCTTGTTTCAGAAAGAGATGCTCTAATGAAAAAACAAGGGATTAGTATAGAGTCAATATTAAACCCTGAGTGCGTTGCTGCTTACGTTTTTGATAATAATTCCGTGAGTGAAATGAAAAAAACGAATGAGGGTATTAATGCAATTACCTTCGATGAGGTGATTAATTCAATTAATTATGATAATGACGAGATTTATTATTCCTTAGTGGATGGTCGCTCTATGGATGAGGGTGCCGATAATTATGAATAGTATTGTGAATGTTATGCAAGGCTGTATTGAACCAGCTTTTCAATTGAAAAGAGAACAGGAATGCTGGGCTGTTGTTGAAGAAAATCCCGGGGCTGCCAATAAGAAATTATTAGTAAATGGTAGTGGGATCTATGGTTTTTCTTTGGACTCCCCAAGCGTTCCAAAGCCAGTCTGGAAATTTCTTAAACCCTCATCGTTAGAGGGGATTTGTTCCGTTTGTGACGGTGTTTTTGTTACAACTTATAAAGATGTTGATTATTTTGTTGTTATTGACTTAAAGTCATATGCCGCAACGGGAGCAGTTAAGCAAGTAATAACTGGTATCCATTTGTGTCAATGGTTTTATTCTGTATTGAGGCTTCATGGTCATTTAACAAAAAAGGTCGGATATGTGGGTGTTATAAGTAAGTTATCTCGAAGAAGACAGCCTTATAAGAGATGCACAGTAAGAAATCCGTTGCCGGATCCTGATACGCAAAATGGGTTCCCCATTTTTACAATTGAAAATGAGAACAGGCTATCATTAACAAAAGTCTGTGAGGTTGTTCATAATTTGTGATTTTATCCAGTTTAATTAGCCCCTAAGTGCATGTTAGGGGCGTGTTTCTATATGCTGTAGTTTATGAAATCAATTATCTTTATTCCTAGCCAATCATTTAATTCTTTAAAGCGCTGCTGAAGCGGTGTCAACTCGTTGCGCACAAACACCTTTGCCACCTTCTCGATATCGCCCAGGCTGCCGACGTTTTCCGGCTTGCCGCCCATGAGCTGAAACGGGATGCGGTGGGCATCGAGCATGTCGGACGCGCTCACCTTTTTAATATTAAAAAAGTCGTCTTTGGTGGCGACCTCGCTTAACGGCACGATTTTAATCCCGTCGGGTTTGCCGTTCGGCGCGTAGAAAAACAGATTCTTAAAGTTGCCGAGCCCTTTCGAGCTGCGCATCGCATCACGCATCGCCTCTACGTCGGTGCTGCTCTGCGCTGCGTCGGTCACGTACATGATGTACCCCGCGTGCGCGCCGTTCTGGTAATACTTGCGACGGAACAGTGTCGCGGATTCATTCAGCCATGCCGAGTTAAGCGCGCTGAGATATTCCGGCATCCCATAAAGCTCCTGGTTGATATCCGGCTCCAGCAGGTGAAACACTGAGCCCGGCTCAAACTGCTGCGGCTGAGAAAAGCCCGGCACCCACCAGTAAACATCCTCCTCCACGCCGCGCCGCGTGTATTTGGCCGGCGAGGCATCCAGCCTGATAACCTTGCCGGTCACGCTTTTTCGCGCCTCAAGAAAGGCGTTACCGAACACCAGAAAATCCAGCACGAAGCGGCTGAAATCCTGCTGTGATAACAGCGGGTGCGGAATAAACGTGCTTGCCAGAATATTGCGCTTCACATAAATCGGCGAGCTGTGATGCACGGCGGCGCGCAGGCTTTTTGCCAGGCCGGCGAAGCTGACGGGCGGCTCATACCATTTGCCGTTACTGATGCACTCGACATAATCGAGAATATCGCGGCGGTCGAGTACCGGCGTCGGCTCGCCAAACGTGAAAGCCTCCATCTTTTGCGTGCCGGCGGTGGTCGTGGCCGCGCGGTTATCGCGCTGGCGGTTTTTACGTTTACTCATCGGTAAAACTCCAGAATTGAGGATGATGCCTGGCCGCTCCCGGCGGTCAGCGGCTCGTTTAACAGGGCGTGCATGGTGGCCCACGCAACATCCGCGTGACTCGCTTCCTCGCTGCGGCTCGCCTCATAGGTGGCGCTGCGCCCGCTGCTGGTCATGGTCTTGCGGATAGCCATAAAGGACTGCGTGATATCCGTGGCGCCGGCGTCGTACTCCAGACAGCCGCGGCTGATGGTGTCTTTTGCCTTAAGCACCATTGCGGTTTTGACTTCCGGGCTGTAACGGATTTCGCGCGCGGCAGGCCAGAAGGCGCGCACAAGCTGAAACACGCCCTGGCCGATGCCGGTTGCATCGATACCGATGTACTCGACCTGATATTTTTCAGTGAGCTCGCGGATGGCCTGCGCCTGGGTGGCGAAGTCCATACCTTTCCACTGGTGGCGCTCCAGAATGCGGAACTTGCCGCCCGAGACAACCGGCGGCGCCAGCACCACGCAGCCGGCGGAGTCGCCGGTATGCGACGGGTCGTAGCCAATCCACACCGGGCGCGAGCCGAACGGGCGCGCCGCGAAGGGCGAGAAGTCTTCCCATTCCTCCAGGCTGTCGACCATGCAGCGTTGCAGCTCCTCGAACGGAAACACCGACGCTTTATCGTCGACGAACTCACACATGAAGAGATTGCGGAAATCCTCGGCGCTGTTTTCACGCTTCAGCGCGTCAAGATCGAACAGGTCGCAGCCGCCGGCGAGCGCGTCCTCGATGGTGACAATCTGGCGCCACTGACCATCCCCGCACAGCATGCCGCCGGCGAGCGCCGCGTGGCTGATATCAATATCCACGCGCTCGGCTGCTGAGGTGCGGCCCTTGTTGAACAGCTCACCAGACCAGAAAGGAAACGCGCCATGCCCGAGAGTGGAGGGCGTCGAGAAATAGGTCGAGCGCAGGTGCTTCTGCGACGCCATGCCCGAGGCGACTTTACGCAGCCGCTGGAAATTCGGTATCCAGAAAATCTCATCGACATACAGGTCGCCGTTATGGCTCTGCGCGGTGTTGGAGTTGGTGCCGAGAAAAATCAGCTTTGCGCCGTTGTTGCCGATGACAATCGGATCGCCTGACAGCTCAACATCCACCCGGCGCGCAAACTGGATGATGTATTCGCGAAACACATACGCCTGCGTTTTGGAGGCGGATAAAAATATCTGGTTATGGCCGGTTTCCAGCGCGCGCAGCAGCGCCTCGCGGGAAAAGTAGAACGTGGCGCCAATCTGGCGCGATTTAAGAATGTCGCGGATGCGGTGCTCTAACCCGGCCCTGTGCCAGCGCAGCTGATAGTCGAAAGACTCCTCGAAAAAAATCTCCCTGAGTTTCTCAATCGCCTCCTCGCTGAAGAAATTCTTTTTCGGCCTGCGGCGGTCACCTTTATTGCGGTTCGCCACGTTGGGATTTAAATCCGCCTCGTTGCCGGTCTGGCCGTAGCGGTTCACCCTGGCGAGGCGCTCCATCTGACGCGAGAGAAAATCCGCGACTTTAAAGTCGTGCGCGGTCAGCTCGGGCTTTGCATAAAGCTGAATCAGCCGCGCCTCAAGCGTGTTTTCGACGCGCTGAATGGGTGCCGTCGCATCCCATCCGTCGCGCTGCTTCCAGCTCTGCACGGTGGGGCGTTTGGTCTTAAGCATCTCCGCGATTTGCGGCACGGAAAAGCCCTGCCAGTAGAGCAGCGCCGCCTGTCGTCGCGGGTCGTTTAAAAGCGTGGTGTCGGTGGTGATGGTCATGAAAGCCTCGCCGTAAGTGGTACACGGCAAGGCTACTTAAGCGCGCCCGGCGATTCGCTAAGGCGCTGTTGTGTGGAGGCTTATCCATCCGGGATTGATAGCGAAGGAAACGCGGCGCCGGGAAACTAACCCCGAACCCGTAACCCCACTATCAGGACTCCTGACAATGGCAAAAAAAGTCTCAAAATTCTTTCGTATCGGCGTCGAGGGCGACACCTGCGACGGTCGCGTTATCAGCGCCGGCGATATTCAGGAAATGGCCGCGAGTTTTGATCCGCGCGTTTATGGTTGCCGCATCAACCTGGAGCACCTGCGCGGCATCCTGCCCGAAGGCGTCTTTAACCGCTATGGCGATGTGGTCGAGCTAAAAGCCGAAAAGATTGATGACGATTCTGCGCTTAACGGCAAATGGGCGCTGTTTGCGAAAATCGCCCCGCTCGATAACCTGGTCGACATGGTCGGCAAGGGCCAGAAGGTTTACACCTCAATGGAAATTCAGCCGAACTTTGCCAACAGCGGTAAATGCTATCTGGTCGGCCTGGCCGTGACTGACGATCCGGCAAGCCTCGGTACCGAATACCTCGAATTCTGCCGCACCGCCAAATCAAATCCTCTTAACCGCTTTAAAGCGAGCCCGGAAAATCTGAGCGCCACCGAACAGCGTATCGCGGCGATGGAAAACGCCTTCAGCGCGCTGAAGCAGGACGTGACCAGCCAGACCACGCAGACCAGCCAGGCGCTCACCGACCTGAAAAGCACGCTCGACAACACCGAGAGCTTTACGCAGCCCCGACGCACGCAGGCGACCGGCGGCGAAGGTGATTCGCTGTCGACCAACTGCTGACCGGCCGCGCCGGCACGCACACCCGTAAATTCACCTGACAACAGGAAAAACCATGCGCCAGGAAACCCGCTTTAAATTTAATGCCTACCTCTCCCGTATTGCCGAGCTGAACGGTATCGGCGTCGGCGACGTGTCGAAAAAATTCAGCGTGCAGCCGTCGGTCACGCAAACCCTGATGGATACCGTGCAGGAATCCTCGGAGTTTCTGACGAAAATCAACATCGTGCCGGTGAGCGAACTCAAGGGCGAAAAGATTGGCGTCGGCGTTACCGGCTCCATCGCCAGCACGGCAGACACCGCGAATGGCCATGCCCGCGAAACCGGGGATTTCGCCGCGCTGGAGTCCAACAAGTACGAGTGCGATCAGATTAACTTCGACTTTCACCTGCGCTACAAAACCCTCGACCTGTGGGCGCGTTTTCAGGATTTCCAGCTGCGTATCCGCAACGCCATCATCAAGCGTCAGGCGCTCGATTTCATCATGGCCGGCTTTAACGGCGTGAAGCGTGCGCCAACGTCTAACCGCGCTGAAAACCCGATGCTTCAGGATGTGGCGGTGGGCTGGCTTCAGAAGTACCGCAACCAGGCACCGTCGCGCGTGATGGATAAGGTCACGGCTGAAAGCGGTGAGGTTGTGTCTGACGTGATCCGCGTCGGCAAGGGCGGCGACTATGAAAACCTCGACGCGCTGGTCATGGATGCGACCAACACCATGATTGCGCCGTGGCACCAGGAAAACCCGGATATGGTGGTTATCTGCGGTCGTCAGCTGCTGGCCGACAAATACTTCCCGCTGGTCAATAAGCAGCAGGATAACAGCGACCTGCTGGCCGCCGACGTCATTGTCAGCCAGAAACGAATCGGCAACCTGCCGGCGGTGCGCGTGCCGTATTTCCCGCCGGATGCGCTGATGATCACCACGCTGGAAAACCTCTCTATCTACTTCATGGATGAGAGCCACCGCCGCGTTATCGAGGAAAACGCGAAGCTCGACCGTGTGGAGAACTACGAGTCGATGAATATCGATTACGTGGTGGAAGACTACGCCGCCGGCTGCCTGGTGGAAAACATCAAGGTCGGCACCTTCACCACGGCCGCGCCAGACGTGAAGGAAACCGCAACGCCAGCGCAGGAAGGCTAAGCCATGACGAGTCCCGCAAAGCGTCACATGATGCGGGTCTCGGCCAGTGAAACCGCGCAGCGGCAGGACAGCCTGCTGCGCCATGCCACTGCTTACGAGCAGATGCTGGTTAAGCTGGCCGCCGACCAACGCACCCTTAAACAAATCCATTCCACCGAGCGTAAGGCGGAGAAAAAGCGCGAGCTGCTGCCGTTCTATCAGCCGTGGGTCACCGGCGTACTTCAGCAGGGCAAAGGCGCACAGGACGATATTCTGATGACAGTCATGCTCTGGCGTCTCGATGCCGGCGACATTGCCGGCGCGCTCGATATCGCCCGCTATGCCCTGCGCTACGGCCTGACCATGCCCGGACAGCACCGCCGCGCGCCCGCGTACCTCTTTACCGAGGAGGTGGCGCTCGCCGCGATGCGCGCCCATGCCGCCGGCGAGACGGTCAGTACTGCGCTTCTGACCGATACGCTGGCGCTCACGCAGGCCGCGGATATGCCCGACCAGGTACGCGCGAAGCTGCATAAAGTCACCGGACTTGTGCTGCGCGATGCCGGAGAACCCGCCGCCGCGCTGGAGCACCTGCGCCGCGCGATGCAGCTCGACACACAGGCCGGCGTGAAAAAAGAGATTGAGCGCCTCGACCGGGAGCTGCAACCGAAACCCGCCAGGCCGGCGGCAAAGACCGCCGCGCCCCGTAAAAAGACAACGCGATCCGCGACGCCCGCAAAACGTGGTCGCCCGAGGAAAAACGCCGTTTAACAGAATGCGCCACGCGCCAGGGCGGCACGCCGGTCAATGCGGGTTTTACCCGGTCTGCGACCGGCGTCCACCGCCCACCCTGACAGGAGAAAGTAATGATGCGGATTATCAGCGGCGAGGAGCAGCCTGGCGGGCCGGCAGACCTCACGCCGCCCGGTGATGAGCCGGTGATTAAGAACACCCCGTTTTTCCCGGACGTGGAGCCGAAGCGGGTCCGCGAGCTGATGCGCCTTGAGCAGACATTTTCGCCGGCGCGCGTACGCGAGGCCATCTGTGCCGGCATCGCGGAAACCAACGCCGAGCTGACGGAATACCGCCGCGCGCAGCAGGCCGCAGGCTTTAAGCGTCTTGCTGACGTGCCGGCGGATGTGCTCGACGGCGAAAGCGTGCGGATATTCCTGTATCTGCGCGCCGTCAGCGCGATGGCGACCGCCTCGCTTTACGGGCGCTATCGCGGCGCCGACGCCAGCGGCAAAGGGGATAAAAAGGCCGACAGCATCGACAGTACGGTCGATGAACTGTGGCGGGATATGCGCTGGTCAGTGGCCCGCCTTCAGGACAGGCCGCACTGCATCATAGGGCAAATCTGATGAAAACCTTCGCGTTACAGGGCGACACGCTCGATGCGATTTGTGCGCGCCATTACGGGCGCACGGAGGGGGTTGTCGAGACGGTGCTGACTGCCAATCCGGGCCTTGCCGAGCTCGGCGCCGTTCTGCCCCACGGCACGGCGGTCGAGCTGCCTGATATCGCGCCGGCGCCCGCCGCTGAGAGTATCAACTTATGGGATTAACCATGGAAAAAATCAGCACCTTTTTAGCCTACTGGCTTTCCGTCCTGCTGGCCTTCTTCGGTGCCATGACGCCGCAGGACGTTGCCGCCTATTTCGGCATGTGCGGCGTCGCCGTCACGGTGGCCGTGAACTGGTATTACCGGCGCCAGGCGATGCTGTTTCTCACCACGCGCGCAAGCAAAGAGGAAATTATCCGTGAACTTAATCGTTAAACGCTGTGCCGTGGGCGCCGTGCTGGCGCTGGCCGCGCTGCTGCCCGATTTCGGGCGCCTGCATACCTCGCCGCAGGGGCTCGCGCTGATTGGCGATCTGGAGGGGTGCCGCCTGAAGCCCTACCAGTGCAGCGCCGGCGTCTGGACGTCGGGCATCGGTCACACGGCGGGAGTGGTGCCGGCGCGGGATATTACCGAACGCGAGGCCGCCGTGAACCTGGTCGGCGACGTGCTGAAGGTGGAGAAAGCGCTCGCAGTCTGCGCGCCGGTCGCCATGCCGCCGCCGGTTTATGACGCGGTGGTCAGCTTTTCTTTTAACGTCGGCACCGGCGCGGCCTGCCGGTCAACGCTGATGGGGTTTATCAACGCGAAAAAGTGGGCGCAGGCGTGCGATCAGCTCCCCCGCTGGGTGTATGTCAACGGCGTGCGTAACGCCGGCCTTGAAAACCGCCGCGCCCGTGAGCGGGCGCTGTGCCTGAAAGGAGCATCATGAAAACGCTGATCATTTTACTTCTGCTGGCGCTCGCCGGTCTGGTCTGGCTGGGGCGCGAAAACAGCACGCTCTCGCGAAGCTTTGAAAAGGCGAATCGCGTAGCCGACGGCCAGAAAAGACAAATCGGAATGCTGAAAAATCAGCTCAGCGTGGCCGTCAGCATGGCGGATAACAACGAGCGGGCGCAGGTGAAGCTGCGCGGCCAGCTCGACGCAGCGCGCGAGGCGGCGCAGCGACAGGAACAGACCATCATGAGGTTACTCAATGAAAACGACGAATTTCGCCGCTGGTATCGCACTGATTTGCCTGATGCTGTGCGCCGGGTGCACCAACGTCCCGCCTGCGCCTCTGCCGGTCACTGTTTACAACGCCTGCCCGAAAGTGAGCCTGTGCCAGATGCCGGGCAGCGACCCGATCACTAACGGCGATCTGAGTGCGGATATCCGTCGCCTGGAGCGCGCGCTTGAGAGCTGCGCGCTTCAGGTGGAAGCCGTGAAACACTGCCAGGATGAAACTGATGAAAAAGCCCGAGAGCCTGCGAAAAGCCCTGACTGATGCGCTGCCGGTGCTGCGTACTAACCCGGATATGCTGCGCCTGTTTATCGACAACGGCCAGATTGTCGCCACGCTCGCCGCCTCGCTGTCGTTTGAAAACCGCTACACGCTGAATGTGGTCGTGACCGATTACACCGGCGATATTAACCTGCTGCTTGTGCCGGTCGCCGCGTGGTTACGGGAAAATCAGCCCGATATCATGACCACGGACGACGGCATGAAAAAGGGATTTACCTGGTATGCGGATATCAACAACGACAGCAGCGTCGATGTCAGCATCAGCCTGTTAATCAGCGAGCGCACGCTGGTTAAGGAGTCGGACGGTGCGCTGTATGTCTCTGACCTACCGGAGCCGCCGCTGCCGGAGCCGGTCACGCGTCCGGCTGAGCTCTATATCAACGGTGAATTTGTGAGTCGCTGGCATGAATGATTTCAGCCCGTTTGAAAAGCGGCTTTCCGCGCTGATTGCCGCCCTGTTACCGGCGGGCCGGCGCCGGATGGCGAAGGATATCGCGAAGACGCTGCGCACCCGGCAGCAGCAGCGCATTAAGGCGCAGAAAGCCCCGGACGGCAGCGCCTACACGCCGCGGCGGGAACAGCCCGCCCGCGCCAAAAAAGGCCGGGTAAAGCGCGAAATGTTCGCGAAGCTTCGCACTAACCGTTTTATGAAAGCCACTGGCAGCAGCGATGCCGCCGTGGTGGAATTTACCGGTAAGGTGCAGCGCATCGCGCGGGTGCATCAGTACGGCCTGAAAGATAAACCTGGCCGCAACGGCAGGGCGGTTCAGTATCCGGCGCGCCCGTTGCTCGGGTTTGATGAGGGCGACCGGCAGGCGGTTGAGGAACTCATTATTTCAATTTTAAACGAGCCCCGTTAAGGGGCTCGCTTTTATGATTAGCTCCCTTTAACAGCCTTTATCATGCTAGCTAGTTGTTCCATGCCGTCAAATGTTGAGGGGGTTTTATCATCTGAGGCCATAATGTTTGAAAAAATAATATCCTCAAATTTAGCTAAGGGGTTTCTATCTCCTTCCTTGCTATTGGCGTTTATCTCTTTAGAGTATTCGCCGTATTTTTGGATAAAGCGACAGAGGCTCTTTCTTAGTTCAATTTGCATTAGCTGCGATTTTATAGAGTTAAAGGAGCTAAGCACTACCCTGAAGTAATACAAAAGTATAAGAACGAGCGAAGCCAAAGGTATAAGTTTGATAATATGTGTGACAGTGGTGTCGTTTTTTCCAGAAAGGGCGAAGTAAATAACTTCAGCAAAGATCAATAGAGGGATTACAGTTGCAAGACCCAGCAGTATTCTTTTGGTTTCTTTTAATTCTGCGCTTTTCATTGTTCCTAACTTAACAAATCCTTTGTATAAGCCTACGAAGTTGTACGCGGTTTCTTGGTTTTTTAATTGAGCTTCCAGTCGTTCAACTCTTTTGATTTTTTTCTCTAAATCAATTTGCATGCTTGCTAGTTTTTTTTCGGTTGATTCTATTTGCAATAAGGACTTGTGATAACCTTCTACGTTAAGCTTTGCCATGCTCTTATTTAAAATACTAACCGGCAGGCGCAGCAATGCAGAGTATATCTTTCGTTTGCTTTCTTTTTCGAACTCGCCTAGGTACTCTAGACCGAAGTCAAAGTATGAAGAAAGCGTGCTCGACGGGTAGGATGGACTGAAGGATACCGCTTCAATAATATAAAAATATAATTCTGCATAGATGTTCTGGGTGTGATTAATATCCGTGCTGCTTTCATTTAAGATGAAGGTGAGATGACTATTCTGCTCTTCTGTTTTTAATGCACATCTTTCCCCCCACAACTGAGGGAATTGAATCATGTTGTTTAATATATTGGAGAGCGTATTGCATAACTGTATTTCGAAAAGACTTAGAGCATTATATTCCGTGCTGACATGGTTATCGATTAATTTCAAAAAATGCGTTGCTGAGGCTTTGAAAGCATCAGAGCTGAAATAATTTACATCTTCCATAGGTATCCTGTCTCTGTGTAGTTGTGCCATCAACCATAAAACGGCTTTTGCTGTGAAGTGTGTCAACCTGAACACATCATAAGGCCATGCAAACTCAATTCAATGAAATCTCGCGCCTGCTGCGAAATATGATCCGCACCGGCGTCATCGTCTCGGTGGATACCGACGCGGGGCGCTGTCGCGTGCAGACCGGGAAAAACGTGACCGACTGGTTGCAGTGGCTTACCCACCGCGCCGGGCGTTCGCGCACCTGGTGGGCGCCGTCGGTCGGTGAGCAGGTGCTTATACTCGCCGTGGGCGGCGAGCTCGATACCGCGTTTGTGCTGCCGGGCATTTTCTCTGACGACAACCCGGCGCCGTCGGCCTCCGCTGACGCCGTTCACCTCGCATTTCCTGACGGGGCGGTTATTGAGTACGAGCCCGCAAGCGGTGCGCTTCAGGTTTCCGGCATTCAGACGGCCAGCATCAGCGCGTCGAAATCCGCAACCGTGACCGTGCCGGTCGTTACCGTCACCGCCTCCACGCGTATCACCCTCGACACGCCGGAAGTGATATGCACCGACAAACTCATCACCGGCACCCTTGAGGTGCAGAAAGGCGGCACGATGAAAGGCAACATCCAGCACAGCGGCGGCGCGCTCACCTCCAACGGCGTGCAGGTTGACGAACACAGTCACGGCGGCGTTCAGCGCGGCGGAAGCTGGACGGAGGGCACGAAATGACGGCACGTTACAGCGGCATGAGCTGCGACACCGGCATGACACTCACCGATGCGGCGCACATCAGCCAGAGCATCCGCGACATTCTCACGACGCCGGTCGGCTCGCGCGTGATGCGCCGCGATTACGGCTCGCTGCTGTCGATGCTGATTGACCAGCCACAAAACCAGGCGCTGCGCCTGCAAATTATGTCGGCGTGCTACATGGCGATCCTGAAGTGGGAGCCGCGCGTACGCCTGACCGGGCTGACTTTTGAAACCCGCTTTAATGGTGAAATGGTCGTGGAAATCAGCGGCCAGCGCACCGACACGGGCGGCGATATTTCCTTAACCATTCCTGTGAGCTGATAACCATGCCGACCATTGACCTGAGCCAGCTACCCGCCCCCGATGTGGTCGAGGAGCTCGATTTTGAAACCATTCTTGCCGAGCGAAAGGCGACGCTGATTTCCCTGTATCCCGAGGAGGAGCAGGCCGCTGTCGCGCGCACGCTGGCGCTGGAGTCTGAGCCCATTGTGAAGCTGCTTCAGGAAAATGCTTACCGCGAGATCATCTGGCGTCAGCGGGTTAACGAGGCGGCACGCGCCGTGATGCTCGCCTATGCCAGTGGGAGCGATCTGGACGTGAGCGCCGGTAACCTCAACACCGTCCGCCTGACCATCACGCCGGCGGATGCGTCCACGCTCCCGCCAACCCCCGCCGAGATGGAAAGCGACACCGATTTTCGTCTGCGCGCGCAGCAGGCGTTTGAGGGGTTAAGCGTGGCCGGGCCGGTCGGTGCATATGAATATCACGGTCGTAGCGCCGACGGGCGTGTCGCGGATGTGTCGGTGGTAAGCCCGTCGCCGGCCTGCGTTACCGTGACGGTGCTGTCGCGTGATAACGACGGTGTGGCTGATACCGCCCTGCTGGCTGTGGTTGACCGCGCGCTCAATGCCGAAGATGTGCGCCCGGTGGGCGACCGGGTAACGGTGCAGGCCGCCGAGATTGTGCCGTATGCCATTCATGCAACGCTCTATCTTTATCCCGGCCCGGAAGCGGAGCCGATCCGCCAGGCCGCCGAGAGCAAGCTTAAAACCTACATCACCACACAGCACCGGCTTGGTCGGGATATCCGCCGGTCAGCGATTTATGCCGCCATTCATGTCGAAGGCGTGCAGCGGGTTGAGCTGGAAAGCCCGGTCGCCGACCTCGCGCTCGGCAAGCATCAGGCGTCGCTGTGCACCGATTACTCGCTGACGGTCGGGGGTACTGATGAGTGATAACCGCCTGCTGCCGGTAGGCTCGTCACCGCTTGAGGTGGCTGCCGCGAAAGCGTGCGCGGAAATTACCCGTGTGCCGGTGCCGCTGCGCACCCTGTGGAACCCCGCCACGTGTCCCGTAAACCTGCTGCCCTATCTCGCCTGGGCGCTGTCGGTTGACCGCTGGGATGAGCGCTGGAGTGAGACCACAAAACGCAGCGTTATCGCCGCGTCGTTTTACGTGCACAAGCACAAAGGCACCATCAGCGCGCTACGTCGCGTGGTGGAGCCGCTCGGCTACCTGATTGACGTGCGCGAGTGGTGGGAACTCAACGAGACGCCCGGCACGTTTCGTCTTGTGGTGGGCGTGCTGGATAACGGTATCACCGAAGAAATGTATCAGGAACTTGAGCGCCTTATCTCGGATGCCAAACCCGCAAGCCGGCATCTGACCGGGCTCAATATCAGCCTGAGCGCTGACGGCGCGGCGTTTGTCGGGGCGGCCAGCTACAGCGGCGACACGCTCACCGTTTACCCCTATTTACCCGAGGAAATCACCGTGGGCGGCACGTTAAGCGCCGGCGCGGCGGTTCATTTAATCGATAACCTGAGAGTGACGGCATGACCGCAAAATATTTTGCTCTTCTGACCAACCAGGGCGCGGCGCGGCTGGCGAATGCGGCCGCGCTGGGCACGAAACTTAACCTGACGCAGCTCGCCGTCGGTGACGGCGGCGGAAGCCTGCCGGTGCCGGATACGACGCAGACCCGGCTGATTAACGAAAAGCGCCGCGCGCCGCTGAATATGCTGTCTGTCGACCCGGTGAATACAAGCCAGATTATCGCCGAGCAAATCATCCCTGAAAGCGAGGGCGGCTACTGGATCCGTGAAATCGGGCTGTATGACGATGCCGGCGTGCTGATAGCCGTGGCGAACTGCCCGGAAACCTACAAGCCGCAGTTACAGGAAGGCAGCGGGCGCACACAGACCATTCGCCTGGTGCTGATTGTCTCGGCGACCGATGCCGTGGCGCTGAAAATCGATCCGTCTGTGGTACTGGCGACCCGTAAATATGCCGACGATAAAGCTATCGAGGTGAGGCAGTATGCCGATCAGCTGATGGCGCAGCACCTGAAGGCCGCCGACCCGCACACGCAGTATGCCCCGAAAGCCTCGCCGGCGCTGACCGGAAAACCCACGGCACCGACGCCGGCGCAGACAGTGAATGACACGCAGATTGCTACCACTGCCTTTGTAAAAACGGCGCTTGCTGCCCTGGTCGCCAATGCGCCGGGTGCACTGGACACCTTAAACGAACTGGCAGCCGCGCTTGGTAACGATGCGAATTTCGCTGCCAACGTGACAAAGGCGCTGGCCGGTAAGCAGCCGCTTGATAACACGCTGACCGCGCTGTCCGGGAAGACAGTAAGCGGCGTGCTTTCCTGGCTCGGACTTGGTGAGGGCTCGGCGCTGCCGGTCGGGGTGCCGGTGCCGTGGCCTTTAGACATCCCGCCAGAAGGCTGGCTGAAATACAACGGAGCGCCCTTTGATAAAGCCCGTTATCCAAAACTTGCCCTGATTTATCCCGGCGGCGTGTTGCCGGATCTTCGCGGGGAGTTTATTCGCGGCTGGGATGACGGGCGAGGGGTAGATACCGGGCGTTCTTTATTATCTGCTCAGGGAGATACTCTTCAAAATGTTACCGGTACGATTGTATCGCGAGGATATCAACAGTCAGAGACTGGCTGTATTTCTGGAGCTACAGGTGCATTTGCCTATGGCAGGCAAACAGGAGCTAATGGGTTTGGGATGCCAGGGGGCACAGAAAACCGTAATGCAGATATCACTACTTTTGATATGTCTAAAGTAGCCCGAACATCTACAGAGACTCGTCCACGTAACATCGCATTTAACTACATTGTGAGGGCTGCATAATGGCCGAGGTTAATTTAAATCATCAGCTTCTGGCCGAGCAGGCCGGCTTTATCACCGTCCATAATTACGACGAAACGACGCGCGAGTATTTATCCACCTGCCGCGAATATCTGGCCGAGGGTGTAGGGCTGCCGGCAAAATCCTGTACCGATGCGCCTGGTGAACCAGTGGAAGGGCTGGTTATCTGCCGCACTGCTGATTTATCCGCGTGGGAGTATCTGCCGGATCATCGCGGCGAGACGGTCTACAGCACAGTGACAGGGGAGCCGGTGAAAATCACACTGCCGGGCGATTATCCTGCCGGCACCACGCGTGCCGCGCCGGCGACCCGCTTTGACGTCTGGAACGGGAAGGCGTGGGTGACAAATGAGGATGCCCGCCGCGCTGCTGATGTGGAGAACGCGAAAGCGATGAAATCAAGCCTGCGTGGCATGGCAAACGAGATTATCAGCCAGCAGCAGTGGCCCTCCCGGCTCACACTCGGGCGTCTGAACGAACAGGAACAGGCAGCTTTTACAGCCTGGCTGGATTATCTGGAAGCGCTTGCGGCAGTTGACACGTCACGGGCACCGGATATCCAATGGCCACAACTCCCAGCGTAAAGACGGGCCTATGCTCGTCTTCCTATCGAGGATAAAGTTAGAACTTTCAAATTTAAAAGCACACAAGTTATGATATGGTTTTTCAAATTTTAGATAAATTTTATATGTAGTGGGATGAATTTATAATTCACATATAAGGGGATTTATGTTTTCTTTTTCAGCGAACTCAGTGAAAAATGATTTTTCGGCTTGTAATGAAATTATAAATAAAAAATACCGCAAAGGATACTTGGCTGTTAAAAATAACCTCTCTAGTCATGATTGTTTAAAAGATGATGAGCTTCTTTGTTGGGTTTATTTTTCAGCATGGAAACATCTTGAGCAAGCTATGCAAACACCCAAGCAGCTCGATGATCAGACACCTTTTAATAGAAAGCATGTTGGTGAGCAAATTTTTGATAAAAATACAGTTGCATCAGATCCTAAGTATCATCTTAGTATTTTGTTGCGATTCATGTGGGAATATTCTTTATCTGTCAATGGCCCTTTCTTTCCACTAGATAAACCTCACATGGACGGTGAGAATTTAACTAGGCTTGATAAAGCAGATGAGGCTATATGGGGTGAGGAGGTCTATTTTCCTACCCCGCCTTTTACATGGATAAAGGATATAATGCCATATGAGATTTATCGCGATTTTTTAAGTGATCCTCGCTTGCAGGAAGCAAAAATTCTTATAGAAAATGTCGAAAACGAAAAGTTAAAATTAGAGGGTAGTGTACAAAAGATTATAAACTCAGCAACCAGCAGTGTGGAGTATCTTGAGGCGGTAAAAGAACAAGCTGAGGACCTCGGTAAAAGGTTAACGGATATAAAGCGAGAAGGTAATTTTAAGCTATTGGCAAAAGCGTTTTCCACTTTAAGGATAAATAAAAATAAAGAGGTGGTTTATGCACAATTCAGAATGTGGCTTTTTATTGTTTTTTTAATAGCGCTTCCGGTAAGTGTTTTCAAACACGCCTATTATGCAGGTCAAATAAAATGTTTCGATTTCAGGGTTATTGATTTACGTTCCGTTAATCAGTCTTGAGTTATTGTTTTTCTACTTTATGAGATTATTTTATGTTGAAGTTAAATCTCTAAAAAGCCAGCTTGTACAGATAGATCTTAGATTAAATTTGTGTGAGTTTATCTACGATTATGTCGAAACACGAGATAAAACTCATTCTGATAAAGTTAGTGAATCATGGAAAGCGTTTGAAGCTTTGATATTTAGCCCTATCCAACCCAATGAAGATAAGATCCCTTCTGTTATGGATGGAACAGATGTGTTGGCTGATTTGGCGGGGAAAATATTAAAAGCGAAAGGTAACTAAATAGGCGTTTGCCTTTTAAAGATTGTTGTACCAGCCATCCCCCAACCCGCATTAATAGCCCGCCGCCCCGGCGGGCCTGAAAATAACACTCACCCCTAACCCCACGGAGTTACCCGGATGAGTGATTACCATCACGGCGTTCAGGTCGTCGAAGTTAACGACGGCACGCGCGTCATTTCCACTGTTTCCACGGCAATCATCGGCATGGTCTGTACGGCCAGCGATGCCGACGCCGCCACCTTTCCCCTTAACGTGCCGGTACTGATCACCAACGTGCAGAGCGCTATCGCCAAAGCCGGCAGAAAAGGCACGCTGGCCGCCGCCCTTCAGGCCATCGCCGACCAGGCGAAGCCCGTCACCGTCGTCGTGCGCGTGGCTGAAGGCACCGGCGACAGCGAGGAGGCGCTTGCACAGACCGTCTCGAACATCATCGGCGGCACGGATGAAAACGGCCAGCTCACCGGCATGAAAGCGCTGCTGACCGCCGAGGCGGTGACCGGCGTCAAGCCGCGCATTCTCGGCGTGCCGGGCTTCGATAAGCTGGAAGTGGCGGTCGCGCTTGCTTCCATTTGTCAGAAGCTGCGCGCGTTCGGCTATGTCAGCGCATGGGGCTGTAAAACTGTCTCTGACGTTATCGCCTACCGTAAAAACTTTAGTCAGCGCGAGCTGATGCTCATCTGGCCGGACTTTATCGCCTGGAACACCACAACCAGCGCCAGCGATACCGCCTTCGCCACGGCGCGCGCGCTCGGCCTGCGCGCCAGAATCGACCAGGAAACGGGCTGGCATAAAACCCTCTCCAACGTCGCCGTTAACGGCGTGACCGGCATCAGCGCCTCGGTGTTCTGGGATTTGCAGGAGCCCGGCACCGATGCCGACCTGCTGAACCAGGCCGGCGTCACGACGCTTATCCGCAAAGACGGTTTCCGCTTCTGGGGTAACCGCTGCTGTTCAGACGATCCGCTGTTCCTGTTTGAGAACTACACCCGCACCGCACAGGTACTCGCCGACACCATTGCCGAGGCGCATATGTGGGCGATGGATAAACCGGTCACGCCGACGCTTATCCGCGACATCGTGGACGGTATTAACGCCAAATTCCGCGAGCTGAAAACCGCTGGCTATATCGTCGATGCGCAGTGCTGGGTGGATGAGTCGGCGAACGACAAAGAGACCCTGAAGGCCGGCAAGCTGATGATTGACTACGACTACACGCCGGTCCCGCCGCTGGACAACCTGACCCTGCGCCAGCGCATCACTGACAAATACCTGGCGAATCTGATTTCGTCAGTGGCTAACGCTTAAGGAGCAAAAGCACATGGCACTTCCGCGCAAGCTCAAACACATGAATCTGTTTAACGACGGCCTGAGCTATCTCGGCGTCGTGAAGTCGGTCACTCTGCCGAAGCTGACCCGCAAGCTGGAGAACTATCGCGGCGCCGGCATGAACGGCAGCGCCCCGGTTGATTTCGGTCTCGATGACGACGCGCTCTCGATGGAGTGGACGCTCGGGGGCTTTCCCGATGAGTCCATCTGGTCGCAGTACGGCGCCGCCGGTGCCAACTCGGTAGCCCTGCGCTTTGCCGGCTCCTACCAGCGTGACGACACCGGCGAAACGGTGGCCGTCGAGGTGGTGATGCGTGGCCGTCATAAGGAAATCGACGGCGGCGAAAGTAAACAGGGCGAAGACACTGAAACCAAAATCAGCACGCAGTGCACCTATTTCAAGCTCACCATGAACGGCAAGGAGCTTGTTGAAATCGACACCGTGAACATGGTGGAGAAGGTGAACGGCGTCGACCGTCTGGAGCAGCACCGCCGCAATATCGGGCTGGCCTGATGTAACCCGGTCAGCCTCTGCTGGCCGGCTCTTTTAACCTATCCATAAAGCGAGAACGTCATGACTCAAACTAATGAAAATACCGTCACCCTGGTAAACCCGGTTAAACGTGGCGAGCAGGAAATCAGCACCCTTACCGTTATCAAACCCAATGCCGGCACGCTGCGCGGCGTGGGGCTGGCCGCGCTGGCAACCTGTGAAGTGGATGCGCTGATTAAGGTGCTGCCGCGTATGACCTATCCGAACCTCACCGAGCAGGAAGTCATCGCGCTGGAGCTGCCCGACCTGATGGCGCTCGCCGGGAAGGTTGTCGGTTTTTTGTCGCCGACTTCGGAAGCCTGACGTTCCCGGAACATTTTTCGACGGACGATCTGATAGCGGATATCGCGGTGATTTTTCACTGGCCGCTGTCAGAGCTCTTTTCCCTGAGCGTGTCCGAGCTCATCACATGGCGCGAAAAGGCGCTCCAGCGAAGCGGAAACATGAATGAGTGAAAACGTAAAGCTACAGGTCTTTCTGAAGGCGGTAGACCAGGCAACGCGCCCGTTTAAGCACATCGAGACGGCGAGCAAAGCGCTCTCGGGTGAAATTCGCGGCACGCAGAAAACCCTGCGCGAGCTTAACGCGCAGGCCGGGAAAATTGACGGCTTTCGCAAGGCCAGCGCGCAGCTGGCGGTGACCGGGCAGTCGCTGCAGAAAGCGAAGGCGGAAGCGGAAGCGCTGGCGGCGCAGTTCAGAAACACCGAAAAGCCGACGCTGGCGCAGGGCCGCGCGATGGAATCCGCGAAACGCAAGGCGGAGTCGCTCCAGGCCAAATACAACAGCCTGAGCCAGTCGGTCGTGCGCCAGAAAGACGAACTCGGGAAAGCCGGGATTAATACCCGCAACCTGGCCGCCGGTGAGCAGCGCCTGAAAACCAGCATCAGCGAAACCACGGCGCAGCTTGCCAGGCAGCGCGAGGCGCTTGCCCGCGTCAGTGCGCAGCAGGAAAAGCTGAACGCGGTCAAGGCGCGCTACCAGAAAGGCAAGGAGCTTGCCGGCAGTGCCGCCGGCGCCGGCGCCGCTGCCGTGGGGATGGCGACAACCGGCATTGTGGCCGGCACGGCGCTGATGCGCCCCGGTTATGAGTTTGCGCAGAAAAACTCCGAGCTTCAGGCTGTGCTCGGCGTGGAAAAGCAATCAGCGGAAATGCAGGCGCTGCGTAACCAGGCGCGCCAGCTCGGCGACCACACCGCCGCCTCGGCGGATGATGCGGCGGCCGCGCAGATTATCATTGCCAAAGCGGGTGGCAATGCGGCAGCTATTCAGGCGGCAACGCCCGTCACGCTGAATATGTCGCTCGCCAACCGCCAGACGATGGAGGAAAACGCGCAGTTACTGCTGGGTACAAAAAACGCCTTCCAGTTATCGAATGACAAGGTTGCTCATATTGGCGACGTGCTTTCCGCCACGATGAACAAATCGGCCGCTGATTTTCAGGGGCTAAGCGATGCAATGACCTATCTGGCACCCGTTGCGCGTGCCGCCGGGGTCAGCCTCGAAGAAGCCGCAGCAATGACGGGCGTGCTTCACGATAACAACATTACTGGCTCTATGGCAGGCACGGGGAGCTCGGCGGTAGTCACCCGATTACAGGCTCCTACGGGTGAGGCTTTCAACGCGCTAAAAGAGCTGGGGATTCAGACCGCCGACAGCAAAGGCAATATGCGGCCTGTCTTTACCATCCTGAAGGAAATCAACGCGAGCTTTGCCCGGCATAAGCTCGGGAACGCGCAGCAGGGCGAATACCTTAAAACCATTTTTGGCGAGGAAGCGCTTAAGTCAGCGAATGCTCTTTTGCAGGGCGCGACTTCCGGAAAGCTCGATAAGCTGGCCGCAGCGCTGAAAGCATCCGACGGGAAAACGGAGGAGCTGGTCAAGGTGATGCAGGACAACCTCGGCGGCGATTTTAAAGAGTTTCAGTCGGCATATGAGGCGGTCGGCACAGACCTTTTCGACCAGCAGGAAAGCTCACTGCGCAAACTGGTGCAAACCGCCACCCGCTACGTACTGCGTCTCGATAACTGGATTAAAAACAACAAGGCGCTGGCAGGCACCTTAACCACGATTGCCGGCGTGGCAACCGCCGTGATTGGCGTCGTGGGGGCTATCGGGCTGGTTGCCTGGCCGGTTATTACCGGGATAAACGCGATCATCGCGGTGGCCGGCAGTCTCGGCACTATCTTCACCGCCGTCGGGGGCGCGATTGCCACCGCCATTGGCGCGCTCACCTGGCCGATTGTGGCCGTGGTGGCGGCCATCGTCGCCGGCGCGCTCCTGATCCGTAAATACTGGCAACCCATCAGCGCCTTTTTCGGCGGTGTGATGGACGGCCTGCGCGCAGCATTCGGGCCGGTGGGCGAGCTGTTCGCGCCGTTCAAACCGGTATTTACCTGGCTCGGTGAAAAGCTCCAGGCGGTGTGGCAGTGGTTTAAAAACCTTATCGAGCCGGTGCAGTCGAGTAAGGAAACGCTCGACAACTGCCGCAGCGCCGGTGAGCGCTTCGGTAAGGGGCTCGCCGATGCGCTGCTGCTGCCGCTTAAGGCTTTTGACAAGCTGCGCGAAGGCATTACGTGGGTGCTGGAAAAGCTCGGCATCGTTAACAAGGAATCCGACGCGCTCGATGCCAGAGCCGAAAAGGCAAATGCGGTCGCCTCGCGTGCAGGCGGTATGAGTGGTGCAGCGGCGGCACATGTGCCGGCGGGCATGTTCGGCCAGTCACCGGCCTATCAGGCTTATCAGCCGGTCAGCGCGGCGGGTGGGCGTTCTTATATCGACCAGAGCCGCAACCACTACAACATTTCTGTAGCCGGCGGTGCGGGTGCCGGCGGCGCGCCTCTTGCCCAGCAGATGCGCGAGGAGCTGGAGCGTATCGAACGGGAGAAGCGCGCACGCAGCCGCGCCAGTATGGGCCATGACGGTTAAGGAGACTGCACGATGATGCTTGTGCTCGGGATGTTTGTATTTATGCGGCAGACGCTGCCTTATCAGAGTATGCAGCGGTCGGTCGATTACCGGTGGCCGTCCAACAGTCGCATTGGCCGGCGGCCCTCTTTTCAGTTCCTCGGCGTGGAGGAGGAGAAAATCACGCTGAACGGCACGCTTTACCCGGAAATCACCGGCGGCAAGCTGTCGCTGAAAGCGGTCGAGCTGATGGCGGAAGAAGGCAAAGCCTGGCCGCTGATGGACGGCACCGGCGTTATTTACGGGCTGTTTGTGATTAACAGCGTGGAGACGACCGGCACCGAGTTTTTTTCTGACGGCTCGCCGCGAAAAATTGACTTCGTCCTGACGCTGACACGCGTCGATGATTCACTCGCCGCGCTTTATGGCGACCTGAGTCAGCAGGCGCAGACACTTGTCGGCAAAGCCGGCGACACCCTGCAGAAAGTGAAAACGGTGGCGGGAGGTTTTTTCTGATGCTGTCCGATTTTTACAACGGCGCCGGCGCAGGCATGACGCCGGCCTATATGCTGAGGATTAACGCGAAAGATATCACGACGGTTATCAGCGAGCGTCTCCTGAGCCTGACGCTGACCGATAACCGCGGCTTTGAGGCTGACCAGCTCGATATTGAGCTCGACGATGCCGACGGCCAGCTTGAGCTGCCGATCCGGGGAGCGGTGCTGACGCTGTTCATGGGCTGGCAGGGCGAGGCGCTTATCGGGAAAGGTGATTTTACCGTCGATGAAATCGAACACCGGGGCGCGCCGGACACCCTGACCATCCGGGCGCGCAGCGCGGATTTTCGCGGCACGCTTAACTCGCGCCGGGAGGAGTCTTACCACGACACCACACTCGGCGCCGTGGTGGAAACCATCGCCACACGCAACAAACTTAAGGCCCGGATAGCGCCTGAGCTGGCGCGTATTCCGTTGTCGCATATCGACCAGGCGCAGGAGAGCGACGCCAAATTCCTGACCCGGCTTGCGGAGCGCAACGGCGCTGAAGTGGCGATAAAAGCCGGCGTGCTGATGTTTATTAAAGCCGGTGCCGGCATGACGGCAGGTGGTAAGGCGATCCCGCAAATCACCATCACCCGCAGCGACGGTGACCGCCACCAGTTCGCCATCGCTGACCGTGGCGCCTATACCGGCGTGACGGCTAAATGGTTGCACACCAAAGACCCGAAGCCCAAAGAGGTAAAGGTAAAACGCAAGCCAAAGGTTAAGCACCTGCGCGCGCTGGAGCACCCCAAAGCCACGAAGAAGAAAAAGGAGAAGAAGGAGCCGGAGGCCAGAGAAGGCGAATACATGGCCGGCGAGGCGGATAACGTGTTTGTACTGACGACAACTTACGCCTCAAAAGCCCAGGCGATGCGTGCGGCCCAGGCGAAGTGGGATAAGTTACAGCGCGGCGTGGCGGAGTTTTCCATCACTCTGGCGCGCGGCCGCGCCGAGCTTTACCCGGAAACGCCGGCAAAGGTGAGCGGCTTTAAGCGCATCATAGACGAGCAGGACTGGACGATCACAAAGGTAACGCATTCGCTTAATAACAGCGGTTTTGTTACAGCGCTGGAACTGGAGGTAAAGCTGTCAGATGTGGAATATGAAATAGAGCAGGGTGATTAAAGCAGGGTGCGTAATTCAGGTAAAAGTAACCCGTTTGCCGGGTTACTTTTTTAATGATTTATTTAGCCTTGCCGGTAAACATATGCGTATTACCCATCAGCATAACTTTGGCTGGCTTATCCATCAGCTTTCCGATCTCTGTGCAGGTGGAAAGCGGGTTCTCTAAGGTATAACCGAGCGCTTTATACTGGTTAATGACGTTCACTTCCTTAAGGCCTTTAAGTGTAGATTTGGATGCGTCTTTGCTCCATGCCAACGGGCGTATCCCGCTCATTATTACTGATTCATAAGCTTCAGATGTCATGCTGCTGCCAGGCAACGCCACGGTTAACGTGTTATCGGATTTGGAGATCTCTACCGGTTGCCACGGCTTCAGTGCTTTCTCAAGCGCTTGCTGGACGGAGTTTGCGGCGAGGGAGCTGCCGGAGATAAGGAGTAAAACCGAGGCAAGTGTTGTTTTGATAAGTGACATTTCATTCCCTATGAATTTACCAAAAAGAAAACAACCTTGTTCTCAAAAAGAGAACTAGGCGGTATTATGAGTTCACATTACAAGAGTGACGAGGTTGCCATGTTTCATTGTCCAGAATGCCAGCACGCCGCGCATGCTCGCACAAGCCGTTATCTCAGCAAGAACACCAAAGAACGTTATCACCAGTGTACTAACATCAATTGCAGTTGCACCTTCGTCACGATGGAAACAGTCGAGCGTTTCATCGTCACTCCAGCCAAAATCGATTTTGCGCCGCCGCATCCAGCGACCAATGGACAGCAACAACTCTGGCGTTAAGCAAACCCCGCTGCGGCGGGTTTTTTTATGCCTAGCGTCGCCACAACCAAAACGCTGTCGCCATTTTGCCGCCAAAGCCAAAGAAAAAGGGGCTACGCTTGCGCGTAACCCCTTGTTTTATTTGGTGGAGCTGGCGGGAGTTGAACCCGCGTCCGAAATTCCTACATCCTCGGTACTACATGCTTAGTCCAGTCTTTACATTCGCCTGGCAGCTGCGGACGGACACGCCACTACCAGACTAGCCTGATTGGTTTTAACGCTTCAACCCCAGGCAGGGTATCCACGCGATCTCTTTTAGGTTTGACCTCTCTTGATCCCCGTCCTAAGAGCGGAGGCTAGGGAGAGAGGGCTCTAAGCAGGTTATTAAGCTGCTAAAGCGTAGTTTTCGTCGTTTGCGACTATTTTTTTGCGGCTTTTTACGAGGCCAACCGCCCCTCGGCATGCACCTTGGGTTTCGCGAATCCCGTCGAATCCAGAATCAGCCCCAAAAGTGTAATGCTAAGTATAACAGAGTTTACCCATGCGTGACCAGTCCATATCGCTTCGCCTGCTGATTGCTGCTTTTTTGCGCTTTTCGTTGGGCAGCGTTGAAGTTGCATAAAAACGAGAAAGTCCTCACAAAATGATGAACTGGCTAAATATAACACTCACCTGATACCCCTTTGCTTTCCAGGTAAATAAAAGCGCATTCAAAATAGGATATATTTTTACGCTTCTTTAAAAATGCGCTTATTAATTCATTTTTGATGATTTTCATTGGCATTAATAACGGTTGTGGCCTTTTTTAAATTCCCTTTATTTAGCAATAAATTAATTGGGGTAGACCACCTTTTTTAATTATGCAACCCCTCTTTTTTTTATGATTTTTTTGCCAAACCGCACCGCGTTGCTTATACATTTTGTTAAGGTTTTGTACATATAAACCGCTTCGCTTTTCACTAAGTCGTTGTTTTTTTGTTTTTTTACAAGTATTTCAACTCGTTTCGAGTAAATACACCTCCCCGCTGCCGCCCTGTCTGGTAAGGGGTAACCCATAAGTGTCCATTAATGAACGCTTATGCAGGGCTGTGTGCTTCCCCAGTCAGAGGAAATGAAGAATGGCCGTCCAAAATAGTCTTTCGCCAACCGTCGATATTCTTAATCAGGATACGGGAAATGTAATTACTCATTATTCACAGAATGCTGACCGGGTGGTCAATTTATCCCAGACCAGCATTGTGCGAATAAATGCTTCTCCCGAAACGGTTAATTCTTACGAACGGCAGGGGAATGACCTGATTGTCCATATGAAAGACGGGACAACGGTTCGCTACCAGAATTTTTTCCATCTTGATGCGGAAGGCCAGCACAGCGAACTCATCTTTGAAGATGACAAGGGCGTGCATCATGCGCTGTTTCCGTTCGCCTCTGAACCCGGCCCGGCAGTCGCCGAGGCGATCACCCCGACGCTGGCTGACACATCGCTCGGCGCGCTCACCGGCGCAGAAGGGCTGACCACGCTCCAGGCGCTGGGCGGCATCGCGGCGATCGGCGCTATTTCCGGCGTGGCGATTGCGGCCAGCAACAGCAGCGACGGTGGCGGCAATAACGACAACAACAACGGCGGCGATAACGGCGGTGGGGACAATGGCGGCGGTGATAACGGCGGCGGTGATAACGGCGGCGGCGACAATGGCGGCGGTGAAACTCCGGACCCGGCGGAAATCGCGCTCGATCCGCTTACCGATGACAACATATTAAACAGCAGCGAAGTGTTGCAAAACCAGGTGCTGAGCGGCGTGGTGGATGCCGCCAATGCGGGCCGCACCATCACGGTTACGCTCAACGGCAACACCTACACCGGCGTTATCGGCGCCGACGGCAGCTGGAGCGTGACGCTGCCCGCGAGCGCGCTGCAAACCCTGCCACAGGGGCTCAATACCATCACCGTGACGCTGGTTGACGTCAATGGCAACACGGTGAACCAGACGGTGGATATCAACGTCGATACCGTGGCGCCCGGCTTACAGCTGATCCCGTTTACGGATGGCGTGCTGGGCGGCGAACAGGCTGCAACGACACAAATTCTGCGCGGCGCTACCGGCGTAGCGGAAGAAGGGCAAACCGTTACCGTCACGCTGAATGGCAAAACCTATACCGCGACGGTTGGCGCGGACGGCAACTGGCAGGCCGCCATTCCGTCTGCGGATCTCCTGGCGTTGCAGAACGGGCAGGAGTATGTGCTCAATGTGAGCATCACGGATCTCGCGGGCAACACCACTACCAGTGAAACGCGCTTTACCGTGAACTTTGACCGGCCGGTGCTGGCGGTGAATGATTTCACGGGAGATAACGTACTCGACGGCTCCGAGCTCGCCGTCGATCAGATCCTGAGCGGCACCACGCAGAATATCGCTTCTGGCACCGTCGTCACGGTAACGCTCAATGGTCAGAACTATTTCGCCACTGTCGGCGGCGACGGCACCTGGCAGGTGACTATCCCGAGCGGCGATCTCCAGGCGCTCGCCAATGGCACCGCGACGCTCACCGTTAGCGTGCCTGACGGCGCCGGCGCGCCGCTGACCGTTACCGATACCCTGACCGTCGATCGCACGGTTCCGTCGGTTTCAATCGCCATTCTCTCGACCGATGACTACCTCAACGCGGCAGAAGCCACCCAGCCGCTGGAAATTCGCGGCGTCACTACCGTGACCGGGCCGGGCGCGCAGGTAACGGTGACGTTTAACGATAAAACCTACACCGCCGTGCTGGACAGCGCAGGCAACTGGAGCGTGCTCATTCCGGCGGCGGATCTGGCGACGCTGCCGGATGGCCCGCGCACCGTGACGGCGACCGTCACGTCCGGGCAGACCACGGCCACGGCGGATCGCGTGATAAACGTCGAGATTAACGATCTGCCTGATCCCACCATCGTCACGCCGTTCGGCGACGGCGTGCTGAGCGCGGCGGATCTGCAGCAGAACCAGACGCTCACCGGCAACACGGGCGTCAGCGGCAGCGGCCAGACGGTCACCGTACAGCTCGGCAGCCAGACGTTTACCACCACGGCAGGGGCTGACGGCGGCTGGAGCGTAACCATTCCCGCCTCGCAGCTGCAAACGCTGCCGCCAGGGCAGACGCCCATCGTGGTTACGGTCACAGACGGCGCAGGCAACAGCGCCAGCGCCAGTTCAAGTGTGACTGTCGACAGCACGCCGCCCGCGCTCTCGCTCTATGCGCTGACCGACGACGGCAAGCTGAATGCCCAGGAGCTGACCACCAATCAGGTGCTCTCCGGCAACAGCTCTGAAGCGGGGCAGACCGTCACCGTTACTCTCAATGGCCAGACATACACCACCACCACCGGCAGCGACGGCAACTGGCAAATCACGCTGCCTGCCGCCGATCTTGGTAATCTTGCGTCTGGCGCCAACGCGATTGTGGTTACCACCACCGACGCGGCGGGCAACACCGCGCAGGTCACCGATTCGCTGAACGTAAAAACCACCCAGCCGTCCGTTATCGTCACGCCGTTCACCGGCGATAACGCGCTGGATGCGGCGGAGATAAAAACCGCGCAGCCGTTACAGGGCAGCGTGACCAACGCCGAACCGGGCAGCGTGGTGACGGTGGCTATCGGCGCATGGAGCACCACGGCGACGGTGGACGCGGCGGGCAACTGGCGCGTGGATGTGCCTGCGGTGGTGCTTCAGGGGCTGGCGAATGGCGATAACGTCATTCAGGTGAGCGTCACCGATACCTGGAACCAGACGACGACGATACCGGCGCCCATCACGGTGGATACCGCGGCGTCCGGCGTCGCCATCAGTATTATTTCCGATGATGATTTTATTAACCGTACCGAAGCGGATTCGCCGTTAACCATTCGCGGCACCAGCGCCGGGCTCCCGGCCAATACCGACATCACCGTCACGCTCAACGGCATCAACTACACCGCGACGGTCGACGCCAGCGGCAACTGGCAGACCACCGTACTGGCGGCCGATTTGCAGGGGCTGGCGGATGGTAACTATGAAGTCACCGCCACCGCGCAGCAGGGCGGCGTCAGCGACAGCCATACGCTGACCGTTATTATCAACAACCTCCCGGATACCACCATCGATCCGCTGTTTACTGACGGCACTTTAAGCCAGGCGGAAGCGGGCGTGGATCAGGTACTGACCGGTAAAACGGGCGTTACCGGCGCAGGCCAGGCGGTGACGGTCACCCTTAACGGTCAGGCGTATCAGGGCACGGTGGACGCGAACGGCAACTGGTCAGTGACGCTGCCTTCCGGCGCGCTGGATGCCCTCACCGGTAATGATTCGCCGGTGCCGCTGCAAATCGTCGTGCGCGATGCGGCGGGCAACAGCCAGACCACCACCACCGATTTTACCGTCGATATTGAAGCGCCGACGCTGACGATTAATCCGTTCGCGCAGGATGACGCGCTGAACATCACCGAAGCAAGCCAGGCGCAGGCGTTCTCCGGGGTCGCGACAGGCGCGGCGCAGGGCGACGCTATCGCCGTCACGCTGAACGGGAAAACCTATACCACGACGGTGACCGGCGCGAACGGCGAATGGTCAGTGAATATTCCGGCGGCGGATCTCCAGGCGCTGCCGAACGGCCAGGCGCAGTTTAACGTGACGGTGACCGATGCCGCAGGCAACACCTCAACCGCCACGCGCCCGATTACCGTCGCGGTCGATCCGGCGCGCGCGCCGCTGTTGACCCTCGATCCGATCGGGGGCGACGGCGTGATTGACGCCGGCGAGCGCGCCAGCGGCGTGACGCTGAGCGGCACCGCCACCAACGTCACTGCAGGCCAAACCGTCACTATTACGCTTGGCAATGACACCTTCACCGGCGTGGTGGATTCCGCTGGTCGCTGGGAGGTGAACCTGCCAGCCGACGCCTTAACGGGCCTGGCCAACGGCACTTACACCATCACGGCGGCGGTGAGTGATGCGGCGGGCAACAGCGTCAGTCTCGATCGCGGCTTTAGCGTCGACACCGATATCAGCGCGCTGACGGTCGCGCCGGTGACCGGCGATAACCGCGTCTCGCTTGACGATATCGCAGGCGGCCTGGTGCTGAGCGGCAGCAGCGTGAACTTCGCGCCGCAAACCACGCTCACGATTACGCTCAACGGCAAGCAATACACCGCCGCCACCGGCCCCGACGGCAGCTGGAGCGTCACCGTACCGCGCGTCGACGCGCTGGATATCAGCGACGGCAAAGCGACGCTGACCGTGTCCGGCGCCGATGAAAACGGCGCGGTCGTCTCCGGTAACCAGAGCTTTACCATCATCACCACCGACCTGCCGGACGTGACGCTGAATACGCCGTTTACCGACGGCATCATCAGCGCCGCTGAAGTGAGCGCAGGCGGCGCGCTGAGCGGCTCTACCGGCGTGAACGGCGCAGGGCAAACCGTCACCGTACAGTTTAACGGCGCGACCTATAACGCCGTCGTGGACAGCAGCGGCAACTGGGCCGTCACGCTGCCGCCTGCTGCGCTGCAAGGGCTGACAGAAGGCGAGACGCCGCTGGTCGTTACCGCGACCGACGCTGCGGGCAACCAGAACACGTCGCAAAGCACTATCACGGTCGATCTCTCCGCGCCAGTGCTCACCGTGAACGACATCACCGCCGATAACATCGTCAACGCCACGGAAGCGGCGCAGCCGCTCACCATCAGCGGCAGCGCGACGCCATACGATCCGCAAAACCCGCAAACCGTGCAGGTACAGATAGGCGGGCAAAGTTACAGCGCGCTGGTGCAGAGCGACGGCACCTGGAGCGTGACGCTGCCTGCGGGCGCGCTCACCACGCTGCCGGATGGTCCGGTCAGCGTTATCGCGACCGTCAGCGACGCGGCGGGCAATACGTCGAGCGAAAGAGTCTCGCTGACGCTGGATGCGTCGCCGGTGAACGCGCCGCTGGTGGCGGTCAACACCGTAGCGACCGATAACTTTATCAACGCCACGGAGGCGCAGTCGCCGCTGCAAATTACCGGCACCACCACCCGCGTGGAGGCGGGACAGACCGTGAGCGTCACTCTGAACGGGCAGACGTACACGGGCGAGGTGCAGCCGAACGGCACCTGGAGCGTGACGGTACCCAACGCGGCGCTGGCGCAGGTCGCCGACGGACAGCAGATTATCGGGGTGACGGTGACGGACGCCTCAGGCAACCAGGCGTTTGTCCAGTATCCGGTCACCTTTACGGCTCAGCCGGGCTCGCAGCCGCAGCTGACGCTAAACGCCATTGCGGGCGACGACATCATCAACAGCCAGGAGAGCGGTCAGGATCTGGCCATCACTGGCACCTCGCTGAATCTCGCGCCGGGCACGATCGTCAGCGTGGTGTTCAATAACGTCACCTATACCGGCACCACCGGGGCTAACGGCCAGTGGAGCGTGACGGTGCCGGCTTCGGCGCTCTCCGCTTTGCCGGATGACGCCTATACCGTCACGGCCACCGCCCGCGACGCGGCGCAAAACACCGCTACCGACAGCAGTTCTGTGTCTGTCGATACCACCGTGCCCGCTAACGGCCTCAACCCTGGCAGCTTCCTGGACGACGGCATTCTGAACGTCAGCGAATCGCTGACCGAGCAGACGCTCGGCGGCACCACAACGGCGGGCTCGACGGTTGAACTGGTTATCGGCGGGCAGACCCTCTCTACGGTGGCGGGCAATGACGGCACCTGGAGTATCACCATTCCGGCGGCGCAGTTGCAGGCGCTGGATAACGGGCCGCAGCAACTGACGCTCAACGTCACCGCGCCGAACGGCAATACCAGCACGCTGCCGCTGCCGGTCACGGTCGGTAACGACACCGTACCGACCGTCGCCATCGGCACCGTCTTCACCGACGGGCTGATTAACCTGGCCGAAATTCAGAGCGGCGGGGTGATTAGCGGCACCTCGACCGGCCTTGCGCAAGGCACGCCGATTGTGGTCACTATTGGCGATGTCAGGCTGGACGGCACCATTGGCGCGGGCGGCGCATGGCAGATTAACGTCGGCGCGGATGCGCTGGATGCGCTGCAAAACGGCCAGTACGCGCTGAACGTCACCGCGCAGGATCAGTATGGCAACCCGGCGACGGCGGGCGTGGAGGTGGACGTGCTGCGTACCCTGCCGACGGCGGCCGTACCGGATCCGCTCTTTGGCGACAGCAGCATCAATCAGAGTGAAGCCGCGCTCGGCCAGCAGCTCACCGGCAATACCGGGCTGACCGGCGCGGGTCAGACGGTGCAAATCACTATCGACGGCGGCCAGCCGATTACCGGCACCGTGGATAACAACGGCAACTGGACCGTGGCGCTGACGCCTGCGCAGATAGATGCGCTGGCGGAGGGCAATCACACCCTCTCTGTCACCGTGTCTGACCGCGCGGGCAACAGCGTGACCAGCCCGGATACCGCCTTTACCGTCTATGCCGATCCGCTCCCGACGCCGGTGGTGACAGTACCGTTTACCGATGGCGTGCTCAATGCCGCCGAAGCTGCTGCGGGCGGCACGCTCAGCGGGACGACGGATCTGCCTGCTGGCCGCATTTCTACGGTGATGGTGAGCCTTAATAACGGGGCGATGGCGCAGGCCACCGTCGATGCCGACGGCAACTGGTCGCTGCCGCTCACGCCTGCGCAGTTGCAAGCGCTGCCGGATGGCGCAATCCCTGTCACTGTGGTCGTCACCGATACGGCGGGCAACACCAACACCGGCACCACCAGCTTTGAAGCGCGCGTTAACGCCGTGCCGGACGCCACCATCAACACGCCGTTTATCGACGGCGCGCTCAATAACGCCGAGGCGGGCGCGGCCCAGACGATCACCGGCAGCACCGGCGTCAGCGGGGCGGGCCAGACGGTAGCGATTGTGCTGAACGGCACCACCTACACCGGGACGGTGCTGGAGAACGGCGACTGGTCGGTGACCCTGCCGTCCACGGCGTTTACAGGCCTGACGCCGGGCAGTACGCAAAACTTTGATGTTAACGTTAGCGACGCTTACGGCAATGCTGATAGCCAGCCGGGCTCGTTCCAGGTTCAGACGCAACTGCCGACGCCTGTGGCGACCACGCTGTTTGGCGACAACGACATTCTGAACATCAGCGAAGCCAACGGGGCGCTGACGCTTGCCGGCACGACGGGTATTACGGGCAACAACCAGTATGTGACGGTGACTATCGACGTTAACGGCACCACCTATGTGGCGAATGTTGATAACGCAGGCAACTGGACGCTGCCGCTCCCGGCGGGCGCGCTCTCCGGGCTGACGCCGGGCGAACACACGCTGACCATTGTGGCGCAGGATAACTTCGGTAATAGCAAGGGTATTGACGTGACATTCCAGGCCGCGCTGACGCCGCCGCAGGTGGCGCTCACCCAGCCCCTGTTTGGCGATGGCTACGTCAATATCACCGAGGCGGGGGCCGCCAGCGCCATTAGCGGCACGCTGACCAGCGATCTCCCGGCGGGCAGCCAGATAACCGTTACCCTTGGCAATCAGACGTTCGGGCCTGATCGTGTGACCGTCACCGGCAACACCTGGACGCTGAATCTTACGGCAGATGACTGGGCGGGCGTACCCAACGGCCTCCAGTCAGTGAATGTGACTCTGGTGGATGGCGCGGGCAATACCGCCGCCGCCAGCGCGCCGCTCTATGTGTCGCTTGCCGCGCCGACGCTCGCCATCGACGCACCGTTTGGCGGCGATGGTCTGAGCGGGGCGGAGAGCCAGCAGACCCAGACCATCACGGGTACGGTGACCAACGTCGAGCCGGGGCAGACCATCACGGTCACGCTCGCAGGCCAGACCTTCACCACCACGGTCCAGAACGGCAATACCTGGTCGCTTCAGCTTTCTCCGGCGCAACTGGCGACGCTTACGAACGGCACCGAACAGCTCACCGCCACGGTGACTGATAAAGCAGGCAACGTCGCGACCGCGCCTGCGGTGAATGTAGAGATCGACACCACGCCGCCCGCCGTCGCTGTCGCCATCAACCCGGTGGCGGGCGATAACATCATTAACGCGGGCGAGCTGGGCGATGCGGTGACCATTTCCGGCACCACGCTTGGCGGCGTGACGGAAGTGACGGTGCAGATTAACGGCGCGACCGTCGGCACGGCGACCGTTCAGCCGGACGGCAGCTGGTCGCTGGATGTGCCCGCCACGCAGTTCCCGGATCAGGGCAACTACACCATCGTTGCGACGACCGACGGTGCCACGCCTGCCGCCACCAACGTAACGGTGACGCTGGATACCGTGGCGCCGGATGTCACTATCAGCGCTGTCGCCGGCGATAACATTATCGACGCCACCGAAGCCAGTCAGCCGCTGGTGCTGAGCGGCACCGCCAGCACCTCCGAAGCGGGGCGTCAGGTTACCGTCACGTTCAACGGGCAAACCTACTATGCCGTGGTGGGCAACGATGGCGCGTGGAACATCACCGTGCCGCAAAGCGCGCTCAACGGGCTGTCTGACGGGACTTACCCGGTCACCGCGACGCTGACCGATGCGGCGGGCAATACCGACACCGCCACCCGTAACGTCACGCTGGATGCCACCGGGCCGCTGCTGACCGTGGACGCCGCAGGCGTGCCTGCGGTGCTTAACACGGTGAATGCGGCGGGGGGCCTGCTGTTGCAGGGCACCGGCGAGCCGGGCCAGACCGTCACGCTGCGTCTCGGCCCGTTGACCGAAACCGCCACCGTGGATCAGAACGGCAACTGGAAATACACCTTCCCGCAACTGGATCTCACTACCCTGACCGACGGCGCGCAGGTCATCAACATCTCCTCCACCGACGCGCAGGGCAACACGTCCACCAATAACGTGGCGCTGAACGTGGCGCTGAATCAAGGTCTTGGCATCCTGGTGAACGATCTGTTCGGCGGCGACGGCATCCTGAACGTGGCGGAATCGCTGGTGACGCAGACGCTGACCGGTCAGTTGAGCGGCGACTACCGCGGCGCGACGGTGACGGCAACGCTCGTCGGCACGAATGTGAACATTCCGCTGAACGCGCTGGTGGCTGGCGACGGACGCATTTCGGTCGATTTCCCGCCAAGCCTCTGGCAGGGCATTGTCGATAACACCCTCCAGGTGCAGCTCAACGTCACCGACGCCTTTGGCAACGTGCGTAACGAAATTATCGACATCAACCTCGCGCTGACCGATGTCCCGGTGGTAAGTCAGGTGCTGGTCGGCACCGATAACCTGATTAACTTTGCCGAGAGCGCCGTTAACCAGACCATCAGCGGCGTCGTCAGCAATGCGGAAAATGTCTCGTCGATTATTGTTAACTTCGCAGGTCAGCGCCTGACGGCGGTGGTGGATGAGGCCGGACGCTGGACGGCGACGCTGCCGTCCACGCTGCTCGGCGCGCTGCCGGATGGGCAGGCCGCGCTGCAGGTGGTGGTGACCGATAATGCGGGTAACGTCAATACCACTGGCGCGACTTTTAACGTCGCGATTAATAACCTGCCGACCATTAATATCGGCTCGCTGTTCGGCGACGGCACGCTGAGCATTCCTGAACTGTTGCAGGGCGTGCTGAGCGGCACCACGACGGGCCTCGCCGGGCAGACGATCACCATTCAGATCGGCAACACGCCAGCCTTTACGGCGACGGTCGGCCCGAACGGCGTCTGGAGCGTCAACCTGCCGGAAGCCGTACAAAGCGCGCTGACAGGGTTAGCGACCGGAAACCAGACGGTGACCGTGAGCGCGTCTGACGCCAGCGGCAATACCGCCTCCGCGACGGGCTCGCTGACGCTGGATCTGGTGGCGCCTGCGCTCACCTCGCTCTCGGTCTTCGGCGACGGCCTGCTGAATGCCACTGAGGCGCTGGTCAGCCAGACGATTTCGGGCGTGGTGACTAACGCGACGGCAGGCTCCAGCGTCAGTGTGGCGCTCGGTTCACGCACCTTTACCGGCACGGTAGGCACCGGTGGGCGCTTTACTATTCAGCTTAACCCGACCGATCTCGCCTCGCTGGCGGAAGGCTCACTGACGCCGCGCGTCACTATCACGACGCCGGACGGCAATACCACAACGGTTAACGGCGCGCCGGTAGTGGTGGGCATTACCTCGCTGCCGACGGTCGCCATTAATACGCTTTTTGGCGGCGACGGCTGGCTGAACGCGACGGAAGCGAACGCCGGACAGCTCATTACCGGCACCAGTAATCTCGCGAGCGGTACGGTCACGCTTAACGTGGGCGGTAACACCTTTACGGGGGCCATTACTAACGGCGCCTGGTCGGTGAATGTCCCGGCCGCGACGCTGAAAGGTCTTCAGGACGGCACGCTGACGGTCAGCGCCAGCGTTACCGACCCGGTGGGCAACGTGGCGACCGGCTCGCAGGTGGTGAGCGCGATTGTCCAGGCGCTGCCGCAGGTGGCGGTGAACCCTGTCTTTGGCGACAGCAACCTGAGCCTGAGCGATTTGCTCAGCCCGCAGCTTATTAGCGGGACCGCCACCAATCTGGCGGCGGGCAGCGCGCTGACGGTCAAACTGGGCGCGCTGACGTTTAACACCACGGTGCGCGCCGACGGCACCTGGCAAGTCTCGGTGCCGACCACCTCTCTTCAGGGGCTGACCGACGGCCCGCTCAGCGTTACCGTGACGGCGCGCGATGCGGCAGGCAACACCGCCAGCGCCAGCGGCGGGCTGACGGTGAACATCGGCGCGCTGCCGACGCTCGCCATCACCTCGCTGTTTGGCGATAACGGCCTTAACGCCACCGATATCCTGAGCGCCCAGACCATTACCGGCACCAGCACCAACGCTGTAGGCTCGCAGGTCACGGTGTCGCTCGGCGGTAAAAACTACGTCACGACGGTCGGTAACGACGGCACCTGGCAGTTGTCGGTGCCGAAAACCGATCTCAGCGGGCTGCTCGACGGCACGCTGACGGTCAACGCCAGCGTCACCAACCCGGCGGGCAACAGCACCAGCACCAGCGGCGTGCTGAATGTGATCACTCACTCGCTGCCGACCGTGTCGCTCACCTCGCTGTTCGGCAACGACGGTTATCTCAACGTCAGCGAAGCGGGCAGCGGCCAGACCATCAGCGGGAAAATCAGCGGCGCGGCGGATGGCGCGACGGTGAAAGTGACGCTCGGCACCAACACCTATAACGCGACGGTCGGCAGCGACGGCACCTGGACGCTGCCGGTCACCAGCACTATTTTGCAGGGGCTGAACAGCGGCGCGCTGAAAGTGGGCGTGTCGGTGACGGACAAAGTGGGCAACGTTAACAGCACCAGCAGCGACGTAACGGTGAAACTCACGACCCCGACGCTGTCGTTTACGCCGCTGGCAAGCCTTAACCCGCTCACGCTGCTCTCGACCGGGCTGACGCTGCGCGGCGGCTCCACTAACCTGGCGCCGGGCTCGGTGGTGCATCTCTCGCTGCTGAACGGGACGGTTAACACCACGGCGCTGACCGACAGCAACGGCAACTGGTCCACCACGCTCGGCCTGGGGCTGAATATTCTGCAACTGCTGTCGCTCTCCAGCGTTCTGAATATTTACGCTACCGATGTGGCGGGCAACACCGGCTACCTTAACGTCGGTCTCGGCGGGCAGATTATCTCTACCACCAATCCGAACCCGACGTTCGCGGCCATGAGCGTCGAGCACGAGGCCTCGCTGCTCGCGCTTTCCGATGAGAATAGCCAGACCGCGACGCAGACCGACAGTCAGCAAACCGCCGCGACGGCGAAAATCGCCGCTGTCGCCGCGATCACAGAAACGAATAATGAGGACAGCACTACCCCGGCGGACGACAGCGCCAGCGTGACGGGTGGCTATACTATTGGCGGGATCAGCATCGATCTCGCCGACGGCACCAGCTATAGCGGCGAATCGGTGCAGGGCAGCAGTGGCAGCGACACGATTCACCTCGCCACGCTCGGCTTTGCGTCGCTCGACGGCGGCGCGGGGACCGACACGCTGGTTATCGATGGCGTCAATATCAAACTCGACCTGACCGCGCAGAGCGGCCAGATCCAGCACATCGAGATCGTCGATCTCGGCAAGTCCGGCACCAACAGCCTGACGCTGGATCTGCACCAGGCGCTGACCTTAACCGACAAGCCGGAAGACGATCTGCTCGTCAAAGGCGTGAACGGGGATCAGGTCACTCTGGTGAAAGGCGGCAGCGATATCTGGGAAGTGAGCGGACAGCGGGAAGTGGACGGCCTGCAGTTCGACGTCTGGCATAACAGTTCGCAAAGCAACACTCTGGGAGATGTTCTGATCCAGCACGGACTGCACGTCAATATGGTCTAACGCCACGGTGCCTCAGGGATGAGGCGCCTGCGTCATTTTAACAATATCACCGGCCGCGCAGACGGCATCATCAAGGTGGAACAGGATGCACAACAACACAATGCGCTACAGGCGGCTGGCATTGCTGCTGACCACGGTCTTTTTAAGTTTTCCCGCCGTTTCACAAGAGGAGATAGCCTGGCAGACGGCCCCAAGCGAGCAGCTACAGGCGCAGCTCACCATAAAAGAAGCCATTCTTCGCGCTTTTGCGCGTAACCCCAAAATCGCACAGGCCGCGGCGCAAATCCGCGTCGGCAAGGCCAATCTGGAAGAGGCGCAGAGCGCCTGGTTCCCGCAAGTCTCCTTACAGGGCAATGTCGGGCGCAACCATCGCACCGACTCCTCAGGCTCCCTCAACAGTAACGCCGCAGGCGGCGTGAACCTCAAACAGCTGCTCTACGATTTCGGCAAGACCGGCGGCAGTATCGACGAGCAGGAGAATCTCTCCGAGGCCTACCGCTTTCAGCTTTACGACACGCTGAATCAGGTCGGGATGCAGACGCTCCAGGCGTATTTACAGGTGCGTCGTTACCAGAGCCTCGCGGCGGCGGCCGAGCGAAATCTGACATCGCTGCGTTCGGTACAGAACATGGCGGATTTACGCGCAGAAGCCGGGCTCAGCACCCAGTCTGACGTGTTGCAGGCGCAAAGCCGCATCGCCGGAATGAACGCCACGTTTGAGCAATATCGCGCCCAGGCCCGTTCGGCCCAGGCGGCGTTAAGCGTGCTTACCGGCGTGGTGGCCGACACGCTGCCGGATCTGCCGGAGGATTTGCTGCGCCAGCCGATCACGCTCAAATCGCTGCCTTATGAACAGACCAACGCGGTGCGCGCCGCTCAGGCCAAACAGCTGGCCGCCGAACAGCGCATCCGCCAGGCGCAGGCCCAGCACTGGCCGACGGTATCGGTGCAGGCCGGGCGCACGCGCTACCAGAACGATAATGCCAACTACTGGGATGATCAGGTGCAGCTGGTGGTGGACGCGCCGGTCTATCAGGGCGGCGCCGTGAGCGCCCGCGTGGAGGCGGCAGAAGGCGATCGCGCCAGCGCGCGCGCGCGGATGTCGAGGCGAGCAAGCTTGATATTAACCAGAAAGCCGCCACCGCCTGGGCCGATCTGACCGGCGCGCAGCAGCGCCAGCAGGCGGGTGAACAGCAAATAGCCAGCGCCGGGCACGCCCGCGAGGTGTACCGCGATGAATACCGGCTCAGCAAACGCAGCCTTAACGATCTTCTGAGCATCGAACAGGATGTTTTCCAGGCCGACACGCTCGCCATTACCGCCCGCTATGACGCGTGGGATGCGGCAGTGCGCTACGCCGCCGCGGTGGATAACCTGCTCGATATGCTCGGCATTGAACGCGCCCGCATGACCGGCGATACCCTGCCGTCGCTGTAAGCGCGGCACTTTAAGGAGTAGCGATGTCCCAGATCCCCGATACCGAAAGCTGGATCCGCGCCATGACGCGCGCGGCCGGGCGCTTCGGACTGCCCGCCGACGCGCCGGCGGTGCGCCAGCAGATGCGCTGGTTTGAAAATTTGCCGCTGGAGCCGCGACTCGACCGGCTCGCGGCGCTGATGGGCTTACAGGTGCGCCTGACGCCCATTAAAAATATGCGCTGGAACAGCCAGACGCTGCCGGTCATCGTGCAGCTGGAAGAGGGCGGGTTGATGCTGCTGGAAGCGATCGACGCCGACGGCGTGGTGACTTACTGGCTGAGCGAGGGCGGCGACCTGGTGCGCGAAGAACCGCTGGAGGCGCTGCTAAAGCGCGTTAAACCCGACGTGGCGCTGCTCGGTATCGCCGCGCGCGGGCGCGACGCGCGCATCGATGATTTCACCCGTCCTTATGAACAACACTGGTTCTGGCGCCACTTCCGGCACACCGGACGTAAGCTTGCGGAGATTTCGCTGGCGTCGGTGCTCGGCAACGTGCTGGCGCTGGCAGGCATTCTGTTCTCGATGCAGGTCTATGACCGCGTGATCCCGGCGGAGTCGTTCCCGACGCTGTGGGTGCTGTTCTTCGGGGTGCTGCTGGCGGCGCTGTTTGAGTTTTTCATTCGCCTTGCCCGCACGCACGTTTCCGACATCATGGGCAAGCATATCGATCTCAATGTATCGTCGCTGTTTTATGCCCGCGCGATGGCGATTAAAAACGACGAACGGCCAAAATCTACCGGATCGTTTATCTCACAGCTGCGTGAAATCGATCAGGTGCGCGAGCTGCTGACCTCCACGACCGTCGGCGCGGCGATGGATATTCCGTTCGTGCTGCTGTTTCTCGGGATCATGGCGCTGGTGGGCGGGCAACTGGTGGCGATCCCGCTTATCGCGATCCCGCTGATTGTGATCCCGGGGCTTTTGATCCAGTGGCCGATGGCAAAGCTCGCCAAAGAGGGGATGCGCGAGAGCGCTATCCGCAATGCCGTGCTGGTGGAGTCGATCGAGGGCGTTGAAGATATTAAAGCGCTGCAGGCGGAGCCCTATTTTCAGCGTCAGTGGGAACACACGCACAGCGTCGGCGCGAGCATCGGCATGAAGCAGCGCGTCTGGGGCGCGCGCTTAAGCGGCTGGGCCTCGACGGTGCAGCAAATTACCTACGCCGGCATGCTGGTATTCGGCAGTTATCTGGTGCTCGACGGGCAAATCACCACCGGGACGCTGGTGGCGTGCAGCCTGCTTTCTTCACGCACGCTGGCGCCGTTAATGCAGCTGACGATGGTCTTTTCCCGCTGGCAGCACGCCAAAACCGCCATGAGCGGGCTGAATGAACTGCTGAAAAAGCCGCTCGATAAAGAAGCGGGCAGCAAGATGGCGCACTGCCCGGTGCTGGCGGGCCATTATCAGTTTCAGGATGTGCAGTACAGCTATGACAAAGAGAAGGGCGATCAGGCGCTGCTGGTCCCGTCGCTTGACATTAAGCCCGGCGAGCGTGTGGCGATCCTCGGCAAAGTGGGCGCCGGGAAATCCACCCTGCTGAAGCTGCTTTCCGGTCAGGCGCAGGCGAGCAAGGGCAAAGTGATTATCGACGGCGTGGATCTGGCGCATATCGATCCGATGGATGTGCGTCGCCAGGTGGGGTTTCTGTCGCAGGAGTCGCGGCTCTTTTTCGGTACGCTGCGCCAGAACCTGATGCTCGGGCACCCCAACGCCACGGATGCCGAGCTGTTGCAGGCGCTGCGTATCAGCGGCGCGCTCTCAATGGTGCAGCATGACGCCGCAAGCCTCGACCGGCTGATTAACGAAGGCGGGCGCGGACTTTCCGGCGGGCAGCGCCAGATGGTGTTGTTGAGCCGTCTGCTGGTGCGTAACCCGCAGATTGTGCTGCTGGATGAGCCGACCGCCTCGATGGATGAACAGCTGGAAAGCTATGTTATTCGCCAGCTTCATCAGTGGCTGACCGGCCGCACGCTGGTGCTGGTGACGCACCGCCCGGCGCTGCTGTCGCTGGTCGACCGGGTGGTGGTGATGGAGAACGGCAAAGTGGTGGCGGACGGCCCGCGCGACGCCATTTTGCAGACGGCGCAGCGCAACAGCAACGTCGCCTCGGTGGCGTAAGGAGCATTGATGAGCCAATTAACCATGCAGGAAGAGCTGGCGCGTCAGGGGCGTTTTTATTCGTCGGTTATCTGGCTGACGCTGGCGGCGCTGGTGCTGTTTTTCGTCTGGGCGTGGTTTGCGACGCTCGATGAAGTGACGGTCGGCACCGGCAAAATAACGCCGTCGAGCCGCGCGCAGGTGATTGAGAGTCTGGACGGCGGGATTGTCAACGCGCTGATGGTGCATGAAGGCGATGTGGTGGAGCGCGGGCAGATGCTGGCGCGGCTCGACCCGACGCGGTTTCAGTCGAACTATGGCGAGGCGGCGGCGAGAGCGCGCGCGCTGCGCGCCTCCAGCGAGCGGCTGCGCTCGGAGCTGACCGGCGAACCGCTTCAGTTTAGCGAGGAGTCGCTGCGTGAATCGGCGCTGGTGGCCCGCGAACGCCAGCTCTATGAATCGCGCCGCCGCAACCTTGACGAGACGCTGGAGAACCTGCAAAAAACTTACAATCTGGTGATGGCGGAACTGCGCATGACCCAGCCGCTGGTGGCGAAGGGCGCCGCCAGTGAAGTGGAAGTTATTCGTTTGCAGCGTCAGGCCGCGGAGCTGAAAGGCAAAATGGACGACGCGCGTAACCAGTTTGCGGTGCGCGCGCGTGAAGAGCAGGTGAAGAATAACGCCGATCTCGACGCCCAGTTGCAGGCAATGGCGGGCAAGGCGGATCAACTCGATCGCGCCACGCTGTTTTCGCCGGTGCGCGGGGTGGTGAAAGA
This sequence comes from Cronobacter turicensis z3032, assembly GCA_000027065.2. Lineage (NCBI taxonomy): Bacteria > Pseudomonadati > Pseudomonadota > Gammaproteobacteria > Enterobacterales > Enterobacteriaceae > Cronobacter > Cronobacter turicensis. The sequence continues at coordinate 3,356,376 of FN543093.2, read as the reverse complement.
TATCCAGGTGACGACGGTGGGCGGCGTGCTCCAGCCCGGCGGCAAGCTGATGGAGATAGTCCCGCTGGAAGATCAATTGCTGGTGGAAACGCGCATTAATCCGCGCGATATCGCCTATATCCGGCCTGGGTTACCGGCGACGGTGAAGATCACGGCCTACGATTCGTCTATTTACGGTGATCTGAAAGGCGAGGTGGAGATGGTCTCGCCCGATACGCTCCAGGATGAAGTGAAGCGCGATCAGTTTTATTACCGGGTTTATGTGCGCACGCAGAGCGCGGAACTGAAGAACCGTAACGGCAAGCGCTTCCCGATCCTGCCGGGGATGGTCGCGAACGTGGAGATTAAAACCGGACAGAAAACGGTGCTCGACTATTTGATTAAGCCGCTCAACAAGGTGAAAGAGGCGTTAAGGGAGCGGTAGGTTTGTGGCGTGAGAGTGAGGTGGCGGGTGTTATTGATATTGAGGTGGCGGGTGCGCTGCGCTTACCCGCCCTACGCAGGGATATCCATAAGTTTGTAGGTGGGTAAGCGCACCCACCAAAGGCGATAAAGGGTGATGCAGCCATGTAGGGTGGGTAAGCGCAGCGCACCTACCGCGCTATAGCGGCACGTCTCGTGCTCGCCACGTCCATAAAAAAACCGGCTGTCGCCGGTTTTTTTGTCGGTACGCTTAGCGCCCTGCGTTTTTCATAATGCGTGCTTTATCAAGCTGCCATTCGCGCTCTTTCAGGTCGGAGCGCTTATCGTGCTGCTTCTTACCTTTCGCCACGCCGATTTTGACTTTGCACCAGGCGTTTTTCCAGTACAGCGATAACGCCACCACGGTATAACCTTCGCGGTTCATGCGGCCATACAGACTATCCAGCTCGCGCTGATTCAGCAGCAGCTTACGGGTGCGCGTCGGGTCGCAGACTACATGGGTGGACGCCACGTTCAGCGGCTGGAAGTTTGCCCCAAACAGATACGCCTCGCCATCTTTCAGGATCACGTAACTGTCGCCGATGTTGGCTTTGCCTGCGCGCAGGGATTTTACTTCCCAGCCCTGGAGCGCCAGACCTGCTTCAAACTCTTCTTCGATGAAGTACTCATGGCGGGCGCGCTTGTTGAGCGCAATAGTGGCTGAGCCAGGTTTGTGTGCTTTTTTCTTGGTCATAGTGCCGCTCAGTATAGGTAATCCGGTCGTAAAACGCACCCCTTTCCCGGGGTGGAAAAGGGTTATCTTAGCATGTCTGCCGGCGAGTTTTTGTTTAATGGATGATAAATGTTATTATTTCTAAGTCGTATGACTCACAGGAAATACTATGCCCCAGATTAGTCGTACTGCCCTGGTGCCTTACAGCGCTGAGCAGATGTACAAGTTAGTGAACGATGTGAAATCCTACCCTGAGTTTCTGCCAGGCTGCGTAGGAAGCCGCGTGCTGGAATCGTCTCCGGGCCAGATGACGGCGGCGGTCGAAGTGTCGAAAGCCGGCATCAGCAAGACGTTCACCACCCGCAATACGCTGATCAGCAATCAGAGCATTTTGATGCATCTGGTCGATGGCCCCTTCAAGAAACTGATGGGCGGCTGGAAATTTACGCCGCTGACCGAAGACGCCTGCCAGATTGAATTTAATCTCGATTTTGAATTCACCAACAAGCTCATCGAACTCGCGTTTGGCCGGGTGTTTAAAGAGCTCGCCTCCAGCATGGTGCAGGCGTTCTCGCAGCGCGCCAAAGAGGTTTACAGTGCCGGGTGAGATTCAGGTGGAAGTGGCGTATGCCCTGCCCGAAAAACAGTACCTGCAGAAGGTAAAACTGCCTGAAGGCGCATCGGTGGAAGAGGCGATTATCGCCTCCGGCCTGCTGGAGCTGCGTAAAGATATCGATCTGAAAAAGAATAAGGTCGGGATTTACAGCCGTCCGGTGAAGCTTGCCGATAGGCTTAATGATGGCGACCGGGTGGAAATTTACCGGCCGCTGATAGCCGACCCGAAAGAGCTACGCCGCCAGCGCGCCGAACGCGCGGCGAGAAAGTAAGCCGCGGTACGCGTTAGTCTCGGTGGGCGTTAAGCTCACGCCATAAAACGCCCAATAAAAAAGGTGCCTCTCAGGCACCTTTTTTCGTTTGAGCATCATGCGCGATTAACGCTGCGCGTCGAGCTTCGGTTTGTTATCCATATTGGTCAGCACGCCGTTGCTGTTGAAGGTCAGGGTCAGCGTTTGCTGAGTGACATCCTGATGGCCCGGCTGCTGACGGAAAACGTAGAACCACGTATTGCTGCCGAACGGGTCCGTCATCATCGGCGTACCCAGCGCGTAAGCAACCTGCTGTTGCGTCATGCCGATACGGATTTTAGCAATGTCGGTAGGCGTCAGGTAGTTACCCTGGTTAATGTCGGGGCGGTAAACCACTCGCTCCAGAGTAGAACAGCCTGCGGTCAACATCAGAAGGACCGCTGCGGCAGCAGTCAGCGTTTTACAGCGCATAGTGATTAGATTCCTTTTCGGGCCCGAGCAACACGCGGCTCATACATAATTAGCCGATGATAATAAACCTTCAGTCAGTTTAAAACCTTAAGGCGCTTCACTATGACCGTAGCGGAGGAAAAAAGTTAGCCCAAAAAGCGATTAAAGCACGCCGCGCGCTTCTGTTGCTGCTTTTCTGAGCGAAAGGACGGGGCGCAGAGCCCCGCCCTGGCGATAATTATGCCGCCAGCAGCTCTTTGGCGTTCGCCAGTGTATTGCGCGTCACCTCACTGCCGCCCAGCAGGCGGGCCAGCTCCTGCAGGCGGGCTTTTTTATCCAGCGGCTGCATATGGGTTTCGGTCATCGCGCCATCAGTCTCTTTGCTGACGAAGAAATGATGGTGGCCGCAACCCGCGACTTGCGGCAGGTGGGTCACACACATCACCTGCGTCGATTCGCCGAGCTGGCGCAGCAGTTTACCGACCACCGCCGCCGTCGGACCGCTGATGCCCACATCCACTTCATCGAAAATCAGCGCCGGGGTTTCCATCTTACGCGCGGTAATCACCTGAATCGCCAGCGCGATACGGGAGAGCTCGCCGCCGGAGGCGACTTTCGCGAGCGGCTGCAGCGGCTGGCCTGGGTTCGTGGACACGCGGAAATCGATGCGATCGGCGCCTTCCGCCGTCAGGTGGTGCTCCTCAAACAGGACGTCAATCGTGAACTGACCGTGCGGCATCGACAGCGAATGCATACTGTCGGTAATCAGCTGCGTCAGTTCGCGGGCATAGACCACGCGGCTCTCGTGCAACGCGTGAGCCAGCGCCAGCGCCTGCTGGTGATGTTTGTTGACCGCCAGGGTCAACGTTTCCAGGCAATCGGCCTGGTCGTCCAGAAGCTGCTGCTCTTCAAGCAGCTTCTGGTGGAACGCGGGCAGCTCTTCCGGGGCGATATGGTGCTTGCGCGCAAGCGTGATTTGACGGGAGATGCGCTGCTCCAGCTCATACAGACGGTTCGGGTCGAGATCCAGGCGTTCGCAGTAGTGACGCAGTTCGTCGCTGGCTTCACTCAGTTGGATGGCGGCCTCTTCAAGCATATTCAGCACGCCGGAGAGTTTGTCATCCATGCCGACGAGATCGGTCACCAGATTGCGTGCGCTGTAGAGCTGGCTTTGCAGGTTGGCATCTTCCGCGTCGGCCAGCAGGTTTAACGCCTGCTGGCTGGTAGAAAGCAGCTGCCCGCTGTTGGCTAAGCGTTTGTACTCTTCATCGATTTGCTCGAACTCGCCCGCTTGCGGGTTGAATTCGTTAAGCTCTTTTAACTGGTAGTGGAGCAGCTCGGCGCGGGCGGCGCGCTCCTGGCTCTGCTGCTGATGCAGGGCCAGATCGCGACAGCTTTGATGCCACTGACGGTAGCTTTGCGCCATCTGCGCCATCAGATCGCCTTCGCCCGCATAGCCATCCAGCAGGCGTTTCTGATGCTCAGGCTTGAGCAGAAGCTGGTGAGCGTGCTGACCGTGAATTTGAATCAGTAACTGGCCGAGTTCACGTAATTGCGAGAGCGGCACGGCGGTGCCGTTGATAAATCCGCGCGAGCGGCCATCGCTGCTGATAACGCGACGCAGCAGGCACTCGCTGCCGTCTTCAAGCTGGTTTTCTTCCAGCCAGCGCAGCGCGGCGGGTGTATCTTTCAGTGCGAAGCGGGCGCAGAGATCCGCGCGGCTGGCGCCGGCACGCACCATATCGCCTTCCGCACGACCGCCCAGGCACAAGCCCAGCGCATCGATCGCGATGGATTTACCGGCGCCGGTTTCACCCGTGATGGCGGTCATCCCGGCGTTAAAGTCGATTTCCAGTTCACGAACAATAGCGAAATTACTGATGGTTAATTGTGCCAGCATAGCCGCTTTCCTGTATAAACTCACAGAGCTGTAATTGCATACAGTATAAACTGGTTTTATATACAGTAAAGTGGCTAATGCGGGTTTCAGAATAATTTTTTTGACCAGCCGAGTTTTGAGCTTAATGTGTTGAAATAGCTGTAGTCCTTCGGATGGATCAGGTTCAGCGGATAGTCGCAGCGGCGGATAAACACATCTTCCCCTTCCTGAATGGGCAGCGCTATCTGGCTGTCGCAGCTGATTTCCAGATCGCTGCGCATGTTGGAAAAGCGCAGGCGGATAGTGCTGCTACTGTTGATAACCAGCGGACGCGCCGAGAGCGTATGCGGGAACATGGGCACCAGCGTGATAGCATCAAGCGACGGCGTCAGGATAGGGCCGCCTGCGGAGAGCGAATAGGCGGTTGAGCCGGTGGGCGTTGAGATTATCAGGCCGTCAGAGCGCTGGGAGAAGGCGAATTTTTCGTCTATATAAACTTCAAATTCAATCATGTGCGCCACTTTGCCTGGGTGCAGAACCACTTCATTGATGGCAGTGCTGATGCGCTTCTGACAGTTTTTCTGGCAGACCTGGGCCTCCAGCAAAAAGCGTTGCTCGCGAATGTAGTGGCCTTCAAGCACGTCCGCCAGTTGCTGCTGGGCGTTGTCCGGGTCGAGATCGGTGAGGAACCCGAGGTTGCCGCGGTTGATGCCGATGACGCTGATGTCGTAGCGCGCCAGGACGCGCGCGGCGCCCAGCATATTGCCGTCCCCGCCGACCACGACCGCCAGATCCGCCTGCTGGCCGATTTCCGCCAGCGTCCCGGTGCGGGCGTCGCTGAGTTTGAGCTCCTCGGCTATCTGCTGCTCGATAATGACGTCGTAGCCGCGATCTAAGAGCCAGCGCCAGAGCATTTCATGCGTCGTCAGCGCGGTAGGGTGGCGTGGATGTCCGACAATACCGATGCAGTTGAAATGGTTATTCATTTTCCTGGTCGTCCTTATAGGCGTGGAAAGGGGGACAATCTGTCTGCTTCCCTTGAAACCCGCAAACTGATCCCCATAATAATCCAGGTTAGCGATACGAATGCATAAACGCGGAGAATTTCATGAGTAGTAAAGAACAGAAAACGCCTGACGGGCAAGCCCCGGAAGAGATCGTCACGGAGCAGCATGAAGAGGTTGAGGCTGTAGAATCTGCCGAATCTGCTGAGCAGGTGGATCCGCGCGATGAAGAGATAGCCCGGTTGCAGTCCGAACTGACGCAGTCCCAGACCCGCGAGCGCGACAATGTGCTGCGCATGAAAGCGGAGATGGAAAACCTGCGCCGTCGTACCGAGCAGGATATCGAGAAAGCGCATAAATTCGCGCTCGAAAAATTCATCAACGAGCTGCTGCCGGTTATCGACAGCCTCGATCGCGCGCTTGAAGTGGCGAACAAAGAAAATCAGGATATGGCCGCCATGGTGGAAGGGATCGAACTGACCCTGAAATCCATGCTGGACGTGGTGCGTAAGTTCGGCGTGGAAGTGATTGCCGATACTAACGTGCCGCTGGATCCGAACGTGCATCAGGCTATCGCCATGGTGGAATCGGAAGACGTTGCGCCGAACCACGTACTGGCAGTGATGCAGAAAGGTTATACCCTGAACGGCCGTACCATTCGCGCCGCGATGGTGACCGTCGCGAAAGCGAAGGCGTAAGCCGCGCAATAATGAAAAAGGCCAGTTATCGACTGGCCTTTTTTAATGGGGGAAGCGTTAACTGCCTTCCACGCTTTCGCGCAGCGGTTTTACCGGCGTTATCCGCACCTGTTTGATCATATTCTCCTGCACATCCAGAATATCGATATCGTACTGGCTCAGACGCAGACGAATGCCGGCGGAGGGGATCTCCTCCAGCGCTTCGAGGATCATGCCGTTGACGGTGCGGGCTTCTTCTTCCGGCAGACGCCAGTTGAACGCTTTATTCAGCTCCCGCACGTTAGCGCTGCCTTCGATGATGACCGAGCCGTCATTTTGCGGCGTCACCTCTTCGGCAAGCGTCGGCGACATCGAGGTGGTGAAATCCCCGACAATCTCTTCAAGAATATCTTCTACCGTCACCAGCCCCTGAATATCGCCGTACTCATTGACTACCAGGCCCACTTTCTTTTTATTGCGCTGGAATTTCACCAGCTGGACGCTGAGCGGCGTGCCTTCCGGCACGTAATAGATCTCATCGGCGGCGCGCAGCATCACCTCTTTGGTGAACTCTTTTTTCTCATTCATCTGCCGCCAGGCTTCGCGGATGCGCAGCATACCGATGGCGTCGTCGAGGGATTCGCGATAGAGCACGATGCGTCCGTGCGGCGAGTGGGTAAGCTGGCGGACGATGGATTTCCAGTCATCGTTGATATCAATGCCGACGATATCGTTACGCGGCACCATGATGTCGCTGACGCTCACTTTTTCCAGATCCAGCACCGAAAGCAGCATGTCCTGATTGCGGCGGGAAATCTTCGAGTGCGACTCATGCACCAGCGTGCGCAGTTCATCTTTGCTAAGCGCGGCGCTGACGACGTTATCCGCTTTGATGCCGACCATGCGCATCAGCACGCGCGTAATCATATTCAGCAGCCAGACCAGCGGCATCATGATGACTTGCAGCGGGCCGAGTAAAAAACTGCTCGGGAACGCCACTTTTTCCGGGTAGAGCGCCGCGACGGTTTTCGGCAGGACTTCAGCGAAAACCAGCACCACGAAGGTCAGCACGCCGGTGGCGATAGCCACACCCGCGTCGCCATACAGGCGCATGCCGACAATAGTGGCGAGCGAGGAGGCAAGAATATTGACCAGGTTATTGCCGATTAACACCAGGCTTATCAGCCGGTCGGGCTTGCGCAGCAGGCGCTCCACCCGTTTTGCCGCGCGATTGCCCTGCTTCGACAGGTGACGCAGTCGGTAGCGGTTGAGGGTCATCATCCCGGTTTCGGAACCGGAGAAGTAAGCGGAGACCACCACCATCACGATAAGCGTTACGATGAGTGTGGTGGTTGAGATATGTTCCAAACGTGTGTCCTTAGATGTTTAGCCAGCGAATTGCTGGATAACCCGGCTGCCGAAGTAAGCCAGCGTCAGCAAAGCGGCGCCTGCGACGTTAAACCACACCACGCGGCGACCGCGCCAGCCTTCATGATAGTGTCCCCAGAGCAGGATGATATAGACAAACCATGCGACGATGGATAGCACCGCTTTGTCGATATTCTCCATGCTGAACATGTTCTGAAGATAGAACAGACCGGTGCAGAGCGTCAGCGTCAGCAGGACGACGCCGACCTGAGTGATATGGAACATCTTGCGCTCAATGCCCATCAGCGGCGGCATATCGGCGCTGAACACCAGCTTTTTGTTTTTCAGTAGATAGTCTATCCACGCCAGTTGCAGCGCATAGAGCGCGGCGATGATCAGCGTCGCGTACGAGAAAAGCGACAGGCCGATATGCACCATCATGCCGGGCGTGGTTTCCAGATGCGTAATGTATTCATTCGGCACGAATGTCGCGAACGCCAGGTTGATCAGGGCGAACGCGTAAACAATCGGCAACAGTAGCCAGCCGCGGTTTTTCGAGGCGACAATCGTCATCACGGTGCAGATCATCAGGCTGACCAGAGAACCGACGTTGAGCAGACTGAGATTCTGGCCGCTGCTGTCGTCCGGGAATAGTCGGCCTTCCAGCGCCACGGCGTGGCAAACGAGCGCAATCACCGCCGAAAGTATCGCAAGACGACGCCACGCGCTGTTCTTGCGAAGCAGGCCGGGAATGATAAGCGCCAGGCTTACCGAGTAGGCGACAAGCGCCAGCAGTGAAAAAACGGGCATATAGGATGTCGGATTAGCCAGAAGAGAAAGAGAAGCAGTATAGCGTTACGCGCCGCCTGCTCCAACCGTTGCATCACAACCAGGGCGGCTTCATGTTATACTGCGCCTCATTCTTACTCGGTGTCGCTGCGGCGGCCTAAAGTTACCCTTGGGCAAGAGATCATGTTTGATAATTTAACTGACCGTTTGTCGCGCACGCTACGCAATATCAGCGGCCGTGGGCGCCTGACTGAAGAAAACATTAAAGAGACGCTGCGCGAAGTGCGCATGGCGCTGCTGGAGGCGGACGTCGCGCTGCCGGTAGTGCGTGACTTCATCAACCGCGTAAAAGAGAAAGCGGTAGGGCATGAAGTTAACAAAAGCCTGACGCCAGGCCAGGAGTTCGTGAAGATTGTTCGTAACGAACTGGTGGCGGCAATGGGCGAAGAGAACCAGAGCCTGAACCTGGCCGCGCAGCCGCCCGCCGTGGTGCTGATGGCGGGCCTGCAGGGCGCCGGTAAAACGACAAGCGTCGGTAAGCTTGGTAAATTCCTACGCGAAAAGCACAAGAAAAAGGTGCTGGTGGTTTCTGCGGACGTCTATCGCCCGGCGGCGATCAAACAGCTCGAAACGCTGGCGCAGCAGGTGGGCGTGGATTTCTTCCCGTCCGACGTGGCGCAAAAGCCGGTCGACATCGTTAACGCGGCGCTGAAAGAAGCGAAGCTGAAATTCTACGACGTACTGCTGGTGGATACCGCCGGTCGTCTGCACGTCGACGAAGCGATGATGGACGAAATCAAGCAGGTGCACGCCTCTATCAAACCAGTGGAAACGCTGTTTGTGGTCGATGCGATGACCGGCCAGGATGCCGCCAATACCGCGAAAGCCTTTAACGAAGCGCTGCCGCTGACCGGCGTGGTGCTGACCAAAGTGGACGGCGACGCTCGCGGCGGTGCGGCGCTCTCGATTCGTCACATCACCGGCAAACCGATTAAATTCCTCGGCGTCGGCGAAAAAACCGAAGCGCTGGAGCCGTTCCACCCGGATCGTATCGCATCGCGTATCCTCGGCATGGGCGACGTGCTGTCGCTTATCGAAGATATCGAAAGCAAAGTCGATCGCGCCCAGGCGGAGAAACTCGCCACCAAACTGAAAAAAGGCGACGGCTTCGACTTAAACGATTTCCTTGAGCAGCTCAAGCAGATGAAAAACATGGGCGGCATGGCGAGCCTGATGGGCAAGCTGCCGGGCATGGGGCAACTGCCTGACAACGTGAAATCGCAGATGGACGACAAAGTGCTGGTACGCATGGAAGCCATCATTAACTCGATGACGCTGAAAGAGCGCGCGAAGCCGGAAATCATCAAAGGCTCCCGCAAACGCCGTATCGCGACAGGCTGCGGGATGCAGGTGCAGGACGTTAACCGTCTTCTGAAACAGTTCGACGACATGCAGCGCATGATGAAGAAGATGAAGAAGGGCGGGATGGCGAAGATGATGCGTGGCATGAAAGGGATGATGCCGCCGGGCTTCCCTGGCCGCTAAACAGAGAAAAATCAGGCTATCTTATTTGCCATTTTCGTCCCGGAGTGTGCTCGGAATGCTCACGTACTGCGTGTACGCTCCGCTTCCTGCGCGCACGCCGTGACGAAACTGGCTGCAACGATATACGCCTGATTGTCCTCTGTTGCTATATGCAGATTGCTTTTTCCTCAGAAATCAGTAAAATTTTCGGGCTTTTAATATGACGCCGGGCTCCGTTCCTCGATGGGGCCCGGTGTTTTATTCACACAAGAGGATGTTATGGTAACTATTCGTTTAGCTCGTCACGGCGCTAAAAAGCGTCCGTTCTACCAGGTTGTCGTTACTGATAGCCGTAATGCACGCAACGGTCGCTTCATTGAGCGCGTTGGTTTCTTCAACCCGATCGCTAACGAGAAAGAAGAAGGCGTACGCCTGGATCTGGATCGTATTGAGCACTGGGTTGGCCAGGGCGCTACCGTTTCCGATCGCGTTTCCGCGCTGATCAAAGCAGCAAAAAAAGCAGCTTAATCTGTCACGGTGGTCATGATGAGCAAGCAAGACGCCGCTAAAGCCCCTGTTAACCCGATTGTTCTCGGGAAAATGGGTTCTTGTTACGGCATTCGTGGTTGGCTCAGAGTGTTTTCCTCCACCGAAGACGCCGAAAGCATTTTTGACTATCAGCCCTGGTTTATCCAGCAGGCGGGTCAGTGGCAGCAAGTACAGCTGGAAAGCTGGAAGCACCACAATCAGGACATCATCATCAAGCTGAAAGGCGTTGACGATCGTGATGCTGCGAATCTGCTGACCAATTGCGAAATTGTCGTGGATTCCTCGCAGTTGCCGGACCTCGAAGAAGGCGACTATTACTGGAAAGATCTTATCGGTTGCCAGGTAGTCACCACTGAAGGGTACACCCTCGGTAAAGTCATCGACATGATGGAAACCGGGTCGAACGACGTTCTCGTCGTGAAGGCAAACCTGAAAGATGCGTTCGGTATCAAGGAGCGGTTACTTCCGTTCCTCGATGGGCAGGTTATCAAGAAAGTCGATCTCGCTACTCAAACCATTGAAGTAGATTGGGATCCTGGTTTTTAAACCTCCGGACAAACGGTAATAAACGGCGCTATGTGGATTGGCATAATCAGCCTGTTTCCTGAGATGTTCCGCGCGATTACCGATTACGGGGTAACTGGCCGGGCAGTAAAAAATGGCCTGCTGAGCATCGATAGCTGGAGTCCTCGCGACTTCACGCACGACCGGCACCGTACCGTGGACGACAGGCCCTACGGCGGCGGACCGGGGATGCTAATGATGGTGCAACCCTTACGGGACGCCATTCACGCAGCGAAAGCCGCGGCAGGCGAGGGCGCAAAGGTGATTTACCTTTCACCTCAGGGACGCAAGCTTGATCAAGCGGGCGTCAGTGAGCTGGCGACGAACGAGAAGTTAATTCTGGTTTGTGGCCGCTACGAGGGGATAGATGAGCGCGTAATTCAGACCGAAATTGACGAAGAATGGTCAATCGGCGATTACGTTCTCAGCGGCGGCGAGCTACCCGCCATGACGCTGATTGATTCGGTCGCCAGGTTTATTCCGGGCGTACTCGGTCACGAAGCGTCGGCAACGGAAGATTCCTTTGCCGACGGGTTGCTGGATTGCCCGCACTATACCCGGCCTGAAGTGTTAGAAGGGATGGAAGTACCGCCAGTTTTACTGTCGGGGAACCATGCCCAAATCAGACGCTGGCGCCTGAAGCAGTCGCTGGGCCGTACCTGGCTTAGAAGACCTGAACTTCTGGAAAACCTGGCTCTGACTGAAGAGCAAGCAAAGTTGCTGGCGGAGTTCAAAACAGAACACGCGCAACAGCAACATAGACATGATGGGACTGGCGACGCGTAAGCCGCTACCCGAAACATCAGTTTACCCAGGATAAGAGATTAAATTATGAGCAACATTATTAAGCAAATTGAACAAGAGCAGATGAAGCAGGACGTACCTTCCTTCCGTCCGGGTGATACCGTGGAAGTGAAAGTATGGGTTGTTGAAGGTTCCAAAAAACGTCTGCAGGCATTCGAGGGCGTGGTTATCGCTATCCGTAACCGCGGTCTGCACTCTGCATTCACTGTTCGCAAAATCTCCAACGGCGAAGGCGTTGAGCGTGTCTTCCAGACTCACTCTCCGGTAGTTGACAGCATTGCTGTTAAACGTCGTGGTGCTGTACGTAAAGCTAAACTGTACTACCTGCGTGAGCGCACTGGTAAGTCTGCTCGTATCAAAGAGCGTCTTAACTAAGATTCGCTTTCGCGACATCCGATATAAAAAGGGCTGGCCTGCGGGCTGGCCCTTTTTTTGTCTCCGGCGCTTTAGCGCAGTGTAAAGACGGACGGTTTTCCTTCCTTTGCGTTAACCTTTCACATCCAAATCATTTACAATAAGCCTCCCTTTCTGGAGGTGCTGTGGGCAGCAACATCTTTTATCAGTCAGTGTTTCGTTATCGCGCGGCCTTGCTTGCGCTGTTCGCGATCCTGCTGATTGTGGTGGCGCCCCTTATCTCCGTCAGCCTGCAAAAAGACCCAATGAGCGCCATGCCCGGCATGCATCATGAGATGCCGATGGCAGATATGGGCGACATGGCCGATATGCATCAGGACATGCGCCACGAGATGTCTGCCCCTCAGTCGGTCTCCATGCCTGTCGATCATGGCGAAGCGTGCGGCTACTGCGTTCTGCTGGCCCATGTGCCTGGCCTGCTGCTGGCGCTGGCGCTGCTCGTTTCCTTTATTCTGCAACGCGTCCGGTTACCGGTTCCGCGTCCGGTGGCCAGACACTGGCGTTTTTACCCGCGGCTCTGGCCTGATACCCGCGCGCCGCCGCGCCTGTCTGCTTTTTCCTGCTAAAAACTCCTGCGCCCAGGCGCAGCGATATCACCTGCTTTTAAAAAAGGAAAAGTATGACTTCCTGCACTCCGCGCGCGGCATGGGTAAACCTGCTGCGACGCCTTCATTTCTATATTGGCCTGTTTATCGGGCCGTTTATCTTCATCGCGGCGCTGACGGGCACGCTCTATGTCGCGACCCCGCAGCTCGAAAACTGGCTCTATCGCGATGCGCTGTCCGGTGCCACGTTGGGCGAGCGGCATCCGCTGGCGCAGCAAATCGCGGTGGCGGAGCAAAAAAACGGTGGCGAGTTGCGCCTCTCGGCGGTGCGTCCGGCGTTAACGCCCGGCGAAACCACGCGGGTGATGTTTGCTGACCCGTCGCTTGGCGAATCGGAGTCGCGCGCGATATTTATCGATCCGGTGACGCTTGCGGTAAAAGGCGATTTAACCGTCTATGGCACCAGCGGCATTCTGCCCCTGCGCCAGTGGATTGACTACGCGCACCGCTCGCTGCTGCTTGGCAATGTCGGGCGCGTCTACAGCGAGCTGGCGGCCTCATGGATGTGGGTGTCGGCGCTTGGCGGTATTGCGCTCTGGAGCTTTACCCGACTGAAACGGCGTATGAAAAATGCGTTTCAGACAACGCGCCGCCTGCACTCCGGCCTCGGCTGGGCATTGCTCGCCGGTATGCTGCTCTTTTCCGCAACCGGGCTTACCTGGTCGCAGTGGGCGGGCGCGAACGTCGATAAAATGCGTGCCGCGTTTGACTGGCTGACGCCGCAGGTCAATACGCAACTGCATGGCGGGGCGCAGGCGCACGATCCGCATGCGGAGCACCATATGCATCACGGCGCGATGAACATGCCAGCGCTGCATATCGATGCGCGCCAGTATGATCAGGTGTTGCAGGCGGCGAGAAACGCCGACATTGACGCCCGCAGGCTGGAAATTCGTCCACCGCGTGAAGTCGGGCGCGCCTGGACGGTTACGGAAATCGACCGCGCCTGGCCCACCCAGGTGGACGCGGCGGCGGTGGACGGCGCCACGCTTCAGGTAATTGATACCACACGTTTTGCTGATTACCCGCTGATGGCGAAGCTGACGCGCTGGGGTGTCGATTTCCATATGGGCATCCTGTTCGGCCTGCCGAACCAGCTGTTGCTTATCGCCTTCGGTATCGCTCTGTGCGTCGCGATTGTGCTCGGCTACCGGCTCTGGTGGTTGCGTCGCCCGCAGGGGCCGCTGGTTAGCCCGGCAGCGACGCTGAGTCAGGGCTGGCTGAATCTGCCTGTTGTCTGGCGCGTCATCACGATCGCCATAGCCGCGCTGCTGGGGCTGGCGCTGCCGGTAATGGGCGTCAGCCTCGCTATACTGGTCATTATGGATCACTGGCGCTGGCGGCAGGGGCGTCGTAAACCGCTTGCGCAGGATGCGGTATAAGCATGAGGCGGGGAAACCCGCCTTTCATTTTTTGTAAACTTATATTTACAGATACAGGCCCGTTAAGCGGCATTTATTTTCTTGTTGTAAAGTTATCGGTACGTATTATGGATTGAAATCTTTACCATCTGTGATATTGTTTGCTCCTCCTCGCTGAGGAAAAACTATCGCAACGAGCAAACTTACAGGATCGCCATCATGCAAAAAGACGCGCTGAATAACGTTCACATCGCCGATGAACAAGTGTTAATCACTCCCGAACAACTCAAAGCCCAGTTCCCGCTGACCGTTGAACAGGAGGCGCAGATCGCGCGCTCTCGCCAGACCATTTCCGATATTATCGCCGGTCGCGATCCGCGTCTGCTGGTGGTGTGTGGACCTTGCTCGATCCACGATCCTGAAGCCGCGATGGAATATGCTCGTCGATTTAAAACCCTGTCCGAACAGGTCAGCGATAGTCTTTACCTTGTCATGCGCGTCTATTTTGAAAAGCCCCGCACCACGGTCGGCTGGAAAGGGCTGATTAACGATCCGCATATGGATGGCTCGTTCGATGTGGAAGCGGGGCTGAAAATCGCGCGCCGCCTGCTGGTGGATTTGGTCAGCCTTGGCTTGCCGCTGGCGACCGAAGCGCTCGATCCGAACAGCCCGCAATACTTAGGCGATCTCTTTAGCTGGTCCGCGATTGGCGCGCGTACCACGGAATCCCAGACGCACCGCGAAATGGCGTCCGGTCTCTCAATGCCGGTCGGCTTTAAAAACGGCACCGACGGGAGTCTCGCGACCGCCATTAACGCAATGCGCGCCGCTGCCATGCCGCACCGTTTTGTCGGCATCAACCAGGCAGGCCAGGTGTGCCTGCTGCAAACCCAGGGCAACCCGGATGGCCACGTTATCCTGCGCGGCGGCAAAGCGCCGAACTACAGCCCGGCGGATGTCGCGCAGTGCGAAAAAGAGATGGAGCAGGCGGGTCTGCGTCCGGCGCTGATGATCGACTGCAGCCATGGCAACTCGAATAAAGATTACCGCCGCCAGCCGGGCGTCGCGGAATCCGCGGTGGCGCAGATTAAAGACGGCAACCGTTCTATTATTGGTCTGATGATTGAAAGCCATATTCATGAAGGCAATCAGTCCTCTGAACAGCCGCGCAGCGCCATGAAGTACGGCGTTTCGGTCACTGATGCCTGCATTAGCTGGGAAACCACCGAGGCGCTGCTGCGCGAGCTTCATCAGAGTCTGCAAGGGGCGCTGGCGGCGCGCCTGGCGTAAGGGGTTAACGATGGTGGCTGAACTGACCGCGCTGCGCGATCAAATTGATGAAGTGGACAAGGCGCTGCTGGGGTTGCTGGCGCGCCGTCTGGAGCTGGTAGCGGAAGTCGGCGAAGTGAAAAGCCGTTACGGCCTGCCGATTTATGTGCCGGAGCGCGAGGCCTCTATGCTGGCGTCGCGCCGTCAGGAGGCCGAAACGCTCGGCGTACCGCCGGATCTTATCGAAGACGTGTTACGGCGCGTGATGCGTGAATCCTATTCCAGTGAAAACGATAAAGGGTTTAAAACGCTTAACCCGGCGCTGCGCCCGGTGGTGATTGTCGGCGGCGGCGGCCAGATGGGCCAGCTGTTTGAAAAAATGCTCACGCTTTCCGGCTACCAGGTGCGAATTCTGGAGCAGCAGGACTGGCCGCAGGCGCAGACGCTGTGCGCGGACGCCGGGATGGTGATTGTCAGCGTGCCGGTGCATCTCACTGAGGCGATTATCCGCAAGCTGCCTGCGTTGCCTGACGATTGCGTGCTGGTGGATTTAACCTCGGTGAAAAACGTGCCGCTTCAGGCGATGCTGGAAGTGCACGCCGGCCCGGTGCTGGGTCTGCACCCGATGTTCGGGCCGGACAGCGGCAGCCTCGCCAAACAGGTGGTGGTCTACTGCGACGGACGCATGCCGGAGGCGTACCAGTGGTTCCTTGAGCAAATCCAGGTGTGGGGCGCGCGGCTGCACCGCATCAGCGCGGTCGAGCACGATCAAAACATGGCGTTTATTCAGGCGCTGCGCCATTTCGCGACGTTCGCCTACGGCCTGCATCTGGCGGAAGAGAACGTACAGCTGGAGCAGTTGCTGGCGCTCTCCTCGCCGATTTACCGGCTGGAGCTGGCGATGGTGGGGCGCCTGTTTGCGCAGGACCCGCAGCTCTATGCGGACATTATTATGTCGTCGCCGGGCAACCTGGCGCTGATTAAGCGTTACTATCAGCGTTTTGGCGAGGCGATAGGCCTGCTGGAACAGGGCGATAAGCGCGCCTTTATCGACAGTTTCCGTAAAGTTGAACACTGGTTCGGCGATTATGCGAAGCGATTCCAGCAGGAGAGCCGCGCGCTGCTGCGCCAGGCGAACGACAGCCGCCAGTAACGCAAAATCCGCTTATACTCAAAAGCCAGCAGCCAGTTCCGCTGGCTTTTTTTATGGCGAAAAAGGATGAACGAAATGGTGCAACCGCAGCTGTTGTTTGATTACACCGGCCATTTGCCGGAATGCCCGACCTGGGACGCGCAGGAGCAGGCGCTTTACTGGGCCGATATCCTGGAGCAGGAGATCCATCGCTATCAGCCGCAAAGCGGCGAACACCGGGTCTGGCAGTTCCCGGAAGAGGTGGGCTGCTTCGCGTTGCGTGAGAAGGGCGGTTTTATCGTCGCGCTGCGCAGCGGCATCTGGCTTGCCGACGAGCGCGGCATTCTCGGACAGAAGGTTTGCGATAATCCTAATAATCCGGCGCTGGCCCGCTTTAACGACGGCGGCACCGACCACGATGGACGCTTTTACGCGGGCACCTTCTGGGCGCCTGGCGATTACAAAGGCGCGCTGCTGGTCAGGGTGGACGTTGACCTGAGCGCGCATGTTATCCAGAGTGATATTCACGGCGCCAATGGGCTTGCCTTCAGTCCGGATAAACGCTGGATGTACACTTCGGATACGCCGAAAGGCGTCATTTATCGCACGCCGCTTGACGAGCTCGGCGAGCCGGGCAAACGCGAAATTTTCAAAACCTTTGGCGAAGGCGAAGGCATCCCGGATGGGGCGGCGCTGGATGTGGAAGGCTGCTACTGGACGGCTATGTATGACGGTCACCGCATCGCGCGGTTTTCGCCGGACGGCGAGCAGCTTGAAGAGTACCGCCTGCCAGTGCGCTGCCCGACGATGGTCTGTTTTGGCGGCCCGGAGATGAAAACGATTTATATCACCAGTACGCGCGAAAACATGGATCTGGAGGAGCTGGCGAGGTTTCCGCTCTCCGGCGCGCTCTTTACGCTGGAGGTCAGCGTCGCGGGGCTGCCGAAACCGCGATTCAAAGGATGAAAACAGCGGCCGGGTTTCCGGCCGCTTCTGGTTACGCCGGATCGACCGGCACCACGTTTTCGCTCGGGTAGCAGCCCAGCACTTTCATCGACCGGGTGATCTCCGCAAGTTCTTTCAGCGCCTGCTGCATCGCGGCATCGTGGAGGTTCGCCTGAACATCCAGATAGAACATCTCTTCCCACGGGTTGCCGTTAATCGGACGCGACTCCAGCTTCGTCATAATCAGATTGTGATTACGCAGCACCAGTAACGCTTCGACCAGCGCGCCAGCCTGCTGGCCGGTGGCGATTAACAGCGTGGTTTTCGCCGGCACCTGATCGGACACATTGATTGCCTTACGGGCCAGCACCACAAAGCGGGTGATGTTCTGCGTCTGGTTGGCAAGGTTGCGCTCCAGCACCTGCAAACCGTACAGCGCACCGCCCGCTTCGCTGCCGAGTGCGGCGACATACGGGGAGCTGGCGTGCGCGACTTTCTCCATCGCGGCGGCAGTGCTTTCGCAATATTCGATTTTCCAGTTCGGGTAGCGTTTGAGGAACTGGCTGCACTGCTGGAACGGCTGCGGATGGCTGTAAACGGTTTCGATTTTCTCAAGCGTGGTGGAGGTGGAGACCAGCACGCAGTGATCGATAGGCAGCGTCAGCTCGCCGACAATCGACAGGCTGGTGTGTTGCAGCAGATCGTAGACGTCGTTAATCGCGCCGGAGCTGGTGTTCTCGATCGGCACCACGGCGTAATCGGCCTGGCCGGTCTCGACCTGATTGAAAATGTCGTGGAATTTCGCGCAGCCGCTTTCAATGAAGTGATCGAAATGGCGGGCCGCGTACTGGCGGGCGGCCAGGTGCGAATAAGAGCCTTTCGGGCCGAGAAACGCGATACGGGCGGAGTGCGGATTGGTCTGGTTAAGATGCTGCTGGAGCAGCGCCTGCTGGGTAAGAACAGAGTCTTCGATGATCAGCTGAAAAAGCCGGGTGATGTAGTGCGCGTCGAGATGGTGGGTTTTGCCAAGGCTAATCAGCCGCTCCAGTAAATCGCGCTCGCGATCGATATCCCTGACCGGACGATGGGTGGCGAGTTTCGCTTTGCCCACTTCAACGGCCAGCGTTCGGCGTTGCGCCAGCAGGGCGAGTAATTGTTCATCCAGCGCGCTTATCTTATCGCGCAGGGCCAGCAACGGGTTTTCCGCAGTCATAACGCCACCTTGTGTATAACCATAAAAAAGGCCCCCCGGAGTGGGAGGCCTGTTAGTTCGTCTTCGCTTGCTTTCTGTACGACGACACGCCTCCCGTTCAGGGGAAGGTAAAAAAGAAAGCGAAGAAAAACGCGTGTTGCTTCATGAGAGATTCCTTAATAAGCATACCGGTAAAGTACCCGTACCCTTTTTGTTCTGTCAATAAAAAACGCGCCTGAAGGCGCGTGATAAAAGATGACGCTGAAGTTTTTACTCTTCTTCTTCTTCGATTTCGGTGAGGTTAGCGTCTTTAACGGAGCCAGTGGTGCGGCGGGCTTCGCCTTTATGCTGCACCTTGTTCAGTTGCCTTTCCAGCTTGTTAATGAGTTCATTAATAGCCGTGTACATATCTTCATGTTTGGCGCTGGCGACCAGGTGCCCGTTAGGCGTATTGATGGTGGCGTCAGCGACGAACCCCTGGGGTTCTTTAGATAAAATGATATGCGGATTGATCAGATGAGTTTGCCATTTTTCAAGTTTGGCGAGACGGTCGGCGACGTGCTGGCGGATAGCGGGGGTGATTTCCATCTGTTTGCTGGTAATGTTCATTGTCATAAATGTTACCTCTTGTCTTTCCCGTCTTGGTAACTTCAGCATAACCGCCCCAGCGTCAATTTGCGTGATTCAGATCACTTAATTTTGTCACTTTTTGTCAATAAAACGTTTTTGTGAGTCAGGACAGGAAGAGGGCGGATTTCCCTTGTCGGCCTCGTGAAAAGCGGTCATAGTTGATGAGTTAACCTCATCGCCCTTCCTGTTTAAAGCTTCATCAATCCTGCATTTACGAACATTTTTCCGTCACTTCAGGCCTGTACCTTTTTTAAGAGCTCCTCGAAAACGGCGGCTTCGGCAATAATGCGTTATTACCGCCTGCCTGAATGTGCAGGCATTTACATAAAAAGGATTGTTATGAAAGCCACTTCCCGGCTGGCGGCGCTTCGCCGTCTTACGTTCTGTGTAACGCTCGCCTGTAGCGCAGCGCCTGCCGTCGCCGCGTCATTTGACTGCGATAAAGCGGGCACGCCCGTTGAGCGCGCCATCTGCCAGCAACCGCCGCTCGGCGAGCTCGACAGCAAAATTAATGATAGTTACCTGCGCGCGACGGGAAGCATGAGTGCGCAGGATGCCGCGGCGCTACGCACGGAACAGCGCGCGTGGCTTAAAACGCGCAACGCCTGCGCGGGTAGCGCGAACGAGCTTAACGCGTGCCTGACGGCTTCCATGACACCCCGCGCGCAAGCGCTCAAGGATATTGCACAGCGCGCGACGCAGAATTTCGATGCGGCGGTGAGCCTTATCCCGACAGCCCCGGCCACGGCGGCTGATAAGCTGCGCCAGTATCAGACGCCGCTCGCTTCCGCGTGGCTGGTTTATCTCAACCATTTCGTGCCTGCCAGCGGCGTGACGGCGCAGGAGGCAAGCAAGCGTCACCAGATGGCCCTGGACGGTCTGAAGGATGATGATTTCGCTTACTCCATAATGAAAGATATCGACAGCGACCCTAAAGAGAGTAAAGACCGGGCGGTGCTGACGCTGCTGCGTATGCATATCGAAAGGCTCGACTACGGAAACGATGACGATCGTCCGTACGTACACTGCTTTATTTTCCCGGCGCAGGGCCAGGCCGCCTATGAGGCGTTCGGGGCGCTGTATGGCTCTTCACGCGATGGCGCCGCGCCGATTTGCGCGCCGCAGGCCGCGATTTTCAGCTCGCCGGCCTGGAAGGCGCTCAACGATGCGTTCAGCGATGCGCTGAGTAAAGCCAGCGATGGCGCCGGAACCATCCAGTTTTCCAGCTATGCGGACTGGCGGATGTTTGAATTGCACGTGTCCGTTAAGCCTGAGGATTACCTCAAGCCTGCGGAGCCGGGTAAAAAGCCGCGTGAGTCTGAAAACGAGATCCGCGAGTGGAAGGATGACGCCGCCTGGCCGAAAGCGCAGCGTGAAAAAGCGCTGGCGGCGCTTGAGCCCGCGCGCAAGGCGACCGCGGAATGGCTTCAGAAAGATCGTGGCTGGACGGCGGAAAATGCCCGTAACGGCGCCGATAACATTGTGCGCGAGTGGCTGGATGACCGGGTGATTTTTATCGACGGCTCGGGCTGGACCGGAGAGTAACGGCATAAAAAAAGCCAGCCCAGTGGGCTGGCTTTTTACGCTGAAGCGAGGATCAGGCGCCGGTGTTGTTCGCGGCGATAATTTTCGCCACTTTATCCGCCTGCGCATTGAGCTGCAGCTCGCGATAGGCATTTTCCATCAGGCCCAGACCTTCATGGGTCGCCTGGGTATCCGGATAATCACGCAACATACCGTCCACACGATTCACAACCGCCACCCACGCGCCGCGTTTGGTGTAGTATTGCGCAACGGAAAGCTCATATTTCGACAGACGATCTTTCAGATAGACCAGACGTTTGGTGGCGTCGGTTGAATACTGGCTCTGCGGATAGCCGCGGACCAGTTTCGAGAAGTCGCGGAACGCGTCGCGCGCATGCTGCGGATCGCGGTCGCTGCGATCGACGCCGAAGAAGCCCTGCAGCGCGCTATCATCCAGCGCCATGTTGGTCAGGCCGCGCATGTAGATCACGTAGTCGATATTCGGGTGGGTCGGGTTAAGGCGAATGAAGCGGTCAATAGCGGCCTGGGCCAGCGGCAGATCGGCATTTTTATAATAGGCGTAGATCAGATCCAGCTGTACCTGCTGAGAATAAGGGCCAAACGGATAACGGTTATCTAACGCTTCCAGTTGCGTTATTGCCGCTTTCCAGTTACCGTCCTGCAGCTTTTGCTGCGCAGTCGCGTAGATCTCTGAAGGCGGATTATCGGGCACCTCTTCCTTAGAACCGGAGCAGCCCGCCAAAGCCAGGCTCAACGTGGCGGCTGCCACCAGATATTTCATGCGCGTCATGACGTTTTGACTTTCCTCAGATGTTATGCGGGAGTTTCACTGTTCCAGCTCCCGATTAAGACCAGCTACAATAGCACACTATATTAAACGGCAAAGCCGTAAAACCCAACGTTAACGAAGAAGCTGTATATGGCACAACGAGTACAACTCACCGCAACGGTGTCCGAGTCACAACTCGGTCAACGCTTAGATCAGGCTTTGGCCGAATTGTTCCCGGATTATTCACGTTCACGCATAAAAGAATGGATCCTCGACCAGCGCGTGCTGGTAAACGACCAGATGTGCGATACGCCGAAAGAGAAAGTGTTGGGTGGAGAACGTGTCGCCATCAATGCTGAAATAGAAGAAGAAGCGCGCTTCGAGCCGCAGGATATCCCGCTCGATATCGTCTATGAAGATGACGATATCCTGGTTATCAATAAGCCGCGCGATCTGGTGGTTCACCCGGGCGCCGGTAACCCGGACGGCACCGTGCTGAACGCGCTGCTGCACTATTACCCGCCTATCGTCGATGTTCCGCGCGCGGGCATTGTGCATCGTCTGGATAAAGACACGACCGGCCTGATGGTGGTCGCGAAAACCGTCCCGGCGCAGACGCGCCTGGTCGAAGCGCTGCAGCTGCGCGAAATCACCCGCGAATATGAGGCGGTGGCGATCGGTCATATGACGGCGGGCGGTACGGTCAGCGAGCCTATCAGCCGCCACCCGACCAAACGCACGCATATGTCGGTGCACCCGATGGGCAAGCCGGCAGTGACGCATTACCGCATCATGGAGCATTTTCGGATTCACACCCGCCTGCGCCTGCGCCTCGAAACCGGCCGTACGCACCAGATCCGCGTACATATGGCGCATATCACGCATCCGCTGGTGGGCGATCAGCTTTATGGTGGCCGTCCGCGTCCGCCAAAAGGCGCGAGTGAGGCGTTTATTCAGGCGCTGCGTAAGTTTGACCGCCAGGCGCTCCATGCGACGATGCTGCGTCTCTATCATCCTGTCAGCGGCATTCTGATGGAGTGGCATGCGCCAATTCCGCAGGATATGGTCGATCTTATCGACGCGCTGCGTGCCGATTTCGAAGCCCATAAAGACGGCGTGGACTGGTTATGAAACTGATTACTCCGCAGTGGCCGCTGCCTTCGGGCGTCGCGGCCTGTAGCTCTACTCGCCACGGCGGCGTCAGCCTGCCGCCTTATGACGCGTTAAACCTGGGCGCGCACTGCGGGGATAATCCTCAACATGTCGAAGAAAACCGTCGTCGTTTTTATCAGGCGGCGAATTTCCCTTCCGCGCCCGTCTGGCTTGAACAGATCCACGGCAAAGACGTGCTTCATCTCGACGGCGGGCCGTATGCCTCTAAGCGCGCGGATGCCTCTTATACCCGCGAGCGGGGAACGGTTTGTGCGGTGATGACCGCCGACTGCCTGCCGGTGCTGTTTTGCGAGGCGTCCGGCACCGAGGTGGCGGCGGCGCATGCGGGCTGGCGCGGACTGTGCGAAGGCGTGCTTGAAGAAACCGTCGCCTGTTTTCGCGCGCCGCCTGCCACTATTCAGGCCTGGCTTGGTCCGGCGATTGGCCCGCAGGCTTTTGAAGTCGGCCCGGAAGTGCGCGAGGCCTTTATCGCCAAAGATCCCGCCGCCACAGCCGCTTTTCGCTCGCACGGCGAGAAATACTTCGCCGATATCTACCTGCTGGCGCGCCAGCGTCTGGCAAAAATGGGCGTGACCGCCGTTTATGGTGGAGAGCGCTGCACGCTTAGCGAAAGCCACGATTTCTTTTCTTATCGCCGCGACAGAACGACAGGTCGTCTGGCAAGTTTCATTTGGCTGATATAACCTAGTGAATCAAGACGATCCGGTACGGATAACTAACGCTCAACATATTTCAGGCCATTAACCTTGAATAATTGAGGGATGACCTCATTTAATCTCCAGTAGCAATTTTGACCTGTTATGGGAGGAGTTATGCGTCTGGATCGTCTTACCAATAAATTCCAGCTTGCTCTCGCCGATGCCCAGTCTCTCGCACTGGGGCACGACAACCAGTTTATCGAACCCCTTCACCTTATGAGCGCCCTGTTAAACCAGGAAGGCGGTTCCGTTCGCCCATTGCTGACATCCGCTGGCGTGAACGCCGGGAAGTTACGCACCGATATTGAACAGGCGCTGAGCCGCCTGCCGCAGGTGGAAGGCACCGGCGGCGACGTTCAACCGTCTCAGGATCTGGTACGAGCGCTTAATCTCTGCGACAAGCTGGCGCAGAAACGGGGCGACAACTTTATTTCCTCAGAGCTGTTTGTTCTGGCGGCGCTGGAGTCGCGCGGCACGCTTGCGGATTTACTCAAAGCTGCGGGCGCCACGACAGCGAACGTCACACAAGCGATTGAAAATATGCGCGGAGGCGAAAGCGTGAACGATCAAGGTGCCGAAGATCAGCGGCAGGCACTGAAAAAATATACCGTCGATCTGACTGAGCGTGCCGAACAGGGCAAGCTGGATCCGGTTATTGGCCGCGATGAAGAAATCCGTCGTACGATTCAGGTTCTGCAACGTCGTACCAAAAACAACCCGGTACTCATTGGTGAACCTGGCGTAGGTAAAACCGCCATCGTCGAAGGGCTGGCGCAGCGTATTGTTAACGGCGAAGTGCCGGAAGGCCTGAAAGGGCGTCGGGTGCTGGCGCTGGATATGGGCGCGCTGGTGGCCGGCGCGAAATACCGCGGCGAATTCGAAGAACGTCTGAAAGGCGTGCTGAATGATCTCTCGAAACAGGAAGGCAACGTCATCCTGTTTATCGATGAGTTGCATACCATGGTCGGCGCGGGTAAAGCCGATGGCGCGATGGATGCGGGCAATATGCTTAAACCGGCGCTGGCGCGTGGTGAGCTGCACTGCGTGGGCGCCACGACGCTTGACGAATATCGACAGTACATCGAAAAAGACGCCGCGCTGGAGCGTCGTTTCCAGAAAGTGTTTGTGGCCCAGCCGTCGGTGGAAGATACCATCGCGATTCTGCGCGGCCTGAAAGAGCGCTATGAGCTACATCACCATGTGCAGATAACTGACCCGGCGATTGTCGCGGCGGCGACGCTGTCGCACCGTTATATTGCCGACCGTCAGCTGCCGGACAAAGCCATCGACCTTATTGATGAGGCGGCGTCCAGCATTCGTATGCAGATTGACTCGAAACCGGAAGAGCTTGACCGGCTCGACCGCCGTATCATCCAGCTCAAGCTGGAGCAGCAGGCGCTGATGAAAGAGTCTGACGAGGCCAGTAAAAAACGGCTCGATATGCTGAACGATGAGTTGTCGGACAAAGAGCGCCAGTATTCTGAACTGGAAGAAGAGTGGAAAGCGGAAAAAGCGTCACTCTCCGGTACGCAGACCATTAAAGCAGAGCTTGAGCAGGCGAAAATCGCCATCGAACAGGCGCGCCGCGTGGGTGACCTGGCGCGGATGTCCGAACTGCAGTACGGCAAAATCCCTGAGCTTGAGAAACAGCTCGCCGCCGCCACGCAGTCGGAAGGCAAAACGATGCGACTGCTGCGTAATAAAGTAACCGATGCGGAAATCGCCGAGGTGCTGGCGCGCTGGACTGGTATTCCGGTCTCCCGCATGCTGGAAAGCGAGCGCGACAAGCTTCTTCGTATGGAAGAGGATCTGCATCAGCGTGTCATTGGCCAGGATGAGGCGGTCGAAGCGGTTTCGAATGCGATTCGCCGCAGTCGCGCCGGGCTTTCCGACCCGAACCGGCCGATTGGTTCGTTCCTGTTCCTCGGGCCGACCGGCGTTGGTAAAACAGAGCTCTGCAAAGCGCTGGCTAACTTTATGTTCGACAGCGACGACGCGATGGTGCGTATCGACATGTCCGAGTTTATGGAGAAACACTCGGTGTCTCGTCTGGTGGGCGCGCCTCCGGGATATGTCGGTTATGAAGAGGGCGGTTATCTGACTGAAGCGGTTCGACGTCGTCCTTACTCCGTTATCCTGCTGGATGAAGTGGAAAAAGCGCATCCGGACGTTTTCAACATTCTGTTGCAGGTGCTGGACGATGGACGTCTGACGGATGGACAAGGCCGAACGGTCGATTTCCGCAATACCGTAGTGATCATGACGTCCAACCTCGGTTCCGATCTGATTCAGGAGCGTTTTGGTGCGCTGGACTACGCGAGCATGAAAGAGCTGGTGATGGGCGTGGTTGGACAAAGCTTCCGTCCGGAATTCATCAACCGTATTGATGAAGTGGTCGTGTTCCATCCATTAGGACAGCAGCATATTGCTTCTATCGCGCAAATTCAGTTGCAGCGGCTTTATCAGCGCCTCGAAGATCGCGGTTATGCAATGCATATCTCGGATGACGCGTTGCAACTGCTTGGCGAGAACGGCTACGACCCGGTTTACGGCGCGCGTCCGCTGAAACGCGCCATCCAGCAGCAGATTGAAAACCCGCTGGCGCAGCAAATCCTTTCCGGAGAGCTGGTGCCCGGTAAAACTATCGAGCTGATAGTGCGTGACGACCATATCGTCGCTGTGCAGTAACTCGCAAAATATGAAAAACGGGCCCTTCGGGGCTCGTTTTTGTTTATAAACCAGGCGATGATGCTTGTTCTTCAGGCATATTGCCTGGAAATTAAGCGAACGAAAACTTTTTTGAAATTAGGGGTTGTCAGCGCAGAAGAACTCCCTATAATGCGCCTCCACTGACACGGCACAACGGCGAACGAGCCGGCCCGTCAGGCAGACGAAAGCGAAAATAAACGCTTGACTCTGAAAGAGGAAAGCGTAATATACGCCACCTCGCGACAGCAGGCTATAAGCCGCGTCGCACCGCTCTTTAACAATTTATCAGACAATCTGTGTGGGCACTCGGGGCACTGATATCTTAACGTCCTCGGACGATAAATGAATATCAAGTCTCAAGTGAACAACAGTTAATTCATTACGAACTAACAGTTTAATTCTTTGAGCATCAGACTTTTAATTGAAGAGTTTGATCATGGCTCAGATTGAACGCTGGCGGCAGGCCTAACACATGCAAGTCGAACGGTAACAGAGAGCAGCTTGCTGCTCTGCTGACGAGTGGCGGACGGGTGAGTAATGTCTGGGAAACTGCCTGATGGAGGGGGATAACTACTGGAAACGGTAGCTAATACCGCATAACGTCTTCGGACCAAAGTGGGGGACCTTCGGGCCTCATGCCATCAGATGTGCCCAGATGGGATTAGCTAGTAGGTGGGGTAAAGGCTCACCTAGGCGACGATCCCTAGCTGGTCTGAGAGGATGACCAGCCACACTGGAACTGAGACACGGTCCAGACTCCTACGGGAGGCAGCAGTGGGGAATATTGCACAATGGGCGCAAGCCTGATGCAGCCATGCCGCGTGTATGAAGAAGGCCTTCGGGTTGTAAAGTACTTTCAGCGAGGAGGAAGGGATTGTGGTTAATAACCGCAGTCATTGACGTTACTCGCAGAAGAAGCACCGGCTAACTCCGTGCCAGCAGCCGCGGTAATACGGAGGGTGCAAGCGTTAATCGGAATTACTGGGCGTAAAGCGCACGCAGGCGGTTTGTTAAGTCAGATGTGAAATCCCCGGGCTCAACCTGGGAACTGCATTTGAAACTGGCAAGCTTGAGTCTCGTAGAGGGGGGTAGAATTCCAGGTGTAGCGGTGAAATGCGTAGAGATCTGGAGGAATACCGGTGGCGAAGGCGGCCCCCTGGACGAAGACTGACGCTCAGGTGCGAAAGCGTGGGGAGCAAACAGGATTAGATACCCTGGTAGTCCACGCCGTAAACGATGTCGACTTGGAGGTTGTGCCCTTGAGGCGTGGCTTCCGGAGCTAACGCGTTAAGTCGACCGCCTGGGGAGTACGGCCGCAAGGTTAAAACTCAAATGAATTGACGGGGGCCCGCACAAGCGGTGGAGCATGTGGTTTAATTCGATGCAACGCGAAGAACCTTACCTGGTCTTGACATCCAGAGAATCCTGCAGAGATGCGGGAGTGCCTTCGGGAACTCTGAGACAGGTGCTGCATGGCTGTCGTCAGCTCGTGTTGTGAAATGTTGGGTTAAGTCCCGCAACGAGCGCAACCCTTATCCTTTGTTGCCAGCACGTAATGGTGGGAACTCAAAGGAGACTGCCGGTGATAAACCGGAGGAAGGTGGGGATGACGTCAAGTCATCATGGCCCTTACGACCAGGGCTACACACGTGCTACAATGGCGCATACAAAGAGAAGCGAACTCGCGAGAGCAAGCGGACCTCATAAAGTGCGTCGTAGTCCGGATTGGAGTCTGCAACTCGACTCCATGAAGTCGGAATCGCTAGTAATCGTGGATCAGAATGCCACGGTGAATACGTTCCCGGGCCTTGTACACACCGCCCGTCACACCATGGGAGTGGGTTGCAAAAGAAGTAGGTAGCTTAACCTTCGGGAGGGCGCTTACCACTTTGTGATTCATGACTGGGGTGAAGTCGTAACAAGGTAACCGTAGGGGAACCTGCGGTTGGATCACCTCCTTACCTGAAAGATACAACCTCGCGTGCTCACACAGATTGTCTGATAGAAAGTAAAGAAGCAAAACCTCTACAGGCTTGTAGCTCAGGTGGTTAGAGCGCACCCCTGATAAGGGTGAGGTCGGTGGTTCAAGTCCACTCAGGCCTACCAACTCCGCAGGAGTTGAAGAGGTTTAACTACGATGGGGCTATAGCTCAGCTGGGAGAGCGCCTGCTTTGCACGCAGGAGGTCTGCGGTTCGATCCCGCATAGCTCCACCATCACTTCAGAGTGTACTCACTGAGTATACTGCGAAGTATTTGCTCTTTAACAATCCGGAACAAGCTGAAAATTGAAACAGACATGCTGTTGCATTTCTCCGTAATAAGGAATGCGCGGTGTGTCAGAGTCTCTCAAACTCGCAGCACGAAGACTTCTTCGGGTTGTGAGGTTAAGCGAACAAGCGTACACGGTGGATGCCCTGGCAGTCAGAGGCGATGAAGGACGTGCTAATCTGCGAAAAGCGTCGGTAAGGTGATATGAACCGTTATAACCGACGATGTCCGAATGGGGAAACCCGGTGCACTCTGGTGCATCATCGTTTGATGAATACATAGTCAAACGAGGCGAACCGGGGGAACTGAAACATCTAAGTACCCCGAGGAAAAGAAATCAACCGAGATTCCCCCAGTAGCGGCGAGCGAACGGGGAACAGCCCAGAGCCTGAATCAGCTTGTGTGTTAATGGAAGCGTCTGGAAAGTCGCACGATACAGGGTGAAAGTCCCGTACATGAAAGCACACAGGTTGTGAGCTCGATGAGTAGGGCGGGACACGTGATATCCTGTCTGAAGATGGGGGGACCATCCTCCAAGGCTAAATACTCCTGACTGACCGATAGTGAACCAGTACCGTGAGGGAAAGGCGAAAAGAACCCCGGCGAGGGGAGTGAAACAGAACCTGAAACCGTGTACGTACAAGCAGTGGGAGCCTTCGTAAGAGGGTGACTGCGTACCTTTTGTATAATGGGTCAGCGACTTATATTCTGTAGCAAGGTTAACCGTATAGGGGAGCCGAAGGGAAACCGAGTCTTAATTGGGCGTTAAGTTGCAGGGTATAGACCCGAAACCCGGTGATCTAGCCATGGGCAGGTTGAAGGTTGGGTAACACTAACTGGAGGACCGAACCGACTAATGTTGAAAAATTAGCGGATGACCTGTGGCTGGGGGTGAAAGGCCAATCAAACCGGGAGATAGCTGGTTCTCCCCGAAAGCTATTTAGGTAGCGCCTCGTGAATTCATCTCCGGGGGTAGAGCACTGTTTCGGCTAGGGGGCCATCCCGGCTTACCAACCCGATGCAAACTGCGAATACCGGAGAATGTTATCACGGGAGACACACGGCGGGTGCTAACGTCCGTCGTGAAGAGGGAAACAACCCAGACCGCCAGCTAAGGTCCCAAAGTCATGGTTAAGTGGGAAACGATGTGGGAAGGCCCAGACAGCCAGGATGTTGGCTTAGAAGCAGCCATCATTTAAAGAAAGCGTAATAGCTCACTGGTCGAGTCGGCCTGCGCGGAAGATGTAACGGGGCTAAACCATGCACCGAAGCTGCGGCAGCGACACTATGTGTTGTTGGGTAGGGGAGCGTTCTGTAAGCCGTCGAAGGTGTGCTGTGAGGCATGCTGGAGGTATCAGAAGTGCGAATGCTGACATAAGTAACGATAAAGCGGGTGAAAAGCCCGCTCGCCGGAAGACCAAGGGTTCCTGTCCAACGTTAATCGGGGCAGGGTGAGTCGACCCCTAAGGCGAGGCCGAAAGGCGTAGTCGATGGGAAACAGGTTAATATTCCTGTACTTGGTGTTACTGCGAAGGGGGGACGGAGAAGGCTATGTTGGCCGGGCGACGGTTGTCCCGGTTTAAGCGTGTAGGCTGACTTTCCAGGCAAATCCGGAAAGTTAAGGCTGAGGCGTGATGACGAGGCACTACGGTGCTGAAGTGACAAATGCCCTGCTTCCAGGAAAAGCCTCTAAGCATCAGGTAACATTAAATCGTACCCCAAACCGACACAGGTGGTCAGGTAGAGAATACCAAGGCGCTTGAGAGAACTCGGGTGAAGGAACTAGGCAAAATGGTGCCGTAACTTCGGGAGAAGGCACGCTGACATGTAGGTGAAGCCCCTGCGGGTGGAGCTGAAGTCAGTCGAAGATACCAGCTGGCTGCAACTGTTTATTAAAAACACAGCACTGTGCAAACACGAAAGTGGACGTATACGGTGTGACGCCTGCCCGGTGCCGGAAGGTTAATTGATGGGGTTATCGCAAGAGAAGCTCCTGATCGAAGCCCCGGTAAACGGCGGCCGTAACTATAACGGTCCTAAGGTAGCGAAATTCCTTGTCGGGTAAGTTCCGACCTGCACGAATGGCGTAATGATGGCCAGGCTGTCTCCACCCGAGACTCAGTGAAATTGAACTCGCTGTGAAGATGCAGTGTACCCGCGGCAAGACGGAAAGACCCCGTGAACCTTTACTACAGCTTGACACTGAACATTGAGCCTTGATGTGTAGGATAGGTGGGAGGCTTTGAAGCGTGGACGCCAGTCTGCGTGGAGCCAACCTTGAAATACCACCCTTTAATGTTTGATGTTCTAACCTGGCGCCGTGATCCGGCGTGGGGACAGTGTCTGGTGGGTAGTTTGACTGGGGCGGTCTCCTCCCAAAGTGTAACGGAGGAGCACGAAGGTCAGCTAATCCTGGTCGGACATCAGGAGGTTAGTGCAATGGCATAAGCTGGCTTGACTGCGAGAGTGACGGCTCGAGCAGGTGCGAAAGCAGGTCATAGTGATCCGGTGGTTCTGTATGGAAGGGCCATCGCTCAACGGATAAAAGGTACTCCGGGGATAACAGGCTGATACCGCCCAAGAGTTCATATCGACGGCGGTGTTTGGCACCTCGATGTCGGCTCATCACATCCTGGGGCTGAAGTAGGTCCCAAGGGTATGGCTGTTCGCCATTTAAAGTGGTACGCGAGCTGGGTTTAGAACGTCGTGAGACAGTTCGGTCCCTATCTGCCGTGGGCGCTGGAGAATTGAGGGGGGCTGCTCCCAGTACGAGAGGACCGGAGTGGACGCATCACTGGTGTTCGGGTTGTCATGCCAATGGCACTGCCCGGTAGCTAAATGCGGAAGAGATAAGTGCTGAAAGCATCTAAGCACGAAACTTGCCCCGAGATGAGTTCTCCCTGAGACTATAAGTCTCCTGAAGGAACGTTGAAGACGACGACGTTGATAGGCCGGGTGTGTAAGCGCAGCGATGCGTTGAGCTAACCGGTACTAATGAACCGTGAGGCTTAACCTTACAACGCCAAAGAAGTCTGGCGTGTTGAGAGAGAGATTCAGCTTGTGACGGATAATGTTCATGGCGAAAGCGGTGAACAGACAGAATTTGCCTGGCGGCTGTAGCGCGGTGGTCCCACCTGACCCCATGCCGAACTCAGAAGTGAAACGCCGTAGCGCCGATGGTAGTGTGGGGCCTCCCCCTGCGAGAGTAGGGAACTGCCAGGCATCAAATAAAGAACCCCTCAGCGCTGCTGAGGGGTTTTTGCTTTTATAGGTAAAAAAGCCTTGTGTCTATGCCTTACTGAAAAACGTTCTCCTGAAGAATGCGTCTCCACCCCAGACATTGCTCTAAAAGACATGCTCCAGAGGAAGGGGACTGAGGTCCGTCATAAACGATAAGACATCAGCTGCGGCACTTCTCATTACCGCTGCGTTTTTGCTTTTCTCGCGGCATAACGCCTGCATGTAGGTAATTGGCTCCCTGCAGCTATGCAGAAAGCGGATAATAATTTCAAACGCACAGCGGGTTCAAAATAGCTTCCCCGTCACATTTCAATTCCCGCTCTCGAATATACGCCTCTTGCCCCCATCAGGAGTCACGGCATATCCTGCTTTATAAAAATAAACCCCGTAAAGTCTGTTACCAGGCTGTCGTCATACTGTCGGGTTGCTGTCAGGTTCGTGTCGTGGCGCTTTTCGCCTGCAAAGCGACATACTGTCTGCCACATTTCTCCTACAGAAGGTCACCGTTATGCAAACCGAAAACCGCATCCGCGCGCTTCGCCTCGCTCGAGCCTGGTCCCAGGAACAACTGGCTGAGCTCTCCGCAGTCAGCGTGCGCACTATTCAGCGTATCGAAAAAGGCGAGCCACCCTCGCTCGAAACCTTAAGCGCGCTGGCCGCTGTTTTTGAAACGCGTGTTGAAGAATTGACGGGGGCGCCGCTTCAGGCTGCAGGCCCGCTGGATGACGCGGTATTAACTGCCCGCAGGCGTCTGGATGCAGAGGGCCACTTTTATCGCAGCTTAACTACCGCGCTTGTGGTTTGTACCGGACTTTACCTGCTCAACCGCTTTACTGCGCCGGAAAGTCACTGGTCATTATGGGTGGTTCTTATCTGGGGTGGGTTATTGGTCGTGAAAGGGGGGCGGTTGTTTTTATTGCGAGGGTGGATCGAGCACTGGCAGCAGCAGCGGCTGCAAAAGTTATTGCGTAAATAACAGAAAAGGGGCTCCTCAGTCTGCCTGAGGAGCCGACACGTTACGATTTTTTGCCCGGCAGGACAGTATTCATCACCTGGTGGGCGGTATCCGCAATGACTTTACCAGCCGATTTATCGCCTTTCGCCATAGAAGACATAAACCCTTTCGCTTGGGCGAAACTGATATGCGGCGGCAGCGGCGCCACTTCCGGATCGGTTTTCACTTCAAGTACCACAGGGCGATCCGCCGCCAGCGCCTCTTGCCAGGCAGCCTGAAGGGCTTCCGGCGAGTCGACGTAAATCCCTTTCAGGCCGATCGATTCCGCAAATTGCGCATAGGGCACGTCCGGCACGTCCTGCGTCGCGGCAAACCGCGGGTTGCCTTCCATGATGCGCTGCTCCCATGTCACCTGATTCAGATCCTGGTTATTGAATACGCAGACGATCAACCGCGGATCGGACCAGCGCTGCCAGTATTTCTGGATAGTAATCAGCTCCGCGAGATTATTCATCTGCATGGCCCCGTCGCCCACCAGAGCCACCACCGGTTTTTCCGGGAAGGCGAATTTCGCGGCAATGGCATAAGGTACGGCGGCGCCCATACAGGCAAGACCGCCCGAGAGCGACGCCCGTTGTCCCTGTTTGACCCTGTAATCCCGCGCAAACCAGTTAGCGCACGAGCCGGAATCAGATGTCACAATCGCGTTATCCGGCAGCAGCGGCGACATCTCCCATACCACGCGCTGCGGGTTAACCGGCGTCGCTTTCGCCATCGCGCGCTCTTCGATTTTTTCCCACCACGCTTTGACGGAAACGGCTATTTTCTCCTGCCAGCTGCGATCTTCTTTACGCTTCAGCAGTGGAAGCAGCGCCTGCAATGTGCTCACGGCATCGCCGTGCAGATTCACTTCTGTCGGGTAACGCAGGCCGAGCATGGAGGCGTCCAGATCTATCTGCACCGCCCGCGCCTGGCCTTCTTTCGGCAGGAATTCCGTCCACGGGAAGCCGGTGCCAATCATTAACAGCGTATCGCAGTCCTGCATCAGATCCCATGACGGCTCGGTGCCAAGCAGGCCGATACAGCCCGTCACAAACGGCGCGTCATCCGGCAGAACATCTTTGCCGAGTAGCGCTTTCGCCACGCCCGCGCCGAGCAGGTTCGCCGCCTGTACCACTTCAACCGCCGCTTCGCGCGCGCCTGCGCCTATCAGGATCGCCACTTTTTTGCCGTCGTTGAGAATATCCGCCGCGCGCTGGAGATCGTACTGATGAGGGATCACGTGCGGGCGTTGATAACCCGGCCCGGAATGTGTAAAGCCGTGCGCGTGCTGCGGCTCCTGCCAGGGTTCATCCTGAAGATCTTTTGGCAGGATCAGCACCGTCACGCCATTATTCGCTTTCGCGATCCGCACGCCCCGATCCACCAGATGACGCAACTGCGCGGGCGTTGCCGCCTCCTGAACAAAACTCGCCACGTCGCTGAATACGCGATCGAGATTCAGCTCCTGCTGATAGGTCGCGCCCCGGGCGGTCGTTTCCGCCTGGCCTGCGATGGCGATAACCGGCATATGGTCCATCTGCGCGTCATACAGGCCGGTTAACAGATGTGTGGCGCCCGGCCCGCCGGTCGAGAGGCAAACCCCAGGCTCACCCGTAAATTTCGCATGGGCGCAAGCCATAAACGCCGCCATCTCTTCATGGCGCACCTGAATAAACTCAATGCCGTCGCCGGCTTTATCGGCGCGCTGCAACGCGCCCAGCACGCCGTTAATGCCGTCGCCGGGGTAGCCGTAAATCCGGGTTACGCCCCACGCTTTCAGTCGTTCTACAAAAAAATCGCTCGTTTTTTTGGTCATTATCGTGCCTCGCGTCAGGTGAGTGTGCGCATAGATCCTGAGCTGCGCTCGAAAAGCTAACCTGTTGAAGGGTAGTCCACTTCATGCCGGTAAGCGAAAAGCGGGAGTTCTCTGAAGCCTGCTATGGTTATACGAACCGTATTAAAGGAGGCATGTTCGTGGCCATTAAACCTTTTGATTACCAGCAGGACTTCGACAGCATCGACTTTCGCGCGCACCCGGAACGGTATCAGGTGGGGCGGGGGGAGCAGGGCGTGTTGCTGGTTGAGCCTTACAAAAGCGAAATCCTCCCGTACTGGCGCTATAAAGATGAAGAGAGCGCCAAAGCCTCGGCAGAAAAAATCTATCAGTTGTTCGAAGAGTACCGTGAAAAAGACGATTTTGTCGGTATGGATATGGCGCGCAAGTTCATTCAGATGGGATACACCCGGGCGCGTCGCTATGCCAATTACAAAGGCGGCAAAAAATATGACGCCGACCGTAACCTCAACCCGCGCGGTAATGACCCCACCAAAGCGGCGGCGGCGACGGTGTTTAAAGGGTGGTGGGATCGCATCCGGGCGGATGCAGACTATCTGCGACGTAAAAAAGCCCATCAGGAAAAGTGGGGCTAACGCTGCGTAAAATTCCCGCTCCCTCACGGAAATTTTGTTAACATATAATTAACATCATATTTTATGGCCTGCGCATTGCCCCGACGTAAAAAGTCGCCGGGTTGAAAAGGAGAGAAAGATGACTGAAGTTACGGCCCGGACAGACAAACCGTCACTGACTTCCAGCGATACCCGTCGGCGCGTCTGGGCTATTGTCGGCGCCTCGTCAGGCAACCTGGTGGAATGGTTCGATTTCTACGTCTACTCTTTTTGCTCCCTCTATTTTGCGCATATCTTTTTCCCCTCCGACAACAGCACAACGCAGCTTTTGCAAACGGCAGGCATTTTCGCCGCGGGCTTTCTGATGCGCCCCATTGGCGGCTGGCTCTTTGGTTACATCGCCGATAAACACGGGCGTAAAACCTCGATGCTCATTTCCGTTTGTATGATGTGTTTCGGCTCGCTGGTGATTGCCTGCCTGCCGGGTTATGCGGTGATCGGCACCTGGGCGCCGCTGCTGCTGTTACTGGCGCGTCTGTTTCAGGGGCTGTCGGTCGGGGGGGAATATGGCACCAGCGCCACTTACATGAGCGAAGTGGCCATCGAAGGGCGCAAAGGCTTTTACGCCTCTTTCCAGTACGTCACGCTTATCGGCGGGCAGTTAATGGCGCTGTTGGTGGTCGTGGTGCTGCAACAGATTTTGTCAGACGACGCTCTGCGCGCCTGGGGCTGGCGCATTCCCTTTGCGCTTGGCGCGGTGCTGGCGGTGGTGGCGCTGTGGCTGCGTCGCTCGCTGGATGAAACCTCGCAGCAGGAGACGCGCGCGCTCAAAGAAGCGGGCTCGCTGAAAGGGCTCTGGCGCAACCGTCGGGCATTCGTCATGGTGCTCGGGTTTACCGCCGCCGGTTCGCTAAGCTTCTATACGTTTACAACCTATATGCAGAAATATCTCGTCAATACGGCGGGAATGCATGCGAACACAGCGAGTATGGTGATGACCGCCGCGCTTTTTGTCTTTATGCTGCTGCAGCCGTTCTTCGGGGCGCTTTCTGACAAAATTGGCCGTCGCAATTCGATGCTCTGCTTCAGCGCGCTCGCCACGCTCTGTACCGTGCCGATCCTCATGGCATTGCAAAATGTCAGTTCGCCGCTCGCGGCATTCGGGCTGGTGATGCTGGCGCTGCTGATTGTCAGCTTCTATACCTCAATAAGCGGCATTGTGAAGGCGGAGATGTTTCCGGCGCAGGTGCGCGCGCTGGGCGTCGGTCTCTCTTACGCGGTCGCCAACGCGCTCTTTGGCGGCTCGGCGGAGTATGTGGCGCTTTCGCTCAAATCGCTGGGCTCAGAAACGGCGTTTTTCTGGTACGTCTCGGCGATGGGCGCCGTCGCGTTTCTGGTCTCGCTAAAACTTCACCGCAAAGGAAAAGGCATGCGGCTTTAATGCCCGGCCATCTGCCAGACTGCGTAGCCGGCGCTGGCGCCCGCCACGTCCCATGCCAGATCTTTCCAGCTCCAGCCGCTCCCTGCCGGGCGGCTGTCCCACAGCTCTTTCGTCGCGCCGAGAGACACCGAAAACATCAGCCCGAAGGCGGCGGAACGATCGGAAGAGTGCCCCTGGCGCTGCGCATATTCGTTGCCGGCAGCAAAGAGCAGCGCCGATCCTAAAAAGTGCTGGGCTTTGTCCTGGCCTGCCCAGCTGTCCTGCGCCATATGGCTACAGCCGGTCAGAGCGACGACGAGAGGAAGCAGCAGGGCGCGCATAGCGTTCTCCATAAAAAAGCCCTGCGTGGCAGGGCTTCGTTAAGCGACAAGCGTCAGAGAATACGGCTAATCAACCGATCAATACGGATGCGGCGCAGGCGGCGGATAAGCTTGCGCACTTTCACCGGGTAATCGGCGATGCTTTGCAGGTCGCGATAGTGTTTCACCACCGTGGTATGGGTGCGGATCTCCGCAAGTTCGCGCTGGCGCACAGAGGCCAGTTGCTTCTTCGGATCATGGATAAGGATTGCGTTTTCCAGATCGAGACGCCACGCGCGCGGGTTAAGGTTGTTGCCGGTCAGCAGCATCCATTCACTGTCCACCCACATGCCTTTGAGGTGATAGCTGTTATCGCCATCTTTCCACAGGCGCACTACCAGTTGATCGGTGTTGACGTAATATTGCAGGCGGCTTAAGAAACGACGCAGGTTGATCTCGTAGAGATAAGGCAGCGCGCCGATAATCTTAAACGGCTGATCTTCCGGAATGTAAAAGTCGTTCGCCGTTTTATCGCCGACGATGATTTCCACCTTTTTGCCGTCGCGCAGAAGCGCGATGATATTACGCACCAGCACCGCAGGCAGGTTAAAGTACGGCGTACAGATGACCAGCTGCTCTTCGGCGCAGGGCATCAGATGAAAAATCGCTTTATTCAGCGGGCTCGATTTACCCAGCCCGACCAGCGGCGTGACGGCCAGCTGATCGTTATCGGCATCGCCCTGGAAGTGATACGCGGCGTCGCGCAGCACATGGCGGAACTGGCGAATGTCGTTTTTGATTTCCGGGCTTTTTGGACGATTCGGATCGTCAAGACGATTCACCGCGTGGCCGTTCATTAACTGCGTGCGCACCCAGTCATACATCACATCGGCAAGCTTCGCGTTGCGGATGCAGTGGTAGCGGTCATAGCGATATTTATCGTGCTGGTGCAGATAAACGTCGTTCAGGCTGGCGCCGCTGTAAAGCACGCAATCATCAATGATAAAGCCTTTGAAATGCAGCACGCCCAGCGCTTCACGGGTATTCACCGGCACGCCGTACACCGGTACGTTGACGCCAGGATTCTCCTGCGCCATGCGGCAATACCAGTCGGCATTGGTGTTTGAGGCTTCGGCGCCGATGCGTCCGCGCTGCGCGCGATGCCAGTCGACCAGGACGCTCACGTCAAGTTCAGGACGCTGGCGTTTGGCTTCATAAAGCGCCGACAACACGCCTTTACCACCATCGTCCTGCTCAAGATAGAGCGCGATGATGCAAATACGCGTGGTCGCCGTCGCTATCTTTTCCAGGAGCTGTTTGCGGAAATCGGCGGGAGCGAAACAGAACGCGACATCATCAACTGACTGAGAAAGCTTCGGTAGTTGGGCAAGGTGTTGTTGATGTTTGTTGCGTTTAAATTTTGACAACATCACAGTGCATATCTTCTCTGAAGTGGATGGTCTTCTGTGCAATGCAGACGACTGAAGCGGACGATAATACCATTACTGTCCAAAAATGTGGTCAACATTTCCAGTACCTTACTCACGAATCGGCGGGTTTAGTCAGCGCCAGGCTCAGCGCAACGATGCCTTCATCCAGCTGAATATCGACGCTAAACCCAAGCTTACGGGCCAGCGCGACCATCCCCTGGTTATGAGGCATCGTAATGCCGTTAAGCCGCGACAGACCATGATCGCGCGTATAGGCGATCAACTTTTCCAGCAGCCTGCGCCCGAGTCCCAGCCCTTTAAGATCGGATCTGACAAGAACCGCGAACTCGGCGTCGATATTGTCCGGATCGGAGATCGCGCGGGTGACGCCGATGATCTCCTCACTGCCTGCCTGCTGACGCACCGCCACGAAAGCCATTTCTCGATCGTAGTCGATCTGGGTCATATTGGCTAAATCATCATGGGTAAATTCATTGATCTCGCTAAAGTAACGGTAATAAAGATCTTCTTTCGTTACCTGTGAGATAAAGCGTTGCAACTGAGGCTCGTCTTCCGGAAGGATGGGGCGGAACAGGCAGCGCTCGCCATTTTTCAGCGTTACTCCTTCTTCTAAACGATGCGGGTAAGGGCGAACCGCCAGCCGTGCGTCCGCATCGCCGTTAAAGGGTTCAAGCTGCATCGTAACGTCCAGCGCCGTAAAGTCGCTGCCGGAAGCGAGCAGCGGGTGAACATCCAGACGCGCGATCTCAGGACAATCCACGACCAGGTTAGACACCCGCACCAGCAACTGGCTCAGGCCAGCAATATCCAGCGGCCGTAACGCGCTGCGCCCGCGGATTTTGCCGCTCTTGATCGCCTGAATCACCAGATAGCGCGCCAGATTCATATTCAGCGGCGGCAGCGCCACGGCGGCCTGCGCTTCAGGACGCCACTCCACGCCGCCTTCGCCCAGCATAATCAGCGGCCCGAAAACGGGGTCGTGCTCGACGACCACCCGCAGTTCCTGCGCGCCTGCGCGGTTCGCCATGCTCTGCACCAGCAGGCCGTGAATGCGCGCCTGCGGCCAGGTCATTTTCACCCTGTCGAGCATCGCGTCCGCGGCGCGCTGTACTTCGTGGGCGGTACGCAGATAAAGCATCACCCCCTGAACTTCAGATTTGTGCGGAATATCCGGCGAGCGCAGCTTCAGCGCCACCGGGTAGCCAATCTGGCCTGCGATGTGCACCGCCTCGGCGCTGTCGCCCGCTATCCACGTCGGCAGCGTGTGCAGGCCATAGGCCTCCAGTATCGGGCGCACTTCATGGGTATCAAGTTGCGTCACGCCCTCAGCGCAGGCCTGCTGCAACAGCTGATGCGCCTGGGCGGTATCCGCCGGGAGCGTGGCGGGCAGCGCCGGGGTTTCGCGCAGCTGCTTCTGGTTGCGTCGATACTCCACCATATGCATAAACGCGGTAACCGCGCCTTCCGGCGTACGATAGGTGGGAATACCCGCCTCGCTGAACAGGTGACGCGCCTCCTGAGAAGAAAACTCGCCGCCCCAGTTGGTTATCAGCGTCACATACTTGCCGCGCGGATGACGATTAAAGAGATCGATCAGCGCGCGGGCGCTCTCACTGCCGGGCGCGGCGGCGCTCGGGGAGTGGATAACCATCAGCGCGTCGAAATCGTGGCTGTCCAGCAGCGCTTCGATTGCTTTCAGATACCGGGCGGGTGTGGCGTCGTCGCGCAGATCGAGCGGATTGTCGGCGTGGATGCCTTCCGGCAACTGCTGTTGCAGCCGGGTCAGCATCGCGTCATCCAGCGTGGCGAGTTTCCCCTGCCGCCGCCAGAGTTCGTCGAGCGCCAGCGCCGCAGGCGCGGCGCCGTTGCTGACAATCATCAGCCGCTCGCCGCGCAGCGGGCGCATATGGCTTAAAGTTTCCACCGCCGAAAACAGCTCATGGGTATCCTGCACGCGCAGCAGACCGGCGCGCTGGATAGCCGCATCCCAGGCGGCGTCCAGCCCCGCATGCGTATTCAGCAGGCGACGCGCGCTGGGGCTGCGTCCGCTTTTAATCACCAGAATGGGTTTATTGCGCGAGGCGCTACGCGCAGCGGAGACAAAGCGTCGGGCGTCGCTCAGGTGTTCCAGATAAAGCAGAATGGCGCTGGTTTTACTGTCGCGAGCCAGATAATCGAGCAGTTCATCGACATCGATATCCAGGCTGTCGCCTAAGGCGATAAACCAGGAGAAGCCGAGCTGGCGCTGCTGCGCCCAGTCGAGAATGGTGTTAGAGACGGCAGCGGACTGCGAAATAAACGCGAGTTTGCCTTTGCGGATCGGTACCGGAGAGAAGCTCGCGTTCAGGCCCTGCCACGGCGCCAGCAGCCCCAGACTGTTTGGGCCGAGCAGGCGCATCTGGAAGCGCGCCGCGCAGGCCAGCAGCTCAGCATGTTGTTCCGGAGGTGATGAGAGCACCAGGCAGGTTTTACAGCCTTTCTCGCCGAGCGCTTCAAGCAGCGTCAGGTTGCGCTTCGCGTTGGTGCACAGCACCGCGAGATCGGGCGTAAACGGCAGGCTTGCGACATCCGGCCAGGCCAGCACGCCGCACACCGCTTTCCAGGCGGGCGTCACTGGCAGAACCGGCCCGCTGAAACCGCCCGCCAGCAAATTGCGCATCATCAGAAAACCGGCTCTGTCAGGTTTCATCGACGCGCCGATGACGGCGATGGATTTGGGACGTAACAGCGCTTCCAGGCCATGTTGGCTCATCATTTCCTCCGGCGTCGAAGTGAACTGATGATTTTAAACGTTTTCTGTCTGCGCTGCTGTGACGCTGCCCTGATGATGAGGTTTACCGGCGAGATAACGCGTTTTAAACAGCGCAAAGTGATCGCTTAAGCCCTGCGCCGCAGCGGTATCGCCCGCGCCATCCAGCAGCGCTATCGCCACTTCCGCGGTGCAATACTGACCGTCGGCGTGCGCTTCGCGTAACTGATACGTCGATACCCGCGTTAAATCCACCGAGATAACCGGCAGCGCGTCGAGATAAGGGCTTTTGCGAAACATTTTGCGCGCTTCGGTCCAGGTGCCGTCGAGCATAATAAAGAGCGGCGGCTTACCGGTGCGCGGCGGGGCGCTTAACACTTCGCGCCCGGCATCGGCGTAAGAGGCCGGGAACACGACCATCGGCTGGTAGTCAGGGCTGGCCACGAGTTCAAGAAGGGCGGCGGGCGGCTCGGTGCGCGACCACTGAAATGCCTCGGTAGCGGGAAGAATATCGGCGATAAGCCTGCCGGTATTGCTGGGCTTCATCGGCTCGGTGTCGAACATTACCAGACAGAAACGGCTGCGGGCCGGCTGCGGTTGCAGCGTGTCGCATAAACAGTGGCGTAAGGGCAACAGGCAACGCTGGCAGCGCGTGATGCGATTGCCGCGGGCGAGAAAAGGGCGGGTGGCGCGCGCCAGGCGCTCGGCGCGCAGGCGAAGGACAGCGTTTTCAGTCATGGGAAGTCGGCAAAAACGCCATTGTCGCAGAGGGAATCGCGGGGCACAAGGTGCGCCCCGCGGCAGACGTTATACGGCTTCGTTTGTCGCTTCGTTGAGCCAGGTATCGAACGGCGCTTTCGGTACGGCGCCGTTGAGCATATCCACCAGTTGCCCGTTTTTGAACATCATAATGGTCGGGATGCTGCGGATGCGAAAACGCGCGCTCAGCTCCGGCTCGGCTTCGGTATTCACTTTCACAAAGCGCATTTTGCCGTTACGCTCTTCAGCGACATCTTCGAAGATCGGCGCAAAGCTACGGCACGGGCCGCACCACGGCGCCCAGAAATCAATCACTACCGGCAGGTCATCTTTAAGCAGCTGATCCAGCGTTTCGCTGGTGGCGTTAATCACGTCGCCGTCAAACAGCGCGTGGCCACAGCGGCCGCATTTCGCGCCGTCTTCAATACGCTCTTCATCCACGCGATTGACAGTCTGGCAAGCGGCACAAACGGTATTCATAGCTAACCTCTGGGTTGCAGGTGACAGAAACCGATGAGGAAACATCGGCTATGTTTCAATAATGTTATCTATTATCTGCAACATTGTTTCCAGGCTCAAACCGTTTTATCCAATGAGTACAATAGTTATTAGCTTTTGCGCGAAAGAATGGCTAAGCGTGGACACATCGGGTAATCTGCGCGCTTCGCGCAGCGCAGGTGGAGAAAGACATGAACGACGAATTTAAAGGCAAGAGCGGCAAGGTCAAAGTGATGTATGTCCGCAGTGATGAAAATACGGACAAACGCAGCTCAAACCCACGTACCGGAAAAGGCGGCGGTCGTCCCGCAGGCAACGGTAAACCGGAAGGCGGTCGTCGTGCTGCGCGCAATGACAGACCGGCTGACCGTGAACGCAGCCGTGATCGCGACCGTGGCCGCGACGCCGACCGTGACGCGTCGCCATGGCGCACCGTTTCCCGCGCGCCGGGCGCGGAAGCCCCTGAGAAGCCGGATCACGGCGGCATCAGCGGCAAAAGTTTTATCGACCCGGAAGTGCTGCGTCGTCAGCGCGCCGAAGAAACTCGCGTCTACGGCGAAAACGCCTGTCAGGCGCTGT
The DNA here is from genome assembly GCA_000027065.2 of Cronobacter turicensis z3032. Lineage (NCBI taxonomy): Bacteria > Pseudomonadati > Pseudomonadota > Gammaproteobacteria > Enterobacterales > Enterobacteriaceae > Cronobacter > Cronobacter turicensis. Next base: position 3,313,634 of record FN543093.2, on the reverse strand, counting down.
TCCAGAGCCGCCCGGAGTCTATCGTTCGCGCCTGGTTTATCCAGAGCGTGACGCCGCGCTTTAAAGAAGCGCTGCGCTGGATGGCGGCAAACCGCAAAGCGTACCACGTGGTGGACGACGCGGAGCTCACCAAAGCCTCCGGCACCGAGCATCACGGCGGCGTCTGCTTCCTGATTAAAAAACGCAGCGGCGCGAGCGTCGAGCAGTGGCTGAGCAAAGCGGGCGATGAAGATTGCGTGCTGGCGCTGGAAGATGTGGGCAACCCGCATAACCTCGGCGCTATCGTGCGCAGCTGCGCGCACTTCGGCGTGAAAGGCGTGGTCGTGCAGGATGCTTCGCTGCTGGAATCCGGCGCGGCGGTGCGTACCGCAGAAGGCGGCGCCGAGCATGTCGAGCCGATTACCGGCGACAGCTTTAGCGACGCGCTGGCGCAGTTCCGCGCCGCAGGTTACGCCATCGTGACCACCTCCAGCCATAAAGGTACGCCGCTCTTTAAAGCGACGCTGCCGAAGAAAATGGTGCTGGTGCTGGGTCAGGAAAGCGAAGGTATTTCTGAAGCGACGCAGGCGAATGCCGATTTAAGCCTGTCTATCGACGGCACCGGCAACGTGGAAAGCCTGAACGTTTCTGTGGCGACCGGCGTTCTGCTCGCCGAGTGGTGGCGTCAGAATAAAGCGTAAAAAACGCCAGCGTGACGCTGGCGCGATAAACGAGAAAACCTCCTGCGGGAGGTTTTTTATTGGGCGTTTTCAGGCAGAGCCGGCATCCAGTCGATGGGCGCTTCGCCGCGGCTTTCCAGATACGCATTGGTTTTAACGAAATGGCCGCAACCAAAGAAACCGCGATGCGCGGAGAGCGGCGACGGGTGCGGCGCCTGCAACACATGGTGACGGTCACGGTCGATAATCGCGCCCTTTTTCTGCGCATGCGATCCCCACAGCAGAAACACCACGCCTTCGCGATGCTCGTTAATCAGCGCGATCACTTTATCGGTAAACGTCTCCCATCCCAGATTCGCATGTGAGTGCGCTTTCCCGGCCTGGACGGTCAGCACGGTATTAAGCAGCATTACGCCCTGGCGCGCCCAGCTTTCTAAATAGCCGTGAGAAGGGCGGGTGAAACCCGGCACCGATTGCTCCAGCTCTTTATACATGTTCACCAGCGACGGCGGCGGCGCCACGCCCGGACGCACCGAAAAGGCGAGACCATGCGCTTGTCCTGGCCCGTGGTAGGGATCCTGGCCCAGGATCACCACTTTAACGTCGCCAAGCTCGGTAAACCGGAAGGCGTTAAACACATCTTTCTGCGGCGGATAGATAGTGACGCCCGCGTCGCGCTCTGCAGCGACCGTCGTCAGTATCTTCTGGAAATAGGGTTTTTCTTTTTCATCAGCCAGCACGTCGTGCCAGGTCAGTTTATCGGTCATCTCGCTCTCCTGCGATTTTCTGTTTCCTAAGCTTAACGCCTTATTTCCGAAGAACAAAACCAGGACCATTCAGACGGACGTTTACAAAATTTTTAAGAGGGTTTGCCGTACCTAAGTTGATGTAAAGCAATTCCTTTGTGTTATACCCCTACTTCGAGAGGGGTTTATTTTGATTTAAATCAAAGAATGACCGCCCTTTGGTGGTATATAAAACAATAAGACAACAATGGTTTTACCAATTAGCCAGCCGCCTGCTCGGCAGCCCGCTGGCTGAACGCATCAAACAAGCCCACAGGGAGGCAACTTATGATCACAGGTATCCAGATTACTAAAGCCGCAAACGACGATCTGCTGAATTCATTCTGGCTGCTCGATAACGAAAAAGGCGAAGCGCGCTGCGTCTGCGCCAAAGGCGGTTTCAATGAAGATGACATCGTTCCGGTAAGCCAGCTCGGCCAGTTCGAATACCGTGAAATTCCGATGGAAATCAAACCGGAAGTGCGTGTGGAAGGCGGTCAGCACCTGAACGTGAACGTGCTGCGTCGCGAAACGCTGGAAGATGCCGTTAAGCACCCGGAAAAATATCCACAGCTGACCATTCGTGTTTCCGGCTACGCGGTGCGTTTTAACTCGCTGACCCCGGAACAGCAGCGCGACGTGATTGCCCGTACCTTTACCGAAAGCCTGTAAGTTCAGGCGAAGAGGAACCGGCGGCGCGCCGTCGGTCAAAACAAAAACCGCCAGCATATGCTGGCGGTTTTTTTATCATTCGGCGTTGTCAGATGACGGTGTCGCCGTGCTGCTCGGCTTACGGCGCTTGCCGATATTCTTGGTGTCGCGGTGACGTTTCTTCACGCGCGGCTTCTCTTTTTCTTTCTCTTTCTTCTTCTCTTCGCGTTTGGCGAGCGCTTTCTTGGACGGCTTGCCGGTGAGCTTTTCACTCGGCGCGCGCGTGGACGGGCGCAGCTCGTCAATCACGCGGGCTTTCAGCGGCTCGTTAAGGTAGCGGCCCACTTTGCCCAGCAGCAGATGGTCATGCGCTTCGACCAGCGAAATCGCGGTGCCTTTACGTCCCGCGCGGGCAGTGCGGCCGATGCGGTGCAGATAGGTGTCGGCGGTGCGCGGCATATCGAAGTTAATGACGTGGCTTACGTCCGGAATATCAATACCGCGTGCGGCCACATCGGTGGCGATAAGCACATTAACGCGACCGTCGGTCAGACGTTTAATGGCCTCGTTACGCTTCACCTGCACCATTTCACCTTCGAGATAGCAGTTATTGATGCCTGCCTGACGAAGCTGATTTGCCAGTTCATGCACACGCTCGCGTTTACGCACAAACACGATGGAGCGAGTGGCTTCCGGCTGCTTCAGCAGATGCACCAGCAGCGCGGTTTTGTGTTCGATGTTATCGGCGCGGTAATACCACTGGTGGATTTTTTTGCGCTCGCGGGTGGATGGCGTGGCGGAGACTTCCACCGGCTCTTCCAGCAGGCGTTCGGCGAAATCTTTGATCGCGTCGCCTTCAAGCGTGGCGGAGAACAACAGGGTCTGCTTACGCCAGCGGGTTTCGCCCGCGATGGTTTCGATATCCTGCGCGAAGCCCATATCCAGCATACGGTCGGCTTCATCGAGGATCAGGGTTTCCACCGCGCGGCAGTCGAAGTTTTCTTCTTTAATGTATTGCAGCAGGCGACCGGTCGTGGCGACCACGATATCCTGGTTTTCGCTGAAGACTTCCGCGTGGTTCATATAAGCCACACCGCCGGTGATCGTGGCGATATCCAGATGCGTATGCTTTGCCAGTTCGCGCGCATGCTCGGCAACCTGCATCGCCAGCTCGCGGGTCGGGGTCAGGATGAGAATACGCGGCGGCCCCGATTTTTTGCGAGGGAAGTCGAGCAGATGCTGCAACGCCGGCAACAGATAAGCTGCCGTTTTACCGGTGCCTGTCGGCGCAGAACCGAGCACATCACGCCCGTCAAGCGCAGGCGGAATGGCGGCCGCCTGGATAGCGGTCGGGCGGGTGAAGCCTTTTTCCTGGAGCGCGTCCAGCAGGCTGTCATCAAGTTCAAGTTCGGAAAAAGTGGTTACAGTCATTTTCTACCTCAGTGTGGGGCGCAGATTATAGACGTTCAGCGCCCAATGTTCATCCCTTTCCCGGCTTCTCCTTTTCCCCGGCGGCGCTTTCGCCTATGCTACAGCGGTTTTGTTACCAGGTCCTTAAGATGTCGCAGCCAAAAATCCCGTTACGCCGCAATGGTTTTACCTTCAAACAATTTTTTGTCGCGCACGACCGCTGTGCGATGAAAGTCGGTACCGACGGCATTTTGCTGGGGGCCTGGGCGCCGGTCGCGAAGGCGCAGCGGGTGCTGGATATCGGCGCGGGCAGCGGCTTGCTGGCGTTGATGCTGGCGCAGCGCACGGACGATACCGTGACGCTGGACGCCGTTGAACTCGATTCACAGGCCGCGGAGCAGGCGCGCGAAAACGTCGCAGCCTCGCCGTGGGCGGCGCGTATTCAGGTACATGACGCTGACATTCAGGCCTGGGCGCAGCAGCAGACGCAACGCTACGAGCTTATCGTCAGCAATCCACCTTATTATGACAAAGGCGTCGCCTGCGCCACGCCCGCCCGTGAACAGGCGCGGTATACCACCACGCTCGATCACGGCGCGCTGCTCGCCTGCGCGGCCCAGTTAATTACCGAAGAAGGGTTTTTCTGCGTGGTGCTGCCGGAAAGCAGCGGCGAAGGCTTCAGCCGTCTGGCCGGCGAGCAGGGGTGGCATTTGCGGCTGCGTACCGATGTGGCGGAAAACGAAGGAAAACTGCCGCACCGGGTGTTGCTGGCGTTCTCCCCATCGCCCGGCGAATGCTTTTGCGATGATGTGCTGATCCGCGGGCCGGATCAGCACTATTCACCGGCCTATTGCGCCCTGACGGAAGCTTTCTATCTGTTTATGTGAACCAGCGGCGCGAGCACCGATGGCCCGGATTCCGGCAGCATTTCCGGGTAATCCAGCGTGTAGTGTAGCCCGCGGCTCTCTTTACGCATCATGGCGCAGCGCACGATAAGCTCCGCCACCTGAACCAGATTGCGCAGCTCCAGAAGATTATTGGAGACGCGGAAGTTGGCGTAATACTCTTCTATCTCTTGCTGTAGCATCGTGATGCGCCGCAGCGCGCGCTCCAGCCGTTTGGTGGTGCGCACGATACCCACGTAATCCCACATAAACAGCCGCAGCTCATGCCAGTTATGCTGCAACACTACCAGTTCGTCCGGATGCTCCACGCGGCTTTCGTCCCAGGCGGGCAGGGTCTTAACGTCGCGGGCGTAGGGCAGGCGCAGCCGGATATCTTCCGCCGCCGACCAGCCGTAGACCAGACACTCCAGCAGCGAATTCGAGGCCATACGATTGGCGCCATGCAGCCCGGTATAGGTTACCTCGCCAATGGCGTAAAGCCCGTCCACATCGGTACGCCCGTGCTCATCGACCATCACGCCGCCGCAGGTATAATGCGCGGCGGGCACGACCGGCACCGGTTCACGGGTAATGTCGATGCCAAGCCCCAGCAGCTTTTCATAGATTGTCGGAAAATGCTGGCGGACAAACGTCTCCGGCTTGTGGCTAATATCGAGATACATGCAGTCGGCGCCGAGGCGTTTCATTTCATGGTCAATGGCGCGCGCTACAATATCGCGCGGCGCCAGTTCGGCGCGCGCGTCAAACTCCGGCATGAAGCGGGAGCCATCAGGGCGTCTCAGATACGCGCCTTCGCCGCGCAGCGCTTCGGTCAGCAGGAAATTGCGCGCCTGCGGATGAAACAGCGCGGTCGGGTGAAACTGATTGAATTCAAGATTCGCAACGCGACAACCGGCGCGCCAGGCCATGGCAATGCCATCGCCCGAGGCGATATCAGGGTTAGTGGTGTACTGATAGACTTTTGACGCGCCGCCGGTGGCGAGCACCACGGCTTTCGCGCGGCAGGTTTCCACTTCTTCTTTATTACGGTTCCAGATCCAGGCGCCCACCACGCGCCGCGTGCCCGGCAGGCCAATTTTGTCGGAGATAATCAAATCCACGGCATTATGGCGCTCAAGGATGCGGATATTCGGGTGGTTGAGCGCTTTATCCATCAGCGTGGTGGCGACGGCTTTACCGGTGGCGTCCGCCGCATGAAGAATACGACGATGGCTGTGGCCGCCTTCGCGGGTGAGGTGATAACTCTCTTCGCCGTTCGACTGCACTTCGGTATCAAACAGCACGCCCTGATCGATAAGCCACTGCACGCAGTGGCGCGCGTTGCTGGCGACAAACTCTACCGCGTCGCGATCGCACAGACCCGCGCCCGCAATCAGCGTGTCTTCCACATGTGAGGCGATGCTGTCGGTTTCGTCGAAAACCGCGGCAATGCCGCCCTGGGCATAAAAGGTGGAGCCTTCGCTCAACGGGCCTTTGCTCAAAACCATAACCTGGCTATGTTCCGCCAGACGCAGCGCCAGGGAAAGGCCAGCGGCGCCGCTGCCAACAATCAGCACATCACAGTGAAGTTCAGGTGTCATAGTCATCGCGGTGTTTAATTTACTAAACAATGTTGAGCCAGCATAGCACCAGAATGCGAAATCAAACACGGTTTTTTTAATCTTCGTTGTAACCACTAAACACGGGGGAGACATTCTGCCTTAATACGACATGGCATAATAAAAACGCTGCGTAACGCCGCGCATCCCGAAGATTTAAACGTGAAAAAATGGTGGTGTTGCGTTACCCTGCAAGCGGCCTGGGCAACAAAATACCGTCCTTACAGGTCGTCATTTATATTGTGAACATATAATGAGTAGAACCGGCGTTCGCTATTGCCGCACAAAAACAAAGGCGTAACGGAACTTTCCGGGCAACCGGCGCTCTAAGCTTCTGCTTGCTCACAATGCAGAGTTCGGGTGGCATTTCGATTACGCGTGGAAATTAAGGTTTGGGGAGACATTACCTCGGATGAGCGAGCAGTTAACGGATCAGGTCCTTGTCGAACGGGTCCAGAAGGGAGATCAGAAAGCCTTTAACTTACTGGTCATTCGCTACCAGCATAAAGTGGCGAATCTGGTATCCCGCTATGTCCCCTCAGGCGACGTCTCTGATGTTGTTCAGGAATCTTTTGTTAAAGCCTGGCGCGCGTTTGATTCCTTTCGCGGCGACAGCGCGTTTTATACCTGGCTCTACCGTATCGCCGTCAATACGGCAAAAAATTACTTAGTCGCTCAGGGCCGTCGCCCGCCGTCCAGTGATGTGGACGCCATTGAGGCGGAAAACTTCGAAAGCGGCGGCGCGTTGAAAGAAATTTCGAACCCAGAGAACTTAATGTTGTCTGAGGAACTGAGACAGATCGTATTCCGTACCATAGAGTCACTCCCGGAAGATTTACGCATGGCAATTACGTTGCGGGAGCTGGATGGCCTGAGCTATGAAGAGATAGCGGCTATCATGGATTGCCCGGTCGGTACGGTACGCTCCCGCATTTTCCGTGCGCGGGAAGCCATTGATAATAAAGTTCAACCGCTTATCAGGCGTTGACGATAGCGGGATACTGGAAAAGGTATTAAGCATGCAGAAAGAAAAACTTTCCGCTTTAATGGATGGGGAAGCACTGGACAGCGAATTGCTGAGCGCCGTCGAAAACGACAAAGCGCTGCAGCAAACCTGGGAAAGCTATCACCTCATTCGTGATACCCTGCGCGGCGATACCGGCGAAACGCTTCATTTCGATATCTCCGCACGCGTCATGGCGGCTATCGAAAACGAGCCCGCCCGTCAGGCAGCGCCGCTCATCCCTGAATCACAGCCCGCGCCGCATCAGTGGAGCAAAATGCCGTTCTGGCATAAAGTGCGTCCCTGGGCGAGTCAGCTCACTCAGGTCGGCATGGCCGCGTGCGTGTCGCTGGCGGTGATCGTCGGCGTTCAGCACTATAACGGCCAGCCTGACGCGACCGCACAGCCGGAAGCCCCGGTTTTCAACACGCTGCCAATGATGGGCAAAGCCAGCCCGGTCAGCCTCGGCGTGCCGACGGCGGATACTAACGCCGCGGGCGGTCAGCCGCAGGTTCAGGAACAGCGTCGTCGCATCAATGCGATGTTGCAGGATTACGAACTGCAACGCCGTCTGCATGCTGAACAACTCCAGCTGGAGCAGTCGCAGACGCAGCAGGCGGCCTTACAAGTGCCTGGTAACCAGACTTTAGGAACTCAATCGCAGTAATGAAGCAACTTTGGTGCGCCGTCTCTCTCTTGACGGGCAGCCTGTTCGTTTCCTTCAACGCCTCGGCGGATGCATCGTCCGAGGCGTTGTTGCAGCAGATGAACCTGGCGAGCCAGTCACTCAACTACGAGCTCTCATTTGTCAGCATCAACAAGCAGGGTGTGGAATCATTACGCTACCGCCACGCCAGGCTCGACAATAAGCCCCTCGCACAATTATTACAGCTGGATGGCCCACGTCGCGAAGTCGTGCAGCGTGGTTCGGAAATCAGCTATTTCGAGCCAGGGCTTGAGCCGTTTACCCTGAACGGCGATTTCATCGTCGATTCGCTGCCTTCGCTGGTTTACACCGATTTCCGCCGCCTCGCGCCGTATTACGATTTTATCTCCGTCGGGCGCACCCGCATTGCCGACCGGCTTTGCGAAGTGATCCGCGTTGTCGCGCGTGACGGCACCCGGTATGGCTACATCGCCTGGCTCGACAGCGACACCCGTCTGCCGATGCGCGTCGATCTGCTGGATCGCGACGGCGAAACGCTGGAGCAGTTCCGTGTCGTCTCCTTTACCGTGAACGATAAGCCCGGCACAATGATGCAGAATCTGGCGAAAGCCTCGCTGCCGCCGCTGCTCTCCGTACCGGCGGGCGATGAGGTGAAGTTTGACTGGTCAGTCTCCTGGCTGCCGCAGGGCTTTACCGAAATATCCAGCAGTCGCCGACCGCTGCCTGGCATTGATTCGCCGGTGGAGTCGCGGCTCTATTCTGACGGGCTGTTTAGTTTTTCGATTAACGTGAACCGCGCCAGCGCCAACAGCAGCGAACAGATGCTGCGTACTGGCAGACGCACCGTCAGCACCGAAGTGCGCAATAATGCCGAAATCACGGTGGTGGGGGAGTTGCCGCCGCCGACGGCGAAGCGCATCGCGAGTAGTATCCGATTCAAGGTATCCCAATGATTAAAGAGTGGGCCACGGTAGTCTCGTGGCAAAACGGCGAAGCCGTACTTAGCTGCGACGTAAAAGCCTCCTGCAGCAGTTGCGCGTCCCGCGCCGGTTGCGGCACGCGCGTGCTGAACAAGCTGGGGCCGCAGAATACGCACTATATTAACGTGCCGAGCGAACAGCCGCTGGTGGCCGGTCAGAAAGTAGAGCTGGGCATCGCCGAAGGCAGCTTGCTTGGCTCCGCAATGCTGGTGTACCTGTCGCCGCTGTTGGGCCTGTTTATGATGGCCGGGATCTTCCAGGCGTTATTTGGCTCCGATCTTGCTGCAATGTGCGGCGCGGCGCTTGGCGGCGTGGGCGGTTTTCTGCTGGCGCGCGGCCTGTCGCCGACGTTCGCGTCGCGTGAAAGCTGGCAGCCGATTATTCTCAGCGTCGGCCTCCCGCCGGATGCGCTGCGCGTCGAAACCTCTCCTTCCTCAGACAGCCGGTAACCCGCCGGCTGCGTGGTTTTGCGCATCCTTTCCCTGAGATTTTCATTCGCCGTCTATGCTTAGCTGAGACGCAGTTTCCCCGCTTTCTGGTTGTAGTGTAGAATGCAGCGTTTCAGGCATAAGACAGCCAGAGACATCATGCTCAGTACCGCGCGTTGCGCCGAGCCTCTCAGGATTTATAAGGCATAAAAATCTCGCTATATGAAGAACATACGCAACTTTTCGATCATCGCTCACATCGACCACGGTAAATCGACGCTGTCTGACCGTATTATTCAAATTTGCGGCGGCCTTTCCGATCGCGAAATGGAAGCGCAGGTGCTGGATTCCATGGATCTGGAGCGCGAGCGCGGCATTACCATTAAAGCCCAGAGCGTGACGCTTGACTACAAAGCCTCCGACGGCGAAACCTACCAGCTTAACTTTATCGACACCCCCGGCCACGTGGACTTCTCCTATGAAGTTTCCCGCTCCCTCGCTGCGTGCGAAGGCGCGCTGCTGGTGGTGGACGCAGGGCAGGGCGTGGAAGCGCAGACCCTCGCCAACTGCTATACCGCGATCGAAATGGATCTCGAAGTGGTGCCGGTACTGAACAAAATTGACCTGCCTGCGGCCGATCCTGAGCGCGTGGCGGAAGAAATCGAAGATATCGTCGGCATCGACGCCACCGATGCGGTGCGCTGTTCGGCGAAAACCGGCGTTGGCGTGCAGGATGTACTGGAGCGTCTGGTGCGCGACATCCCTGCGCCGGAAGGCGATCCGGATGCCCCATTGCAGGCGCTGATCATCGACTCCTGGTTCGATAACTATCTGGGCGTGGTGTCACTGATCCGTGTGAAGAACGGCACCCTGCGCAAGGGCGATAAAGTCAAAGTCATGAGCACTGGTCAGACGTACAACGCTGACCGTCTTGGGATTTTCACGCCGAAACAGATTGACCGTACCGAGCTGAAATGCGGCGAGGTAGGCTGGCTGGTGTGCGCGATTAAAGACATTCTCGGCGCGCCGGTAGGCGATACCCTGACGCTTGCGCGCAACCCGGCGGAAAAAGCGCTGCCAGGCTTTAAGAAAGTGAAGCCGCAGGTTTACGCGGGTCTCTTCCCGATAAGCTCTGATGATTACGAGTCCTTCCGCGACGCGCTCGGCAAGCTGAGCCTCAACGACGCCTCCCTGTTCTACGAGCCGGAAAGCTCTACGGCGCTGGGCTTCGGCTTCCGCTGCGGCTTCCTCGGCCTGCTGCACATGGAGATAATCCAGGAGCGTCTGGAGCGCGAATACGATCTCGATCTCATCACTACGGCACCGACCGTTGTGTATGAAGTGCAGATGACCAACAACGAGGTGGTCTATGTCGACAGCCCGTCCAAGCTGCCGCCGCTGAACAATATTCAGGAGCTGCGCGAGCCTATCGCCGAGTGTCACATGCTGCTGCCGCAGGAATACCTCGGCAACGTCATCACGCTGTGCGTCGAAAAACGCGGCGTGCAGACCAACATGGTGTACCACGGCAATCAGGTTGCGCTGACCTATGAAATCCCGATGGCGGAAGTCGTGCTCGACTTCTTCGATCGTCTGAAGTCAACCTCGCGCGGTTACGCGTCGCTGGATTACAACTTCAAGCGCTTCCAGGCCTCGAACATGGTGCGTGTTGACGTACTGATCAACGGCGAGCGCGTCGATGCGCTGGCGCTGATCACCCACAACGACAACGCGCCGTACCGCGGCCGCGAGCTGGTGGAAAAGATGAAAGAACTGATCCCGCGCCAGCAGTTCGATATCGCCATTCAGGCGGCTATCGGTAACCACATTATTGCCCGCTCCACAGTGAAACAGCTGCGTAAAAACGTGCTGGCAAAATGCTACGGCGGCGACGTCAGCCGTAAGAAAAAGCTGTTGCAGAAACAGAAAGAGGGTAAAAAACGCATGAAGCAGGTCGGTAACGTCGAACTGCCGCAAGAAGCGTTCCTCGCCATTCTGCACGTTGGGAAAGACGGTAAATAATCTAAGGAGTTGGCATGGCGAATATGTTTGCCCTGATCCTGGTCATCGCAACGCTGGTGACGGGCATCTTGTGGTGCGTGGATAAATTTATCTTCGCGCCGAAGCGTCGCGAGCGCGCGGCGCTTGCCGCCACGGATGCGCAGGACGCAGGCGTGTCGAAGAAAGCGGGCCCGAAACCGGGCTGGCTGGAAACCGGCGCGTCGGTCTTCCCGGTTCTGGCCGTCGTTCTGGTGGTGCGCTCGTTTATCTACGAGCCGTTCCAGATCCCGTCAGGCTCAATGATGCCGACGCTGCTTATCGGCGATTTTATCCTCGTGGAGAAATTCGCCTACGGCATTAAAGATCCGATCTACCAGAAGACGCTTATCGAAACCGGCCATCCGAAGCGCGGCGACATCGCGGTATTTAAATATCCGGGCGATCCGCGCCTTGACTACATCAAGCGCGTGGTTGGTCTGCCGGGCGATAAAGTCAGCTACGATCCGGTGGCGAAAGAAGTGACCGTCCAGCCGAACTGCAGTTCAGGCCAGGCGTGCGCGAACGCGCTGCCGATCACCTATTCGAACGTCGAGCCGAGCGATTTCGTGCAGACCTTTGGCCGTCAGAGCGGCGGCGAGGCGAGCAGCGGTTTCTTCCAGGTACCGAAGAACGAAAGCAAAGACGGCGGCATCCGCCTGACCGAGCGTAAGGAAACCTTAGGCGACGTCACGCACCGCATTCTGACGGTGCCTATCGCGCAGGATCAGGTGGGTATTTACTACCGCCAGCAGGGCCAGCAGACCGGCACCTGGATTGTCCCGCCGGGTCACTACTTCATGATGGGCGACAACCGCGATAACAGCGCCGACAGCCGTTACTGGGGATTCGTACCGGAGGCTAATCTCGTGGGTAAAGCGACCGCTATCTGGATGAGTTTCGAGAAGCAGGAAGGTGAATGGCCGACAGGCGTGCGCCTGAATCGAATCGGCGGCATTCATTAACGAATTAAATCTGTTGGAACTAACGACATCCCCTGTCGTTGTGTATAGAATATTCCCCCGACGATTTCCGGCTGGCTCCCGCAAGGGAGCCACGGCACACGAAACAGCTTTGAACCCCTTCAGCCCTGTTCCGTGTGCTGAATTTTTGACGCATTCATTAATTGGTATCGCATGAACCCCATCGTAATTAATCGGCTTCAGCGAAAGCTGGGCTACACTTTTCATCATCAGGATCTGTTGCAGCAGGCATTAACGCATCGCAGTGCCAGCAGCAAACATAATGAGCGTCTGGAGTTTCTGGGTGACTCCATTTTAAGTTTCGTGATTGCGAACGCGCTGTATCACCGTTTCCCGCGCGTCGATGAAGGCGACATGAGCCGTATGCGCGCAACGCTTGTACGCGGCAATACGCTCGCTGAAATCGCGCGTGAATTTGAGCTGGGCGAGTGCCTGCGTCTTGGGCCGGGCGAGCTGAAAAGCGGCGGTTTTCGTCGCGAATCGATTCTTGCCGATACCGTTGAAGCTTTAATCGGCGGCATTTTCCTCGACAGCGATATTCAGACCGTCGAGCGCTTAATTCTCACCTGGTATCAAACACGTCTGGATGAAATCAGTCCGGGCGATAAACAAAAAGATCCTAAAACGCGTCTGCAGGAATATCTGCAGGGGCGCCATCTGCCGCTACCGTCTTACCTGGTAGTGCAGGTGCGTGGGGAAGCTCACGATCAGGAATTTACTATCCACTGCCAGGTAAGTGGCCTGAGCGAACCGGTGGTCGGCACGGGTTCCAGCCGCCGCAAAGCGGAGCAGGCAGCCGCTGAGCAGGCGCTGAAAAAACTGGAGCTGGAATGAGCGAAACCAAAACACACTGCGGATTTATCGCCATCGTTGGCCGCCCGAACGTCGGGAAGTCAACGCTGCTGAACAAACTGCTCGGGCAGAAAATTTCTATTACTTCCCGTAAGGCGCAAACCACGCGCCACCGTATCGTGGGCATTCACACCGAGGGCGAGTATCAGGCTATCTATGTTGATACCCCCGGCCTGCATATGGAAGAAAAACGCGCGATTAACCGCCTGATGAACAAAGCGGCCAGCAGCTCTATCGGCGACGTTGAGCTGGTGATTTTCGTGGTCGAAGGCACCCGCTGGACGCCGGACGACGAAATGGTCCTGAACAAACTGCGCGACGGTAAAGCGCCGGTCATTCTGGCGATCAACAAAGTGGATAACGTGCAGGATAAAGCGGAGCTGTTGCCGCATCTGCAGTTCCTGGGAAGCCAGATGAATTTCCTCGATATCGTGCCTCTCTCTGCGGAGACCGGCATGAATGTGGATACCATCGCGTCGATCGTGCGTAAGCACCTGCCAGAGGCGATTCACCACTTCCCGGAAGATTACATCACCGACCGCTCGCAGCGCTTTATGGCTTCCGAAATCATCCGTGAAAAACTGATGCGTTTCCTGGGCGCTGAGCTGCCGTATTCGGTGACGGTCGAAATTGAGCGTTTCGTAACGAACGAGCGCGGCGGTTACGACATCAACGGGCTGATCCTCGTTGAGCGCGAAGGGCAGAAGAAAATGGTGATTGGCAATAAAGGCGCCAAAATCAAAACCATCGGCATCGAAGCGCGTAAAGACATGCAGGACATGTTTGAAGCGCCGGTGCATCTTGAGCTGTGGGTTAAAGTGAAATCAGGCTGGGCCGACGACGAGCGCGCCCTGCGCAGTCTCGGTTACGTCGACGATCTTTAAGGCCATGTGATGGAAGGCTGGCAGCGAGCTTTTGTGCTCCACGCGCGTCCGTGGAGCGAAACCAGCCTGATTATTGATCTGTTTAGCGAAGAATCCGGGCGCGTGCGCGTTGTCGCCAAAGGCGCGCGCCGCAAACGCTCTAACCTCAAAGGCGCCCTACAGCCATTTACCCCGCTGCTGGTGCGCTGGAGCGGGCGCGGCGACGTCAAAAACCTCACCAGCGCCGAAGCCGTCTCCCTGGCGCTTCCGCTTTCCGGCATCACGCTATACAGCGGCCTGTACGTTAACGAACTGGTCGCGCGCGTGCTGGAGCCGGAAACCCGCTTTTCCGAGCTTTTCTTCGATTACCTGCACTGCATTCAGGCGCTGGCGGGCGCGACCGGCACGCCGGAGCCTGCGCTGCGCCGCTTTGAACTCGCGCTGCTCGGGCATCTGGGTTACGGCGTGGATTTTCTGCACTGCGCAGGCACCGGCGATGAAGTCGATGACGCCATGACCTACCGCTATCGTGAAGAGAAGGGCTTTATCGCGAGCCTGGTTATCGACAACACCTCCTTTACCGGCCGCCAGCTCAAAGCGCTCGCCACCCGCGATTTCCCCGATGCCGACACGCTGCGCGCCGCCAAGCGTTTCACGCGTATGGCGCTTAAACCCTATCTTGGCGGCAAACCGTTAAAAAGCCGCGAGCTGTTTCGCCAGTTTGTGCCGAAAAAACGTCCGCTTCCGCCGGAAGGCGAAACCGCCTGACCGCGCAACCATAGCCAGCCTTTCCCGACCAGGTGTAAACTGCCTGCACTTTTTGTCGATTTACGAGGATTGTCATGGCTGAATTGCTGTTAGGAGTCAACATCGACCACATCGCCACGCTGCGTAACGCTCGCGGCACGGCTTACCCGGACCCGGTACAGGCGGCGTTCATCGCCGAACAGGCCGGCGCGGATGGCATCACCGTTCACCTGCGCGAAGATCGCCGTCATATCACCGATCGCGATGTGCGTATCCTGCGCCAGACACTCCACACCCGTATGAATCTTGAGATGGCCGTCACCGAAGAGATGCTGGCCATCGCCTGCGAGACAAAGCCGCATTTCTGCTGCCTGGTGCCGGAAAAGCGTCAGGAAGTGACCACCGAAGGCGGCCTGGATGTCGCGGGTCAGCTCGATAAAATGCGCGACGCCTGTCAGCGTCTGGCGGCGGCGGGCATTCTGGTGTCGCTGTTTATCGACGCCGATAACGCGCAGATTGACGCCGCGGTCGCGGTCGGCGCGCCATATATTGAAATCCACACCGGCTGCTATGCGGATGCCGAAGACGACGCCACCCGCGTGCGCGAACTTGAGCGTATCGCCAAAGCCGCTACCTACGCCGCGAGCAAAGGCCTGAAAGTGAATGCCGGGCACGGGCTGACCTACCACAACGTCCAGGCGATTGCCGCGCTCCCGGAAATGCATGAGCTGAATATCGGCCACGCGATTATCGGACGCGCCGTGATGAGCGGCCTGAAAGAGGCGGTTTCTGAGATGAAACGTCTGATGCTGGAAGCGCGTCGCTAATGGCGATTCTGGGTCTGGGGACCGATATCGTGGAGATTGACCGCATCGAGGCGGTCATCTCCCGCTCCGGCGATCGGCTGGCGAAGCGGGTGCTGAGCGCGAACGAATGGGCGCAGTATCAGGAGCACCAGCAGCCGGTGCGCTTTCTGGCGAAACGCTTCGCGGTGAAAGAGGCGGCGGCGAAAGCCTTTGGCACCGGCATTCGCAACGGGCTGGCGTTTAATCAGTTTGAAGTGTTTAACGATGAGCTGGGAAAACCGAAGCTGCGGCTGTGGGATGAAGCTGAACGGCTGGCGGCGCGTATGGGCGTGACATCGGTACACGTCACGCTTGCCGATGAGCGGCACTATGCCTGCGCGACGGTGATTATCGAAAGCTAGATCTTATCGGCATGATGGAGCAGCACGAACTTATCCCACAGCTGCTCTTCATTTTCCGCATGAGCCGGATCCTTAATAATCGTATTCGGGATCGGGCACACTTTCTGACAGGTGGGCGTCTCGTAATGGCCCACGCACTCCGTGCAACGGCTGGTATCGATCTGATAAATGTTGTCTCCCATTGAGATAGCCTCGTTCGGGCACTCCGGCTCGCACATGTCACAGTTGATACATTTTTTAGTGATAAGCAGCGCCATCAGGAAAATCTCAGAAACAACACAAACAGGGCGGGCATTATACGCCCATTTGTTGCTCAGACCAGTTTTTTTACCAGCGCTTCGCTGTGGCGAATACGCTCCGGCGCTTTCTCCAGATCCTGCTGCACCAGCGCCATAAACAGCAAATCCGCGAGCATCATCTGGGCGGAAGTGGACGAGATAGCCGCGCTGCGCGTCGCCTGTTCTTCGGCAATGGTATAGAGACACTGCGTCGCGCGCTGTTGCAGCGCGTTTGGCGTAAAGCCGGTGATCGCGAGAATGCGCGCGCCCACGCGCAGCGCTTCGTCGGCGGCGAGGTTAATCTCGCGCCGCTCGCCGGAGTAGGAGAGCGCCACCAGCAAATCCTCCGGCTCCATCGCCTGTACGGTCGCCAGCAGCGCGTGCATATCCTGTTCGGCGACGGCATTGAGGCCAATTTTCATCAGCTTCCAGGAGAAGTTTTTCGCCACCAGCCCGGAAGCGCCGATGCCGGTCAGCACAATGCGCCGCGCATTACGCAGCAGTCCGACGCTCGCCAGCAGCTTCTCTTCCGGGTTGATATCCAGCGACGCGTGCATCGCCGCGACATTTTCTTTGATGAGCTTTTCGCCCACCAGACGCAGCGGGTCGTCGCCCAGGATCTCGTTATGTACCGCGACCGAGTGAATGTTGCTCTGGCTGGCGAGCGCTTCGCTGATGGCAAGTTTCAGGGCCGGAAACCCCTTATAACCCAGCTTCTGGGAAAACTTCACCACGCTCGACTGACTGACGCCCGCTTCCGCCGCTAACTGCTGAGAGCTTAAATGACGGGCGTAGTCAGGAAACTGAAGCAAAAAGTCGGCAAGCTTTCGGTCGCTTTGCGCCAGCGTCGGGTATCGCTGGCGGATAAGGATCAGGGTATTCATCAACGCCTCCGGCTGGATTAAGTGTGATCGGCTTTTCATTGCCGGGAAATTGACTCGCCACTTTGAATTTTATATTCCATTATAGCGTCATCATTATGAATTAAAAATTCAGAGGTGCAATATGAATCTTGGCTCGCTGGTCTCAGAAACCCGAAACCCCGCTACGCGGGATCTCGACGCGCTCCCGACGCTTGAGATGCTGATGCGTTTTAACGAAGAAGACAAGCGTGTGGCGCACGCCGTCAGTGAAACATTGCCGGACGTGGCGAAGGCGGTGGACGCGGCGGCGACGGCGCTAAAAAGCGGCGGACGGCTCATCTACATGGGCGCTGGCACCAGCGGGCGCCTCGGCGTGCTGGACGCCTCGGAGTGTCCGCCGACGTTCGGCGTGCCGCATGGCGTGGTAGTCGGGCTTATCGCAGGCGGCCCTGGCGCGCTGCTGAAAGCTGTCGAAGGCGCGGAAGATAACGCGCAGCTCGGCGAGGACGATCTCAAAGCCATCGGGCTTACCGCGCGCGATATGGTGGTGGGGCTGGCGGCATCCGGGCGCACGCCGTATGTCATTGGCGGCCTGAAGTACGCCCGCGCGCTGGGCTGTGCGACGGCAGCCATCTCCTGCAACCCCGGCTCGCCGATAGCCGAAGCGGCGGAAATCGCCATTTCGCCCGTGGTCGGCCCGGAGGCGCTCACTGGCTCCACGCGCCTGAAATCCGGTACCGCGCAGAAGTTGGTACTCAACATGATCTCCACCGGCGCGATGGTGAAGTGCGGCAAGGTGTACCAGAACCTGATGGTGGATATGAAAGCGACCAACGTCAAACTGGTGGATCGCGCCTGCCGGATGGTGATGGAAGCGACCGGCGTCACGCGTGACGAGGCCGAAGCGGTGCTTGCCCAGACCGATTATGAAGTGAAACCCGCGATTTTAATGGTGCTGACCGGGCTGGACGCGCAGGCCGCCCACGCGCGCCTTGCGGCGCATAACGGCTTTTTAAGAGCGGCGTTGCAGCCGTAAGGGGACGTAACGTATGGAAAAATCGACGACGCTCGCCACGCAGATCCTCAAGGGCGTGGGCGGTGAAGGTAATATTTTACGGCTGGAAAACTGCATGACGCGCGTGCGCCTTGAACTGCGCGACGAGAGCCTGATGGATCTCCCGGCGCTGAAGGCGCTGCCCGGCATCAGCGGCTATGTGAAGCAGGGCGAGCAGCATCAACTGATTGCCGGCCCCGGACGCGCCGCGCAAGTCGTCGATGCGATGCGCGCGCAGATGCAGGGCGCGTCGTCCACCGGACCGGCGATTGATGATGCCGCGCGTACCAGGGCTCAGGCGAAAGCGCGCTACAAAGCGCCGATGAGCGATGCGCTGCGCCAGCTCGCAAACGTGTTTATTCCGCTTATCCCGGCGTTCATCGCCTCGGGGCTGATTACCGGGATTATCAATATCCTCAAACGCCCGGATATCGTCGGCGGCTTCGCCACCAGCTATCCGAACCTGCTGGGACTGCTGGGCATTTTCGGCAGCGCCGTGTTCGCTATCATGAATATTCTGGTCGGCGTTAACGCCGCGCGGGTGTTTGGCGGCTCAGCGGCGATGGGCGGCGTGATGGCGGGTATTCTCTCCAGCCCGCAGCTGGCGCAGATTACGCTCTTCGGCGAGCCGTTACAGCCGGGACGAGGCGGCGTCATCGCCGTGCTGCTGGTGGTGATGCTGATGTGCTGGCTTGAGAAAAAACTGCGTAACCTGCTGCCGGTCTCGGTCGAACTTATCCTCAACCCGCTGCTGACGACGCTTATCACCGGCGCGGTCGCCATCGTGGCGCTGCAACCGCTTGGCGGCTGGATTTCGGAAACCATCGCGCACGGCGCGTCGCTCGCTATCGATAAAGGCGGGCTGCTGGTGGGCGCGGTGCTGGCGGGCACGTTTTTACCGCTGGTGCTGACGGGCCTGCATCAGGGGCTGGTGCCCATTCACGTCGAGCTGGTTCAGGCGCACGGCTATAACGCGCTGTTCCCGATCCTGGCGATGGCGGGCGTCGGGCAGATTGGCGCGTCGCTGGCGGTGCTGCTGAAAACCCGCAACGCGCGGCTGAAAAAGGTGATCAAAGGCGCGCTGCCGGTCGGTTTGCTCGGCATCGGCGAGCCGCTCATCTTCGGCGTGACGCTGCCGCTCGGGAAACCGTTTATCGGCGCATGCCTTGGCGGGGCGGCAGGCGGCGCGATTATCAGCTACTTTAAAGTGGCGACGGTTATCACTTTCGGCATCTCCGGGCTACCGCTGGCGCTCACCATCGTGACCGGAAAAGTGACGCTCTATCTGTTAGGCTATCTGGTAGCGGTGATCGCCGGTTTTCTGTTTACGTGGTTCCTGGGCTTTAACGATCCAGAGGAGTAAGGTTTGGCCAATAACGAGCGTCGGGTAGTGTTTTTCGATCTGGATGGCACATTGCATCAACAGGATATGTTCGGCACCTTTATGCGCTATCTGCTGCGGCGTCAGCCGCTCAACCTGCTGCTGGTTATTCCTCTGCTGCCCGTTATCCTTGGCGGGCTGCTAATCAAAGGACGCGCCGCCCGCTGGCCGATGAGCCTGCTGCTCTGGGGTTGTACCTTCGGCCACAGCGAGGCGCGTCTTAAAGCGCTTGAGAAAGCCTTTGCCGCGTGGTTCCGCACGCATGTCGTCACCTTTCCGGTGGTGCACGAGCGCCTGACCGGCTACCTCACCAGCACCGACGCCGACGTCTGGCTCATCACCGGCTCGCCGCAGACGCTGGTGGAACAGGTCTATTACGATACCCCGTGGCTGCCGCGCGTGAATGTCATCGCCAGCCAGATGGAGCGCCGCTTCGGCGGCTGGGTATTGACGCTGCGCTGTCTCGGCCATGAAAAAGTGGCGCAACTGGAGCGCCAGATTGGCACACCGCTGCGTCTCTATAGCGGCTACAGCGACAGCAAGCAAGATAATCCGCTACTTTACTTCTGCCAGCATCGCTGGCGCGTCACGCCGCAAGGGCAGCTGCAGCAGCTCGAATAAGGCGCGTTTCGCAACCCATAAACGGTGTGTATAATGCCGCCCGCCTTATACTCCCGGAGAAGCTTGTGTCACAGACTGAACTCACCCATGAATACTGGATGCGCCACGCCCTGACGCTGGCGCAGCGCGCCTGGGACGAGGGTGAAGTGCCGGTAGGCGCGGTGCTGGTGCACAATAATCAGGTCATTGGCGAAGGCTGGAATCGCCCGATTGGCCGCCACGATCCGACCGCGCACGCGGAGATCATGGCGCTGCGCCAGGGCGGGCTGGTGCTGCAAAACTACCGTCTGTTGGATACCACGCTGTATGTCACGCTTGAGCCCTGCGTCATGTGCGCAGGCGCGATGGTGCACGGGCGAATTGGCACGCTGGTGTTCGGGGCGCGCGACGCCAAAACCGGCGCGGTGGGCTCGCTGATGGATATCACCGGGCACCCCGGCATGAATCATCAGGTGCAGGTCATCGAGGGGATACTGGCGACAGAGTGTTCGGCAATGTTGAGTGCGTTTTTCCGACAGCGCCGGCTTGAGAAAAAGGCCCTAAAGGAAGCGGCGAAAACGGCGACGGGAACAGACCCTGCGGCGTGATATTCGCAGGGTAACTTTGCACAAGCTTAGGCTGCGCCGCCGCGGCGGCCTGTTTTTCCTTCTCCAGCAGATAACCGACCAGGCTTATCTGGTATTTGCGGATATTCTCCACATACGCATAGGCTTCATGACCGCGCGCGTAGCCGTAAGTGAGCTTGCTGTAATAGGGGCGCTGGCTTAGCAGCGGCAACCGCTGTTTTACGTCCGACCAGCTATCCGGATTGCCTTTTTGCTTCGCCGTCAGCGCTCGGGCGTCCAGCATATGCGCGTACCCCATGTTATATGCCGCCAGCGCAAACCAAATCCGTTCTTCCTCCGGCACGCCTTCCGGCACTTTACTCATCATATCTTTCAGATAGCGCGCGCCGCCGCTGATGCTCTGTTCGGCGTCAAGGCGGTCGGTCAGGCCCAGGCTCTGGGCGGTATTGCGGGTTAGCATCATCAGCCCGCGCACGCCGGTCGGGGAGGTGGCCTGGCTATCCCAGTGGGATTCCTGATACGAGATGGCCGCCAGCAGCCGCCAGTCGATATCGGTCGCATACTTCTCAAACAGCGGCTGTAGTTCCGGCAGTACGCTGTCCACGGCGCGCAGGAAGCTGCGGGTATCCACATAATCGAAATCGTTGCCATGGCCGAGATACTTCTCTTCCAGACGCGCCAGCGTGCCGTCTTCATTGATCTGATTAAAGAAATCAAGCAGGGCGGCGGAGAGTGAGTTATCGCTGCTGCGGCGGCTGAACCACGTCACCGGCTGTTCGTCGCTGAGGTCGAGCGCGACCGCGAGCTGCGGGTGGACGCGCTGGAGCAGGCCGATGGCGACCGAATCGGCGATGGTGTAGTCCAGCGTTCCCTGCGCCACTTGCAACATCAGCTCGTTACTGCTGAGTTTCGGGTCGACATGCCAGCTTAAGTCCGGGTATTTGTTCGCTTTGAGCTGTTCAAGCTCGCTCTGCGCCACATGGCCGGGCGCAATGGTCAGTTGCCCCTCTTTTATACTGGCGAGGCTGCGCGGTCGAAGGCTGCCGACGCGGTAAACCATCTGCTGCGACACCGAGTAGTAAATCGGGCCCGCCTGGTAGTGCTGGCTGCGCGCTTCGTTATAGACCAGACCTGCGGCAAGCAGATCGGCCTCGTTATTGTCGAGATCGTCAAAAAGCTGATTGATGTTCTGGCGCACGGTGACTTCAAGCTTCACGCCCAGATAGTCGGCAAACGCCTGGCTTAGCTCGTAATCGAGCCCGGAGATGGTTTCATTGGCGCGGTACATAGTCAGCGGCGTAGCGATGGTACTGACGCGCAAAACCCCCCGCGCCTGAATCGCGGCGATACGGTTATCGGCTTTGCCGGACCAGGGGATGGCCGGCCATAAGGCCACTGCCAGCAGCAGGGTAACGACGCCGATGAGCAGATAATTAAGCTTTAATTTTTTCAATTAGTTAATTCTCTGCGTTGCCTCGGGGCTCAGCGAACAATCGTTAGTAAACCGTTTCGTTTGAATGGCATGGAGCGGCATTTTGCGTAACAAAGCGCCACTTGGCAACTAATTAGAGGAATCGGCCACACCAAACGTTAACGCGACGGCGGGATTTTATTTCTACGCAAACGGTTTCGTCAGCGCGCCGGATTCACTATAATGACGCCCGTTTTCCCCCTTGCGCCCACTGAGGTGCCCTCCGGCGCTTCGAAGACGAGAGATTAGATGATGGAAATTCTGCGTGGTTCGCCCGCTCTGTCGGCATTTCGTATTAATAAACTGCTGGCTCGTTTCAAAGACGCTCACCTTCCGGTGAAGACCATTTATGCCGAGTATGTCCATTTCGCTGACCTCGCCGCACCGCTGAATGCCGAAGAGCACGCGCGCCTTGAGCGCCTGCTGCAATATGGCCCGAGCCTTGCGGGCCACGCGCCGTCAGGCCGTCTGCTGCTGGTGACGCCGCGTCCCGGCACCATCTCTCCCTGGTCTTCTAAAGCGACAGATATTGCCCATAACTGCGGGCTCGGCCAGGTAAAACGCCTGGAGCGCGGCGTGGCATACTATCTCGATGTCGATCCAACCGCGGGCGACGACGCCTGGCGTCAGATTTCAGCCGTGCTGCATGACCGCATGATGGAGAGCGTCTTCGGCGCGCTGGAAGACGCCGCACGGCTTTTCTCGCATCACGAACCCACGCCGGTACAGAGCGTGGATCTGCTGGGGCAGGGCCGTCAGGCGCTGGCGGACGCCAATGTGCGTCTGGGGCTGGCGCTGGCCGATGATGAAATCGACTACCTGCAGGAGGCGTTCACCCGCCTGGGGCGCAACCCGAACGACATCGAACTCTATATGTTCGCGCAGGCTAACTCTGAGCACTGCCGCCACAAAATTTTCAACGCCGACTGGGTTATCGACGGCGAAAAACAGCCGAAGTCGCTGTTTAAGATGATCAAAAACACCTTTGAGAAGACGCCGAATTTCGTGCTCTCCGCGTATAAAGACAACGCGGCGGTCATGGAAGGTTCGTCTGTGGGCCGCTTCTATGCCGATCACGACGCGGGCCGCTACGCTTTCCATCAGGAACCTGCGCATATTCTGATGAAAGTCGAAACCCATAACCACCCGACCGCCATTTCACCGTGGCCAGGGGCGGCGACAGGCTCCGGCGGTGAAATCCGCGATGAAGGCGCGACGGGCCGCGGCGCGAAGCCGAAAGCGGGCCTGGTGGGCTTTTCCGTTTCGAACCTGCGCATTCCGGGCTTTGAGCAGCCGTGGGAAGAAGATTTCGGCAAGCCGGATCGCATCGTCACCGCGCTCGACATCATGACCGACGGCCCGCTCGGCGGCGCGGCGTTCAACAACGAATTCGGTCGTCCGGCGCTGAACGGCTATTTCCGTACCTATGAAGAGAAAGTGGCCAGCCACAATGGCGAAGAGCTGCGCGGCTACCACAAGCCCATTATGCTGGCAGGCGGCATCGGCAACATTCGCGCCGATCATGTGCAGAAAGGCGACATTCCGCCAGGCGCGAAGCTGATTGTGCTCGGCGGCCCGGCGATGAATATCGGCCTCGGCGGCGGCGCGGCGTCCTCGATGGCGTCCGGCCAGTCTGACGCCGATCTCGATTTCGCCTCGGTACAGCGCGATAACCCGGAGATGGAGCGCCGTTGCCAGGAAGTGATCGACCGCTGCTGGCAGCTTGGCGAGGCCAACCCTATCGTATTTATCCATGACGTCGGCGCGGGCGGTCTGTCCAACGCCATGCCGGAGCTGGTGAGCGACGGCGGGCGCGGCGGGCGTTTTGAACTGCGCGATATTTTAAGCGACGAGCCGGGCATGAGCCCGCTGGAAGTCTGGTGTAACGAATCCCAGGAGCGCTACGTGCTGGCCGTCGCGCCCGAGCAGCTGGCGCTGTTTGACGAGCTGTGCCGCCGCGAGCGCGCGCCGTACGCCGTGATCGGCGAGGCGACTGAAGCGCAGCACCTCACGCTTAACGACAGTCACTTCGATAACCAGCCGGTAGATATGCCGCTTGACGTTCTGCTCGGCAAAACCCCGAAAATGACCCGCGACGTCACGCGCTTACAGGCCGAAGGCCAGCCGTTCGATCGTGCGGGCATCATGCTTGCCGACGCGGTGAAGCGCGTGCTGCATCTGCCGACGGTGGCGGAGAAAACGTTCCTGGTGACCATTGGCGATCGCACCGTAACCGGCATGGTGGCGCGCGATCAGATGGTCGGCCCGTGGCAGGTGCCGGTGGCGAACTGCGCGGTAACCACCGCCAGCCTCGACAGCTACTACGGCGAAGCGATGGCGATAGGCGAGCGCGCGCCGGTGGCGCTGCTGGACTTCGCCGCCTCCGCTCGCCTGGCGGTAGGCGAAGCGCTCACTAACATTGCGGCGACCCAAATCGGCGACATTAAACGCCTGAAACTCTCCGCCAACTGGATGGCGGCGGCGGGGCACCCTGGCGAAGACGCCGGTCTCTACGCCGCCGTCAAAGCGGTGGGCGAGGAGCTTTGCCCGCAGCTTGGCCTGACCATTCCGGTCGGCAAAGATTCGATGTCGATGAAAACCCGCTGGCAGCAGGATGGCGAACAGCGCGAGATGACCTCGCCGCTGTCGCTGGTGATCTCCGCCTTCGCCCGTGTGGAAGATGTGCGCCGCACCGTGACGCCGGAACTCACCACCGAAGATAACGCGCTGCTGTTTATCGATCTCGGCAATGGCCATAACGCGCTGGGCGCGACGGCGCTGGCGCAGGTCTATCGTCAGCTTGGCGACAAGCCTGCCGACGTGCGCGACGCCGGTCAGCTGAAATGCTTCTACGACGCCATCCAGGCGCTGGTGGCGCAGCGTAAACTGCTGGCCTACCACGACCGCTCCGACGGCGGCCTGCTGGTGACGCTGGCGGAAATGGCCTTTGCCGGTCACTGCGGCATCGAGGCGGATATCGCCGCCCTCGGCGACGACGCGCTGGCGGCGCTGTTTAACGAAGAGCTGGGCGCGGTGATTCAGATTGCCGCCGCCGAGCGCGAGCAGGTAGAGCGCGTATTGAAAGATCACGGTCTTGGCGAATGCACGCACTACCTTGGTAAGGCCGTGGCCAGCGATCGCTTCACGCTGACGGCGGGCGACAGCGTGGTGTACAGCGAAAGCCGCACCCAGCTTCGCATGTGGTGGGCGGAAACCACCTGGCAGATGCAGCGTCTGCGCGATAACCCGGCGTGCGCGGATCAGGAACATCAGGCGAAAGCCAATGACAGCGATCCGGGCCTCAACGTGAAACTGACGTTCGATATCAAAGAAGATATCGCCGCGCCGTTTATCGCCACCGGCGCGCGCCCGAAAGTCGCGGTACTGCGCGAGCAGGGCGTTAACTCTCATGTCGAGATGGCGGCAGCGTTCCACCGCGCGGGCTTTGAGGCTATCGATGTGCATATGAGCGATCTGCTTGCCGGTCGTCGCGGTCTCGGCGATTTCCATACGCTCGTCGCCTGCGGCGGCTTCTCTTACGGCGACGTGCTGGGCGCAGGCGAAGGCTGGGCGAAATCCATCCTGTTCAATGACCGCGTGCGTGACGAGTTCACCGAGTTTTTCCACCGTCCGCAGACGCTGGCGCTTGGGGTCTGTAACGGCTGCCAGATGATGTCCAATCTGCGTGAACTGATCCCCGGCAGCGAACTGTGGCCGCGCTTTGTGCGTAACCAGTCCGATCGTTTTGAAGCGCGCTTCAGCCTGGTGGAAGTGACCGCCAGCCCGTCGCTGCTGCTGGACGGCATGACCGGCTCCCATATGCCGATTGCGGTTTCTCACGGCGAAGGCCGCGTGGAAGTGCGCGACGACGCGCATCTGGCGGCGCTTGAGAGCAAAGGCCTGGTGGCGCTGCGCTATATCGATAACTTCGGCGCAGTGACGGAAACCTACCCGGCGAACCCGAACGGCTCCCCGAACGGGATCACGGCGGTGACCAGCGAAAGCGGGCGCGTCACTATCATGATGCCGCACCCGGAACGCGTGTTCCGCACCGTGGCGAACTCCTGGCATCCGGCGAACTGGGGCGAGGACAGCCCGTGGATGCGCATTTTCCGCAACGCGCGCAAACAGCTCGGTTAATCCCGTTCGTTTTAATCCTGATAAAGGCCTCGCAAGAGGCCTTTTATCTTTGCGCGTCTTTCTCAGCCCTGTGCGATTTCGGTATGTGTCGGTAAATTGCGACAACGGCAGGATCACGGTGTCTCTAATTTGCGACATTTAACTCATTGATTTATATGGGCCATAAAAAGCAGCGAGGGAAGTGTTGGGGTTTAGCGACACTCTGGTCAAAAATAACGCGAAACTTTGAAGCGGCTCATATAATTAAATGCATTATATAACAGACAGTTATGATTTATGTAGAAAACCTGGCACGGTTACTGCATAATAACAGTCAGTGGCTCATTCACCTTCTTATGTCAGCCCCATAGCGAGCGCTACATAAACTTCGAATGACGCACTAAAAGGTGCCTGCCGTCCAACTGCTGATCATAGCGCTGCTATTTCAGAACCCCGGGCGACACGTTGAGTAAGGCACCGCCTGATTCCATCACAAAGGCAGGGTTAATCCCCTGCCTTTGTTGTTTTTTGCGTTTGGCTTTGCACCGGCGCGCCTCTCGGTTAGCATCGGGCTTTTGCAACCACTTCGGGATAACGCTGTGAAACGCTGGCCTGCTTTTCCCCGCTCGCTTCGCCAACTGGTCATGATGGCTTTCTTACTGGTGATGGTGCCGCTGCTGTTTCTCGCCTGGCAGGCCTGGCAGAGCCTCAACACGTTAAGCGCCCAGGCGGCGCAGACCAACACGCTGACCCAGATGGACGCCCGGCGCAGCGAGGCGATGACCAATATCGCGCTCGAAATGGAACGCAGCTACCGCCAGTACTGCGTACTGGATGACGTCACCCTGGCGAAAGTCTACGAAAGCCAGCGCCAGCGCTATTCCCGGATGCTGGAGGCGCAGGCGGGCGTGCTGCCCGATGCGAAACTCTACAAAGCCCTGCGCCAGAGTCTGGTGGATCTGGCGTCGCTGGAGTGTCATAACAGCGGCCCGAAGCCGGACGCCGCCGCGCGTCTGGAAGCGTTCGCCGATACGAATACGCGTCTGGTGCAGGCCACCCGCGCCGTCATTTACGCCCGCGGCCAGCAGCTTCAGCAAGAGATTGCCGCGCGCGGTCGGCTGTTTGGCTGGCAGGCGCTGGCGCTGTTTCTCGCAAGCCTCGCGCTGGTGCTGCTCTTTACGCGAATGATTATCGGCCCGGTCAAAGGCATCGAGCGGATGATCAACCGGCTGGGCGAGGGGAAATCGCCCGGCACCACGATAATGTTTAAAGGTCCGCGCGAACTGCGATCGGTGGGTCAGCGCATTATCTGGTTAAGCGAACGTCTCGCGTGGCTTGAATCCCAGCGCCACCAGTTTCTGCGTCATATCTCCCATGAATTAAAAACGCCGCTCGCCAGCATGCGCGAGGGCACCGAACTGCTTGCCGATCAGGTCGTCGGGCCGCTCACTGCGGAGCAGCGCGAAGTGGTGGAAATTCTCGATACCAGCAGCCGCAACCTGCAAACGCTGATAGAACAACTGCTTGATTACAATCGCAAACTGGCTGGCGGCGCGGTGGAGCTTGAAAAAGTGGATCTGGCGCCGCTGGTGGAGATGGTTATCACCTCACACAGTCTGCCGGCGCGGGCTAAAATGATGCATACCGACGTGTCGCTGGCTGACGCGCCTTGTCTGGCGGAGCCGATGCTGCTGATGAGCGTGCTGGATAATCTCTACTCCAATGCGGTGCACTACGGACGCGAATCCGGTACCATTTATCTGCGTAGCCGCCGCCTTAACAATACGGTATGTATTGAGGTGGCGAATACCGGCACGCCCATTCCTGAGGCGGAACGGCAAATGATTTTTGAGCCCTTTTATCAGGGAAGCCATCAACGTAAAGGGGCGGTGAAAGGCAGCGGCCTGGGCCTGAGCATCGCACAGGATTGCATCCGACGTATGCACGGCGAACTGCGTCTGGTGGAGGATGACACCGCCGACGTCTGTTTTCGTATCGCATTACCGCTCTTTGACCCGGAACGATTAAAAAAATGAATTCACGTCTGGTAAGCGCATGGCGCAGCCTGCGCTCGCGCGGCACACCGTTTTTCTCTCTTCGCACGCGGGCGTGTTCCGTACTGTTGCCATGCCTTCTGGCAGGCTGCGTGCAAAGCCCGGTTTCGAGCCACATCAAACAAACGCACGATCCTAAAATGCCGGAACAACAGCTGGCGGATTTTCTCTTTACCGAGTGTTCAGGCATCTGGCAGCTCTCCGGCACAAATGTCGAGAATAACCCGCTGTTCTGGCTGCGCGGCATGGACTGCGCGGAACGTCTTGCGCCTGCCGAGGCGCGCGCGCAGGCGCGTCGTTTCCCGGACGACACCTGGCAGCACGCCTTCCGGCGCGGCATTTTGCTCGCCAACGCCCGTATCACGCCTGCCGAGCGCCGCGGCTATCTCACGACGCTCAGCGCCACCGCCGGCGAGATCCCCGCGCACGTGCGCCCGCTGTATGAGGCCTGGCGCGACGGCCAGGCGGCGCAGCTCGCCCTCTCGGAAGAGCGCGGCCGCTACAGCAAGCTTCAGGAAAGCACCGACAGCGAGCTGGACGCCCTGCGCGAGCAGCAGCGCCACCTGCGCAGCCAGCTTGAGCTCACCACCCGCAAGCTGGAAAACCTGACCGATATCGAACGGCAGCTCTCCACGCGCAAAAGCGCGGGCGGCTATATTCAGGACAGCAGCCACAGCCCGGAGGACGCGGAGAAAGACAACGCCGCGCCAGCCGATAAGGGCGCTGCGCCTACGCAGGAGGAGACCAAACCATGACGCAGCATAAACCCGCGCGCCTGTTGCTGGTGGATGACGATCCGGGCCTGCTGAAACTGCTGGGCCTGCGCCTGACCAGCGAAGGGTTTACGGTCGAGACCGCCGAAAGCGGCCATGAAGGGCTGCGCATTTTAGGGCGCGAGAAAATCGATCTGGTGATTAGCGATTTGCGGATGGATGAAATGGACGGCATGCAGCTTTTCGCCGAGATCCAGAAGCTCCAGCCGGGCATGCCGGTGATCATTCTGACCGCGCACGGCTCGATCCCCGATGCGGTCGCCGCGACCCAGCAGGGCGTTTTCAGCTTTCTCACCAAGCCGGTGGATAAAGACGCGCTGTATAAAGCTATCGACGACGCGCTGGCCCATGCCGCGCCTGCGGGCGACGAGCAGTGGCGGGAGACGATTGTCACCCGCAGCCCGGCGATGCTGCGCCTCCTGGAGCAGGCGCATATGGTGGCGCAGTCGGACGTCAGCGTGCTGATTAACGGCCAGAGCGGCACCGGGAAAGAGATTCTGGCGCAGGCTATCCATAACGCCAGCCCGCGCGCTAAAAACGCATTTATCGCTATTAACTGCGGCGCGTTGCCGGAGCAATTGCTGGAGTCCGAGCTGTTCGGCCACGCGCGCGGCGCGTTTACCGGCGCGGTCAGCAGTCGTGAAGGGCTGTTTCAGGCGGCGGAAGGCGGCACGCTGTTTCTGGATGAGATTGGCGATATGCCGGTGCCGTTGCAGGTCAAACTGCTGCGCGTATTGCAGGAGCGCAAAGTGCGCCCGCTCGGCAGTAACCGCGATATTGATATCAACGTGCGGATTATCTCCGCTACCCACCGCGATCTGCCGAAGGCGATGGCGCGCGGCGAGTTTCGTGAAGATCTCTTTTATCGCCTGAACGTAGTGAACTTAAAGATCCCGGCATTGCAGGAGCGGGCGGAAGATATCCCGCTGCTCGCCAACCATCTGCTGCGTCAGGCGGCAGACCGGCATAAGCCGTTCGTGCGCAGCTTCTCTACCGATGCGATGAAGCGTTTGATGGCGGCGAGCTGGCCGGGCAACGTGCGCCAGCTGGTGAACGTGATTGAGCAGTGCGTGGCGCTAACCTCCGCGCCCGTCATTAGCGAAGCGCTGGTGGAGCAGGCGCTGGAGGGCGAAAACACGGTGCTGCCGACGTTTGTCGAGGCGCGCAATCAGTTTGAGCTCAACTACCTGCGCAAGCTGCTGCAAATCACCAAAGGCAACGTGACGCACGCCGCGCGGATGGCCGGGCGCAACCGCACGGAATTCTATAAATTACTGGCCCGCCATGAGCTTGAGGCGAATGATTTTAAAGAGTAGTTTTTGATGCCCAAACCGCCGCAAGGTATGGTAATTTGAGCAACCGATTACGCGAATTGAATCGCCGTGCAGGCGCTGGCAGGAATTAAGGATCCACCATGAAAAAGATTGATGCGATTATTAAACCCTTCAAACTCGATGACGTACGTGAAGCGCTGGCGGAAGTCGGGATCACCGGGATGACGGTGACCGAAGTGAAAGGGTTTGGTCGTCAGAAAGGGCATACCGAGCTCTATCGCGGCGCAGAGTATATGGTGGATTTCCTGCCGAAGGTGAAAATCGAGATCGTGGTGACCGACGATATCGTCGATACCTGCGTGGATACGATTATCCGTACCGCCCAGACCGGTAAAATCGGCGACGGCAAGATTTTCGTTTTCGACGTCGCGCGCGTGGTGCGTATCCGTACCGGCGAGGAAGACGACGCCGCGATTTAAGCGTGCGCGGCAAACAAAAAAAGCAGGTCCGTGGACCTGCTTTTTTTATGTCCGGCGTTCATGGGGCGCGCAAGTAAATGGTGGGTGCGCTGCGCTTACCCACCCTACAGGATGTTGGCGAAGGTAGTGGGTGCGCTTCGCACTCGCCGAACCGCGCACAAAACGCCGAACCCTTACAACACCTTATGCGGGCCGAAACACTCGTAATGAATGTTCTCTTTATTCACGCCCAGGCTCACTAACTGCTCCGCGGCGAACTGCATAAATTTCACCGGGCCGCAGACATAAAACTGCATGCCGGGCGTGGTCACGTGCGCCTCATGATCGCGAAGCGCCATCAACCCTTCGCTGTTGTAACGGCCCGCGCTGCGATCGGCGTCGCTCGGCACGCGATACCAGACGTGGCGGGTAAAGCGGGGCAGTTTCGCGCCAAGCTGCGCCACTTCATCGGTAAACGCATGCACGTCGCCGCTTTCCGCCGCGTGATACCAGTTCACCTGCGCCGGATGCTGCGCGCTTGCCAGCGTATCGAGCATCGCCAGCATCGGCGTCTGACCCACGCCCGCGGAGATAAGCGTCACCGGCGTCTGCGGCTCGACATCCATAAAGAAATCACCCGCCGGGGCGGCCAGATGAATCACATCGCCCGGCTGCGCATGCTGGTGCAGCCAGTTCGACACCTGGCCTTCGCCTTCGCGTTTCACCGCGATGCGATAGCTTTTGCCATTCGGCTTGCGGGTAAGCGAATACTGGCGAATCTCCTGATGCGCGAACTCCTGCGGCTTGATCCAGACGGCGGTGTACTGGCCGGGCAGGTAATCAGCGACCGGGCCGCCATCCACCGGCTCCAGCTCAAAGCTTGTGACAATCGCGCTCTGCGGCGTTTTACTCACGATGCGAAATTCGCGTGTGCCTTCCCAGCCGCCGGTTTTCCGGGCGTTGCTCTGGTAAATCTCGGCTTCGCGAGTGATAAACACGCCCGCTAACACGCCGTAGGCTTTACCCCAGGCATCCAGCACCTCCTGGCCTGGGCTGAACATCTCGTCGAGCGTCGCCAGCAGGTGCTCGCCCACGATGTTGTACTGCGCCGGTTTGATATTAAAACTGGTATGTTTTTGCGCGATTTTCTCCACCGCAGGCAGCAGAGCCGCGAGATTTTCAATGTTGGCGGCGTAGGCGCAAATAGCGTTGAACAGCGCTTCACGCTGATCGCCATTGCGCTGGTTGCTCATGTTGAAAATCTCTTTCAGCTCCGGGTTATGCGTAAACATCCGGTCATAAAAGTGAGCGGTGAGTTTCGGGCCAGTCTGCGCCAGCAGCGGGATGGTGGATTTCACGACGGCGATGGTTTGACTATCCAGCATGATTGCTTCCTTCCGGTTTTTATAAAATGTATTTTAAATGCATCTTATAAAAAATACCTGCACGTTGTAAATGGTTTTATCAGGCTTATGAATGATGCGCATCACAGATGAAAAAAAGGCCGGTTCAACGTGAAAATAAGTCGCGTAAACCGTGCGTTTGCTTAATCGTTCAAACCCTTGCGCCACGCCATGCCAATCGTTTGCGTAAAAACCTCTGTCAAGACCTATCTTCATCCTGCCAATCGGTTTACACTGTTGGCCGTCGCCCCAAAAGGGCCCCTAATTGCAGTACATTTTATTGTCAGCTGAGTCAGGAGATGCGGATGTTAAAGCGTGAAATGAACATTGCCGATTATGATGCCGAACTGTGGCAGGCTATGGAGCAGGAAAAAGTACGTCAGGAAGAGCACATCGAACTGATCGCCTCCGAAAACTACACCAGCCCGCGCGTGATGCAGGCGCAGGGCTCTCAGCTGACCAACAAATATGCCGAAGGTTACCCGGGCAAACGCTACTACGGCGGCTGTGAATACGTCGATATCGTTGAGCAACTGGCGATCGATCGCGCTAAGGAACTGTTCGGAGCCGACTACGCTAACGTGCAGCCGCACTCCGGCTCGCAGGCCAACTTCGCGGTCTACACCGCGCTGCTGCAACCGGGCGATACCGTGCTGGGTATGAACCTGGCGCAGGGCGGTCACCTGACGCACGGCTCCCCGGTCAACTTCTCCGGTAAGCTCTACAACATCATCCCTTACGGTATCGATGAGTCAGGCAAAATCGATTACGAAGACATGGCGAAGCAGGCGCAGACGCACAAACCGAAAATGATCATCGGTGGTTTCTCCGCTTACTCCGGCATCGTTGACTGGGCAAAAATGCGCGAAATCGCTGACAGCATCGGCGCGTACCTGTTCGTCGACATGGCGCACGTGGCGGGCCTGATTGCCGCTGGCGTCTATCCGAACCCGGTTCCGCACGCGCATGTGGTGACCACCACGACGCACAAAACGCTGGCAGGCCCGCGCGGCGGTCTCATCCTCGCCAAAGGCGGCAGCGAAGAGCTGTACAAAAAACTGAACTCTGCCGTGTTCCCGAGCGCGCAGGGCGGCCCGCTGATGCACGTTATCGCGGCGAAAGCGGTCGCGCTGAAAGAAGCGATGGAGCCAGAGTTCAAAACCTACCAGCAGCAGGTGGCCAAAAACGCGAAAGCGATGGTGGAAGTGTTCCTGGAACGCGGTTACAAAGTCGTTTCCGGCGGTACGGAAAACCACCTGTTCCTGCTGGATCTGGTGGATAAAAACCTGACCGGTAAAGATGCTGACGCTGCCCTGGGCCGCGCCAACATCACTGTGAACAAAAACAGCGTGCCGAACGATCCGAAGAGCCCGTTCGTGACCTCCGGTATCCGTATCGGTTCTCCGTCTGTGACTCGCCGCGGCTTTAAAGAAGCGGAAGTGAAAGAGCTGGCAGGCTGGATGTGCGACATCCTGGACAACATCCATGATGAAGCGGTTATTGAGCGCGTCAAAGGTAAAGTGCTGGATATCTGCGCACGCTTCCCGGTTTACGCGTAAGCGTTCACACACCGATGAAGGCCGCCTCGCGCGGCCTTTTTTTATGGGGCGACGGCATACAGGAGACCGCCATGCGTATTCAGGAATTCGCCACGCTGACTGGCCTTGGCGTTCATACGCTGCGCTATTACGAAAAGCTGGGGCTGCTGGTGCCGGCCCGTAACGCCAGCGGACATCGCGACTATCATCGCTCGGATCTCGACTGGGCGGCATTTATTAAACGCCTGAAAGCGACCGATATGCCGCTTGAGGAGATCCAGCGCTACGCCATGCTGCGCGCGCAAGGAGAGATGACGGCGGGCGCGCGTCGTGAACTGCTGGCGCAGCACGCCCAGCGGCTCGAAGCGCGGCTGGCGGAGCAGGCTGAGCATCTGGCGCGCCTTAAAGACAAAATGGCGTACTACGACGAGACGCTGTTAAAAAACAGCGCTTGACCTGGAGTTAACTCGAAGCCTTACCGTTATCCGAACCACACAAAAGGAGAACGGTATGACCTCATCACGTTATGACACGGGCCTTGCGCGACTGTCCGAAATCGACGGCGCAGCAGGTGAAAATGTTATCAAAGCGCTGGCCGATATCGCGCCGGATCTGGGGCGCTACGTCATTGAATTCGGCTTCGGCGATGTCTACAGCAGGCCGGGACTGTCGCTGAAAAGCCGGGAGCTGGCGACGGTCGCGGCGCTTACCGCGCTTGGGCACGCGCAGCCGCAACTGGCGGTGCATCTGCATGCCGCGCTGAACGTGGGCTGCACGCGCGAAGAGATCATCGAAGTCATTATTCAGATGGCGCTTTACGCCGGTTTTCCGGCGGCGCTCAATGCGATGTTTACCGCCAAAAAGGTTTTTGTCGAGGCGGGCGTCTGACAGGAGAGGCCGCTGCGGCGGCCTTATTACGCAGTAAAAGCGAATTGTTATGGGCGTGTTATGCGCCGCTTGCAACCCCTGCGCTTTCCCGCCAGACTAACGCCTGCCGAAACGGGAGGGACTCATGGTGTTGCAATCCACGCGCTGGCTGGCGCTCAGCTATTTCACCTATTTTTTCAGCTACGGTATTTTTTTGCCGTTCTGGAGCGTCTGGCTGGCAGGCGTCGGCGTCGCGCCGGAAACGATCGGCCTGCTGCTCGGCTCCGGCCTGATTGCACGCTTTCTTGGCAGCCTCCTGCTGGCGCCCCGCGTCAAAGATCCTTCCCGTTTAGTGTTTGCGTTGCGCCTGCTTGCCGTGCTGACGCTCGTTTTCGCGCTCGGCTTCTGGTTCGGGCATCAGACCGCCTGGCTGTTTGTCGTACTGGTGGGCTTTAACCTCTTTTTCTCGCCGCTGGTGCCGCTGACCGACGCGCTCGCCGCCACCTGGCAGCGCCAGATAACGATGGACTACGGACGCGTGCGCCTGTGGGGCTCGCTGGCGTTTGTGATTGGCTCGGCGCTGACCGGCAAGCTGGTCAGTGTTTATGACTACCGCGCCATTCTGGCG
The DNA here is from genome assembly GCA_000027065.2 of Cronobacter turicensis z3032. Classification (NCBI taxonomy): domain Bacteria; kingdom Pseudomonadati; phylum Pseudomonadota; class Gammaproteobacteria; order Enterobacterales; family Enterobacteriaceae; genus Cronobacter; species Cronobacter turicensis. The sequence continues at coordinate 3,278,511 of FN543093.2, read as the reverse complement.
CTGCTGTCGCTCGGCGTCGCGTCAATGCTTATCGGTATGTTGTTGAAACCCTCCATCATGCCGCAGGGCGAGGCGCGTCATAACGAGGCGGCGGGCTGGCCGGTGTGGCGCAGGCTGATTGCTGAAAACTGGCGTTTTCTCGCCTGCGTGAGTCTGCTCCAGGGCGCGCACGCCGCCTATTACGGCTTCAGCGCTATTTACTGGCAGAGCAAGGGCTATTCCGCCTCGGTGGTGGGCTATCTGTGGTCGCTCGGCGTGGTGGCGGAAATCGTTATCTTCGCGCTTAGTAAACGGCTGTTCAGCCGGTTTAGCGCGCGCGATCTGCTGCTGCTCTCCGGCGTGCTGGGAATTATCCGTTGGGGGCTGATGGGCTGGACGACGGCGCTGCCGTGGCTCATTGTGGCGCAGATCCTCCACTGCGGCAGCTTCTCTATCTGCCACCTGGCGGCGATGCGCTATATCGCCGCGCGCGAAGGCTCGGAAGTTATCCGGCTACAGTCGGTCTACTCCGCCGTCGCGATGGGCGGCGGGATTGCGGTGATGACCGTTTTCGCCGGATTCCTCTACCAGCACCTCGCCGGCGGCGTCTTCTGGGTGATGGCGCTGGTCGCGCTGCCCGCGCTTTTTCTGCGCCCCCGCGTGGCGGCGCGCGCTTAAGCTTCCAGAATTTCGCGTATCCGCTGCTGCTGCTGTTCACCCAGCGGCAGCGTGGCGTGGATAAGCGGCGGCGAGAAGAGCGGCAGCGAGGTGGTGTATGGCGTCACAATCAGCGCCACCTCTTTCGGCGCGCCTTCCTGCTGGAAGGTGTGCAGCGTCAGGTGTTTGATATTCAGCGGCAACAGGGTGAGTTCCCGTAGCTGCTGCTCGATTTCCGCTTCGAGCTGCGCGTCATTACCCGTCAGCAGCAGCACCTGTTTTTCATGCAGATCGGCCTCCTGCATTAACCACGCGCCGAAAATCACCGCCACCAGTCCTACTTCTTCATCAGAAAACGTTACCCGGTACTCCTCTTCAAAGCGGTCAAACGCTTTGCGGGTGGTGCGCATCAGACGTGGGTAGAGGCGGTTAATCTCTTCAGGCAGCGCGTTATCAATACCGATGCCGAACAGGCTGCGGTCGAGCGCCTGGCAGAGATGCGTATAGAGCTGATCCGCAAGCCCCTGTTCATCGCTGAACGCCATGCCGGATAGCTCCCGGAAGCGGGCAATGAGTGAAAGGACGGCATGACGCAGGCGGTCATCTTCCGGGTGCGCGTCACGCAGCGGATCGGGCGTGCGCAGCATCATAAAGAGCAGCGCCAGGAAGCAGTGTTCGTTAACGTGCGGCGACTGCGCGACGCGCCGCTGCCAGTGGCGCACGATCTCCTGCGCGGCCAGAAACTCCGCGCGGGCACGCATCCAGAGCTGTTGCGGCTCGGTGAACTCCGGCGTCTGGCCGTAATGGTGCTGCACCAGGCAATATTGCAGGTACAGACGCAAAAACTGCACGTCGCGCGCCTCGAATTGACGGTTCAGGCGGCGCGCGCAAAGGTTGACCAGCGCGTGTAAATTTGTATCGTCATACAACGCCGTGGCGATGCCGTGCTGGCGCAGTTCGCTTTTCAGCGCGGGTGTGAAATGCTGCTGGATAAACTGCGGGCACAGGCGCAGCGCCCGGCGCAGCCAGTGCAGCAGGCAGAGACGTCTGTCTAACGCCGTGCCTTCAATCCGGTAGCTGCCATCCTGCTGGGTGATAATACTCAAACGGTGATACCGCTTAATTTCGTCGCCGGTTTCTGCAATATCCTGACGGGCGATGGCGCCGTCGACGCCATTCAGCCGGCCTAACATTTCCGGTGTGATGGTTTGCCCCGGCAGATAGAGCATTAAAAGTGCCTGGCAGCGGCGCTGCGGACTGGAAAGCACAGATGGTGGAGGGCAGAGCAGAGTCATCATCCGTTTTGTCCAGTGAGTGAGAATATTGCTAAGAATAGCTAAAGGATCGTTGAATGCCGTTCAGGGTGCGCAGTTTGATCGCGGAATTCTGCTTGGCTCACAGAATTTTTCGCCAGAGGAAGATAATGGGCGCTCATCTTTACCGGTTAATGTGTGGTGCGGCTTTAGTATCGCTGGTTCCGGCGCAGGACGCGCTGGCGCATCCGCACAGCTTTATCTCGTTGAAAACCGAAATCGTCAGCGAAGCGGGGCAGATAACTGCGCTTAAAATGCGCTGGAAAATGGATGAAATCACTTCAGCGGATCTACTGTATGACGCTGGCGACGCCGCGCCCGGCTCGCCGGTCTGGAAAAAGCTGGCGGCGGAAGTGATGGCTAATGTTATCGGGCAGCACTATTTCACCGAGTTCTGGCATAAGGGGCAGAAGGTCAAATTCGCCGCAACGCCGCTGGCGTATGGGCTGGCGCGCGAGGGGCATCAGGCGGTGCTGACGTTTACGCTGCCGCTCGCGCATCCGCAACCCGTCTCGGGCGAGCGTTATACCTTCGCCACCTTCGATCCCACTTATTATGTGTCGATGAGTTATGACGCGCCGGGCGATGTGACGCTCGGCGAGGCGCTGCGCGAGCACTGCAACGTGGCGGTGAAAACGCCGCAGCCGGATGCGGCCGTGCAGGATTTCGCGCTGTCGCTCGATAAATCCGATGCGCCGCCGGAAGATATGGATTTAGGCAAACAATTCGCTCAACAGGTGACGTTGCAATGTCAGTAATTTCAACACCGTTCGCGCCGCGCCGCTGGCTGCACTTCTGGCCCCTGGCGCTGTTTGTTGTCCTGGCGCTGGGCGCAGGCGTCTGGCTGTGGCTTGAGTGGCCGCAGGTGCTGATGAAAAGCATCATCTGGCAGCGCGGCATCAACCGTGAGATGAGCGCGCTCCTTCAGCAGGTGGCGGAAAACCCGACGCGGGCGGGCGGCTCGCTGCTGCTGTTCAGCTTTATCTATGGCGTGCTGCATGCGCTGGGGCCGGGCCACGGCAAAGTGGTTATCGCGACCTGGCTTGCCACCCACCCGTCGCGCCTGAAAACCAGCCTGAAACTGACGTTCGCGTCGTCCTTGTTACAGGGTCTGGTGGCGATTGCCCTGGTGACGGTGGTGCTGACGGTACTGGCGCTGCCTGCGCGGCAATTGCACCTGAGCGGCTACTGGCTGGAAAAGGGCAGCTATCTGCTGGTGGGGGCGCTGGGGTTGCTGCTTTGCTGGCGCGCGGTGAAAACGCTGCGCGGGCTGGCGCGCCGCCCGGTCTTCACCGCCTTTAGCCCGCACCATACGCACAGCGACACCTGCGGCTGTGGGCATCAGCATTTACCGTCGCAGGCGCAGCTTGAGCGCGGCGAGGACTGGCGCGCCAGGCTGATGGTGGTGCTCCCGATGGGGATGCGTCCGTGTTCCGGCGCGCTGATGGTGTTGTTGTTCAGTAAAGTGATCGGCGTGTTTGGCTGGGGTGTGGCGTCGGCGCTGGCGATGGCGGCGGGAACGTCGCTGACCATTTCAGCCATCGCGCTGTTTGTGCACAGTTCCCGGCATCTGGCGGTGCGGCTCGGCGGGAAGAAGACGCCCCCGCTGTGGCGGCGGACGGGCGGGGCGACGCTCGCGCTTGCAGGCGGCGTGGTATTAGTGGCCGCCGCGCTGGTGATGTGGTCAGGCGCAGCCCCCGTCGCACAAGGGTTGAGACCGTTTTAACGGCGGGATGATGGCGGGTGCGCATCCGCTTATCCGCCCTGCGAGGGTTGTGTGTTTTTGTAGGGTGGGTAAGGGCCGCGCACCCACCAGCTCACCAGACCCCACGCGCCATAAAAAACCAACAAAAAAGGCAGGCCGCTCTCGCGTACCTGCCTTTTTCTTGCCTGGAAGCGATTAACGCTTCAGCGCTTCGCTCAGCTCATCGCGCATATTGCCCAGCATCGCTTTCACGACGCGCGGGTTACCTGCCACGATGTTACCGGTCATCATGTAGTTGTGACCGCCCATGAAATCGCACACCAGACCGCCGGCTTCACGCACCAGCAGATCGCCTGCGGCGAAATCCCACGGCTTCAGGCCGATTTCAAAGTAACCATCCACGCGGCCTGCGGCCACATAGGCCAGATCCAGCGCGGCGGAACCGGCGCGGCGGAAATCAGCGCACTGGGTAAACAGTTTGGTCACGATATTCATGTACGGCGTAGCGTGCTGTTTAGCTTTGAACGGGAAGCCGGTCGCCAGAATGGTGCCGTCCAGATCGCGAGCAGTGCTGCCGCGCAGACGGTAGCCGTTAAGCTGCGCGCCCTGGCCGCGAACGGCGGTGAAGAGTTCGTTACGCATCGGATCGTAAACCACGGCGACTTCTGCGCGGCCTTTGATACGTACAGCGATAGAAACGGCGAAATGCGGGAGACGTTTAACGAAGTTGGTGGTGCCATCCAGCGGATCGATAACCCATTGAATATCCTGCTCGGTGCCTGCGTGTTCACCGCTTTCTTCGGTGATGATGGTGTGTTGCGGGTAGGACTGGCGAATGGTGTCGATAATAATGCGCTCTGCGCCTTTATCCACGTTCGTTACAAAGTCGTTGCTGCCTTTCTGGCTGGTCTCTACGGCGTCCGGGGTTTCGTAGTTTTTGGCGATATAATTTCCGGCCTTGCGCGCAGCACGCACGGCGATGTTGAGCATCGGATGCATCAGGTTTCTCTCACTGGATGTTAAAGAACGGGAAAACGGCGCGGATTATAGCAGAGGGTTCGGAATATGTCTCAGGTTTATGATAAGATGTCCTGATATTCTTTTCGGATACTGAGTCGCTATGCTGCAAAACATTCGTATCGTGCTGGTTGAAACCTCACACACCGGCAACATGGGTTCTGTTGCCCGCGCCATGAAAACCATGGGCCTCACCAACCTGTGGCTGGTGAATCCGTTGGTGAAACCGGATTCCCAGGCTATCGCGCTCGCCGCAGGCGCCAGCGATGTGATCGGCAATGCGAGCATCGTCGATACGCTGGATGAAGCGCTGGCGGGGTGCAGCCTGGTGGTCGGCACCAGCGCGCGTTCCCGCACGCTGCCCTGGCCGATGCTCGACCCGCGCGAATGCGGTCTGAAAAGCGTCTCTGAAGCGGCGCATGCGCCGGTCGCGATTGTGTTTGGCCGTGAGCGCGTTGGGCTGACCAACGACGAACTGCAAAAGTGCCACTATCACGTCGCTATCGCGGCCAACCCGGAGTACAGCTCGCTGAACCTCGCGATGGCGGTGCAGGTGGTAGCCTATGAAGTTCGCATGGCGTGGCTCGCCACTCAGGATGCCCAGGCGCCTGCGCATGCCGAAGAAGAAGAAACCCCCTATCCGCTGGTGGACGATCTTGAGCGTTTTTACGGTCATCTTGAGCAAGTTTTGCTCACGACCGGCTTCATCCGCGCTAATCATCCCGGCCAGGTGATGAACAAATTACGCCGTCTTTTTACCCGCGCACGCCCGGAAAGTCAGGAACTTAACATCCTGCGCGGCATGCTGGCGTCGATAGAAAGCAGCCGTAATGAGAAGCCTTAATACTTGAGTAAAATACTCGGGTAAATAGTTGACCATTTTACTCGGGAATGTCAGACTTGCGCCTGCTATGCAATACCCCCATTTTCATAAAAACCCCCGCGTCGAGGGGCGAGCTTGAGGTTAAGTAAGACATGAGACTGACATCTAAAGGGCGCTATGCCGTGACCGCAATGCTGGACGTTGCGCTCAACTCCGAATCCGGTCCGGTACCGTTGGCAGATATTTCTGAACGTCAGGGTATCTCGCTTTCTTATCTGGAGCAGCTGTTCTCTCGCCTGCGTAAAAATGGCCTGGTGTCCAGCGTACGTGGTCCGGGCGGCGGCTACCTGCTGGGTAAAGACGCGGGCCAGATTGCGGTCGGTGAAGTCATCAGCGCCGTTGATGAATCTGTCGATGCAACCCGTTGTCAGGGTAAAGGCGGCTGCCAGGGCGGCGATAAATGCCTGACCCACGCGCTGTGGCGCGATCTGAGCGATCGCCTGACCGGTTTTCTGAACAACATTACCTTAGGTGAACTGGTGAACAACCAGGAAGTGCTGGATGTCTCTGACCGTCAGCATAATGAAGCCCATCGCCCGACCCGCGCTCAGGACGCTATCGACGTCAAACTGCGCGCTTAAAAAAATAATACGCTTTTCCCGAATCAGGCCAGGGTGCTGCGACATCCTGTAGACTGCGGCGTACATCCAGCCGGCTGCCTGATTCACCGCTTTGAGATGTACGGAGCTTAAGAGCAATGAAATTACCGATTTACCTCGATTACTCCGCGACCACGCCGGTGGACCCGCGCGTCGCCGAGAAAATGATGCAGTTTTTAACGATGGACGGAACCTTCGGTAACCCGGCCTCCCGCTCCCACCGTTTTGGCTGGCAGGCGGAAGAGGCGGTGGATATCGCCCGTAACCAGGTGGCCGATCTCATCGGCGCGGACCCGCGTGAAATCGTCTTTACCTCTGGCGCGACCGAATCCGATAACCTGGCTATCAAAGGTGCGGCCAATTTCTACCAGAAAAAAGGCAAGCACATCATCACCAGCAAAACCGAGCATAAAGCGGTGCTGGACACCTGCCGTCAGCTGGAGCGCGAAGGCTTTGAGGTTACTTACCTCGCCCCGCAGAGCAACGGCATTATCGATCTTAAAGAACTCGAAGCCGCGATGCGTGACGACACCATCCTGGTTTCCATTATGCACGTGAATAACGAAATCGGCGTGGTGCAGGATATCGCCACCATCGGCGAAATGTGCCGCGCGCGCGGCATCATCTACCACGTTGACGCCACCCAGAGCGTGGGCAAGCTGCCTATCGACCTGACCCAGCTGAAAGTGGACCTGATGTCCTTCACCGGCCACAAAATCTATGGCCCGAAAGGCATCGGCGCGCTCTACGTGCGTCGTAAACCGCGTATCCGTATCGAAGCGCAGATGCACGGCGGCGGTCACGAGCGCGGCATGCGTTCCGGTACCCTGCCGGTTCACCAGATCGTCGGCATGGGCGAAGCCTATCGTATCGCTAAAGAAGAAATGGCAAGCGAGATGGAACGCCTGCGCGGTCTGCGTAACCGTCTGTGGAACGGCATTAAAGATATCGAAGAAGTTTACCTGAACGGCGACCTGGAGCAGGGCGTTCCGACCATCCTGAACGTGAGCTTTAACTACGTGGAAGGCGAGTCGCTGATCATGGCGCTGAAAGACCTGGCGGTATCGTCTGGGTCCGCCTGTACCTCTGCAAGCCTTGAGCCGTCTTACGTGCTGCGCGCGCTGGGTATGAATGACGAGCTGGCGCACAGCTCTATCCGTTTCTCTCTGGGCCGTTTCACGACTGAAGAAGAGATCGACTACACCATCGAACTGGTACGCAAATCCATTGGCCGCCTGCGCGACCTCTCTCCGCTGTGGGAGATGTTTAAGCAGGGCGTGGATTTAACCACCATCGAATGGGCTCATCATTAATCGGTATCGGATTCAGGAGAAATAACACATGGCATACAGCGAAAAAGTCATCGATCATTACGAAAACCCGCGCAACGTCGGCTCTTTTGACAACAACGACGACAACGTCGGCAGCGGCATGGTCGGCGCCCCGGCGTGCGGCGACGTGATGAAGTTGCAGATCAAAGTCAACAATGAAGGTATCATTGAAGACGCACGTTTCAAAACCTACGGTTGCGGCTCCGCTATCGCGTCCAGCTCGCTGGTCACCGAGTGGGTCAAAGGCAAATCCCTGGACGAAGCGCAGGCAATTAAAAATACCGATATCGCAGACGAACTCGAACTGCCGCCGGTAAAAATTCACTGCTCTATCCTGGCGGAAGACGCTATCAAAGCCGCTATTGCGGACTATAAAAGCAAACGTGAAGCAAAATAATCATTGATGAGTTGAGGTTGTAGTATGTCGATTACCCTTAGCGACACCGCCGCCGCGCGCGTCAACGCTTTCCTGGCCAACCGCGGTAAAGGTTTTGGCCTGCGTCTTGGCGTGCGTACGTCCGGCTGTTCCGGCATGGCCTATGTGCTGGAATTTGTTGACGCGCCGCTGCCAGAAGACACGGTGTTCGAAGACAAGGGCGTGAAGGTGGTGGTCGATGGTAAAAGCCTGCAATTCCTTAATGGCACTCAGCTGGACTTCGTCAAAGAAGGCCTGAACGAAGGGTTTAAATTCACCAACCCGAACGTTAAAGATGAGTGCGGCTGCGGCGAAAGCTTTAACGTCTGATAATCTTTCCCGCCTCTCCCCGTCTGCGCCAGCCGCAGGCGGGGTATTTGCTTTATCACGTTGACTGACCCCGAGACTGTTATGGATTACTTCACCCTCTTTGGGCTGCAGGCCCGTTATGCGCTGGACAGTGCCCAACTGGCGGCTCGTTACCAGGATCTGCAACGTCAGTATCATCCCGATAAATACGCAAGCCATTCCCAGGCCGAACAACTGGCGGCGCTCTCGCAATCCGCCACCATCAATCAGGCATGGCAAACGCTGCGCCACCCGCTGACGCGCGCGGAATATCTGCTCTCTCTGCACAGCTTCGATCTGGCGAATGAACAGCACACCGTGCGCGACACCGCGTTTCTGATGGAGCAACTGGAGCTGCGTGAAGCGCTGGATGAGATTGAGCAGGCCAAAGACGCCGACCGCCTTGAAGCCTTCGTCCGTAACGTCAAAGCGATGTATCAGGAACGCCATCAGCACATGGTGACGGAGCTGGACGCCGAAGCGTGGGCGCAGGCGGCCGATACGGTACGCAAGCTGCGTTTTCTCGACAAGCTGTTAAGCCAGTCAGAACAACTCGAAGAAAAGTGGCTCGATTTTTAATTCTGGAAGCTCAACATGGCCTTATTACAAATCAGTGAGCCCGGCATGAGTAGCGCGCCGCACCAGCGCAAGCTGGCGGCGGGCATCGATCTTGGCACCACGCATTCGCTGGTCGCGACCGTGCGCAGCGGTCAGCCGGAAACGCTGGCGGACCACCAGGGGCGCCACCTGCTGCCGTCCGTGGTGCACTACCAGTCACAGGGCTACAACGTCGGGTATGACGCCCGCGCCCAGGCGGCGGACGATCCGGTTAACACCATCAGCTCCGTAAAGCGCCTGATGGGCCGCTCCCTCGCCGATATTCAGGCGCGCTACCCGCATCTGCCGTATCAGCTGCGCGCGAGCGAAAACGGCCTGCCGATGATAGACACTCCGGCAGGGCTGCTGAACCCGGTACGTATCTCCGCCGATATCCTTAAAACGCTCGCTGAACGCGCGCGCGAAGCGCTGGCGGGCGATCTCGACGGCGTGGTCATTACCGTTCCGGCCTACTTTGATGATGCGCAGCGCCAGGGCACCAAAGACGCCGCGCGTCTTGCCGGGCTGCATGTGCTGCGCCTGCTGAATGAACCGACCGCGGCGGCGATCGCCTACGGCCTCGATTCCGGTCAGGAAGGCGTCATCGCCGTTTATGATTTAGGCGGCGGCACGTTTGATATCTCCGTGCTGCGCTTAAGCCGCGGCGTGTTTGAAGTGCTGGCGACGGGCGGCGATTCCGCGCTCGGCGGCGACGATTTCGACCATCTGCTGGCGGATTACATTCGCGAGCAGGCGGGCATCGCCGATCGCAGCGACAACCGCCTTCAGCGCCAGCTGCTCGATGCCGCCACCCAGGCGAAAATCGAACTCAGCGACGCCGATGTCGCGCACGTCAACGTGGCGGGCTGGCAGGGCACTGTCACCCGCGAGCAGTTCAATGAACTCATCGCGCCGCTGGTCAAGCGCACGCTGCTTTCGTGCCGTCGCGCGCTGAAAGATGCGGGCGTGGAAGCGGGCGAAGTGCTGGAAGTGGTCATGGTCGGCGGTTCGACCCGCGTGCCGCTGGTGCGCGAGCGCGTCGGCGAATTTTTTGGCCGCACGCCGCTGACCGCTATCGACCCCGATCGCGTGGTCGCCATCGGCGCCGCTATCCAGGCTGATATTCTGGTGGGCAACAAGCCGGACAGCGAAATGCTGCTGCTGGATGTTATCCCGCTGTCGCTCGGTCTTGAAACCATGGGCGGCCTGGTGGAGAAAGTGATCCCGCGCAATACCACGATCCCCGTGGCGCGCGCGCAGGAATTCACCACCTTTAAAGATGGCCAGACCGCGATGGCGATTCACGTCATGCAAGGCGAGCGTGAACTGGTGCAGGATTGCCGATCGCTTGCGCGCTTTACGCTGCGCGGCATTCCGGCGATGCCAGCGGGCGGCGCCCATATCCGCGTCACCTTCCAGGTGGATGCCGACGGCCTGCTGAGCGTGACCGCGATGGAAAAATCCACCGGCGTGGAGGCGTCCATTCAGGTGAAACCGTCTTACGGGCTGACCGACGGCGAAATCGCTAACATGATTCAGGACTCCATGAGCTTTGCCGAGCAGGACGTGAAAGCGCGAATGCTCGCCGAGCAGAAAGTGGAAGCCGCGCGAGTGCTGGAAAGCCTCGACGGCGCGCTGAAAAGCGACGGCGCGCTGCTTAGCGCGACCGAACGCACCGCCATTGATGACGCGATGGCGCAACTGCGCGCCGCCGCCGACGGCGACGACGCCAGCGCCATTGAAGACGCGATAAAAAATACAGATAAACAGACCCAGGAGTTTGCCGCTCGCCGCATGGATGAATCCATCCGTCAGGCGCTTAAAGGCCACTCCGTCGACGAGGTTTAATAATGCCTAAGATTGTTTTTTTGCCTCATCAGGATCTTTGTCCTGATGGCGCAGTACTGGAAGCGCAAAGCGGTGAAACCATTCTTGACGTTGCGCTGCGCAACGGCATTGAAATCGAACACGCCTGTGAAAAATCGTGCGCCTGCACCACCTGCCACTGCATCGTGCGTGAAGGTTTCGATTCGCTGCCGGAAAGCACCGAAGATGAAGACGACATGCTGGATAAAGCGTGGGGGCTGGAGCCGGAAAGCCGTCTGAGCTGCCAGGCGCGCGTCACTGACGAAGATCTGGTTGTGGAGATGCCGCGTTACACCATCAACCACGCCAGGGAGCATTAATATGGGACTGAAATGGACCGACAGCCGCGAAATCGGCGAGGCGCTGTATGACAGCCGCCCGGACGTGGACCCGAAAACCGTGCGCTTTACCGATATGCACGAGTGGATCTGCTCTCTCGAAGAGTTCGATGACGATCCACAGGCCTCTAACGAAAAGATTTTAGAGGCTATACTGCTGGTCTGGTTAGACGAAGCAGAATAACGCAACGGGCTGCCAGAAGGCGGCCCGTTTTCGTTGCGCATCAGGCGATATAAGGAAAATAAAATGACCGAAGCCATGAAGATTACCCTTTCCCACGAGCCTGCCGATGCTCGCTGGGGTGAAAAAGCACTGTACAGTTTTACGCAAGACGGTATCGCTCTGCACCTGACGGGCAAAGACGATCTCGGTCTTATCCAGCGCGCCGGGCGCAAAATCGACGGCCAGGGGCTTAAACACGTTGAGCTTGCCGGCGATGACTGGGATGTGGAAAAAAGCTGGGCGTTCTGGATGGGCTATCGCGGCCCGAAAGGCAAGCGCGCCGTCACCTGGGCGCCGCTTGACGACGCGCAGCAGAAAGAGCTGAACAGCCGCCTGAAAGTCATCGACTGGGTGCGCGATGTTATTAACGCTCCGGCGGAAGAGATGGGCCCGGAGCATCTGGCGCAGCGCGCGGTTGATCTGCTGGCGGATGTCGGCGGCGAGCGCGTGAGCTATCGCATTACCAAAGGCGAGGATCTGCGCGAGCAGAACTACATGGGGCTGCATACCGTAGGCCGCGGCTCTGAACGCCCGCCGGTCCTGCTGGCGCTCGATTTCAACCCGACGGGCGATGCCAGCGCGCCGGTGTATGCCTGCCTCGTCGGCAAAGGCATTACGTTTGACTCCGGCGGCTACAGCATTAAACAGACCGCGTTTATGGATTCAATGAAATCTGACATGGGCGGCGCGGCGCTGGTTACCGGCTCGCTGGCGTTCGCGATTACGCGCGGCCTGAACAAGCGCGTGAAGCTGATCCTCTGCTGCGCGGATAACATGATCAGCGGCAACGCCTTCCGTCTGGGCGATATCATTCGCTATCGCAACGGCAAAACGGTGGAAGTGATGAACACTGACGCCGAAGGGCGCCTGGTGCTGGCGGACGGGCTGATTGACGCCAGCGCCCAGAAGCCGGAGCTGATTATCGACGCCGCGACGCTGACCGGCGCGGCCAAGACGGCGCTCGGCAACGATTACCATGCGCTGTTCAGCTTTGACGACGCGCTGGCGAATCGTCTGCTGCAAAGCGCGCAGGCGGAAAACGAAGCCTTCTGGCGTCTGCCGCTGGCGGAGTTTCACCGCAACCAGTTGCCGTCTAACTTTGCCGAGCTGAACAATACGGCGGGCGGCGCCTATCCGGCGGGCGCCAGCACCGCGGCGGGCTTCCTGTCGCACTTTGTGGAGAACTACCAGCAAGGCTGGCTGCATATCGACTGCTCCGCGACTTACCGTAAAGCGGCGGTGGAGCAGTGGGCGGCAGGCGCGACCGGTATCGGCGTGCGTACCCTTGCGAATCTGTTGACCGGCGAGTAACGGCGGGCGTGGCGGGTGCGCTTTGCTTACCCGCCCCGGAAACAAAGCCTTATTCCTGTAGGGTGGGTAAGCGAAGCGCACCCACTAACGCGATAATAATGTGAAGCGATGATTACGCTGCCTTTATTCGCCTTACATCACCATTAACGCGATGCCGCGGGTTCCCCCTCTCCGACAGGAGAGGGCCGGGGTGAGAGGCTTTTCTCTTACTCATCACTGAAAAATACAAACGCTATGTCCGAAACAAAAAACGAAAACAACGCAGAAAACAACGAACTCGAAACCCTGCTGGAGAAAGCGGCCGCGGAGCCTGCGTTCCGTCCGGCGTTTTTCCGCACGCTGCTGGAATCCACCGTGTGGGTGCCAGGCGAGGCGGCGGATGGCGAAGCGGTGGTCGCTGAAAGCGCCGTGGATCTACAGCACTGGGAAAAAGACGACGGCACCTCTGTCATCCCTTTCTTCAGCTCTCCTGCGGCCCTTGAGCAGGCGGTGGAAGGCGAACAGGCGTTCGTGGCGATGCCGGTGCGCACGCTGTTTGAGATGACCCTTGGCGAAACGCTGTTCCTCAACGCCAAACTGCCGACCGGCAAAGAGTTTACGCCCAATGAGATTCGCCATCTGATAAGCCCTGAAGGCTCGGCGCTCAGCCAGCAGGAAGTGCTGGAAGGCGGCGCCTCGCTGCTGCTTTCTGAGGTGGCCGAACCGCCCGCCCAGATGATCGAATCGCTGACCGTGCTGTTTAAAGAGATGAAAACCGTGAAGCGCGCCTGGCTGTGCCTGTTGAAAGAGGGGGCCGACGAGCCCGCGAACTATCTTATCGGCATCGAGGCGGACGGCGACATCGACGCGGTGATTAACGCCGCTGGCAGTGTGGCGACCGATACCCTGCCGGGCGATGAGCCGGTGGATATCTGCCAGGTGGTGGAAGGCGAGAAGGGCATCAGCCACTTTATGATGGCGCACCTGACGCCGTTCTACGAGCGCCGCTGGGGCAGCTTCCTGCGCGATTTCAAACAAAACCGCATTATTTAACCCTGCATCTTCCCACGCGGCGCACGACGCCGCGTTTTTCTGCCCTGTTAACACGTTGTTTTCTGTAGCAAGCCAAATTCTGGTAGGCCCGCCTGCGGGCTCGCTTTGTTAAGCTTCCGGCCTTCTGCGCCCCCGTTACGTTTATCCACGCTTTCTCTGCCTGAATCCATGGGCGGGCGCCGTTCCTGTTTCACATCGCACAAGGGCCATACCATGCATAAAAAGAGCGTCACTTACCTCTTTTTAATTCCGCTGATCCTGTTTTTCTATGCCGCCTGGCAGAACTGGCGCGTTAGCCACGTGCTGGAGCGCGCCCAGTATGAAACGCAAATCGTCGCGGCCGCGAGCGAGTCGCCGCGCGCGACGCTGACTTACCGTCACGATGGGCAGGAGACGGAAATGCCCGCCATCGACGCGCAGGAGCGGGCGCAGCAGTATCTCGCAGAAAACCGGGAGTGGATTGGCGCGGCGGATATTGAGCAGTTTCTGGCGCGCAGCGGTATGTTCTTCACGTTTATCAGTCTGCTGATTAACGCGGGTGCCGTGGCGCTGTGCCGCTTTTGCGTGGCGCAGGGCCAGCGTTCGCAGGGCGCGTTACTGAGGGCGTTCTGGCTGTGCCGTCTGCTGCTGCCTTTTATTATGGCCGCGCAACTATTGGTGGGGCCGTTTTACCAGCTCAGTATCGCGTTTTATGAAATAGTCTGGGCGGCGATCGCGTTTAATCTCCACCTGGTGCCTGGCAAAGTCGTTCTCTTTCTCCTGATCGTCGCGGGCGTCGTGCTCTGGATGTTCTGGAAAATCCTGATGACGGTCGTGAGATGCTTCGCGCTGTTTCGCCCGGTGCCGAAGCCGGTGATGGGGCATCGTCTCAGCCGTGGCGAGGCGCCTGCGCTCTGGCAGGCGGTGGACGCGCTGGCAGGCAAGGCGGTTGCCCCGGATAATATTGTGGTAGGGCTTACCGACAACTTCTACGTCACCGCAAACCCGTTGCTGCTGAATAATGGCGAAAAGGTCACCGGCAAGACGCTCTACTTTCCGCTGACCTGGGCGGCGCTGCTGAGCCCGGAGGAGATGACGGCGGTGATCGGCCATGAACTGGGGCACTTCTCCGGTAAAGATACCGAATTCAGCCAGCGCTTTCTGCCGCTCTATGATGGTTTCAGCCGCAGCCTTGACGCGCTGGAGCCGAAGGAAGGTCAAAAGACGTATTTCAGCGTGCTCGAATTACGCACCGCGTTGTACAGCGCGCATTACTTTCTCGAACAGTTCCACGGCATGGTAATGCTGTGGCGCAAGCGTCGTGAGCACGCTGCCGATGAGGCGGGCGCGCAGGCCAGCTCACCGCAGGCGCTTGCGTCAGCGCTGCTGCGCATCGTGTCGCTGAGCGGCCCGGTGAATGAGTACCTGGAGGCCGTTTACGAGGCACGTGTTGAGACCGATAACGTGGTGGCGTCGCTGCTGGCGCACCTGAGCGGCCACCCCTTGCCGGACCCGCGCGAACACCTGGAAAACGAAACGTCGCACCCTTACGACTCCCACCCGCCATGCCGTTCGCGCATCGAGGCCCTCGGCTGTTCGGTCGAGCTTTCAGCGATTCAGGCCTCGCGGCCGGTAAGCCCAGAGAGTTATGCGCATCTGCAAACGCTGTTCGCGGATGTCGACGGGCTGGCCCGCGCGCTCACGGCAGCGCTTACCGGGCAGGTCGCTGAACATCGCAGCGCCTGGCGCGACGAATTGCAAACCGTGGTGGAAGCGGCCTCGGGCGAACAGGCGATCTTCTCCCGTAGCCGTATTTCGCGCGGCGGCGTGCTGACCATCGTGACGTTTGTGTCGATGATTGTGGCGTTTCATGCCGATCGCGAGTGGCAATTCCCGCCTGGTAAACCAGAGCTGGTGGGCCTTATCATCACGCTGGTATTCGCGTATTTCTGCTGGCTTGGGATCCGGAGCGTGCTGCGTTACTGGCGCATAAGCCAGCAGCCGCTGATGGTCTTAACGCCGCAAAGTCTGATTTTCCGCGAGCTGACGGAGCCGGTGCCGATTTCCGCGCTGACCGGCTATCTGTTCTTGCCCTCAAAAAGCGGGATGCTGATAGGGCTTGATTACAAAGAGGGTTACCAGCCTCCGCCGCTTGCTGGCGCGCGCTTTCGGGCATATCGCCACGTGGATAAAAAAGAGCGTCAGATGCTGCTGGATGTGAGCGGCAAACTGCGTGATGCCGACAACAAACCGGTTTCACAGGAAGGACTGATGGAGCTGGTGGAATTATACCTGCATGCGCCCGCCGCCCAGGCGGAGCTCCATAAGATGCACTAAACCACCGGCCCCGTCAGAGGGCTGTGGGATGCGGCGCTTGTCCGTCGACAGGCGCTTTTAACCGCGGGGCGCGCCCCGCAGTCTATGGATAAACAAGGAAACGACGTAACGATGAACAGGAAGCATCTCGCTTATCTTTTTCTGGTGCCGCTGCTGGTGGCCTGCTATGCCGTCTGGCAGCACTGGCGCGTTAGCGACATTCTTGAGAGCGTCGACAGCTCCAACAGCCTGATTCAGACGGCGAGCGACGCGCTGCAACACGATCCGAAAGCGATCATTGAATTTACCAGCGACGGGAAAAACTACCGCGTTCCGGCGACAGAAGTGATTGAGAGCGAACGGAGTGTTCAGAACGAATACGCCGGCCAGATCATGCTGGCCCGCACCCAGAGCGGGCTGGCGTCCTTCGCCGTTGGGCTGGCGCTGCTGTGCATTGTGCTGAACGCCGGGGCGATCGCGCTGTGTCGGCGCAGCGTGACCCTCGCGAAGCAGTCGCAGGACGCGCTGGTGCAGGCGTTTGATAAGTGCCGCAAGCTGCTGCCGTGGCTAATGGTCGCGCAGATCGTCTGCTGCGGGCTGGCGCTGTTCGCGGTCGTCGGGTATGAGACGCTCTGGTTCGCCACGCATTACAAAATGAACGCCGGCGGCCTCAAAGTGATGCTGTTCGCGCTGGTGATCCTGTTCGGTATTCTCTGGGTGCTTTATAAAAGCCTCGGCAGCATTCGTCGCTGCTTCGCGCTGTTCCAGCCGGAGCCGAATCATGTGGTGGGCCATAATCTGACTCGCGAACAGGCGCCCGCGCTCTGGAGCATGGTGGAAGCGCTGTCCCGGAAAACCGGGGCGATGATGCCAGATAACATCGTGGTCGGGATGCTGGAAGGCTTCTACGTGACCGCCAACAACGTGCAGCTTGAAGACGGCCCGCTGCTGACCGGCCAGACGCTCTATTTCCCGCTCACGTGGGCGGCGCTGCTGGATAACGACGAAACCTGCGCGGTCATCGGCCACGAGCTCGGCCACTTCGCAGGCCAGGATACGCAGTACAGCCTGCGCTTCGCGCCGCTGTACGCGGGCATTACCAACAGTATCAACACAATGGCGCAAAACCAGCAGAGCGCGCCGTTTATCGATCACGTGGTGCTCTATCCGTCGCTTTATATGGGCGTCTACTTTATCGAACAGCTGCATGAGACGGTGAGCCACTGGAGCCGCATCCGCGAGCACGCCGCCGATGAGATGGGCGCGCGCGCCAGCTCACCGCAGGCGCTGGCGTCGTCGCTGCTGCGTATTTCCGCCGTCAGCGAGCCGCTGAATAATACGCTTGAGGATTTCTTTAACGGTAAACCGGGCTTTGAGGATCTGGTGGCTGCGCTGGTGACCCGCCTGCGCGAAGAAGGTTTTGGCGATATCCAGCGTTATCTGGAGCACAAAGCCGCGCACCCGACCGACAGCCATCCGCCGTCACGCGCGCGTATTGAGGCGCTCGGCTGCGCTATCGACGACTCGCTGATTCACCACGCCACCCGCGCGGTGCCGCAGGATCCGTGGGAAAATCTGCGTCTGTGGTTCGCGCAGCCTGAGGCGCTGTCCGGCACGATGACCGGCGAACTTGCCGGGAAAGCCGCGGAGCATCGCGAGGAGTTCCGCCGCGAGCTGGAAGAGGTTGTGCAGCAGTCCGGCGAGGCCGTCACGCTCTACTCCGGCAAAAAAGTCTTTTTCGTCGGCGGGATTCTGGTAGCGGTGCTGTTTGTCGCGACGGTCGCCATGCTGAAAATTGTTAACCCGTTTACTATTCAGGGCGTTGACGACGGTAAAATCGTCGCCATCGCGATTGGCACGGGGTTGCTGGGCTTACTGACCTGTTACGTGCTCTGGCAGCAGTGGCAGAAGCGTGAAATCCCGTTCCTGACGATGACGCCCGATTCGCTGCACTGCCGTCAGTTCACGGCGGGCATTCCGTTGAATGCTATCGAAGACTTTTCGGTGCAAACCGCCAACGATACCACCACCGTGACGCTGATTTATCGCGAAGGGTTTGAGCCGCCGCGCGCCGTTGGCGGCCGCTGGAAAAACTACACCCGCGTGAAACGCGGCAAGCGTAAGCTGGCGTTTGTGTTTATTGGCGGGCTTCGCGAAGGGGACGGCCGTAAGGCGTACTCCGTCGACATGCTGGTAGAGTTGCTGGTGCGTAACCTTAACGCCATCCACGCGCGCGACGCGCTGTCGCGTTTCTCGTAAGGGAGGCGGCGCGGCCTGCGGGCCGCGCTGTTAGGCCTGTGCCTGCAACAGCAGCAGGTCGATAAGCATCACCAGATTGGATTCAAACGAGGTGATCCCCGCCGCTTCGGCGGCGAAATGGATAGCCTCGTCATACAGTGGAAAATGCAGCCCGGACAGCTCCGCCAGTGGATTTGGCGACGCGCGGGTAAACGCCACGACCTCCATGCCGACATTGCGGGCGATGCGCGCTTTGTCGAGCACCTGTTCCGTTTCGCCGCTGCGCGATACCGCAATAAACACTTCATAGCGCGCCGCGTTGCTGAGAAAAATATTACGGCTGTCGCCGGGGCCGGAGATAAAGGCCGTCTTGCCGAGCACCTGTAATTTCTTAGTGAGGTATTCCGCAAACAGATACGAAAACCCCGCTCCGTAGAGAAAAAACCGCTCCTTTTCGCGCAGCAACTGACTGAAAGCGGTGATTTTCTCCGGCGTCACCCAGCGAAAGGTCTGCTGATAATTGTCGACAAAGCGGTTAAACAGAGCGGGCAGGGCGTCGGGCGCGGCGTTGGGTTCCATGGCGAGATGGGGCGTGTCAGTAAGCAGTTGCTTACAGTGCCAGATGAGTTCGCTGTAACCGCTGAAGCCAAGCTTATGACACAACCGCATGATGGTGGCGGTGGAGACAAACGTCTCCTGCGCCAGTTCGCGCACCGTGATATTCCCCACCCGCAGCGGATGCGCCGTCAGGTGGGAAAGTACGCGATACTCGGCGCGGGTCAGCGACTCGCCGCGCATCAGCAGCGGCGTCAGGCGGTTATCCATTATGGCGCCGGTTCGATGGGCAGATCGTCGCGCGCGCCCCATTCACTCCAGGAGCCGTCATAGAGCTTCACGTCATTTGCCTCAAGGGTGGCGAGAGCGAGCATTACCACCGCCGCCGTCACGCCAGAGCCGCAGCTGGCGATAATCGGGCGATGCAAATCCACGCCCTGGGCTGCAAATAGCTCGCGCAGCTCGTCGGTGGTTTTGAGCTGGCCTTTGACCACCAGATCGGTCCACGGCACGTTCAGCGCGCCGGGAATATGGCCGCGCCGCAGGCCCGGCCGCGGCTCATCGGCTTCGGCGTTAAACCGTGCCGCCGGGCGGGCGTCAACGATCTGTGCGGTTTTCTCGTGGCTTGCCAGTAAGACATCGGTCAGGCGTTTGACCAGCCCGTCGTCAAATTTGGCTTCAAAGTCGCCTTCCGGCGCGTCGACCATGCCCTCTTCCAGCGGCAAACCGTCGCGCTGCCATTCGGCAAGGCCGCCCGCCAGAATCGACACGTTTTGTACGCCGAAGGCGCGCAACATCCACCAGGCGCGCGGCGCCGAGAAGAGGTTGCCTTCGTCATAAACAATCAGGTGTTTATCGTGGCTGACGCCCAGCTCGCGCATCGCGACCGCGAACGCCTCCGGGCGCGGCATCATGTGGGGCAGGGAGGTTGAATGATCGGACAGCGCTTCGATATCGAAAAAGCGCGCGCCGGGAAGATGGCCCGCGCGATATTCTTCCGCCATATTGCGCAGGTGTTCCTGGCCCGCAGGGGCCATACGGGCGTCGAGGATCTGAATTTCCGGGTCGTCGATATGCTCTGCAAGCCAGTGGCTCGCGACAAAATAGGATGTGGACATGGCGTTCTCCGTGTCATCGCTGAGGAACGGATTGTCAGCGCTTTTTCATCTCACCACAAGCCACCATTGCTGATGTCGCGAGCGGGCTCCGGTTATGACGCTGCTTCGCCGTTCACCCAGGCTTTTTGCAGCGCCGGCCAGTAGTCGCGGTTCGCCTCAATCATGTCATCGAGGATCGCTTTGGCGTGCTGCATCGTGGGGACAGTACGGTTAAGTGTAAACGCCTGCAGCGCTTTTTCGTAGCTGCCTTCAAGCGTCGCCTCGACCAGTAACTGCTCGGAGGCGAGCTGCTGCATCAGCAGCGTCTGGTGAAACAGCGGCACTGCGCCCATGCGCACCGGCTCCGGCCCGGCGGCGGTGATATACGCCGGCACTTCTACCATCGCGTCGTAAGGCAGGTTGGCGATAGCGCCTTTGTTTTCGACAATCACCAGATGCCGCTGGCGTAAATCAAACGCCAGCGAGCAGGCGACATCAACAATAAACGCGCCATGAACGCCTACGTGGAACGCATCCGGCAGAATGCCGGTACGCTTGTACTCTTCCGCCGCCGCGAACAGTTTTTTCTCACGCCCGTCCATTACTTCATTGGCGCGGGTGTAATCCGGGTTCTGGTGTTCCACTATCTCGTTTGGCATCAGGTAATACTGTAAGTACGGGTTCGGCAGATAATCCGGGAAGTTATCCATAATCGGTTTAATGTTGCGCCAGGTTTTCACCCATGACGGATCGGAGTGCTGCGGATCGGTCTGCGCCGCGTCTTCGGTCAGCAGGCCGAATTTCGCGATATGGCGACGCAGCGCGGGCAGTTGATCTTCGCCATCCACCAGCACGCGGGTAAACCAGCCGAAGTGGTTCAGGCCGAAATAATCCACTTCAAGCTTGTGGCGGTCGACGCCGAGGATAGCGCCCATATTGCGCATCGCCGCCACTGGCATGTCGCAGATATTCAGCACGCGGGCGGTCGGGCGCAGGCGACGCACGCCTTCCGCCACAATCGCCGCCGGGTTGGAGTAGTTCACAATCCAGGCCTTGCTGTCGGCGTACCGCTCCACCATGTCGATAAGCTCCACCATCGGCAGAATAGTGCGCAGGCCATAGGCGAGACCGCCAGGGCCGCAAGTTTCCTGGCCCACCACGCCGTGGCGCAGCGGAATTTTTTCATCCTGCTCACGCATTTTGTACTGGCCGACGCGCATCTGGGCGAACACAACATGCGCGCCGCTGAACGCCACTTCCGGGTCGCCGGTGGTGGTAAACTTGATGGTCTGGCTGTGGTCGCGGATCACTTTCTCCACCACCGGCGCGATCGTCTCCTGACGCGCGCTGTCGATGTCATAGAGACGAATTTCGGCAAGCGGGAAATCGTTTAAGCGCACCATCAGGCTTTTCACAATACCCGGCGTATAAGTGCTGCCGCCGCCGGCGATAGCAAGAATAAAGGGAGGTTTCAACATCATCAGCTCCTGTCAGAGAAACATTTCGACTGCTTCACGCATTTTTTTCACATGTAGCCCGTAGACCACCTGAACGTTATTACCTTGTTTAATCACCGCTTTCGCGCCGGTCGCTTTCAGACGCGGTTCATCGATAACGGCCACGTCGCGCACCGTAACGCGCAGACGGGTGTAACAGTTATCCACCACTTCGATATTGGCCCGGCCGCCCAGCCCTTCGATAATCGCTTCGCCAAGGCCGTCATTCGTGCCTTTCGCCTGGTATTCCTGTTTGCTGTAGAGGCGTGTTTCCTGGTCGTCATCCTCGCGCCCCGGCGTTTTCATGTTGAAGCGCAGGATCAGGAAGCGGAACACGGTGAAATAGAGCGTCGCCATAATCAGCCCGACCAGCAGATACATCGGCCAGTTCGATTTCGTCGTGCCAAGCGGGAGGTTGTAGAGGATGAAATCGATAATGCCGTTGGCGCCGATGGCGTGAACGTCCAGCAGATAGAACAGCATCATGCCGATGCCGGTCAGCACCGCGTGCACCACGAACAGCAGCGGGGCGATAAACAGAAATGAAAATTCGATAGGTTCGGTGACGCCTACCAAAAGGGATGTCAGCGCCGCCGGGATCAAAATCGCTTTGGCGGCGGCTCTGCGCTCTGGTTTGGCGGTCATATACATCGCCAGTGCCGCCGCGGGCAGGCCGAACATTTTGCTAATGCCGCGGGCGTCCCACACTACGGTCGGACTTAATTGCGTGACGGAAGGGCAGGCCATTTCAGCGAAATAGATGTTGCGCGCGCCCTGGTAGATCGTGCCGCAGACGTCCTGGGTGCCGCCAAGTTCGGTATAAAGAAACGGCGTATAGACCAGATGATGCAGGCCGGTCGGCACCAGTATGCGTTCCAGAAAGCCATATACCGCCACGCCGAACGCGCCTGCGTCTTTGATCGCCAGCGCCATCGCGCTGATGCCATGCTGGGCGAAGGGCCACAGTTCGCTCATCACCACGCCTAATACCATCGAAACCGGCAGCATAATGATGGCGACAAAACAGTGGCCGGAGTAAATCGCCATCGCGCCCGAGAACTGCACGCCGGAGTAGCGGTTATAGAGCCAGCCGGAGAGCGCGCCCGTCAGAATGCCCGCGAATACGCCCATCTCCAGCACCTGCACGCCAAGCACCATGCTTTGCCCGGCCGCGCGCATCTGATCGGCGGGCGCCAGCGCGCCCTGCAACTGTAACGTCACATTCATGGCGTTAATAAATACGATAAACGTCACCAGACCCGTCAGCGCCGCGTAGCCTTTATCGCGCGCCGCAAGACCAATAGGGATGCCGACGGCGAAGACCAGCGCCAGATTCGCCAGCACCGAGACCGCCGATTTGGCGATAAGCTGCCCGGTGTGCTGAAGCGCCGGATGGCCGAGAAACGGCAGATAACCCGCGAGGCTGCCATTCCCCAGTACGTTGCCGAAGGCGATAAACAGGCCGACAATCGGCAGAATCAATACCGGTCCGTAAAGGGACTTGCCAAAATTTTGTAGGGCGTTTACGGCGTATCTCATTTAGCTCTCTCTTTTTTATCGTCTGGCTAAACCACCTGATGTGCAGAGGCACCGCTCAAAGGTAGCAACTCGCCGCATAAAGAAGCCAGTTATCTGATTGTTTTAAAAACAAATAACTCTGAAGGTAACATGTAACGTTACGCACTGTGATCGCGGTAACATCCGGGGACGGTGAGGAGAAAAGCAGCGTTTTGCAGGCCGTTGCAGAGAATTTGCAAAGCATCCTCCGCTATTTATTTTTGGTGGTTTTTTTTTGTCATCGCTTTTAAGCATAATAGCCGCCGTTACCGGAAACCGACGGCCACTACGGCCAGGGAAAACTATGAAATCATTGCGTCTGGCTGTCATCGCGACAGCATTACTGGCGTCTTTCACTCTCGGCGGGTGCGACGACAAGGAGAGTGCTTCCGCCGACTCCGCCGCGCCAGCGGCTCAAAGCAGCGCTCCGGCGTCGCAGGCCAAGCCGCAGGCGGCCGACCTGCAAAAGCTGGCGCAGCAAAGCGCCGGTAAACCGCTCAAATTACTGGACGCCTCAGAGGTTCAGCTTGATGGCGCCAGTACGCTGGTGCTTACCTTCTCGGTGCCGCTCGATCCCAATCAGGATTTCGGCCGCGTGGCGCATCTTGTCGATAAGAAAGAGGGCAAGGTGGACGGCGCGTGGGAGCTTGCGCCGAACTTAAAAGAGCTTCGCCTGCGCCACCTTGAGCCGAACCGCGAACTGGTGCTGAGCGTCGATCGCGAACTGCTGGCGCTCAATAAAGCCACCTTTGGCATGGCGTATGAGAAAGCCCTGACCACGCGCGATATCGCGCCGAGCGTCGGGTTTGCGAGCCGCGGCTCGCTGCTGCCGACCAAAGTCGTGCAGGGGCTGCCGGTGATGGCGCTCAATATCTCAAGCGTCGACGTTAACTTCTACCGCGTGAAACCGGAATCTCTGGCGGCGATGGTCAGCCAGTGGGAGTACCGGAATTCACTCAGCAACTGGGAATCTGACCAACTGCTGAAAATGGCGGATCTGGTCTATACCGGGCGTTTTGATCTCAATCCGGCCCGCAACACGCGCGAAAAACTGCTGCTGCCGTTAAGCGACATCAAGCCGCTGCAACAGCCGGGCGTCTATCTGGCGGTGATGAACCAGGCGGGGCATTACAACTACAGCAACGCCGCGACGCTCTTTACGCTGAGCGATGTCGGTCTTTCGCTGCACCGCTATCATGACCGCATGGATATCTTCACCCAGAGCCTGGAGAACGGAGCGGCGCAAAGCGGCGTCGAAGTGCGTCTGCTGAACGATAAAGGACAGACGCTGGCGGAAGCGACCAGCGACAGCACGGGTCATGTGCGTCTGGATAACCCGAAAGAGGCGGCGCTGGTGCTGGCCCGTATGGGCGAGCAGACCACGATGCTCGATCTCAACCTCCCGGCGCTGGATCTGGCGGAATTTGATACCGGCGGCGATCGCGGCTACAGCAAACAGTTCTTTATGTTTGGCCCGCGCGATCTTTACCGTCCTGGCGAAACGGTGATCGTCAACGGTCTGCTGCGCGACAGCGACGGCAAACCGCTGGCGGCGCAACCGGTGAAATTCGAAGTGGTGCGCCCGGATGGCCAGGTGGCGCGCACGCAGGTGGTGGAGCCGAATAACGGGCTTTATCAGCTGACCTGGACGCTGGATGCTCAGGCCGCGACCGGCCAGTGGGTGATCCGCGCCAATACCGGCGATAACCAGAACCGCAACTGGCTCTTCCATGTGGAAGACTTTATGCCGGAGCGTATGGCGCTCAGCCTCAACGTGCAGAAAACGCCGCTGGCGCCTTCGGATACCGTCAATTTCGGTATTGAAGGCCACTACCTCTACGGCGCGCCTGCGGCAGGCAATAGCCTGCAGGGCCAGCTCTATCTGCGTCCGCTGCGTGATGCGGTGCCGCAACTGCCGGGCTTCCAGTTCGGTAACATCGCGGAAGAAAACCTCTCCCGTAGCCTGGATGAAGTGCAGCTGAATCTTGACGACGCGGGTGTCGCGCAGGTCACTACCGAAAGCCAGTGGCAGGATGTGCGCTCTCCGCTGCGCCTGATTTTGCAGGCGAGCCTGCTGGAATCGGGCGGTCGCCCGGTCACCCGTCGCGCCGAACAGACCATCTGGCCTGCCGATGCGCTGGTGGGCATTCGCCCGCAGTTTGGCGAGAAAGCGGTCTACGACTATCGTACCGACGATACCGTCAATCAGCCGATGGTCGATGAAAACGGCAATGCCGGTTTCGATATCGTCTATGCCAACGCGCAGGGCGAAAAAGTCGCCGTGAAAGGCCTGAAAGTGCGTCTGGTGCGCGAGCGTCGCGACTACTACTGGAACTGGTCAGATTCTGAAGGCTGGCTGTCTCAGTTCGACCAGAAAGATCTGGTGGAAGCCGAACAGACTATCGATCTCGCTGCGGGCGAAACCGGCAAAGTGAGCTTCCCGGTGGAGTGGGGTTCGTATCGCCTTGAAGTGGTCTCGCCTGACGATCTGGTCAGCAGCATGCGCTTCTGGGCCGGTTACAGCTGGCAGGATAACAGCGACGGCGCCAGCGCGCCGCGACCGGATCGCGTCACGCTGAAAATCGACAAACCGTTCTATCAGCCTGGCGACACCATCAAGCTGCACATCGCCGCGCCAGCCGCAGGCAAAGGCTACGCGATGGTGGAATCCTCTGAAGGCCCGCTGTGGTGGCAGGAAATCGACGTGCCGGAGAAAGGGCTCGATCTGGACATTCCGGTCGACAAAGCCTGGAAACGCCACGATCTCTATCTCAGCACGCTGGTGGTCCGCCCTGGCGATAAATCCCGTTCCGCGACCCAAAAACGCGCGGTCGGCCTGCTGCATCTGCCGATGGGCGATGAAAACCGTCGCCTGAACCTGACGCTGGAAGCGCCCGCGAAAATGCGCCCGGACAGCACGCTGTCGGTGAAAGTAAAAGCCAGCGTGAAAAACGGCGAACTGCCGAAGCAGATCAACGTTCTGGTTTCTGCCGTGGACAGCGGGGTGCTTAACATCACCGACTACGTCACGCCGGATCCGTGGCGCGGCTTCTTTGGCAAGAAACGCTATGGCGCGGATATCTATGATATCTACGGCCAGGTGATTGAAGGCCAGGGCCGTCTGGCGGCGCTGCGCTTTGGTGGCGACGGCGACGAGCTGAACCGCGGCGGCAAACCGCCGGTCAACCACGTCACTATCATCGCTGAACAGGCGGTGCCGGTGCAGTTGAACGACCAGGGCGAAGGCACGATTACGCTGCCTGTCGGCGACTTTAACGGCGAACTGCGCGTGATGGCGCAGGCCTGGAGCGACGACCGCTTCGGCAATGGCGAAAGTAAAGTTATCGTGGCGGCGCCCGTAATTGCCGAGATGAGCACGCCGCGCTTCCTCGCGGGCGGCGATACCTCGCGCCTGGCGCTGGATGTTACGAACCTGACCGAACAGCCGCAGCAGCTTAACGTCACCTTTAGCGCCAGCGGTCTGGTGCGCCTGGATGCGCAGTCGACCCAGCAGGTGAACCTGAAAGCGGGCGGGCGCACGACGCTGTTCGTACCGGTCGCCGCCAGCAACGGGTTTGGCGACGGCGCGGTACAGGCGCAGATCACGGGGCTTTCGCTGCCGGGTGAGCGTTTCGCGCCGATTATGCGTGAGTGGAAAATCGGTGTGCGTCCGGCGTATCCGGCGCAGACCGTCAACAGCGGCGCGATGCTGCGCGCGGGTGAAATCTGGACCGTGCCTGCCTCGCATCTGCAGGGGCTTAACGCTTCCACGCTGGAAGGCCGGTTGTTGCTGAGCGGTCGTCCGCCGCTCAATATCGCCCGCTACATTGAGGAACTGCGCGCTTATCCGTACGGCTGCCTTGAGCAGACCACCAGCGGCCTGTTCCCGTCGCTGTACACGAACGCCGCGCAGCTTAAAGCGCTTGGCATCAAAGGCGACACCGATGAACAGCGCCGCGCGGCGGTGGATATCGGCATTGCGCGCCTGCTGGAGATGCAGCGCGAAGAGGGCGGGTTTGGTCTGTGGGATAAAGAAAGTCCGGAAGAGTACTGGGCGACGGCCTATGTGACCGACTTCCTGGTGCGCGCCGGCGAGCAGGGCTACAGCGTGCCGGCCGAGGCGCTGAATAACGCCAACGCGCGCCTGCTGCGTTATCTCCAGGATCCGGCCACCATCGCGCTGCGTTACAGCGAAAACAACGCGGCCTCGCGCTTTGCGGTGCAGTCCTATGCCGGACTGGTGCTGGCTCGTCAGCAGAAAGCGCCGCTCGGCGCGCTGCGCGACCTCTGGGAGCATCGCGCGCAAGCGGGCGGCGGTCTGCCGCTGGTGCAGCTTGGCGTGGCGTTGAAACTGATGGGCGATGCGCCGCGCAGTAAAGCCGCGCTGGATCTCGGCCTGAAAACCGAGCGGCCGCATAACGATGTCTGGCTTGGCGACTACGGCAGCGATCTGCGTGACGATGCGCTGAAGCTGAGCCTGTTGCAGGAATATAACCTGCAGGCTGACACGCAAAGTACGCTGCTTAACGCGCTTTCTGATGAAGCATATGGTCAGCGCTGGCTCTCCACCCAGGAAAGCAATGCGCTGTTCCTTGCGGGCCGCAATCTGGTAAACCAGCCGGGGAACTGGCAGGCGCAAACCACGCTGGCAGGCCAGTTCATGAGCGGCGACAAAGCGCAGAGTGTCGCGCTTAACGCCGATCAGCTGGGCGCGTTGCAGGTCACTAACACGGCACAGACCCCGCTCTGGCTGCGTCTTGACAGCCAGGGTTACCCGGATGTCGCGCCGCAGCCGTCAAGCAACGTGTTGCATATTGAGCGCCACTACCTCAACAGCAAAGGCGAGTCGATTTCGCTCTCCAACCTGAAGAGCGGCGAGCTGGTGCTGGTGTGGCTTGAAGTTTCGGCCAGCAAAACGGTGCCTGACGCGCTGGTGGTCGATCTCCTCCCGGCCGGGCTTGAGCTGGAAAACCAGAACCTGGCGAACGCCAGCGCCAGCCTGAGCAGCGCGGGTGAGGCAAGCGATCTTATCAACCGCATGCAGCAGATGGACATTCAGCATATGGAGTTCCGTGACGATCGCTTCGTCGCGGCGCTGCCGGTGAACGAAGGCGTTAACGCCACGCTGGTCTACATGGCGCGCGCCGTGACGCCGGGCACCTATAAAGTGCCGGCGCCGCAGGTCGAGTCGATGTATGTGCCGCAATGGCGTTCGACCGGTGCGACCATCCCTGCGCTGACCATCAACCCCTGACAGGTGAGCTGTGATTAAAAGCCTGTTTAAAAGGCGCCGCCGCTGGATAATTCTGGCGGCGGCGCCGCTTTTATTGTGCGCTGCGCTGTGGCTTGCCGATAAGTGCTGGCCGCTGCCGTTGTATGAGGTGCAGCCCGCGCGTGTGGTGGTGGCCCAGGACGGCACGCCGCTCTGGCGCTTCGCCGACAAAAACGGCATCTGGCGTTACCCGGTAACCATTAACGATGTTTCGCCGCGCTATCTTGAGGCGTTGCTGAACTATGAAGATCGCTGGTTCTGGCGTCATCCTGGCATTAACCCGCTCGCTATCGCGCGCGCGGCCTGGCAGGATCTGCGTTCCGGCTCGGTCGTCTCCGGCGGCAGTACGCTCACCATGCAGGTGGCGCGACTGCTGGATCCTCATCCACGTACGTTCGGCGGCAAGCTGCGCCAGGTATGGCGGGCGATGCAGCTCGAATGGCATCTCTCCAAAGCGGAGATCCTCACGCTCTACCTGAACCGCGCGCCGTTTGGCGGCACGTTGCAGGGAATTGGCGCCGCCAGCTGGGTGTATCTCGGCAAGCCGCCATCAGGACTAAGCTATTCCGACGCCGCGCTGCTGGCGGTACTCCCGCAGGCGCCAAGCAGGCTCAGACCCGACCGCTGGCCAGATCGCGCGCAAGCGGCGCGCGATAAAGTGTTGCGCCGAATGGCGACGCAGGGCGTCTGGAGTGAAAAACAGGTGCGGGAGTCGCTGGAAGAGCCCGTATGGCTGGCGCCTCGTCAGATGCCGCAACTCGCGCCGCTGCTCTCACGGCGGCTGGTGACGCAGCGTCGCGACACCAAAATCACCACCACGCTGGATGCCGCTTTACAACGTCAGCTTGAAGATCTGGCGCTGAACTGGAAAGGCCGTC
The DNA here is from genome assembly GCA_000027065.2 of Cronobacter turicensis z3032. Lineage (NCBI taxonomy): Bacteria > Pseudomonadati > Pseudomonadota > Gammaproteobacteria > Enterobacterales > Enterobacteriaceae > Cronobacter > Cronobacter turicensis. Next base: position 3,249,509 of record FN543093.2, on the reverse strand, counting down.
TCCCGGCACGTACCTCACTGGCGATCCTGGTGGTCGATCACACCACCATGGAAGTGCGCGGCTGGGTCGGTTCGGCGGATATCAAGGACGACGCCCGTTTTGGTCATGTCGATATGGTGACGGCGATTCGTTCACCCGGTTCGGTGCTCAAGCCGTTTGTCTACGGGCTGGCTCTGGATGAAGGGCTTATCCACCCGGCCTCGCTGTTACAGGATGTGCCGCGTCGCTTCGGCGACTACCGGCCAGGCAATTTCGACAGCGGTTTTAACGGGCCGGTGAGCATGAGCGAGGCGCTGGTGCGGTCGCTGAACCTGCCTGCCGTTCAGGTGCTGGAAGCCTACGGACCGAAGCGCTTCACGGCGCGGCTGCGTAATGTCGGGCTGGCGCTGCGTTTTCCGCCTACGGCGCAGCCAAGCCTTGCGGTGATCCTGGGCGGCGCGGGCGCCAGGCTTGATGAGATTGTAGCGGCCTATAGCGCCTTCGCCCGTCACGGCCAGGCGGCGCGTCTGCGCGTGGTGAAAGGCGATCCGCTGGTGGAGCGTCCGCTGATGTCGCCAGGTGCGGCATGGATTATTCGCCGTATCCTTGCGAACGAGGCGCAGCCGCTGCCGGACGGCTCGCTGCCGCAGGTGGTGCCGCTCGCCTGGAAAACCGGGACCAGCTACGGCTATCGCGATGCCTGGGCCGTGGGTGTGACGTCGCGCTATCTGATTGGCGTCTGGACCGGCCGCCCGGATGCGACGCCGGTCGCCGGACAGTTCGGTTTCGCAAGCGCCGTGCCGGTGCTAAACCAGGTCAATAATCTGTTGCAGGCGGGCGCTGCCTCGGCGGTCCAGCAGGCGAGACAGCCGGTCGATCCGCGTCCGGCGTCGGTGTCGGCGGGAACCATCTGCTGGCCAGGCGGGCAGCACCTACCGGCGGGCGACAGCAACTGCCGCCGCCGGTTGTCGACGTGGCTTCTTGATAACAGCGAACCGCCAACACTACTGGCCGAAGGGCAGGAGGGGAGCCGCGGCATTCAGTTCCCGCTGTGGCTTAACGCGAAGGGTGAGCGAGTGGCGGCGGATTGTCCGCACGTTGCTGAAAGCCGCGTGTTGCTCTGGCCGTTACCGCTTGAACCGTGGCTGCCGCCCGGCGAGCGGCGAGCGGCACGTCTGCCGCCGGTCTCGCCGCAGTGTCCGCCCGTGCATCAGCAGGATCTGGTGCCGCTGCTGCTGACCGGCGTGCGCGAGGGCGCTGTCCTGAAACGGCTGCCGGGGCAGGCTGCATTGTCGCTGCCGCTGCGCAGTCAGGGCGGCGGCGGACGTCACTGGTGGTTTTTAAATGGCGAGCCGCTCGATAAAGAAGGCGACAGCGTAACGCTGACCTTTGATAAAAGCGGCGATTATCAGGTCTTGTTAATGGACGAGGCAGGACAGATTGCTGCGGCGCAATTCCGGGTGGAGTAAACAAAAAGCCCAAAAAGCGCGCTTTCGACATTAAGTGTTGCCAAAGGTAATATTATTTTAAAAAAATGTTACTCCTAACCGTAGGCAAGGATAGCGTTGCTCATTATAATCGGCGCCAATTCTAAACTTGCCTGTCGGGCAAACAGAACAACTTACAGAGGTTATCATGGCAATTGAGCGTACTTTTTCCATCATCAAGCCGAACGCAGTCGCTAAAAACGTTATCGGCAGTATTTTCGCGCGTTTTGAATCCGCTGGCTTCAAAATCATCGGCACCAAAATGCTGCATCTGTCTGTTGAGCAGGCGCGTGGTTTCTACGCTGAGCACGAAGGCAAACCGTTCTTTGACGGCCTGGTGGAATTCATGACCTCTGGCCCGATCGTGGTTTCCGTACTGGAAAGCGAAAACGCGGTACAGCGTCACCGCGATCTGCTGGGCGCCACCAACCCGGCGAACGCGCTGGCAGGCACCCTGCGCGCTGACTACGCAGACAGCTTCACCGAAAATGGCACCCACGGTTCCGATTCCGTTGAATCCGCTAACCGCGAAATCGCTTACTTCTTCGGCGAAGGCGAAATCTGCCCGCGCACTCGCTAATTAGCGAAACGGCAAAGCGACATTTACATTTTATTTTCATGATGTCGCTTTAAGCCATGGCGTCACTGCCATAGAATTTGTACAATGCTGCGCCCCGGATGAGCCTGCTCTTACCGGGGCGTCTTCTTTTTTATCAACCCTCCAGAGGCCGTAACGTGTAACAACGAGGCCAGGATCGAATATGTCTGAACACATTGTCACGCCTGAGGATGCCTCAGCGGCGCCTGCTATTAAATCTGAAAAAATTAACCTCCTCGATCTGAACCGCCAGGAGATGCGCGAGTTCTTCAAAACGCTGGGTGAAAAGCCGTTTCGCGCCGACCAGGTGATGAAGTGGATGTATCACTACTGCAGCGATGATTTCGATGAGATGACCGACATTAACAAAGTGCTGCGCGGCAAGCTCAAGGAAGTGGCGGAAATCCGGGCGCCGGAAGTGGTCGAAGAGCAGCGATCTTCCGACGGCACCATTAAGTGGGCTATTGCGGTCGGCGATCAGCGCGTTGAGACGGTCTATATTCCGGAAGACGATCGCGCCACGCTGTGCGTTTCATCCCAGGTGGGCTGCGCGCTGGAGTGCAAATTCTGTTCGACCGCGCAACAGGGCTTTAACCGCAACCTGCGCGTGTCGGAAATTATCGGCCAGGTATGGCGCGCGGCGAAAATCATCGGCGCGGCGAAAGTGACCGGCCAGCGTCCTATCACTAACGTAGTGATGATGGGCATGGGCGAGCCGCTGCTGAACCTGACCAACGTCGTCCCGGCGATGGAAATTATGCTCGACGATTTCGGCTTTGGGCTGTCCAAACGCCGCGTCACGCTCTCTACCTCCGGCGTTGTGCCGGCGCTGGATAAGCTTGGCGATATGATTGACGTCGCGCTGGCTATCTCTCTGCACGCGCCGAACGATGAAATTCGCGATGAAATTGTACCGATCAACAAAAAGTACAACATCGAAACGTTCCTGGCGGCCGTGCGTCGTTATCTCGACAAATCCAACGCCAACCAGGGCCGCGTGACTATCGAATACGTCATGCTGGATCATGTGAACGACGGTACCGAACATGCGCATCAGCTGGCGGAGCTTCTGAAAGATACGCCGTGCAAGATTAACCTGATTCCGTGGAACCCCTTCCCGGGCGCGCCGTATGGCCGCAGCTCCAACAGCCGTATCGATCGCTTTTCCAAAGTGCTGATGAGCTATGGTTTCACCACGATCGTGCGTAAAACGCGCGGTGACGATATCGACGCGGCCTGCGGACAGCTGGCGGGCGACGTTATCGACCGTACCAAACGCACCATGCGCAAGCGTATGCAGGGTGAACCGATCGCTGTTAAAGCCGTCTGACAGGTAGCGAAAAGCCGGTAAGGTCACGCGAGCAGGCTATCGCGTGACCACTTTCAGCGCAGGCGCAGCGATTGCTGCGTAAAGAAGCGCACACGGTAAATAATTACGGTGCGTTTCTCTGTGCTTTGAGGCAGTATGTAGCGTCGCAACAACATGTTAGCTGGGGCTTTCTGGCTTATCTGGCGTCACTTAACAGACACAGGATAAAAAGCTGGCTATGGTTAACTAACGTTTCTGATTATCGCCTGCGGTGTTATGCCGTTTGCGGCGTTAAAATACGGAAACGGGTAACGGATGACGCGCAGTGCGTGTGTCCGATGAGAATGATTTCGCGGTATGGGCAGACAGGACAGCGAAACGTTGTCTTATTCCTGCCGGTGCCAGTTCCTAATGAAAACAGTACCAGCAGTTGTAGCTAATGAATACTGAAGCCACTCACGAAGAAAATGCATCACATACCACGGGTGAGCGCCTGCGCCTGGCCCGTGAACAACTGGGACTCAGCCAACAGGTTGTGGCGGAACGTTTATGCCTGAAGGTATCCACCGTTCGCGCCATCGAAGAGGACAATGCGCCTGCCGATCTGGCTTCGACGTTCCTGCGCGGTTATATCCGTTCCTATGCGCGTCTGGTGCATGTTCCGGAAGATGAACTGCTTCCGATGCTCGCCAAACAGGCGCCGGTGAGAACCGCACAGGTCGCACCGATGCAAACCTACGCGCTTGGTAAAAGCCGTAAAAAACGCGACGGCTGGCTGATGAGCTTTACCTGGCTTGTGCTCTTTGTCGTCGTCGGCCTGACGGGCGCCTGGTGGTGGCAAAACCACAAAGCGCAGCAGGAAGAGATCAGCACCATGGCTGACCAGTCCAGCGCCGAGCTGAGCCAGAATGCGGCCAACAGCCCGCAATCCGTTCCCTTGAATACCGATACCACTGCTGACGCGCCGCAGGATCAGGCGACGCCGCCTGCGGATCTGCCGTCAGGCGATACCCAGAACACCGCGTCTAACAGCCCGCAGCCGACGCCGATGCCGTCGCCGAACACGGCGAGCCAGCAGCCTGTGGTGGTTCCGCCGAGCCAGGCGAACACCGATACCGCGGCGCAGCAAAATACGACACAGTCTACACAAAGCCAGCTGCCGGTAGGCCAGGCCTCTACGGCGCCTGCGGCGGATGGCAACGCGCTGGTGATGAATTTTACCGCCGATTGCTGGCTTGAAGTGACTGACGCGACCGGTAAGAAATTGTTCAGCGGTCTGCAACGTAAAGATACTAATCTGAATCTGTCCGGTGAGGCCCCGTACCGCCTTAAAATCGGCGCGCCGTCGGCCGTGCAGATTCAGTACCAGGGCAAACCGGTGGATTTGAGCCGTTTTATCAGAACTAACCAGGTTGCGCGTCTGACCCTCAATGCCGAACAATCAGTAACGCAGTAACAGACGGGCAATGAGGGAGATTTGTCATGCATAACGAAGCGCCCATTCAGCGTAGAAAATCTAAACGGATATACGTCGGTAACGTCCCTATCGGCGATGGCGCACCCATCGCCGTTCAGTCAATGACCAATACCCGCACGACGGATGTCGAGGCGACGGTAAACCAAATCAAAGCGCTGGAACGCGTGGGCGCGGATATCGTTCGCGTCTCGGTGCCGACGATGGATGCCGCCGAGGCGTTTCGTCTCATCAAGCAGCAGGTCAATGTTCCGCTGGTCGCGGATATTCACTTCGACTACCGCATTGCGCTCAAAGTGGCGGAGTACGGCGTCGACTGCCTGCGCATCAATCCCGGCAATATCGGCAACGAAGAGCGCATCCGCTCGGTCGTGGATTGCGCGCGCGATAAAAACATTCCGATCCGCATCGGCGTGAACGCCGGATCGCTTGAGAAAGATCTTCAGGAAAAATACGGCGAGCCGACGCCGCAGGCGCTGCTGGAATCCGCCATGCGCCATGTCGATCATCTCGACAGGCTGAACTTCGATCAGTTTAAAGTGAGCGTGAAAGCCTCCGACGTTTTCCTGGCGGTCGAGTCTTACCGCCTGCTGGCGAAGCAGATCGATCAGCCGCTGCATCTGGGGATCACCGAAGCGGGCGGCGCCCGTGCTGGCGCGGTGAAATCTGCGATCGGGCTGGGGCTGCTGCTGTCCGAGGGGATCGGCGACACGCTGCGTATTTCGCTCGCGGCCGATCCGGTGGAAGAGATCAAAGTCGGTTTCGATATCCTGAAATCGCTGCGTATTCGCTCGCGCGGCATTAACTTTATCGCCTGCCCGACCTGTTCGCGTCAGGAATTTGATGTGATAGGCACCGTGAACGCGCTGGAGCAGCGCCTGGAAGATATCATCACGCCGATGGATGTTTCGATTATCGGCTGCGTGGTGAATGGTCCGGGCGAAGCGCTGGTCTCGACGCTCGGCGTCACCGGCGGCAACAAGAAAAGCGGCTTCTATGAAGAAGGCGTGCGCAAAGATCGTCTCGATAACGATGACATGATCACGCAGCTGGAAGCGCGCATCCGCGCCAAGGCGTCGATGCTCGACGAGACCCGTCGTATCAGCGTGCAGCAGCTGGAAAAATAACGCAAACGTGGGAAGCGGCGTGCTTCCCGTGTATGATTGAACCCGCGAACCGCCCCAGCCACACCGGAGCGGTCTGTTTCGGGTTCATTTTTTGTATAGAAAAAGAGAATAAACGTGGCAAAAAACATTCAAGCCATCCGCGGCATGAACGATTACCTGCCGGGCGATACCGCCATATGGCAGCGCATTGAAGGCACACTCAAGCAGGTGCTCGGCAGCTACGGTTACAGCGAAATCCGTTTGCCGATTGTAGAGCAGACCCCGTTGTTCAAACGCGCTATCGGTGAAGTGACCGACGTGGTTGAAAAAGAGATGTATACCTTTGAGGACCGCAACGGCGACAGCCTGACGCTGCGTCCTGAAGGCACCGCGGGCTGCGTGCGCGCCGGCATCGAACATGGTCTGCTGTACAATCAGGAACAGCGCTTATGGTACATCGGCCCGATGTTCCGTCATGAACGTCCGCAGAAAGGGCGCTACCGTCAGTTCCATCAGCTGGGTGTCGAAGTGTTTGGCCTGCAGGGCCCGGATATCGACGCCGAACTTATCATGCTGACCGCGCGCTGGTGGCGTGCGCTTGGCATCGCGGAACACGTTTCGCTTGAGCTGAATTCTATCGGCTCGCTGGAAGCGCGCGCGAACTACCGCGATGCGCTGGTCGCGTTCCTTGAGCAGCATGTCGATAAGCTTGATGAAGACTGCAAACGCCGCATGTATTCGAACCCGCTTCGCGTACTCGACTCTAAAAACCCGGACGTACAGGCGCTGTTAAACGACGCGCCGATGCTGGGCGATTATCTGGATGAAGAATCCCGCGAACATTTCGCCGGTCTGTGCGCTTTCCTGGATGACGCCGGTATCGCTTATACCGTCAACCAGCGCCTGGTGCGCGGTCTCGACTACTACAACCGCACCGTCTTTGAGTGGGTCACTACGAGCCTCGGCTCGCAGGGCACCGTGTGCGCGGGCGGCCGTTACGATGGTCTGGTTGAGCAATTAGGCGGCCGCGCGGCCCCTGCAGTGGGCTTCGCGATGGGCCTTGAGCGCCTCGTTTTACTCGTTCAGGCGGTCAATCCGGAATTTACGGCGGATCCTGTTGTCGATATATACCTGATTGCGTCCGGCAACGGCACGCAGTCGGCGGCAATGCAACTGGCCGAGCGGGTTCGCGACGCGCTGCCGGGCTGCAAGCTGATGACCAACTATGGCGGCGGCAACTTCAAGAAGCAGTTCGCCCGCGCAGACAAATGGGGCGCACGCATCGCGCTGGTGCTGGGCGAGGACGAAGTCGCCAACCGTCAGGTTGTGGTGAAAGATTTGCGCTCAGGTGAGCAGCAGGCGCTTGCGCAAAGCGAACTGGCCGCGCATCTGCAGACGCTGCTGGGCTGATTTCCCGGCGACATATCGTTAAGGAGAAGGACTGCGTGGAAATTTACGAGAACGAAAACGAGCAGCTCGACGCGGTAAAGCGTTTCTTTGCTGAAAACGGCAAAGCGCTGGCGGTGGGTGTGGTATTAGGGATTGGCGCGCTGGTTGGCTGGCGTTTCTGGAACGGTTCACAGGTGGATTCCGCTCGCGAATCGTCGCTGCATTATCAGAATGTGATGACCGATGCGCGCGCAGACGATCCGAAAACCCTGAGCGCGGCGCAGCAGTTTGTCGCTCAGAATCAAAACAGCTACGGTGCGCTGGCCGCGCTGGAACTCGCGCAGCGTTACGTGGATAAAAACGATCTCGCTCAAGCCGTGCAGCAGTTACAGCAGGGCATTGAGAACACGAAGGACGAGAATCTGCGCTCGCTGATTAATCTGCGCCTGGCGCGCATTCAGATCCAGCAGAAACAGGCTGATGCCGCGCTGAAAACCCTGGAAAACGTAAAAGGCGAAAACTGGTCGGCGATGGTTGCCGATCTGCGCGGTGATGCGCTGCTGAGCAAAGGCGATAAGCAGGGCGCGCGCGATGCCTGGAGCAAAGGGGCGGATGATAAAAATTCTCCGGCGCTTGGCGATATGATGCAGATGAAAATCAATAACTTGTCCATCTGAGAGGGACCCGATGCAATTGCGTAAATTAGTTCTGCCAGCGATGCTTTCCGTCACGCTGTTAAGCGGTTGCTCACTGTTTAGCGGTGAAGAAGACGTGGTGAAAATGTCGCCGCTGCCGACCGTCGAAAACCAGTTCGCACCGGAAGTCGCCTGGGACACCTCTGTAGGTAGCGGGATTGGCGATTTTTACTCTAACCTGCACCCGGCGTTCCTTGATGGCAACGTCTACGCGGCCGATCGTCGCGGTACGGTGAAAGCCGTCAACGCGCAGGACGGTAAAGAAATCTGGAGCATCGATCTCTCTGAGAAAACCGGCTTCTTCTCCCGTAACCGTCCGGCGCTGCTCTCTGGCGGCCTGACCGCCGTCGGCGCGCACGTATACGTGGGCAGCGAAAAGGCGCAGGTTTACGCGCTGAATACCTCTGACGGCTCCATCGCCTGGCAGGCCAAAGTGGCGGGTGAAGCGCTTTCCCGTCCGGTCGTCAGCGATGGTCTGGTGCTGGTTCATACCAGCAACGGTATGCTGCAGGCGCTGAACGAAAGCGACGGCGCGATTAAGTGGACCGTTAACCTGGATATGCCGTCGCTCTCGCTGCGCGGTGAATCCGCACCGGCGTCCGCGTTTGGCGCGGCGATTGTCGGCGGTGATAACGGCCGCGTCAGCGCGGTGCTGATGCAGCGCGGCCAGTTGATCTGGCAGCAACGCATCTCGCAGGCGACCGGCGCGACGGAAATCGATCGTCTGAGCGACGTCGATACGACGCCGGTTATCGTCAACGGCGTGGTTTACGCGCTGGCGTATAACGGCAACCTGACCGCCCTGGATCTGCGTTCTGGTCAGATTATGTGGAAACGCGAGCTGGGCTCGGTGAATGACTTCATCGTTGACGGCGGACGTATCTACCTGGTAGACCAGAACGATAACGTGCTGGCGCTGAATGTGGAAGGCGGCGTTACGCTCTGGACACAGACGCAGCTACTGCACCGTAACCTGACCGCGCCGGTGCTCTATAATGGATCGCTGGTAGTGGGCGACAGCGAAGGTTACCTGCACTGGATGGATACCGATAACGGGCGTTTCGTGGCTCAGCAAAAAGTGGACAGCTCTGGCTTCCAGACCGAGCCGGTCGTGGCGGATAACAAGATCCTTATCCAGGCCAAAGACGGTACGCTCTACGCGATTACGCGTTAACAGACAGGCGTAGCACAGCTAAAACGGCTCCTGATTATTGCAGGGGCCGTTTCCTGTTTTCTGAAGCCCGTGGATTTTCTGCGGGTTTAACAATGATTTATCAGTAATGAGGCTTTAAGAATGATACCTGTGGTCGCGCTGGTCGGGCGCCCTAACGTCGGAAAATCCACGTTGTTCAACCGTTTAACCCGCACCCGGGATGCGCTGGTAGCGGATTTCCCGGGGCTGACGCGTGACCGCAAATATGGTCGTGCCGAAGTGGAAGGACGTGAATTTATCTGCATCGATACCGGTGGTATCGACGGTGCGGAAGAGGGCGTGGAAACCCGCATGGCGGAACAGTCGCTGCTGGCGATTGAAGAAGCCGATGTGGTGCTTTTCATGGTGGACGCCCGCGCTGGCCTGATGCCTGCGGATGAGGCTATCGCTAAACATCTGCGCAGCCGCCAGAAACCGACGTTCCTGGTCGCCAACAAAACTGACGGTCTCGATCCGGATCAGGCCGTTGCGGATTTCTATTCGCTTGGTCTCGGTGAAATTCACCCGATCGCGGCCTCGCACGGCCGTGGCGTGACGTCGCTGCTGGAGCACGTACTGGTGCCGTGGATGGACGATGTCGATCCGCCGGAAGAAGTGGATGAAGAAGCCGAATACTGGGCGCAGTTTGAAGCCGAGCAGAACGGTGAAGTCGTCGAAGAAGAGGAAGACGACTTCAACCCGCAGGATCTGCCGATCAAACTGGCTATCGTCGGCCGCCCGAACGTTGGTAAGTCAACGCTTACTAACCGTATTCTTGGCGAAGACCGCGTCGTGGTCTTTGACATGCCGGGTACCACGCGCGACAGCATCTACATTCCGATGGAGCGTGACGGGCGCGAGTTCGTCCTTATCGATACGGCGGGCGTGCGTAAACGCGGCAAAATCACCGATGTAGTTGAGAAGTTCTCGGTTATCAAAACGCTGCAGGCGATTGAAGACGCGAACGTCGTGCTGCTGGTCATTGACGCCCGTGAAGGTATTTCGGATCAGGATCTCTCGCTGCTGGGCTTTATCCTTAACAGCGGTCGTTCGCTGGTTATCGTCGTCAACAAGTGGGATGGCCTGAGCCAGGAAGTGAAAGATGAAGTGAAAGAGACGCTGGATTACCGTCTCGGCTTTATCGATTTCGCCCGCGTACACTTTATCTCCGCGCTGCACGGCAGCGGCGTAGGCAATCTGTTTGAATCGGTACGCGAAGCCTACGACAGCTCCACGCGCCGCGTCAGCACAGCGCTGCTGACCCGCATCATGAAAATGGCGGAAGAAGACCATCAGCCGCCGATGGTGCGCGGCCGCCGCGTGAAGCTGAAATATGCGCATGCGGGCGGTTATAACCCGCCGATTGTGGTGATCCACGGCAGCCAGGTAAAAGACCTGCCGGATTCCTATAAGCGTTATCTGATGAACTACTTCCGCAAATCGCTGGATGTGATGGGCACGCCGATCCGCATTCAGTTCAAGGAAGGCGCGAACCCGTTCGCCAACAAGCGCAATACCCTGACACCAAACCAGCTGCGTAAGCGTAAGCGCCTGATTAAGCACATCAAGAAAAGTAAATAACCGGAGCGGGAGTCATTATGACTCCCGCTGTGTTTTTAAGGAGGTATCTCGTGGAATTACGTTGTCCGAACTGTCAGCACGAGCTTGAACAAAGCGAGCGCGGCGCGCATTGCTCGGCGTGTCATCAGGATTATCGGGTTGAGGCGCGCTGTCCCGAGTGCCACCAGCCGCTGGAAGTGCTCAAAGCGTGCGGCGCGGTGGACTATTTCTGCCGTAACGGCCACGGACTGATTTCCAGCAAACGCGTGGAATTTACGTTACAGGCGCATTAGTCGCAGATGCAGTCTTCGCCGCGCTTCCAGAGCTCGCGCAGCCCTTCCGGCGCGGTGTTTTCCGGCACCAGCAGAACGATGTCGGCGTAGCCTGCCTGATTATGCTGCGTCCAGAGGATCTGAATGCGGAAATAGCGCTGATCGCCGCGCCCTGGCGAATCGGGCTGGCCCGGCGGGGACGCCTCTGGCAGCGCCTGATGCAGAATATCGATAAGCCGCTGACGCTGCCGGGCGTTTAACTCAGCGACGGCGATGCGCCGCTGTCCGGCCAGGCGTGGCATATACGCCACGCCGCCTTCACGCGCCAGCTCCACGACGGCGTCATCCGTCAGATCTGGCAAATCCATTACAACACTCCTGTGGTTTTCCACGCTTGTTCAATGGCCTGCGCCACGCTGTCGCCGGAGCGTTTACGGCCATGCTCGATAGTCAGCTTCGCGAAGCTTGCGAAATCCGCATTCTGCGAGAGTGAGCGGTCACAAACTGTGTCATACCATGCATAACCGGCTTTTTCCCAGGCGTAACCGCCAATGGCTGTCGCCGCCAGATAAAACGCGCGGTTCGGAATGCCGGAGTTGATATGCACGCCGCCGTTATCTTCACGCGTTTTCACATAGTCTTTCATGTGGCCAGGCTGTGGATCCTTGCCGAGCAGCGGGTCGTCATACGCGGTGCCGGGCTCTGACATTGAGCGCAGCCCTTTGCCGTTAATACCTTCCGCCAGCAGTCCTTCGCCGATGATCCAGTCCGCCTGATCTGCCGTCTGCTGGTGCTGATACTGTTTCACCAGCGAGCCGAAGACGTCAGAAAGCGATTCGTTGAGCGCGCCCGCCTGCTCGAAATAAATCAGCCCGGCTTCGGTTTCCGTCACGCCGTGACTGAGCTCATGGCCCACCACGTCAATGGCGATAGTAAAGCGGTTGAAGATTTCACCGTCACCGTCGCCGAAGACCATCTGCTGCCCGTTCCAGAAGGCGTTCTGGTATTCGCGTCCGTAATGGACAGTACCGCTCAACACCAGCCCTTTGTTGTCCAGCGAATCGCGCTTATAGGCTTTCCAGAAAAACTCGTGCGTGACGCCGAGATAATCATAGGCTTCATCCACGGCGACGTCGCCATTCGAAGGCTCGCCTTCGCGGCGCACGATCTGGCCTGGTAGTTCTTCGCGATTCTGCGCGTCATAGATATCGCGCTCCAGCTCGCCTTTCGCGGAAACGTGCGCGACGGCGGCTTTCGCATGGTGATGCGCCATCAGGGTCTGGACGTGGGTGAGGGTCTGGCGCGCTTTCTGCTGCTGGGGCTCTGAGCCATGATCGATAATGCGGCGCAGAATATACGGGGGAATGACGGTTGGATAACGTGACTGGTTCATAGGGTCTCCTTACACGGCAAGTGCCGATGAAAAAACCAACACTTGCAGTATAGTTCGCGACCAGACAGGCGCCCCTGAGGTTTATCCTGTTTTCTTTTTGCGCGTTTTTTTGGCGGGCGTAATCTGGCGCACCTCGCTTTCCACCCAGCCGTCCGCGAGCCGCGTGGTTAGCGTATCGCCGGGCTGCACCTGTTTCGTCGCTTTAAGCACGTTGCCATCCTGCGCCGTGGTGACGCTGTAGCCGCGCGCCAGCGTCGCCAGTGGGCTGACAGCCTCCAGGTGCGTGATGGCGTTGCCAAAGCGCTCTCGCGTGTGGCTCAGGCGTGCGGTGACGAGCTGTGCAAGGCGATACTCCAGCTGCTGAATACGCGCCGAGGCGCGGTGCAGACGCGGCAGCGGCTGCTGCTGGTTAAGGCGTTGCGTCAGGCGAGTCTGACGCTGCGTGGCCTGGCGCATCCGGCTGTCCAGCGCGTTGTCCATACGCTGGCGCAGGCGCATCAGCAGCGTCTGCTGGCGGGCAAGGCGCAACTGCGGGTGTTGCTGCTCAAGACGGTGATGCAGGCGCGTAAAACGCTGCTGGCGGTTGGCCAGCGAATAGTCCATCGCCATTTCCAGACGCTGCTGTAACCCCTGCACCTGGCGCAGCAGCTCCAGCTGGTTGCGGCTGACCATTTCGGCGGCGGCGGACGGCGTCGGCGCGCGTAAATCCGCGACGAAATCGGCAATGGTAACGTCGGTCTCATGGCCGACGGCGCTAACGATGGGAATGCGGCTCGCGAAAATCGCCCGCGCGACGCGCTCGTCGTTAAAGCTCCACAAATCTTCCAGCGAGCCGCCGCCGCGCCCGACGATTAACACGTCGCATTCGTCACGCAGATTGGCAAGCTCAATGGCGCGCACGATCTGCGCGGGCGCGTCGTCGCCCTGTACCGCGGTGGGGTAGATAACCACCGGCAGCGACGGATCGCGGCGGCGTAACACATTCAGCACATCATGCAGCGCCGCGCCGGTTTTCGACGTAATCACGCCGACCTGGCGCGCCGGGGAGGGCAGCGGTTTTTTCAGCGCCGGATCGAACAACCCTTCGGCGGCGAGCTGCTGCTTGAGCTGTTCATAACGCTGTTGCAACAGGCCTTCACCGGCGGGCTGCATGCTTTCGACGATGATTTGATAGTCGCCGCGCGGCTCGTAGAGCGTGATAGTGGCGCGCACCAGCACCTGCTGGCCATGTTGCGGACGAAAGGTAACGCGGCGGTTGCTGTTGCGGAACATCGCACAGCGCACCTGGGCGGTGTCGTCTTTCAGCGTAAAGTACCAGTGGCCGGACGCGGGCTGGGTGAAATTCGAGATTTCGCCGCTGATCCAGACCTGGCCCATCTCCTGTTCAAGCAGCAGACGTACGCTCTGGTTAAGGCGGCTGACGGTAAAAATTGAGGGTGTCGGAGTAAGCGGCATGTGAGCTGGATCAAATTTTAAATCAGCGGGTTATTCAATCGATAGTAACCTGCGCGCTGACTATCGCAACCTTTTTTCGCAAAAAAATGTAGAAGCAATCGGTTACGCTCTGTATAATGCCGCGGCAATATTTTATCTGTTCTCATTCACCCCAGGTTGAGATATTGCCCATGCTACGTATCGCTAAAGAAGCACTGACGTTTGACGACGTTCTCCTCGTTCCCGCTCACTCTACCGTTCTGCCGAATACCGCGGATCTCAGCACTCAGCTGACCAAAACCATCCGCCTGAACATCCCGATGCTTTCAGCGGCGATGGACACCGTAACGGAAGCGCGTCTGGCGATTGCCCTGGCGCAGGAAGGCGGCATCGGCTTTATCCACAAAAACATGTCTATCGAACGTCAGGCTGAAGAAGTCCGTCGCGTCAAAAAACATGAATCCGGCGTGGTCACCGACCCGCAGACCGTACTGCCGACCACGACCCTGCGCGAAGTAAAAGAACTGACCGAGCGCAACGGTTTCGCTGGCTACCCGGTTGTGACTGAAGAGAACGAACTGGTTGGTATCATTACCGGCCGTGACGTGCGCTTCGTGACCGACCTGAGCCAGCCCGTCAGCGTTTATATGACGCCGAAAGCGCGCCTGGTAACCGTTCGCGAAGGCGAGTCCCGCGACGTCGTACTGGCGAAAATGCACGAAAAACGTGTTGAGAAAGCGCTGGTCGTGGACGACAGTTTCCACCTGCGCGGGATGATCACCGTGAAAGATTTCCAGAAAGCCGAACGTAAACCGAACGCCTGTAAAGACGAGCAGGGCCGTCTGCGCGTAGGGGCGGCGGTAGGCGCAGGCGCCGGTAACGAAGAGCGTGTTGACGCGCTGGTTGCCGCAGGCGTTGACGTTCTGCTGATTGACTCCTCCCACGGCCACTCCGAAGGCGTGCTGCAACGCATTCGCGAAACCCGCGCGAAATACCCGGATCTGCAAATCATCGGCGGTAACGTGGCGACGGCCGCAGGCGCGAAAGCCCTGGCGGACGCGGGCGTCAGCGCGGTGAAAGTCGGCATCGGCCCGGGCTCCATCTGCACCACCCGTATCGTGACCGGCGTGGGCGTACCGCAGATCACCGCGGTGGCGGACGCGGTTGAAGCGCTGGAAGGCACCGGCATTCCGGTTATCGCCGATGGCGGCATTCGTTTCTCCGGCGATATCGCCAAAGCAATCGCCGCTGGCGCAAGCGTCGTGATGGTCGGCTCCATGCTGGCCGGTACGGACGAATCTCCGGGCGAAATCGAACTCTACCAGGGCCGCGCTTACAAATCCTATCGCGGCATGGGCTCGCTGGGCGCGATGTCCAAAGGCTCTTCCGACCGCTACTTCCAGACCGATAACGCCGCTGACAAGCTGGTGCCGGAAGGCATCGAAGGTCGCGTGGCGTATAAAGGCCGTCTGAAAGAGATAATCCACCAGCAGATGGGCGGCCTGCGCTCCTGCATGGGCCTGACCGGCTGCGCCACGATCGATGAGCTTCGCACCAAAGCGGAATTCGTGCGCATCAGCGGCGCGGGCATTCAGGAAAGCCACGTACACGATGTGACCATCACCAAAGAGTCTCCGAACTACCGTATGGGTTCTTAATTTTCCCCGCCCGGCGTTCGCGCCGGGCGTTTACTTTGTATCAGCTACTTTCTGGAAAACGCGTCAATGACGGACAACATTCATAAGCATCGTATCCTTATCCTCGACTTCGGTTCTCAGTACACCCAACTGGTGGCCCGCCGCGTGCGCGAGCTGGGCGTTTACTGCGAGCTGTGGGCCTGGGACGTGACGGAAGAGCAAATCCGCGGCTTTAATCCGAACGGGATTATCCTGTCCGGCGGCCCGGAGAGCACCACGGAAGAGAACAGCCCGCGCGCGCCGGAATATGTCTTTAACGCCGGTGTGCCGGTACTCGGCGTCTGCTACGGCATGCAGACCATGGCGATGCAGCTCGGCGGCCACGTGGAAGGCTCTAACGAGCGTGAATTCGGCTATGCGCAGGTAGAGGTCAAAACTGACAGCGCGCTGGTGCGCGACATTCAGGACGCGCTGAGCGCCGACGGCAACCCACTGCTGGATGTCTGGATGAGCCACGGCGATAAAGTGACGGCCATTCCGTCTGATTTCGTGACCGTCGCCAGCACCGAAACCTGCCCGTTCGCGATTATGGCGAACGAAGAGAAGCGTTTCTACGGCGTACAGTTCCACCCGGAAGTGACCCACACCCGTCAGGGCCTGCGTATGCTGGAGCGCTTCGTGCGTGACATCTGCGAGTGCGAAGCGCTGTGGACGCCGGCGAAAATCATCGACGACGCGGTTGAGCGCATTCGTCAGCAGGTGGGCAACGATCGCGTTATCCTGGGCCTGTCCGGCGGCGTGGATTCCTCTGTGACCGCGATGCTGCTGCACCGCGCGATTGGCGACCGTCTGACCTGCGTCTTCGTCGATAACGGCCTGCTGCGCCTGAACGAAGCCGAGCAGGTGATGGACATGTTTGGCGACCACTTTGGCCTGAACATCGTTCACGTTCCAGCGGAAGCACGTTTCCTTGACGCGCTGGCGGGTATCGACGAGCCGGAAGCCAAGCGTAAAACCATCGGCCGCGTATTCGTGGAAGTGTTCGATGAAGAAGCGCTGAAGCTGGAAGACGTGAAATGGCTGGCGCAGGGCACCATCTACCCGGATGTGATTGAATCCGCGGCGTCTGCCACTGGTAAAGCGCACGTGATCAAATCTCACCACAACGTGGGCGGTCTGCCGAAAGAGATGAAAATGGGCCTCGTCGAGCCGCTCAAAGAGCTGTTTAAAGACGAAGTTCGCAAGATTGGTCTGGAGCTGGGCCTGCCGTACGACATGTTGTACCGCCATCCGTTCCCGGGGCCGGGCCTGGGCGTTCGCGTTCTGGGCGAAGTGAAAAAAGAGTTCTGTGACCTGCTGCGCCGCGCCGACGCTATCTTTATCGAAGAGCTGCGCCGTGCGGATCTGTACGACAAAGTGAGCCAGGCATTCACCGTATTCCTGCCGGTGCGCTCCGTTGGCGTGATGGGCGACGGCCGTAAATATGACTGGGTGGTCTCGCTGCGCGCGGTAGAAACCATCGACTTCATGACCGCTCACTGGGCGCACCTGCCGTACGATTTCCTGGGCCGCGTTTCCAACCGCATTATCAATGAAATCAACGGTATTTCCCGTGTAGTTTATGATATCAGCGGTAAACCGCCCGCGACCATTGAGTGGGAATGATCGGCAGCTTTCCGACGCGTTCATAAGCGATTAAACGTGAATCGACCCTCTGTTTTTACAGAGGGTTTTTTTATGCGTTTCATGGTTTTCTATGTAACGCAGTTCCTGACGGTAAACCTCATTTCTACTGATGTAAAACAAAGTATAAATGTGAATACAGGAATACAGGAATACAGGAATACAGGAATACAGGAATACAGGAATACAGGAATGGTGCAGGATTATAAAGATAGTCAATTTTGCCTTTTTAATGATGTATTGAAAATCATGCTCATCAAGCTATAAGCTTTGACCCGCTCCCTTCTAATTAATGTAGTGCGGACTTATCAAGGTCCACTTCTGGCAGTCAGCGGAAGTGTTAGAAATTAATCAGCGCGCTACATCCCAGCACAGGCAGCCACTTTCTATACGGCCTCCCTGTCCCCCCTCTTCAACACCTTATCTACTCAACTTTCCTGCGAAGTCAGATAAATGAAACGTTTTATTTCAGACTGAAAAAAGATTTGAGTTTTATAATTTTTTGACATTTATATTTTTTTGTTCTGAAAAATTAAATAATAGTCGAAGAACCTGGATCTCATTATGGTTCTTATATTCCGGGAGATAATGCGCATCTGTTTCTGGTTGTACGTTCTGTTATCTCTTAAAGGAGTATATGAATATGCAAAATGATTTTGAAACAAGCCAGGTGAACTGGCGTACCAATCTGACCGGTGAACCCGTATCATCAGATGATACTGAACTGATGGCTCAGGTAAGTCAGATGGATGCTGCGGTGTCTAATTCATCCGGTACAGGCATATGGGATACGATGAATATAGATTCTTCCGTTGCCTGGCTATGGGAAGATGCTAAAAACTGGCCCTCAAGCTCGGCTGCGATTACGCTGATGTGGCAAAATATTCGAAAAATGGCAATACAGGAGCAAACTACTGCCTCTGATTTTTATCTCTCAGCTCAGCTTCAGACTGCTATCATTTATGCTGTCGACTGGGTAAATCTGCATTGCTACAACACTACTATTGCGCAAGAATATGATAACTGGTGGGACTGGGAAATTGGTTCACCTGAAGCGTTGAACGATGTTCTGTGCCTGTCGTCTGCATACCTCCCATCTGCTTTAAATTCGGCATGTATTGCAGCAATTAATTATTTTGTTCCCGATCCGACTGTGCGTAAGGCTACTGGTGTGGTGGAAACTGGCGCGAACCTACTCGATAAATGCTTCATTGCAATGCTGAGCGGTGTTTTGTCACAGGATAACACCAGGGTGCAACAGGGCCTGACCGACGCTGGAAGCGTATATGAATATGTCACCGATGGGGATGGATATTATCATGATGGGTCATTTATTCAGCATGCTAACGTGCCGTATACCGGTGGTTATGGTGAGGTCTTACTAAGCAGAACCTGTGATATTTTCATTCTTTTAACGAATACATCATGGATTGGTTCTCTGGCAAATGTTGAAAATATTTATACGACTATCCCTGAGACTTATGCTCCTACATTGTACAGTGACATTGATTTTGATATGACCCGTGGACGGGGGATCAGCCGAGAAACATCACCGGCACATAGCGTGGCACGGGTACTTTTATATGATATTTATTTTATTTCCGGGAGGCATACCTCAACGGATTATCAGTACACATGGGCAACATTTGTCAAAAGTGCCATCAGTTCTGACAAGTTTTACGAAGATTATTACCGCGGGTTGTCGCTCTCACAAATCCAGACGTTGAGAGCATTGATGAATAATCCGGATATCCCTGTTGAAAATGACTACCGGAATGAAAATAAAATGCTGGCTGCCATGTGCCAGATGATTCATCAGAAAGGGACTTTTGCCTGCGGACTTAGCTTGTTCTCTCATAAAATTACTGCATTTGAATATGGGAATGGCGAGAACAAGCAAGGATGGTATACCGGTACAGGAATGTTATATATTTATAACGCTAACAGTACTCAGTTTGATAAAAATTACTGGCCGACGGTTAATATGTTACGGCTTCCGGGTACGTTAACCGATGGGATGAGCGGTGTCCTTTCCGACTGGCAACTTTATCCCAATGCTGATGAGCGTAACTGGTGCGGTGGTGTCAGTAATGGGATAACAGGACATGCCAGTCTTATTTACAATCTTGAGGGCGTAACAGGAAGCTCACTGTCAGCTGTAAAATCATGGTTCATGCTGGACGATCAGATTATTGCTCTGGTGGCCGGAATTAGCAGCTCAGATTCTGCCCCGGTTGAGTCAATTATTGAAAACAGGCAGCTCAACGATGCTGAAACGCAGACCCTTCAGGTAAACGGCATAACTATTCCTGCGTCAACAATGCAACAATTTGAAAATGCTACCTTTGCTACTTTGACCGATGAGGTGAATCAGGCACCTCTCGGATATGTTTTTTTTGCGCCTGTTCCCCTCATAGCTGAGAATGTGTCCAGAAGTGGAGCATGGCAATGGGTCAATGATGGAGGAAGTGAGACTCTTGTCATACAACAGTACGCCACGCTCAGCGTTCCTCATGGAGAATATCCCACGGGGCAGAAGATAGCTTACGCTATTTTGCCCAATTACTCGCCTGAACAGACGCGGAGCTATCAAGCCAATCCACCAGTCCGCATCATTAATAATGATGAGCGCCAACAGGCGATTGCTTTGACAGATAATTCTGTATGGGGAGGGAATTTTTATCAGCCCGGGAGTCTTGAGTTTGTTCAGGCCAATACATCGGGATCCATACTCATTCAGCAGGTCGGCGATGACTGTATTATGGCCTTTTCTGACCCAACGCGAAGCCTGTCAGAAATACAATTTATTCTAAACGCTCTGCCTGTCAGCAGCGTCGTCAGCAAATCGCCAGAAATTCAGATTGTATTTGATGAAGTTGCTCAAACATTAAGTGTAACTGTGGATACGTCGTCAATGAATGGGGCGTCAGGTCAGCTTGTTATGCGCTAACCTGGTTCGATATCCAGGCTTGTGCCAGTTATTTTATTGGGGCCACAACCGCTTTATGCAGGCCCCAGTTATTTTAGCCACCGGGTATTAACCGGATTTTTCACACTCTCATAACGTTTTCAACAATTATAAACCAGCGAGTTATTAATGCTGCCAGTACCCACCTGAAACAGGCGTGCTTTGTCACTATTAACTCAGGTTATAGCGTATTACTGTACCGTTCGTTACTGCGCCTGAATACGGGAAAATAATTAAAAACCCTCCGTTATTGTTATAAGTATAGTTATACTCGAAGATTCCTTTTCCTGAGGGGACGCCTGATGTATTGCAGGAAATATAATGATAGGCAGCTTGTGCCGTACCAGAGCAGATCACAGCAATGCCACTCAGACATACCATACATAGAATTGATTGTATTATTTCATTAGCTAAGCTCTTTCATGTCTTTTTTTAATTTAAATTATACCTGAATCCAACGCGGATTTGATATTCATTTTTCGTGTCATCTCCGTCCTGGTATTTATCGAGATAACCCAATTCGAAGAAAGGATAAAATCGAGTAGTAGCATGAAAATTAAAAATAAAATTATGCTGGAGAGTGTGATTTTTTCCATTCGCATAGTTAAATTCATCACTGTGTACTTTGCTGTAATAGGTAGGGTTATATTGCACATAAAAATCGGGTGTAAAGTATTTGGTAATATATAAATCTACACGATGTTCTGAAGAGTCGTCCCAGTCCCCATTTAGGGTCTGGGAGTCATGATTCTGATGGTTATAACGGTAACGCAGGACACCCGTGAAAGTTGGATCGAAGTGATAACCTATTCCAAGATAGGGGTCGATACGGGAACCTGCTGACTCCCAGTGAAACACGGTGCCGGGTTCAAGAAAAAATTGGCTACGGCCGAGTGGAAAAGGTTTGTTCAGCTCTACTTCCTGATAGCTACTCTTCCACTGATTCAGGTGCTTTCCGAGATCGGAATCCGTTTCAAAACTCCAGTACATATTTTTCAGTATGCTGTCTGGATCCTGTACCACGCCTGTCAGCATCAGTCGCTGAAGAAAACCTTCACTGGCGGTATGGTACTGTGTGCGAGGCGCGAAATAGACGGTCGTAAAAGGCGTATATTTTACTGATTGACCCGGTGCCGTCACTGTTGTATCCGCATAGCTATATGCTGATACGCTACCTAATACAATAGACAGAATAATAACATTATTACAGAGTTTCATTTTATATTCCTTCCATAAGACACAGAGAAACACTCTCACTGCAAAAATGGCAGGGAGGCATAAACGTTAAATTTTTATATTGAGATGTAATTACCAGTACAGCTTCCAGTTTTTAATAATACGGGTGATACTTTCCATAAAGAAATAATCGCCCCATGAACAGCACTCATCCACACCAATATTTCCATTAAAGTGATAGACTGAGTGTTTAAGCAACCCTGCACCGGGAATATGCTCCCGATTATAATAGTGGTCGATCATATTTCCGACCATACGCAAGGCAATGCTCTCATAGCTTGCGCGGTTGGGATGAGAAAGCGGCAAATGTTTTATCATTTCCAGCAAACCACAGGCGACAATTGCTGTAGATGAACTGTCCCGACAGCTTGTTGGGTCGGTCAGCGCCAGATCCCAGTAGCACACCAGATCATCCGGAAGCCGATTAATGAAATAATTTGCCAGCTTCTGGCTGAGTGTCAGTAAATCTTCATTACGGGTATAACGATAATTCAGCAGAAATCCATACACGCCCCACGCCTGGCCGCGAGACCAGCAGGAATCATCCGCATAGCCCTGGTGCGTATTGCCGTAACGAGGCTCTCCTGTATGCACGTCCATAAAGAACGTGTGCCAGGTCGAACTGTCCGGGCGTACTATATAGCGGCTGGCTTGAATGATATGCGTGGTGGCGGCCTGAGCATAACGTTCATCCCCGGTAATAAGGCTGGCCTGGTATAACAGCGGTAAATTCATATTACAGTCGATAATCATTCGTCCCTGTTGTTGCGGATTATCCAGCTCGCCCCATGCCTGAATAATACCGCAGCAAGGGTGATAACGTTCCATCAGCGCATCTGCTGCCAGCAGGGCAATATAGCGCGCCCGCGCATTGTTAGTAAGCGTACTGGCACTAAGGCAGGACAGGCTGTAAAGAAAACCGAGGTCATGATGATTGGTGTTGTTTCGGTGAATAATACGCTCGCCGAAAGACTGAACATGCTTTTCTGCCAGAGTTCGGTATTTTTGATCGCCGCTCCATTCCCATGCCAGCCAGAGTTGCCCGCTCCAGAAGCTGGTGGTCCATTCGACATTATCAATAACCGGGTAAAGACCATTCTGACAGGCGGCATCCGGGAATCGCTCCTGCCAGCAGGCCATATTACGGTCAACGGCCTGTAAAATATCGGGCACGATCTGCTTAACTTTCTCCAGGATAACATCGCGCTCACCTGGTGCCAGTTTTACCTGGGAAATCGCTTCTTCATGAATATTCTGCAACATAGTTTTCTCGTATCGTTTCTTAATTTAATGCTTGATCTGTATGGGAGGCGGAGGTGACTTTTTTATGCTTTTGACAATCAGAAAGTGTGAAAGCCGACACAATCGTAAACAGTAGTGAAATGGTGCCCATAATCAGATACGTATGTTCAAAACCTATGGTGTCATAGGCGTAGCCAGCGGGAGGGGCAACCACGATGGAGCCCACATAAACCATGGCCTGATAGCCAAGCAGATACATGGTCGCGTTAATCCTTTTGTCGAAGTGCTCAGCAATGTACTTGAAGACGGAGACCAGAATCAGCGCGATTTCAATCCCGTAAAGCGGTTTTACAAGACAGATGATGAGAGGGTCGGTTGTCAGACCCGAGATGATAAGGCGCAAACTGACGATCAGGCCTGTGAGCAGCATCCCCTGTTTGGCGCCAATCCGGTTGACCAGCGCAGGAACCAGCATCATGCCAAAGAATTCGGTACACGACTGGGTCGTGCTCATATAACCAAACATGGCATTACCCTGTTCTTTGGTGTTAAAGAAAGTGACGAAATAACGGGAGAACTGCTGTTCGGCAATAAACATCATCCAGGCCACGCCTGCAATATACAGAGCGAACATCCAGAATTTTGGATTTCTGAACAGATGAAACACATCCGCGATAACAATTTTATCTTTAGACAGAACGCTATTTTCTTCCTGCCCGAAATGATCAACTTTAAGTGAAATTAGCACCAGCAACATACACACTGCAGATACGCTGCCGATGGTAAAGTTAATTATTGGGGAAATGTTATAAACGTAGCCAGAAAACGATGCAGCAACCGCCCATCCCAGTGCGGCCCACATTCTGATACGACCGAACTCCATATTATACAGGCGGCTAAAACGATCCACATAAGACTCTTCAGCGGCTACACCCGCGTACCAGCCGAAGCTGAAAAATAACGCGCCAATGATCATGCCTGCCAGAAAGTGACTTTGTAGTAAGGGCAAGTAGCACCACAGATAAAAAGGGGCCATCAGTGCGGAAATAAGGCAGACGAAATAGAGCAAATGCTTTTTCATGCCGGTTTTGTCCATGATAAAGCCATATACAGGTTTAACCAGGACGGCAAACACACCGTTGACGGCAAAAACCGTACCGATATCAATTGCACTCAGTCCCGCTTTATCACCAAGCCAGATAGCATACATACCGAAACCGGCAGACCAGGTGAAAGTAAATAAAAAGACAAACAAGCTGAGCTTTATATACGCTGAGCGTGTGGATTGTAAGACTTCAGACATAATGTACTCCATTTAAAAGTCACGGTGATGAGTTGCTATGTAATGGAAATGGCCCTGCCAGAAAGCGTGAGTTTCGGGTATAGGTCATCGAATGTGATATTTGTCGGTACAGGTAGCTGCTTCTGCATGGAAATTAATGGAGAACCCGTCTTCACCGCTTTCAGTTGTCGTGGAGCAGATGCTTGGTAAATGCGGAGTTGTCCCCGTAGGGATGGCAGCAGCCAGGTAATCACTCCCACATCCGGCCAGGGAAACCATTCACTGCGCAGCCACGCATTGGCCATCACGACGTCCCGGCACTCACGACGACCGCTAAAGTAGCTGTCATCGGTACTGAGCATCAGCATCCAGGCATGCTCCTGATGAGTGTCATAAATGATGAACTGACTCGCTTCAGGAATAGCCTGGACCGGTTCCAGCGGCTCAGCGATGTCGGCCGGGTACGGTGTCGAGGTTTCACCCATTTTGATTCGTGAATGGCCAGGCGAAAAATGTCGTGCCGCATTCGCTATCCAGCACAATGCGATCTGAGGGTGATTTTGCTTGCCGTGCATTCTATTCACTTTCTCTTTCCGGACTGGAATGGCGCACAGTAAAAAACTAAAACACCATTTTAATTGTGATTTCTGTCGAATTTTAGAGCGGTAGAGGAAAGATAAAATGAATTTTGCTGGCGAAAAGCAGGAAAATTTCACGATATTAACGAAAGTTTAATTTTACTAACAATGGAGGGTGACATGGAAAAAGAAAACCTGAAGGGAGAAGCATGCTGCCTGGAACGGATTTCTCTCAAGGAGAACTCCATTTATTTTAATCGAATGCTGGAAGATGTTCCTGCCAATTATTATCACTGGCATCAGTGTATAGAGATCCTTTTTGTCTCCCGTGGAGTGGGAATTGTATTAGTAGATCATCGAAAATATACGATCCGTCCCGGAAGGCTATTTATTTTCCCTCCGGGTAAATTACACAAGGTGTTTGTTGAACAGAGTCCGCGGAATAATTATCACCGTACAACCCTTCATTTTAACGCTCTGACCGTTATTCATTATCTCCGGGATTTCCCACGACAGCAGTCAGTGCTGCGTCAGATAAGTGAACGGAGTGAACCTGCTCGGGTGTTTGATATCAGTGATATACAGGATTATGTGGAATTATTGTTGGTACGTTTTGAAAAACAGATGACAGATGATTTTTTTTCGGTTAGCGACAATGTATTTCTGATCATGCAGCTACTGAGTCTGTTGCCACAGGCTGAAACCGAATCCGGACAGAAGACATTTTCCACTCGGCTTATTCGCTGGATTGACGAGCATTATCATGAAAGCTGTTCGCTGGAAGAAATTGCGGCAGTAGCAGGATGCTCTCTGGGCCATACGTGTCGTCGTTTCAATGATGAAACGGGAGGAACGCTTCAGGAATACCTGACAATGCGGCGTTTACGGCAGGCCTGTGAACTTCTGATTCATACACAACTCAGTGTCAGAGAAATTGCGGGAAAAGTGGGATATTTGGGTTATGCCTGGTTTATCACCAGCTTCCGTAAGCATATAGGGAAGTCTCCTCTTCAGTACAGAAAGGCTTACCGTCAGTAACTTAAATACTGGTTATATCAGTCAGCCGAAAATAGGATCGCCATAAATGCAGGAGAATGTTTCATGTCCCCAATATGGGCTGTCAACAGGCTGCTGTCTGCTCCAGTTTTAGCGTGGTCATAAGCAGCAATTATCCGTTCAGCACGTGGGGTTGCTTTGATGGTGTGGTTGATGGCGTCATGCAGGATCCTGTAATTCTCTTGATGTTCATTCGCCAGGGCATTTGCATGTTGGAAGACCGCAAGACCGGGCTGATTTCCAGGAAGAGCAGGGTTGCATGAGGTCTTATTGGTGGTCTAAATATGGTCTGTATCAAAACCGAGACATGACCACCAGGCTAATGAACAATGAAAGTAGAGACAATCAGCTACGTTAAAAAGAACGCAGCAACGCTTGATCTGTCAGAACCCATCCTGGTCACACAAAATGGTGTGCCTGCTTATGTTATCGAGTCCTGTGACCAGCAGCAGGAGCGGGAAAATGCCATTGCTTTGCTGAAGCTGCTTACCTTGTCAGAGAAAGATAAAGCTGATGGGCGCATGTTCTCGAAAGACCAGTTGCTGAGTGGACTTAAGGATTAAACGTAGCGCGCTCAACGTTAAGGGATTTCCATGGAACAGCAGGTGACCTTTGAGTACACGCTTACGGTAAAGCACTGCATTGATACAATTGAGGGTTTCCTGCGCCGTGTTGATACTGATTCACACCCGGTTATCGCAGATATTCTCACACAGTTTGAGAATACCGTTGGCCAGTTCCCGCTGGTCTGCCAGATTTGCCCTGAACTCCTGAAAATTGGCTGCGCAAAATACCGGGAGTTTAATAACGCTGAAGGCTATCGGGTTTTGTATTCCGTAGACGGAACCTTAGTGACCGCGCATGCGATCCTGGCGCATCGGCAGGATGTCCAGCCGCTGCTGTTTAAGCGTCTGATAATGGCCTGAGGGTATTAAGAAAGGTAAAAATTATCGTTTACCTATAGTTTTCAATGCCCTCCAGCCTGATAAGAATGGCGTTATAAATCGCTCCGCTCCATTCCCGACAAACGCAGAGTGCAAGATCGCCAGCAGGCGCGTTACTGCCCTTACGCTTTTGTAATAGCTGAATATCAGCGCTATAAATTATTTATCAGCTAATCAGTACTTCGCTGAATACATACCACATTATGCTGTCCCGGCTTTACTTTACATCCAGGCTTATAATCATGGAAGGAATGGAACAAAAACGCCCGCTCATAATCGATTGCGGGCGTTTTCTGACGTCGCAAAGGGAGCTTAAGACACTAGCGTGGCTGCTGTTGCTGCGAGGAGGCGTCGAGAGACATGCTGATTTGCTGGGCCTGGACTTTATCCTGGTGGTGATACCACGCGCCGACGGCGGAGTAGATAAAGCGACCAAAGAAGAAAAGAAAACTGATAAGCAGTACAATACGGGTCATTCGACCGTTAAATCTGTCCCGTCTTCGTATGCTGGTGGCCTGTGACACGCCTTTACCCTTCAGGTTTACCCGTCAACTGCGGGCGACGTAAATATTAAGGCACAGCGAGACGAAGAGGTCAATTATTCATCATGTAAAATTCTGTACGGATCCGCCGAATCTGTTTTTTATTAATGGATTTAAGCAGTTGATGAATAAAGTGATAAAGGTCTTTTTCTGCAAATGCCGGTTCCCGTCTGGTGCGGCTGCATGAGTTGATGTATATCAATGGAAAGCGGTTTCCTCTGGCTAAGATTGGTTAACCGCGCCGCGTTCGGCTCCGGTCTGTCGCGCATATCAACAGCCAGGTCGGATGCCTGCCTGAAATTCTTGCCCGGGAACGGGAGTCTGGTATCGAGCATCTATGTTATCGGTTGAAACACTCAAGAAAAATAAAGACAAATGGTGGGCCCTGCCGCTGGTATTACCGCTGCTGTTATTACCACTCGCCCGCGCCGGGAATACCTACGTCCATATTGAAGGCGGTCTGGTGGTGCTTTATTACCTGCCGCTGTCGCTGCTTAGCGCTTTCATTATGATTTATGGTCGTCGCGCGCTGCCCGGCATCGCCCTTGGCGTCGTGGTTTATTATCACCGCAACGTCGGGCTGTTAGATCTCTCTGTCACGTTGCTGAATTTTTTCGTGCCGACCATGCTGAGCTGGGCGGGCTACCGCATTTTCGCGCCAGGTCAACATGCCGTTTCCTGGTGGCACGCTCGCAGCGGTTCGCAGCGCATGTTCTGGCTGGTGTTTTTCAATGCTTCGGTGTTTATGCTCTTTTACCAGATAGCCGCGTTTCTCGGGCTGTATGAGCGGCCGACATCGCTGACGGGCGATAACCCTTTTACCGTGCTGACGCTTATCAGCTACCAGGCTGTGCTGGTCGGCTGCCTCACTGGCATGCCATTTTTCTATCTGCTTATCCGCGTGCTGCGCCATCCACGCTATCTCAAAAGCTTTCTCTCCCAGGCGCGGGCGCAGCGCGATAAGAAAGTCAGCAAAGCGGAAGTGGTTATCTGGCTTGGCATTATTCTGTTCCTGCTCGGCTGTCTGGTGCAGCCGACGAGCGATAACAGTTCGCTGTTCAGCACCACGTATACGCTTTCGCTGCTGCTGCCTGTAATGCTGTGGGGCGCGATGCGTTTCGGCTATTTCTTTATTACCACCGCCTGGACGCCAGTGCTGGCGCTGCTGTGCCACTACTACTATCTCTATTTCCCGTCGGTGCCCGGCTACGAAACCCAGATGGTGATAAATACCTCCAGCTACGGCGTGTTTTCACTGGTCATCGTGTTCATGGCGCTGACCGCCACTCGCCAGCGCGCGATGCACTTGCGCGGCCGTCGTCTGGCGCTGATCGACCCGTTAAGCCACATGCCGAATCTGCGGGCGCTGAACCGGGATCTCGGCAAAGCGCCCTGGTCGGTGCTGTGCTTTATGCGTATTCCTGAGCTTGAGCTGCTCGGGCGTAACTACGGGGTAATGCTGCGCATTCTCTACAAGCAACAAATGGCGGCGTGGCTGCGCCAGATCCTGCTGCCGGATGAGCTGGCGTATCAGCTTTCCGGGCACGATGTAGTCCTGCGTATTCATACGGAATCCTATCTCGAACGCATCGACGCGCTGGATAAACGCGTGCGGCAGTTCCGCTTTATGTGGGATGGTATGCCGTTACAGCCGCAGGTCGGCATCAGCTACAGCTTTGTGCGCTCGCCAGTCACGCATTTGCATCTGCTGCTTGGCGAAATGAGCACGATGGCGGATTTGTCGCTTGCCACCAATCAGCCTGAAAGTTTGCAGTGTCGCGGCGCCAACCATGTGCAAAAAGCCGTGAAGCTGAAAGTGGATATGCTCAACCGCTTGCAGCAGGCGCTGGATAACCATCACTTCCGTCTGATGGCGCAGCGGATCGAAGGGATGCGCGGCGACAGCTATTACGAAATCCTGCTGCGTATGCGCGGCGATGACGGCGAGCTTATCGCGCCGGAGATTTTCCTGCCGGTGGCGCATGAGTTCGGCCTCTCGTCGCGCATCGACCTGATGGTGCTGGAAAGCACGCTGAAATTCATGGACGAATGGCGCGAACAACTGCCCGCCAGCCGTTTCTCCATCAACCTGACGCCTGCCACCGTCTGCCGCGTGCCGTTTCCGGGTGAGGTCCAGCGGCTGCTGGCGCGTTATCACGTTGAGCCCTGGCAGCTGATTTTCGAAATCACCGAAAGCCAGTCGTTCACCAATGTGGAACAGACGCAGGTCACGCTCTCAAGGCTGCGCGCAATGGGGTGTCGTATTGCGATTGACGATTTCGGCACCGGCTACGCCAGCTATGCGCGGCTGAAAAGCATTAACGCCGATATTTTAAAAATCGACGGCAGCTTCATTCGCAATATCGTTACCAGCAGTCTGGATTATCAAATTGTCGAATCGATGTGCCATCTGGCGCGGATGAAGAACATGCAGGTGGTGGCGGAGTATGTCGAAAGCGAAGAGATTAAAAACGTCGCCTGTTCGCTCGGTATCGATTATCTGCAAGGGTATGTGATTGGCAAACCGCAGCCGCTGGAGTCGCTCATTGTGGCGAAACCGGAAACGGCGACGCGATAGTTAAAAAAAACGGTGAGCCAGGCTCACCGTTTTGCGTTTCAGGCGGCCACTTCCGGGCTCGCTTCTTCTTCGATATTCAGCTTCCAGCCGGTGACGCCTTCCCAGTACTGCTGCTCGCGTTCGAGATCCAGCAGCACCAGCGCGTTCTGGCTGAACCAGTCGTGCGGGAAACGCAGCGTCCAGTGATTCTCATCGGTGTTCAGCACCAGCCTCGGCGGCGTCGTGGTCGCCTGGCGCTGATTATTCAGCAGCACGCCGAGGCGCAGCAGCTGGATCAGCGGCAGGAACTGCTTTTTCTTATACAGCGTAAAGCGCGGCAACTCATCGAGCTTAATCGCCTTGCGGTGATAGCGCACCATCGTCGCCATCATCATCTGCTGCTCCTGGTTAAAGCCCGGCAGATCGCTGTTTTGAAGAATATAGGCCGAATGGCGGTGCAACCCGCTGTGATTGATGCCAAGCCCAACCTCATGCAGCATCGCCGCCCACTTCAGCAGCGCCGCCAGCGACGGGTTCGCAAGCTTCGCGTTCTGCTGTTCCCACTGCTCATACATCAGCATGGTGGTATCCAGCACCCGGTGCGCCTGTTCCCTGTCGATATGGTACTGGTTGGCGAGGCTCTGGGCGGTGCGAATGCGGATATCCTGATGGCGGAAACGGCCTTCCATCTCATAGAGCACGCCTTCGCGCAGCGCGCCGTCTGACAGGCGCAGCTCGCGAATAGCCAGCGCGTCGAACACGCCGCAAAGGATGGCCAGGCCAGGCACGAAGACCACTTTACGCTCTTCCGACAGACCCGGCAGGGTGAGTGCCGAAAAATGGCCGAATTTCAGCACTTCATCGCGCAGCATATCGAGGCGATCTGGCGTGATAAAACCGTCTTTTTCGCCCATCTCCACCAGCACTTCATGTGCGGCTTTAATGGTGCCGGAAGCGCCAAGCGCCACGGTCCAGCCTTTAAGACGATACTGCCAGGCGAGGCTTTCGAGCTTTTGTACGGCGGCGAGACGCGCGCGGCGGAAATTATCCGGCGTGATTTCGCCGTTCGGGAAGAAATGCTGCCCGAAGCTGACGCAGCCCATACGGCGGCTTTCCACCAGTTGCGGTTCGAAATCTTCGCCGATGACCAGTTCCGTCGAGCCGCCGCCGATGTCGATAACCAGCTTGCGTCCGCGCTCCGGCTGGGTATGTTCCACACCCATGAAAATCAGACGCGCTTCTTCATTGCCGGAGATAATTTCAATCGGATAGGGGATGACCTTTTCCGCGCGACGCAGAAAATCCGTAGCGTTCGACGCCTGGCGCAGCGTGTGGGTACCCACGATGCAGACGTTAGCGGCGGAAAAACCCTGCAGGCGCTCGGCGAACAGGGAGAGGCAGGCGAGGCCGCGCTCCATCGCCTCTTCGGTCAGCATATTATTTTCATCCAGCCCATCGGCCAGATGTACGCGCTGTTTCAGACGACCAATGATTTGCATGGCGCCATCCACCACACGGGCAATCACCATATGGAAGCTGTTAGAGCCGAGATCGACCGCAGCAAATTCCTCCGGTCGTGGAGCATCAGAAATTATCGGCATAGATTATTCAGGCTGTTCCAGAGATTTTATGTAATCGTAAATCGCCAATTGTGCGCGAACTTTGCGGCGATTGCCACGCGGCACATAGCGATTACTCAGTTCTTTATCCACATAACGGGCTTTCACCGTATCACTGAACAGAATATCAATGATATCCAGAATGCGCTGTTTAAGGCGCGGGTCCAGCAGCGGCGTAGCAACCTCAATGCGGTAGTCGATATTACGCGTCATCCAGTCGGCAGACGACAGATAAACGCGTTTATCGCCGCCATTTTCGAAAATATAGACCCGGTCATGCTCAAGATAGCGGTCTACGATGCTGATGACCTGAATATTATCGCTCAGGCCTTCAAGCTGCGGGATAAGCGAACACATGCCGCGGATCAGCAGGTTAACCTGCACGCCGGAGCCGGAGGCCGCATAGAGGCGGTCCACCAGGCCTTTATCGACGAGGTTATTCAGCTTAAGGGTAATCCCCGACGGCAGCCCCTGCTGCGCGTTGGCGATCTCCTGATCGATCATCTCGTACATCAGGCGGCGTGAGTTTTGCGGCGACACCAGCAGGTAGTCGAAGCTCACCGGCCGGTAGGGGTTCTCGATAAAGTTAAACACCCGGCGCACTTCATTGGTGATGCGTGCATCGGCGGTCAGCAGCGAGTAGTCGGTATAAAGGCGCGCGGTTTTCTCGTTGAAGTTGCCGGTGCCGATATGCGCGTAGCGCACCACGTCGTCACCCTCTTTGCGCGAGATAAGAAACAGCTTGGCGTGGATCTTAAGACCCGGCGCCGAGAAGATCACATGCACGCCCGCCTCGGTGAGCCGTTTCGCCCAGTGGATATTCGCCTCTTCATCAAAGCGCGCCTGCAATTCCACCACGACGGTCACTTTTTTGCCGTTGTGCGCGGCGTGGATCATCGAGTCGATAATGCGCGAGTCTTTCGCCACGCGATAGATGTTGATTTTAATCGCCAGCACGCTCGGATCGAACGACGCCTGACGCAGCAGCTCCAGCACATGCTCGAACGTGTGATACGGGTAGTAGAGCAGCACGTCGCGCTCGCGGATGGCGTCAAAGCCGTTGCGGAATTGATCAAACCAGATGTGGCGCAGGCGCGGCAGCGGTTTGTTGATCAGATTGGCTTTGCCGACATTCGGGAAGCTAATGAAATCTTTGAAGTTATGGTAACGGCCGCCCGGCACGATGGAGTCATAGCGCGAGATAGAGAGCTTTTCGCGCAGCATCTGCACCATCGCGTCCGGCATATCGCGCTGGTAGACGAAACGCACCGGTTCGGCGGTGAGGCGCTGCTTGAGGCTTGAGGACATCAGCTCCAGCAGGCTCGATTCCATCTCATGCACCAGATCGTATTCCGCATCGCGCGTCATCTTCATGGAATAGGCGTTCAGCGCGTCGTAATCGAAAAAGCCTTTGAAAATGTCATCCAGGCAGAAACGCAGAATGTTATCTAGCAGAATCATCGGCTTGCGGCGTCGCGGGGTTTCCGGCGGGAGATTCACAAAGCGCGGCACTTTATCGGCCGGGATCTCCAGCAGCGCATAGCGAATGGATTCGCCGCGAATAATTTCGACCGCCAGATAGGTGTAATCGTCTTTCAGAAACTGCACCAGATCGGTATCGCGATTTATCAGCGTTGGGGTGACGTGCTGGCGCAGGTAGTGTTTGAAGTAGTGGCGCAGCCACACCTGCTGGTTTTCAGAAAGCTGGCGTTCGTTAATCAGGAAGATCTGGTTGCGCGCCATCTCCAGCAGCAGATCGTTATACAAGCCATCGAACTCCTGATCCGCCTTCAGCACCCGAGACTGGATCTTGCCCAGCAGGTGGCGAGAGTGGGAGTTCGAGCCCTGTTCTTCGCTGATGATAATGCGCCGCTTAAGCTCGGCAAACCGGACCTTATAAAATTCATCAAGGTTATTGGAGTAGATGCCCAGAAAGCGCATGCGTTCGATAAGCGGGTTGGTTTTATCCGCCGCTTCCTGCAATACGCGTTCGTTGAACGATAACCAGCTCAGTTCTTTTTCGATATAAAGCTTTTCCTGACCCATTACTACTCACACTCCGGTTGATTAACTCGGGACGTGGCAAATCCGTCTCGGGGTTATTATGGCGAGCTTTGTCATGCTCTGTCCAACTGTGCCAGAAAAGTATGACAGTTATCCGCAGGCTTTCGAGAAACCGACAAAAAAGCCTGTGAAACCGTGATGTTGCCGGGCAAGTTTTCAGTGCCGATGACTGAATTAACGGCAGAGGACAGAAAAAATAAAGGGCCTCGCGGCCCTTTAATCACTCTTCGGAAGCGTAACCCTGCGGTGGGAGCGGATGCCCGTCCAGCCAGGCGCGACCCTCGCGCATCGCGAGGCGACCGTCGATAAACCAGCTTACCACCAGGGGGTAGATGGCATGCTCTTGCGCCTGAACGCGCGCGGTGACGTCTTCTTCGCTATCGCCGGAGAATACCGGGACGCGGGCCTGTAAAATCACCGGGCCGCCGTCCAGCTCGTCTGTCACAAAATGCACCGACGTGCCGTGCTCTTCATCGCCGTTGGCGAGCGCCTGGCGATGCGTATGCAGCCCCGGATATTTTGGCAGCAGGGAAGGGTGAACGTTCAGCAGTCGTCCTTCATAGTGCGCCACGAAGGCCGGGCTCAGAATGCGCATATAGCCTGCCAGCACCACCAGATCCGGCGCGTAAGCGTCTATCTCCTGCATGAGTTCGCGGTCAAACGCCTCGCGGCTCGCAAAATCGGCTGCGCTTAACGCATGGGCGGGAATATCGGCTTCGCGCGCGCGTTCGAGGCCGAACGCGTCGGCCTTGTTGCTGAAGACGGCGCTAATCACGCCGTTGATTTTCTTCTGCGCGCAGGCGTCGATAATGGCTTGTAAATTACTGCCGCTGCCGGAAATCAGCACTACGATGCGCTTCATTACGCGATAACCACGCGTTCCTGGGCATCGGAGGCTTTAATCGCGCCGATTTTCCACGCGGTTTCGCCAAGGCTGTTGAGCAGTTCTACGGCTTTATCTGCCTCTGTGGCTGGCAGGGCGATAACCATCCCGACGCCGCAGTTAAAGGTGCGGTACATCTCATGACGGCTGACGTTGCCCGCCTGCTGCAGCCAGTTGAAGACGGCGGGCCACTGCCAGGAGGCTTCATCAATCACCGCCTGGGTGTTGTCCGGCAGCACGCGCGGAATGTTTTCCCAGAAGCCGCCGCCGGTCAGGTGGGCGATGGCGTGAACTTCAAGCTTCTCAATCAGTTCCAGCACCGGCTTCACATAGATGCGGGTCGGCGCCAGCAGGTGATCGGCTAGCGGTTTGCCGTCAAGCTCGGTGGCTTGCGGGTCCGCGCCGCTCACTTCAAGAATTTTACGCACCAGCGAATAGCCGTTGGAGTGCGGGCCGCTGGAGGCCAGCGCTACCAGCACGTCGCCGTCGGCGACTTTCGAGCCGTCGATAATCTCTGATTTTTCCACTACGCCGACGCAGAAACCGGCCACGTCATAGTCGTCGCCGTGATACATGCCCGGCATTTCCGCCGTTTCGCCGCCGACCAGCGCGCAGCCGGACTGCAGGCAACCCTCTGCGATACCGTTAATCACGCTTGCCGCGGTATCCACATCCAGCTTGCCGGTCGCGTAGTAATCGAGGAAGAACAGCGGCTCGGCGCCCTGTACCACCAGATCGTTAACGCACATCGCCACCAGGTCGATGCCGATAGTGTCGTGACGCTTCAGATCCATCGCCAGACGCAGCTTGGTGCCGACGCCATCCGTCCCGGAGACCAGTACCGGCTCGCGGTATTTCTGCGGCAGCGCGCAGAGGGCGCCGAAGCCGCCCAGGCCGCCCATCACTTCCGGACGACGGGTTTTTTTCACGACGCCTTTGATACGGTCGACCAGAGCGTTACCAGCATCAATATCAACACCGGCATCTTTATAGCTGAGAGAGGTTTTGTCGGTCACTGCTAAAGTCCCCACGCGGTTGCGGTTGGTGGTAGTAGAGAAATCGCGGCAATTCTAACAGTCCAGGCAAACGTTTGCGAGCGCTTGTTGCGCTGAATAAAACACACTTATAAGATGACTGACTTCTGTTCGGTTGATCCCGATCAAGCCCATTACGTATGGCGCAGCCTGCAAAAAGCGGTATAATCCGGCGATTTTTTTTGTGGTTGCCATCTTGCTGGGGAGAAAGAGAATGAAGATCGTTGAAGTGAAACACCCGCTGGTTAAACACAAGCTGGGCCTGATGCGCGAGCATGACATCAGCACCAAGCGTTTTCGTGAACTCGCCTCTGAAGTGGGCAGCCTGCTGACCTATGAAGCTACGGCCGATCTGCTGACCGAAAAAGTGACCATCGAAGGCTGGAACGGCCCGGTGGAAATCGAGCAAATCAAAGGCAAAAAAATTACCGTTGTGCCTATCCTGCGCGCCGGTCTTGGCATGATGGAAGGGGTGCTGGAGAACGTCCCGAGCGCGCGCATCAGCGTGGTCGGCGTTTACCGTGATGAAGAAACTCTGGAGCCGGTGCCGTATTTCCAGAAGCTGGTCTCTAACATCGACGAGCGCATGGCGCTGGTTGTCGACCCGATGCTGGCGACAGGCGGTTCGATGATCGCCACCATCGACCTGCTGAAAAAAGCGGGCTGCACCAGCATTAAGGTGCTGGTTCTGGTTGCCGCGCCGGAAGGCATCAAGGCGCTGGAGAATGCGCATCCGGATATCGAACTCTATACCGCGTCCATCGACAAGGGGCTTAACGAGCACGGGTACATCATTCCGGGCCTCGGCGATGCGGGCGATAAAATATTTGGTACGAAATAAACATTAAGCCGACTTATTAGTCGGCTTTTTTTTGGTCCCACACTTAAACATCACACATCAACACTCTTGAGGAAAACGCTATGACGCGCCGTGCTATCGGGGTAAGTGAACGTCCGCCGCTCTTACAGACTATCCCGCTTAGTTTGCAGCACCTGTTCGCCATGTTTGGCGCAACCGTGCTGGTGCCCATCCTGTTTCATATCAACCCGGCCACCGTGCTGCTGTTTAACGGCATCGGAACGCTGCTATATCTCTTTATCTGCAAAGGCAAAATCCCGGCGTATCTGGGCTCAAGCTTTGCCTTTATCTCCCCGGTGCTGCTGCTGTTGCCGCTTGGCTACGAGATGGCGCTTGGCGGGTTTATCGTCTGCGGCGTGCTGTTCTGTATCGTGGCGCTGATTGTGAAAAAAGCGGGCACCGGCTGGCTGAACGTCATGTTCCCGCCTGCCGCGATGGGCGCGATTGTCGCGGTTATCGGTCTTGAGCTTGCAGGCGTCGCCGCCAATATGGCAGGGCTGCTGCCAGCGGAAGGCCAGACGGCGGATTCCACCACCATTACTATTTCGCTGGTCACGCTGGCGGTCACGGTGTTCGGCTCGGTGCTGTTCCGCGGCTTCCTTGCGATCATCCCGATTCTCATCGGCGTACTGGCGGGCTATGCGCTCTCTTTCGCGATGGGCGTGGTGGATACCGCGCCGATTGCCAATGCCCACTGGTTCGCGCTGCCGACGTTCTACACGCCGCGCTTTGAATGGTTTGCCATCTTCACCATTCTGCCTGCGGCGCTGGTGGTGATCGCCGAACACGTCGGGCACCTTGTGGTGACGGCGAATATCGTGAAAAAAGATCTTATTCGCGATCCGGGCCTGCACCGCTCGATGTTCGCTAACGGTTTCTCGACGATCATCTCGGGCTTCTTCGGCTCCACGCCGAACACGACCTATGGCGAAAATATCGGCGTTATGGCGATCACCCGCGTCTACAGCACCTGGGTTATCGGCGGCGCCGCGATTATCGCGATTTTGCTCTCCTGCGTCGGCAAACTGGCGGCGGCGATCCAGATTATCCCGGTACCGGTGATGGGCGGGGTTTCACTGCTGCTCTACGGCGTGATCGGCGCCTCCGGTATTCGCGTACTGATTGAATCTAAAGTGGATTACAGCAAGGCGCAGAACCTAATCCTGACCTCCGTAATCCTGATCATCGGCGTCAGCGGCGCGAAAGTCCATGTCGGCGCGGCCGAGCTGAAAGGCATGGCGCTGGCGACGATCGTTGGCGTGGCGCTGAGCCTGATTTTCAAACTTATCAACGTATTGCGCCCTGAAGAGACGGTGCTTGACGCTGACGAGCAGGAAAAATCGCCGCAGTGATCCTCCTGCCGGGCGGCGCTGTCCGCCCGGTTCAACAGCGAAGCGATTGTGTGATAGACTCAATGCGTTTTTTCGCATGTCCTTGAAGAGGTCCTTCTGAACACACCGGCACAGCTCTCCTTGCCGCTCTGGCTGCCCGATGACGAAACGTTTGCCAGCTTCTGGCCGGGCGACAACCCCTCTTTATTAGCCGCACTCCAGACGATGCTGCGTCACGACCGCAGCGGCTACATCTATTTCTGGTCCCGGGAGGGGGGCGGACGCAGCCACCTGCTACATGCCGCCTGCGCCGAGCTTTCGCAACGCGGAGACGCGGTCGGCTATGTGCCGCTGGATAAACGCACGTGGTTTGTCCCGGAAGTGCTGGAAGGCATGGAGCAACTCTCGCTGGTGTGCATCGATAATATCGAGTGCATCGCAGGCGACGAGCTCTGGGAAATGGCTATCTTCAATCTGTACAACCGCATTCTGGAATCAGGCAATACCCGGCTGCTTATCACCGGCGACCGGCCGCCGCGCCAGCTGAACCTGAAGCTGCCCGATCTCGCCTCGCGCCTCGACTGGGGGCAAATCTACCGGCTCCAGCCGCTCTCCGATGACGATAAGCTCCAGGCGCTGCAACTGCGCGCGCGGATGCGCGGTTTCGAGCTGCCGGAGGATGTGGGCCGTTTTCTGTTAAAACGCCTCGATCGCGAAATGCGCACGCTGTTTCTGACGCTCGATCAGCTCGATCGCGCTTCGATCAGCGCCCAGCGCAAGCTGACGATCCCGTTTGTAAAAGACACGCTCGGGCTGTAAAAGCCGTCGTAGAAAGAAGAACGCCGCGAGAAGCGATCGCGGCGTTTTTTTTAGAGGATGTCCAGCACCTGTTCCGGCGGGCGCCCCAGCCGGGCTTTGCCATCGCTCACCACAATCGGGCGCTCAATCAGTTTCGGGTTAGCCACCATCGCCTGGATCAGCGCTTCTTCGCTGAGCGACGCGTCGGCCAGATCCAGCGTTTTGTAGAGTTCTTCTTTCGTGCGCATCAGTTCACGCGCCTGGCTGAACCCGAGCTGTTTCAGCAGCGTTTTGATCGTCGCCGCATCCGGCGGCGTCTCCAGATACAGCACGACATCAGGCTCAATGCCGCGTTCGGTCAGCAGGCTCAGGGTTTCGCGGCTCTTCGAGCAGCGCGGGTTATGGTAAATCGTCACGTCCCGGGACATGGTCTCTCCTGTTACATTTTTTCGTAAGGGCGGAAGCGCTGTTGCAACTGGCGGATCTGATCGATACGAGCGTCATAGCGCGCCTGTTGCAGACTGCCAAGTTTCACCTGCGAACTGGCGCTGCTAAGCAGCGTAATCGCCTGATCAAGTTTACCCAGCAGCGCCATCACTTCGGCGCGCGCCGCTAACTCCTGATCGCGATTGCCCAGCGCCGCCTGCGCCTGGGCCAGCAGATCCCAGCCGTTGGTGTCATCAGGCCAGGTGAAGGTGTAGCGGTTAAGAATAGTCACCGCCTGCGTCGGCTGACTGCCCTCCAGATACGCGTTGGCGAGGTTAAGCTGCAACACCGGATTGGTTTTCAGATCCGGCGCGCTTTTCAGACGGTCAATCGCCTCCTGCGCTTTGTGCTCGCCAAGCGAAATATCGGTGGCGAGGTCAAGATACCAGGCGTTGCCCGGCTGCGCGCGCAACAGCGGCTCCAGCTGCTGGCGCGCCTCGGCGAAGCGTTTATCCTGCATCGCCTGCAAGGCGC
The DNA here is from genome assembly GCA_000027065.2 of Cronobacter turicensis z3032. Taxonomy (NCBI): domain Bacteria; kingdom Pseudomonadati; phylum Pseudomonadota; class Gammaproteobacteria; order Enterobacterales; family Enterobacteriaceae; genus Cronobacter; species Cronobacter turicensis. Next base: position 3,210,348 of record FN543093.2, on the reverse strand, counting down.
GGCCATACTGCGCGGCGTGCTGTTCGCGCTGATTGCCTTTGGCGAGCGAATCCAGAATATCGCTGGTGAGCTGGTTGCGCCCGGAGTTGTACATGCCCAGTGTGCGCACCTTCGCCATGTAAAACGCCTCGGAGGATTGCGATACCACCGGGCGCATCTGGTTCGCGCGATTACGGGCGTCCGCCAGACGGCTTTCCGGCAGCGGGTGCGTGAGCAGAATTTCCGGCGGGCGTGTGGAGTAGCGCGCCTGGTCGAGCAATTTTTCGAGGAAGGTCGGCATCGCCTGCGGATCAAAGCCGGAGCGTTGCAGCACCTGGATGCCGATGCGGTCGGCCTCCTGTTCGTTCTGCTGGGTAAAGCTGATGACGCCCTGCTGAGTACCGGCGAGCGTGCCGGTGAGCGCCGCCATGCCCGCCTGCGGGCTCGCCATCGCCAGCAGTATAGAGCCGAGCGCGCCGACCCAGGTGAGCGGGGCGCTGCGCTTTTGATCTTCCATCGCGCGCGCCAGATGGCGCTGGGTAACGTGGGAGATTTCGTGCGCCATCACCGAGGCGAGCTGGCTTTCGTTATCGGCATAGCGGAACAGCGCCGAGTGCAGCACCACGTTGCCGCCGAAAAAGGCGAAGGCGTTAATTTCGTCGTTATTGATGAGATAGAAGTGGAAAGGGGTTTTTACCGAATCGGCGTGCGAGACCAGACGCATACCCAGCCCGTTGATATATTGCACCAGTAGCGGGTCGTTAATCAGGGGCGCGCTGCCGCGCAGCTGACGGACGTAATAATCGCCCATCTGAAGTTCCTGACCGATAGAGAGCGTGCTGCCCGCTGACGTGCCCATATCCGGCAAACCGTCGGCCGGATCCGCTGCAAAGGCGGGCACAAGCGGGCCTGCCAGCATACTGCCGATAAGCGTTGCAACCAGTGTCGTTTTCAACTGCCTGAACATAGCCTCTTTCCCGTCTGTATAGAGTCTCTTTTGACCCGCCCGGCATCGCTTTGTTCAGTCTGCGCGCCTGGCTGGGAAGTCCGTTTTACAAATGCGTCGGGAAATCATATTCATCCGACGGCGGGTTGTCTGCCAGGGGGCACAAAAATCACGGTCTTTTTTGTGACATTTCGATACAATTCGCCCTCGCGCCTGTGCCGTCACCCGTCAGGGAAGGTCTTTTATGCTTGAAATGTTAACCCAGTGGTATCGTCGTCGCTTCAGCGATCCGGAGGCGATAGCGCTGCTGGCGATTCTGGTCGCCGGTTTTTGTATCCTCTTCTTTCTCCACGGTTTGCTGGCGCCGCTGCTGGTGGCTATCGTCCTCGCTTATCTGCTGGAATGGCCGACTTCACGGTTGCAACGCATCGGCTGTTCGCGCGGGCTTGCCGCGACGCTGGTGCTGGTGCTCTTTATCGGCATTGTGCTGGTAATGGCGTTCGTGGTGGTGCCGGTGGCCTGGCAGCAGGGGATTTACCTGATCCGCGATATTCCCGGCATGCTCAATAAGCTCTCTGATTTTGCGGCGACGCTGCCGAAGCGCTTCCCGGCGCTGATGGACGCGGGCATTATCGATGCGATCGCTGAAAATATGCGCACCCGCATCATTACGCTTGGCGATTCCGTCGTGAAATATTCGCTCGCCTCACTGGTGGGCCTGCTGACGCTCGCCATCTATCTGATCCTGGTGCCGCTAATGGTGTTCTTTTTGGTTAAAGACAAAGAACAACTGCTCAACGCGGTGCGGCGCGTGCTGCCGCGCAACCGCGGCCTGGCAGGCCAGGTCTGGGTGGAGATGAACCAGCAGGTCACCAATTACATTCGCGGCAAAGTGCTGGAGATGATTGTGGTGGGTGTCGCCACGTGGATAGGCTTTCTGATTTTCGGGCTTAACTATTCGCTATTACTGGCGGTGCTGGTGGGCATTTCCGTGCTCATCCCGTATATCGGCGCGTTTATGGTGACCATTCCGGTGGTATGCGTGGCGCTGTTTCAGTTCGGCATGGGCACGGAGTTCTGGAGTTGCTTTGCGGTATATCTGATTATTCAGGGGCTGGACGGCAACGTGCTGGTGCCGGTGCTGTTCTCAGAGGCGGTGAATCTGCATCCGCTGGTGATTATTCTCTCGGTGGTGATTTTTGGCGGGCTGTGGGGGTTCTGGGGGATTTTCTTCGCCATTCCGCTGGCGACGCTGATTAAAGCGGTGGCTCACGCCTGGCCGGAAACGACGCCGACGGCGCAAGAGTAACGTCGTACAAGCCGGGCAGGCATTGCGCCGCCCGGCAACGCGTATTCAGGCGTGCTCTTTCAGCCAGGCCATTACCACATCGTGGTGATTGCTGGTTTTGAAATCATTGAACACATGCTCGATTTTGCCTTCGGCATCGATCAGAAAGCTGATGCGATGAATGCCGTCATAGGTTTTCCCCATAAAGGATTTTTCGCCCCAGACGCCAAACTGATCGCTCACCTGATGATTTTCATCCGAGAGCAGCGTGAAATTAAGCAGCTCTTTTTCAGCGAAACGCGAGAGCTTTTCAGGTTTATCAGTGCTGATGCCCAGCACTTCCACACCCGCTTTTTTCAGGTCATCCATATTATCGCGCAGCCCGCATGCCTGGACGGTGCAGCCCGGCGTCATGGCTTTGGGATAGAAATAAACCAGAACACGCTGTCCCTGGAAGTCGGTCAAATTTACTTGTTCACCGTCCTGATCGGGCAAGCTAAATTTCGGTGCGATATCACCGGCTTTCAGTGGATTCATCACTACACTCCATCCTGTTCATCTTGCTGTGGATAATTAACCACGCTAATAGTGCCTTGCGCGTCCAGCTCTGTACAGAGCTGGCGGAAAGGCCGTTCGATAATCGTCGCATCCTGTGAGGCCGGACTGTGCGCCGTTATCTGAATATAGAGCTGTGCGGACTTATTTTCCTGCGCAGGCTGCGTACGCGAGATAAGTTCAGCGATATTCATGTCATGAGAATGGAACAGTTCGGTGAAGCGCTCAATCAGATGCGGTGAGTCTTCTACCTCTACCTGTACCCAGACGGACGCCGGCATCGCCTGGCGCGGACGGGCGGTGGTGCGTTTCATCACAATCAGCAAATCCAGCTCGGCGCCCTTAAGCGGCAACGTGGATTCAATCAGCGTAATCGCGTTCCAGCTGCCGGACAGCAACATGATGAACGTGAACTCCTCTCCCAGCATCGCCAGACGGCTATCTTCGATATTGCAGCCGCAACTGCTGACATGGCGGGTGATAGTGTTAACGATACCCGAGCGGTCGGCGCCCAGCGCGGTAATCACCAGATAATGGGGGGATGAGGATGTCAAACCTGTGCTTCCTGTTGAAACGATGAATTAATCCTTAGGAAACCATAAAAAAATCCGCCATACAACCGCATAGCGCCCCCTGGCCGCTTGCTTTTATTACGGCACCAAACGTACCATTGAGGCTCCAGTTTGCACAGAGGATGGCCAATGTTCACGGGAAGTATTGTCGCGCTTATCACGCCGATGGATGAAAAAGGTAATGTCTGCCGGGCGAGCCTGAAAAAACTGATTGATTACCATGTCGCTAACGGAACGTCGGCGATTGTATCGGTCGGGACGACCGGGGAATCCGCTACGCTCAGCCATGACGAACATGTTGAGGTGGTGATGATGACGCTGGAGCTTGCCGACGGCCGCATCCCGGTTATCGCAGGCACGGGCGCGAACGCCACTTCCGAGGCCATCGGCCTGACCCAGCGTTTCAATGACAGCGGCATCGCAGGCTGCCTGACCGTTACGCCATATTACAACCGTCCGACTCAGGAAGGCCTGTTCCAGCATTTTAAAGCTATCGCGGAGCATACCGACTTGCCGCAGATCCTCTATAATGTGCCGTCCCGTACCGGTTGCGATATGCTGCCGGAGACCGTGGGACGTCTGGCGAAAATTAAAAATATTGTCGGTATCAAAGAAGCGACCGGGAACTTAAGCCGCGTTCACCTGATCAAAGAGCTGGTCGCTGATGATTTCGCGCTGTTAAGCGGCGACGATGCCACGGCGATGGACTTCATGCAGCTTGGCGGCCACGGGGTGATTTCCGTTACCACCAACGTCGCGGCGCGCGATATGGCCGATATGTGCCGGCTCGCGGCGGAAGGGAAGTTTGACGATGCGCGCATCATCAATCGTCGCCTGATGCCTTTGCACCATAAATTATTTGTCGAACCCAATCCGATCCCGGTGAAATGGGCCTGTAAGGAGTTGGGACTTGTGGCGACCGATACGCTGCGCCTGCCGATGACGCCGATTACCGATGCCGGTCGCGACATTATTGGCTCCGCGCTTAAGCATGCCGGTCTGCTGTAAAGTTTAGGGAGATTTGATGGCTTACTCAGTACAGAAGTCGCGTGTGGCGAAAGTAGCAACCGTATCGCTGGTGATGCTGCTCGCCGCCTGTAGTTCCGATTCGCGCTATAAGCGTCAGGTGAGCGGCGACGAGTCCTATCTGGACGCGGCTCCGCTGGCAGAACTGCACGCCCCGGCCGGGATGATCCTGCCGGTGCAAAACGGCGACTATAACATCCCGGCCTCTCGTAGCAACGGCCCGGTTGGCAAACAGCTTGATATTCGCCCGCCAACACAGCCGCTGGCGCTGGTCAGCGGCGCGCGTACCCAGTTCACTGGCGACACCGCCACGCTGCTGCTGGAAAGCGGCCGCAACGGTTCGCTCTGGCCGCAGGTGGTCAGCGTAGTACAGTCGCTCAATTACACGATCGAGAAACGCGACGACGCCTCCCAGACGCTTAACACTGACTGGGTGCAGTGGAACCGCGCCGATGAAGATCAGCAATATCGCGGCCGTTATCAGGTCAGCGTGAAGCCGCAGGGCTACCAGCAGGCGCTGGTGGTGAAGCTCATCAATCTTGAGCAGGATGGCAAACCAGTGGCGGATACCGCCTCGTTGCAGCGTTACAGCGCTGAAATGCTGAACGCAATCGCATCCGGGGTTGATAAAAACGACACCGCGCGCCAGAACGCCGCCGATAACCGCACCGCGTCGCAGATCGACGTGACCAGCGGTTCCGACGATGTCGGCCTGCCGGTACTGGTCGTTCGCGCGCCGTTTAACGCCGTGTGGAACCGCCTGCCGGATACGCTCGCGAAAGTGGGCATGAAAGTGACCGACTCCACCCGTTCCACGGGCAGCGTCGCCGTGACCTACAAAGCGCTGTCAGACAGCGACTGGCAGGCACTGGGCGCGCGCGATCCGGGCCTCTCTAACGGCGATTACAAACTTCAGGTCGGCGATCTCGATAACCGCACCAGCCTGCAGTTCATCGACCCGAAAGGCCATACGCTGACCCAGTCGCAGAACGACGCGCTGGTCGCCGCCTTCCAGGCTGCATTCAGCAAGTAATACGCAGGGCCGGATCACTCCGGCCCTTTTTTCTGTGGCATACGCAAACGTGTGCGTCGGCAGAAACCGGCAAATTTTGTGATAAATCATCAGGCCGCGCGAGCGGTCACCATACCTGGAGTAATAAAGATGCAAAAGCAAGCTGAGTTGTATCGTGGCAAAGCGAAAACCGTATACAGCACGGAAAACCCGGATCTGTTGGTGCTCGAGTTCCGCAATGATACGTCAGCAGGCGACGGCGCCCGCATTGAGCAGTTTGACCGTAAGGGAATGGTGAACAACAAGTTTAACTATTTCATCATGAGCAAACTGGCCGAAGCGGGCATTCCGACGCAAATGGAACAGCTGCTTTCTGATACCGAAGCGCTGGTGAAAAAGCTCGATATGGTCCCGGTGGAGTGCGTTATTCGCAACCGCGCGGCGGGCTCGCTGGTGAAGCGTCTCGGCATTGAAGAGGGCATCGAACTTAACCCGCCGCTGTTCGACCTGTTCCTGAAAAACGACGCGATGCACGATCCGATGGTTAACGAATCCTACTGCGAAACCTTCGGCTGGGTGAGCCAGGAAAACCTCGCGCGCATGAAAGAGCTGACCTACAAAGCCAACGACGTGCTGAAAAAGCTCTTTGACGACGCGGGCCTGATCCTCGTTGATTTCAAGCTGGAGTTTGGTCTGTTCAACGGCGAAGTGACGCTGGGCGATGAGTTCTCGCCAGATGGCGCGCGTCTGTGGGATAAAAAAACCATGGATAAAATGGATAAAGACCGCTTCCGCCAGAGCCTGGGCGGCCTGATTGAAGCCTATGAAGAAGTCGCTCGCCGTCTTGGCGTAAATCTCGACTAACCGCTTTTCCCTTCGATTTTTCGCAGGGTATGGCCCTCATACCCTGCGCCTTCCCCCGTTTTCTTATGGTAAAGCGCGCCTGAACCACCTACGATCATTATCATAATAATTGAAAGTAGTGATGAGGTCAGAGTATGCGTTGGCAAGGACGTCGCGAAAGCGACAACGTGGAAGACAGACGAAACAGCAGTTCGCCGATGATGGGCGGACGCGGATTCCGCCTGCCTGCCGGAAAAGGCGGGCTGGTGCTTTTGGTGGTTGTGGTGGTCGCCAGTTATTACGGCGTCGATCTCACCGGGCTTCTGACTGGCGGCGCGCCGGTCAGTCAGCAGGCATCACGCTCCATCAGCCCGAACGAAGACGAAGCGGCGAAATTCACCTCGGTTATTCTCGGCACGACTGAAGAGAGCTGGGGCCAGCAATTCCAGAAAATGGGCCGTACTTATCAGGACCCGAAACTGGTGATGTACCGCGGCGCGACCCGCACCGGCTGCGGCACAGGCCAGTCAGTGATGGGCCCGTTCTACTGCCCGGCGGACAGCACGGTATATATCGATCTCTCCTTCTATGACGAAATGAAAGAGAAGCTCGGCGCAGGCGGTGATTTCGCGCAGGGTTATGTTATCGCTCACGAAGTCGGCCACCATGTGCAGAAGCTGCTCGGCATCGAGCCGAAAGTGCGCCAGCTCCAGCAGAATGCCTCGCAGACGGAAGTGAACCGTCTCTCGGTGCGCCTTGAGTTACAGGCGGACTGTTTTGCAGGCGTCTGGGGCAACGCCATGCACAAAGAGGGCGTGCTCGAAACCGGCGATTTGCAGGAGGCGCTCAACGCCGCGCAGGCGATTGGCGACGATCGTCTTCAGCAGCAAAGCCAGGGGCGCGTTGTGCCTGACAGCTTTACCCACGGCACGTCCGATCAGCGCTACAGCTGGTTTAAACGCGGTTTTGACAGCGGCGATCCGGCGCAGTGCAACACCTTTGGCAATGCGCTGTAACGCAGAAAGATGGTCGTGAATGAAAGCCTCGCCACGCTGACGGCGCAGATGGAAGCCGCAGGCATTCGCCGCCTGCTGGTATTAAGCGGCGATGAAACGTGGAGCTCGCAGCAGGCGCAACAGCTGGCGAACACGCTGCCCGGCGACTGGCTGTGGGTGGGCAGCGCGCCGGAGATGGCGCTGAATGGCGCGCCGGGCGCTATCAATACGCTGCTCGGGCGCGAATACCTGCATGCGGTCTTTGACGCCCGCAGCGGTTTTGACGCTGCGGCGTTTGCCGCGCTCGCAGGCACGCTCAAAGCGGGCAGCTGGCTGGTCCTGTTAACGCCGCCGTGGCAGGCGTGGCCCACGCGTGTCGATAACGACGCCTGCCGCTGGAGCGACAGCCGCGAGCCTATCGCCACGCCGCATTTTATTCATCATCTCCAGCACCTTTTCACACAGGATCCGGACGTTATCTGCTGGCGGCAGGAGCAGCCATTGCAGGCAGTCCCGTCTGCGCCGCGCCCGCGCTGGCGCCCGGCCTGCGGCGAGCCGCAGCGGGAGCAGGCGCTGCTGCTGGATGAGCTCTTAACCACCCCCGATGGCGTGACGGTGATCACCGCCGCGCGCGGGCGCGGGAAATCGGCGCTCGCCGGTATGTTTATTCGCGCGCTGCCGGGCAGGGCGCTGGTGACTGCGCCTGCGCGCGCCTCGGCGGAGGTTATCGCCGCGCACGCGGGCGATAAATTTCAGTTTATGGCGCCGGACGCCCTCCTGGCCGCGCTTGAGGACGGCACGCTCGCGCCTTGCGACTGGCTCATTATAGATGAAGCCGCCGCGCTGCCAGGCCCGGTGCTGCAAAAGCTGGTGCGGGCGTTTCCCGCCGCGCTTCTGACCAGTACCGTGCAGGGCTATGAAGGCACCGGGCGCGGTTTCTTACTTAAATTCTGCGCGGGCATCGACGGACTGCGCTACCGCACGCTGAGTACGCCGGTGCGCTGGGCGCAGGACGATCCGCTGGAGCGGCTGGTCAGCCAGGCGCTGCTCTTTGACGATGACGATTTCGCGCGCACACCCGCAGGCGAGGTTCGTTTTTATCCTGTTCATCAGCGAGACTGGCAAACGATGCCCGACCGCGCCGCCGCGCTTTACCGGTTGCTGGCGGGCGCGCACTATCGCACCTCGCCGCTCGATTTGCGCCGCATGATGGATGCCCCGAATCAGTCGTTTATCGCCGCCGAAGCGGGCGGCGTGACCGTCGGCGCGCTGTGGTTAGTGGCGGAAGGCGGCCTTGAGGCGGCGCTGAGCCAGGCGGTGTGGGCCGGTTATCGCCGTCCGCGCGGCAACCTGGTGGCGCAGTCGCTGGCGGCCCACGGCGGCGATCCGCTCGCCGCTACGCTCAGGGGACTGCGCATAAGCCGTGTGGCGGTACATCCGGGCCGCCAGCGCGAAGGCGTTGGCCGTCAGTTAATTGAGCAGGCGCGCGCGCAGGCGCCTGACGGCTGTGACTATCTTTCGGTGAGCTTCGGCTATACGCCCGCGCTGTGGCATTTCTGGCAGCGCTGCGGTTTTACGCTGGTGCGTTTTGGCAGCCATCGCGAGGCCAGCAGCGGCTGTTATAACGCGATGGCGCTGCTGCCGCTGAGCACGGCAGGCGCGAGGCTCGCGCGTGAAGAACACCAGCGGCTGGCGCGCGATGCGGCGATGCTCCAGCGCTGGGTGGATGAAACGCTGCCGCTGACGCCCGCCGCCCAGGCTACCCTTAATGAAGATGACTGGTTAGCGCTTGCCGGATTCGCGTTCGCGCACCGCCCGCTGGAAACCTCTCTCGGCCCGCTGTACCGGTTACTTGAGGCGAGCCCGCAGGCATTGCAGGCGCTGCGCGGGCGGCTGGCGCTGCAAACCCCGGTGGACGCGCTGTGCCGCCAGCTGGGGCTTTCCGGGCGTAAAGCGTTACTCGCCGCACTGCGTCAGGAAACCGCGCTGGCGCTGGAAGCGCTTGATGCGCAGCGCGCCGCGGCATTAAATGCGCAACTTATGCAATGGCAATTTTTCCACTAAGTCCATCAATGAATTGCGATGGTCATCTGTTCAGGCCGGCGTAAACTGGCTGTAACCCATGAAGGAGAGTGCCATGAGACATGATCATTTTGTGGTTCAGAGCCCTGAACTGCCCGCCAGACAACTGCTGCTGCTGTTCCACGGCGTCGGGGATAACCCGGTGGCCATGGGCGAGATAGGCAGCTATTTCGCGCCGCTGTTCCCGGACGCGCTGGTCGTCAGCGTCGGCGGGCCCGCGCCGAGCGGCCCGGCACCGGGAAGAGAGTGGTTTTCCGTCCAGGGCGTGACCGAATCCAACCGCCAGCAGCGGGTGGATGAAATTATGCCGACATTTATCGACACCGTGCGTCACTGGCAGCGCGAAAGCGGCGTCAGCCCGACCGCCACGGCGCTGATCGGGTTTTCGCAGGGCGCGATCATGGTGCTGGAAGGCGTAAAAGCCGCGCCTGGCCTGGCTTCTCGCGTCATTGCGTTTAACGGGCGCTTTGCTGAACTGCCGACGGCGGCATCGACCGCCACGACGGTGCATTTGATCCACGGTGAGGATGATGAAGTGATCGATTCCCGCTACGCCCAGGCGGCGGCGGATGCGCTGCTGCGCGCCGGCGGCGACGTGACGCTCGATATCGTTGAGGATCTGGGGCATGCGATCGATAACCGCAGCATGCAGCTGGCGCTCGATCATCTGCGCTATACCGTGCCGAAGCACTATTTTGATGAAGCGTTAAGCGGCGGTAAGCCTGGCGATGACGATGTGATTCAGATGATGTAACGCGGGGCGCTCCGTCAGGCGGGTAGCCTGACGGAGAAGCCGGAGAGGATTAAGCAGGCGCTTACTTCTTCTTCGGCCAGTCGTCTTCGTCGTCCCACTTATCGTTAAAATCGCGGTGGGGAGGAAGTTCCGGGCGATTATCCATAAACTTCTTATGATCCACCCGTTTTAAATCTTTAATCACGTTCAGCAGGACGCCGAGCAGAAACACCAGCACCAGCACCCACCAATATTTTCCAAGCCATTCCATGACGTTATCCTCGTCTTGAGAGCGCTCGTCAGGCGACGAGTTGCTCCATAATGCGTTGATACATACGAGCCAGCAGCTGCAGGTCAGACGCTTTGACGCATTCATTGATCTTGTGAATCGTCGCGTTGACCGGCCCAAGCTCCACTACCTGCGCGCCCATGCGGGCGATAAAGCGCCCGTCGGACGTGCCGCCTGTGGTCAGCAGCTGCGGTTTAATTTCATTATAGTGGTGAACGGCGTTGACGACCGCATCGACCAGTTTACCGCGCGCGGTTAAGAATGGCTGGCCGGAGAGCCACCAGTCCAGCGTATAGCGCAGCTGGTGCTGCTCCAGCAGCGCCACGACGCGCTGTTTAATCATCTCGTCGGTCAGCTGCGTGCTGAAGCGGAAATTAAACTGCACGTGGAGATCGCCTGGAATGACGTTGTTGCTGCCGGTGCCCGCCTGAATATTGGCAATCTGCATGCTGGTGGGCGGGAAAAATTCATTGCCGCGATCCCACTCGATACCGACCAGTTCATTAAGCATCGGCGCGGCGCGGTGCACCGGGTTATCCGCCAGATGCGGATACGCCACGTGGCCCTGCACGCCGTGAATGGTCAGGTTGCAGGTGAGCGAGCCGCGACGGCCATTTTTCACCACATCGCCGACCACTTCACTGCTGGACGGTTCGCCCACCAGGCAGTAATCGAGACGTTCTCCGCGCGCCATCAGCGCTTCCACTACTTTAACGGTACCGTTGGCGGCACTCGCTTCTTCATCAGAGGTGATAAGAAACGCCAGGCGCCCGCGATGGTGCGGATGCTGCGCGACAAAGCGCTCCGCCGCCACGACCATCGCCGCCAGCGAGCCTTTCATGTCCGCCGCACCCCGGCCAAAAAGCATCCCGTCGCGGATCGTGGGTTCAAACGGCGGATTGATCCAGCGCTCAACATCGCCTGCGGGCACCACATCGGTATGCCCCGCGAAGGCCAGCGTTTCGCCGGTGCCGCGCCATGCCCAGAAGTTCTGCGTGTCGCCAATATTCATCGGCTCTACCGTAAACCCTACGGCACGCAGCCGCTCGATCAGCAGCGCCTGGCAGCCCGCATCATCGGGGCTAAGAGAAGGGCGACGAATAAGCTGCTGCGTCAGCTCAATAACCGGGCAAGACATAACACTAGACCTCGTTAAAATAGTGCTGGTAAGTGGATTCGCTAAAACCAAGCAGCATAGGCTTACCCGGCGCGCAGAGCAATGGTCGTTTAATGATTGCCGGCATTTCCAGCATCAGCGCGGCTGCGCGGTCGGCGTCGGTAATTGCCGCGCGTTGCGCCTCATCAAGCTTACGCCAGGTGGTGCCGCGGGTATTCAGCAGCGCCTCCCAGCCCAGCTCAGTGATGAATTTATGCATCATTTGTGCATCAAGGCCGTCAGTGCGGTAGTCGTGGAATTGATAATCTATGTGATTATTTTCAAGCCAGCGGCGTGCTTTTTTGATGGTATCGCAGTTCTTTATGCCGTACATCACGACCATAATTGAATCCTTTTGTCCAAAAGCCGTTTACTTAAACAAATTATCCGAATAGATAATAGGGTAAACAATAGCCTGCTAATATAACGCATCACTCACAATTATGGTTAGCGTATAAATCCCTTCTCATACATTTTGAATAAGTTTTCATCGCTGGCGCACACCATTCCGCTGGTCAATTCGCGGAATTGATATTTTTTATAAAAAGCGACTTTATCCAAAACTGCATAGATAAAAACTTTACCAAAAGGCAAAAGCGTTTCGAGGATTTCGTCCATTAATTGATGCCCGAAACCCCGGCCCTGATAATCGGGATCGACAACAATATCCGCGACATAACTCGACCATGTGAGATCGCTAATGGCATGCGCCGTCGCCACCAGTTTTCCTTCATGAAAGCCATACCAGCCGAAGGTGCTGTTGCGGTAGCAGCGTTCGACTTCCTGTGGGTCGCGCGCGCCGAGCCCTGCGCGCGCTATCAGCGTCGCCAGCGCTTGCCAGTCGGGGTTTTCAAGGTGCTGATGTGTGATGATGCGCATGCCAGTTTACCTCTCAGTGGCTAAAAAATTCGCGAATATTGCCAGCCGTCACATTATAGACAACTTATCCTCGTCATATTGAATTCAGCGCCGATAAGAAATACATGAAGGAGGCTTATCAATTCGATTGGTTAAATTGTCTTCACGCCAGGCCGTTATTTTTGTATCATGCAAACAATAATAAGAGAGGTCATTATGATTGAACATGAACTGGGGAACTGGAAAGACTTTATTGAAGCGATGCTTCGTAAATAAATCCAGCAATAAGCAAGAGCACATCGCTTTAATAGACACACAGCAGCGATAGCGTAAAACGCTAAAAAAGGCGACCTGAACAGGCCGCCTTTTTCTTTGCCGGGTTATTCTTCCGTCGCAGGCTTCAGCGGAAAACGTCTGCGGATCAGCACAAAGAACAGCGGCACAAAGAAAATCGCCAGCAGGGTCGCGGAAATCATCCCGCCCATCACGCCAGTGCCCACCGCGTGCTGGCTGGCGGAACCCGCGCCGCTGCTGGTCGCCATCGGCAAGACGCCGAAGATAAACGCGAGCGACGTCATTAAAATCGGCCGCAGACGCTGGCGACAGGCGTCGAGCGTCGCGGCGATAAGCTCATGGCCCTTGCTGTTCATCTCATTGGCGAACTCCACAATCAGTATCGCGTTCTTGGCGGACAGCCCGATAACCGTCAGCAACCCCACCTGGAAATAGACGTCGTTCTCCAGCCCACGCAGCCACGTGGCGAGCAGCGCGCCAATGACGCCGAGCGGCACCACCAGCATCACCGAGAACGGCACCGTCCAGCTTTCATACAGCGCCGCCAGGCACAGGAACACCACCAGCAGCGACAGCGCATACAGGGCAGGCGCCTGCGAACCTGATAGCCGCTCCTGATACGACATCGCCGTCCACTCCAGGCCGAACCCGGTCGGCAACTGACGCACCAGTTTTTCCATCACGTCCATCGCGGTGCCGGTACTGACGCCCGGCGCGGCCTCGCCGACAATTTCCAGCGCCGAATAGCCGTTGTAACGCTCAAGGCGCGGCGAGCCGGTCTCCCAGCGCGACGTCGCAAAGGCCGAGAACGGCACCATCGCGCCCGCCTGATTGCGCACATACCAGCGCGTAATATCTTCCGGCAGCATCCGGTATTTCGCGGCAGACTGTACATAGACCTTTTTCACGCGCCCGCGATCCATAAAGTCGTTCACATAGCTTGAGCCCCACGCGGTTTGCAGCGTGTCGTTAATATCGTCAATGGAAACGCCAAGCGCCTGGGCTTTGCGCTGGTCGATGTCGACTTGCAACTGCGGGCTGTCATCCAGACCATTGTGACGCACGCGGGTCAGCGCGGGCTCCTGGCTTGCCATATCGAGCAGGCGATCGCGCGCCTGCATCAGCGCGTCATGACCCAGCCCGGCGTGATCCTGAAGCTCCATATCAAACCCGGCAGAGCTGCCAAGGCCGCTGATGGCAGGCGGGCTGCTGGCGAACACGCGCGCTTCTTTAATGTGGCGGAAGGCGGCGGTGGCGCGTTCAATGATCGCGTCCGCGCTGCCGGTATCCGGGTCGCGATCTTCCCACGGGTTCAGGCGTACAAACATACGCGCCACGTTCTGGCCATTGCCGCCGGGGCCGGAGCCGACGGTGGCGAACACCGAGGCCACATTGGCCTTTTCTTTCTCAAAGAAGTAACGCTCTACCTGCTGCACCACTTTCAGCGTCTGCTGCTGGGTGGAGCCGGAGGGCAACTGAACTGACGTCACAAACATGCCGCGATCCTCCTGCGGCAGAAACGACGTGGGCAGGCGCAAAAAGAGAAACACCATGCCGCCCAGCAGCAGGGCGTAGAGCAAAATCCAGCGCACGCTGCGCTGCAAAATCTTCCCGACGGCGGATTCATAGCGCAGCGCGCTGCGCTCAAAGGTGCGGTTAAACCAGCCGAAAAAGCCGCGCGAGCCGTGATGTTCGCCTTTTTTCAGCGGCTTAAGCAGCGTGGCGCACAGGGCAGGAGTGAGGATCATGGCGACGAGCACCGACAGCACCATCGACGAGACAATCGTGATGGAGAACTGGCGGTAAATCGCGCCGGTGGTGCCGCCGAAAAACGCCATCGGGATAAACACCGCCGAGAGCACCATGGCGATGCCTACCAGCGCGCCCTGGATCTGTCCCATTGATTTGCGCGTGGCGGCGCGCGGCGACAACCCCTCTTCACTCATGATGCGCTCGACGTTTTCCACCACCACGATGGCGTCATCCACCAGCAGGCCTATCGCCAGCACCATTGCGAACATCGTCAGGGTGTTAATGCTGTAGCCGAAGCTGTAGAGCACCGCGAAAGTGCCAAGCAGCACCACAGGCACCGCGATAGTCGGAATCAGCGTGGCGCGGAAATTTTGCAGGAAGAGATACATCACCAGAAACACCAGCGCGATGGCTTCAAGCAGCGTCTTCACCACATCAGTAATTGAGGCCTCCACGAATGAAGTGGTTTCATAGGCGACTTTATATTCAAGCCCGTGCGGGAAATAGTGCGACAGCTCGTCGAGCCGGTTCAGCACCAGTTGCGCGGTTGCCATCTCGTTAGCGCCGGAGGCGAGCTTCACGCCAAGCCCCGACGCCGCTTTGCCGTTATAGCGGCTCAGATAATCATATTTCTCGGCGCCCATTTCGACCGTCGCCACGTCGCCGAGCGTGACGGTTGAACCGTCCTGATTTACCCGAAGCGTGATGGCGCGAAACTGTTCCGGCGTCTGTAACAGCGACTGCGCGTTAATGGTGGCGTTCAGCGCCTGGTTATCGACAGACGGCGTGCCGCCGAGCTGGCCGACCGCTATCTGGCTATTCTGGGATTTAATCGCCGCCACCACATCCGCCGTGGTGAGCTGAAAGCTGGTGAGTTTGTCCGGGTCAAGCCAGATGCGCATCGCGTATTGCGATCCGTAAGCGTCGATATCCCCGACGCCGTTGATGCGGCTCAGCGGCTCCTGGATATTACTCGCCACGTAGTCGGCGATATCCTGTTTATCCATGCTGCCGTCGGTGGAGACAAACGCGATGGTCAGGATATTGGTATCGCCGGTTTTACGCACCGTCACGCCCTGCGTCTGTACGGCCTGAGGGAGCTTGCGCAGCGCGGATTGCAGCTGGTTTTGCACCTGCTGGACCGCTTCATCCGGGTCAGTGCCCGCTTTGAAATTCAGCGTCACGGTCGCCTGGCCGGTGGCGCTGCTTTGCGACGACATATACATCAGGTTATCGAGGCCGGTCATATTCTGTTCGATAACCTGGGTAACGGTGTTTTCCAGCGTCTGGGCGGAGGCGCCGGGATAGTTGGCCGTGATGCGCACGTTAGGCGGGGCCAGTTCGGGATATTGCTCAACGGGAAGTGAAAATATCGCCAGTGTGCCGGTCAGGCAGATGAGAATTGCCAGCACCCAGGCAAAAATCGGGCGATCGATAAAAAAATTCGCCATGCGAGTCAGGACCTCTTAAATGCTTAGCGTCGTTATTATTGGTAGCCGCAATCACTGTAGCCCCAGGGGGCAGAGCAAACGTGGAGAAAATAAGGAGATAATGTAAATTATCTCGCGCGACGCACCCACAGAGCCTTACACGCTACGGGATTCCAGGAACAGGACGGTCGCCGCGACGCGTGAGCGCACGTTAAGTTTGCGCAGTAAATTGCGAATATGCACTTTTACCGTTTCTTCGGAGATATGTAAGGTCGCGGCAATCTGTTTATTCGACAGCCCGCGCGCCACCTCCTGCAACACGTCAAGCTCCCGCCCGGTCAGCAACGCAAACGGCGCGTTACGCTGCTCTTCAGGCTCGCGCGTCAGCAGATAGGCCTGCACCTGCTCGCTGAACACGCCAGCGCCCGCCGCGCCGTCGCGGATGGCCTCCAGCAGCGCTTCCGGTTCGCTGTCTTTCAGCAGATAACCGTCGGCGCCCGCATCTATCATGGCGTAAACGTCGCTGCGCGCGTCAGAAACCGTCAACACGATAATCCGCGCGCTCACGCCGTCGCGGCGCAGCATATTGAGCGTATCCAGCCCGCTTAAGCCCCGCATATTCAGATCCAGCAAAATGACGTCCGGGGCCAGTTCCTGCGCCTGCGCTATCGCCTCTGCGCCGCTGCTGGCCTCGCCCGTCACCCGAAACCGCGCGTCGGTCTCAAGCAACTGGCGCAGGCCGCGGCGCATCAGCGGGTGATCGTCAACAATCAGGACGTGCCAGGGGATAATCTGCGACATGCTTACTCCGGTCTGTGGTTGTTTTTTATTCTCTGCGCCTGGATAAACCATAGCCTGTGCGTAAGCTTAACCGCGAGCCGCCGCGCCCAATGGGCGGAATACCGGCGTCAGCGCGTCTATTCCGACAGCGCGCCGGGGGCGACAAATGGCGTTTCGGGTCGTACTATTCACCCAACACCAGGCGTTTATGGAGTCGCTATGTCGTTAAATGTCGAACTGATAAAAGATAAAATTCTGTCGGAAAACTATTTCGTTCTGCGCAATATTACCTACGATCTGACGCGAAAAGATGGCGAAATCGTTCGCCACAAGCGCGAAGTCTACGATCGCGGCAACGGCGCCGCCGTGCTGTTATATAACCGCGAGAAAAAAAGCGTGGTGCTGATCCGCCAGTTCCGCGTCGCCACCTGGGTGAACGGTAACCCGGACGGCATGCTGATTGAGGCCTGCGCGGGTCTGCTGGACGATGATGAGCCGGAAGTCTGCATTCGCAAAGAGGCCATCGAAGAGACGGGCTATCGCGTAAATGCGGCGGAAAAGGTTTTTGAGCTTTATACCTCGCCCGGCGGCGTCACTGAGCTTATCCATCTGTTTATCGCCGAATATGATGACGCCTCGCGCGCGAACGCTGGCGGCGGCGTGGAAGATGAAGAGATCGAGGTGCTGGAAATGCCGTTTGACGAGGCGCTGGAGAAGGTAAAACAGGGCGAGATCCGCGATGCGAAAACCGTGCTGTTGCTGCAGCATCTTCAGCTGCGCGGAATAATGAACTGATTCTCCTCACAATGAGAGGCGGTATTACGGATAATGCTATCCGATAAATCCGATTGAGCCGCCCGTGCAGGGCAACGAAGATAGGCGCGTTTCTTACTACCGCTGTTAACGCCCGGGATACGCGCCGTCCATGCTTTTTCGTCTGCTGTCACTGCTTAGCTGTTCTCTGCTGCTCGCCGCGCCGCTCTATGCCGCGCCCGCGCAGAAGGTTTTCAGTGACTGGCAGGTGACCTGCAATAACCAGAATTTCTGCACTGCCCGAAACGTGGGCAGCCATCAGGATCTCGTGATGACGCTGTCGCGCAGCGCTGGCGCCAAAACCGACGCGTCGCTGCGCATCGAGACGGGCAAACCGGAGGCGGCCGTCAGCAAAGCGCCGCCGCTCGCGCCGCGCCTGCTGGTGGATGGCAAAACGCTGGTGCCTGCGGGCAGCAAATGGCGCGATGCGCCGCGCCGCCTGCTGACAGACGATCCCGCCACCATCATCGATTTTCTCGATCAAATTAAAGAGTCGTCATTTATCACGCTGAAAGACGGGCCGGGGCGTTTGTCGCTCGACGGGCTGAAAGCCGCGCTGCTGTTTATCGACGCCCAGCAAAAACGCGTCGGCAGCGAAACCGCCTGGATTAAAAAGGGCACCAACCCGCCGCTCAGCGTGCCGCCTGCGCCTGCCCTGAAGGGCGTCAAAATCACTAACCCGACGCCAACGCCGCTCTCCCATGACGAGCTGAATGAACTGCTTGATTACGGCACCTGGCGGATGACCAACAGCCAGTGCTCGCTTGATCCGATGCGCCGCGAAGTGCGTATTTCCGCGCTCACTGACGACACGGCGCTGATGATAATCAGCTGTGAAGCCGGTGCTTACAACACGGTGGATCTCGCCTGGCTGGTGTCGCGCCAGAAGCCTTTTGCCTCACGGATGGTGCGCCTGCGCCTGCCTTTTGTGCCTGCCGATAAAGAGCAGGAGCTGGAGCTGATGAACGCGAGCTTCGATGAAAAAACCAAAGAGCTGACCACGCTTTCCAAAGGCCGCGGCCTTGGCGACTGCGGCGTCGCGACGCGCTGGCGTTTCGACGGCCAGCGGTTTCGTCTGGTGCGCTACGCCGAAGAGCCGAGCTGTGATGGCTGGCACGGCCCCGACGCCTGGCCGACGCTCTGGGTCACCAAATAATCCCGCTTCTGGCGGCGCGTGTTTTTGCGTATATTCCTGTGGCTTATCATAACCACATAAAAATGGCAGGGAATTTATGGCATTCACACAGGGGCTGCGCGCCGCAATCGGGCTGGCGCTCGCAGGATTAACGCTTAGCGCCAGCGCCGCAATGACGGCGCAGGACGAACGCGAGGCGAACGCACTGGTCGCGCGCTGGAACGAGTTTAAAAATCACCCCACGGCCCAGGCGGGCGAGGCACTCTACGGCGATCGGATAAGCTGGTACGGCAAAGCGCTCGCGCGCGACGCCGTTATCCAGGAGAACGCCGCCTTCGTGCAAAAACATCCGCATTACGCCCAGACTGTCGTCAGCAATATCACGCTGACCGAACAGGACGGGCAGCCGCTTTCGGTGCAGGCGACGTTTGTGAAACAGGCGGGGCTTGAGCCGCAAACGCCGCGCAACTATCCGGCGCAGCTTACTTTAACGAAACAGGCCGCAGGCTGGCGCGTCAGCGAAGAAACCGACTGGATAACCGAGGCGAACCGGCAGAAAACCCGCGATACCCGGCTGGCGGGCGGGCGCTTTAACGGCACCACCAAAAGCTACGCCTGGCTGACGGCGCACGATCCGAAAACCAACGGCGTCTGCGATGAGAGCGGCGACTGCGAGTGCCAGCTCTGGAACAGCGATCCGGCCATTAAACCGGCGTCTATCGCCTCCTGTATCGGCGGCGGCGTGGAGGCGCTTTCCAGTCTTGACGACAGCGGACGCGACCGCGCGCTGATCTATCCTGACTGGTGGAGCAGCGCCTGGCGGGCGACGTATCTCTATGACGTGCAGCAACAGCAGTGGGTGGAAGCCGTTCCTTCGTTTTCCATGAACTTGAACGTGCAGGAAGATGTGGACGGCAAGTCGCTGGTGGCGCGTGATCCACAGCATCCGGGGCAGGTGATCGTCGCGCAGGCGCAGTGGGATGAGAAAGCGGAAGATATTGTGATAAACAAGCGCGCCGAAACGCTGAAAGTACTGAAGTAACACGGCGCAGGAAATAAAAAGCCAGCCCGTTAAGGCTAATGCCGTTCACTTACGACTTACGTGACGTAAAGCTGAATGGGTACTCAGGCGGAACATTAAGCACCGAACGCTCGTATCGAGACTGTAATTAAGATTCTGTAATTGCCTGTTTTTATATGTTCAATCCAGCAACGGAGACAGGCAAATTATGGACGCAAAGAAAACTTAAAGCCCTTGCGCCAATGGACGAGTGGCACCCGTTCGATCCCATTGGTGTGCTGGGGCTTTTTGCCGGGCCAGGTCTGAAAATAATAATTTTACGTGGTGATAATTTCAGCATTTTTATCCCGCAAAATAGTTATGGTTAACGCAATAATTCCATTTTTACATGCTTAAAGGAACTAAGAGTGAGTTGGAATAAAGACGTTGCTATTTCGCATCTCCGCTCCCGCGCGCTTGGTCGTTCACATAACGAATGTGCGACCTTTACAAGGGAGGCCATAGCTGCTGGCGGTATACGACTGGAAAGAACGCTAAACGCAAAAGATTACGGACCTGCATTACTGCGCGCTGGATTTCGTGAAGTCCCGCCGGGTTCAACATTATTGGGCGGTGATGTTGCTGTGATTCAGCCGTATCCCGGAGGGAACCCGAGCGGGCATATGACGATGTATGATGGCACGCAATGGATCTCCGATTTCAGACAGAGCAGTATGTACCCGGGCCCAGGGTATCGCGCCGCTCAACCGGCTTTCAAAATATACAGGATGAATTGATGCGAGCAGCAATAATGTTATGCGCTTTCTTGCTCTCCGCTTGCTCAGTTAAGCCGGATCAGAGCGCGCCGACGCGAGTACATTCTTTTTATTCCACTTATCTGATGTCTCTTACGCGTAGCGACAATCAATACTCGCCGTCTGATTTGCGCAAATATGTATCAGCCGACACGATCATGAGACTGGAGGATATCGAGTCGATATCAGAACAAGACCTGATTGGATCGGATTACTTCGCTTATGCACAGGACTATGATCCATCATGGGTATCGGCGCTCACTGTCGGTGCCGCCAAACCGTTCATGGGGGGCGAGGTAATGCCGGTATGGATTGGCAGGGAGGGCGGGAAAAAATTAGAGCTGGAAGTTTTTGTTCGTCGGGAGTCAGGCATCTGGAGGATATACCGGGTTCGTGATGTAACCGATAACTATGAGCATCCAATATTTAACGTCGGAGCCATTACTCGTGCGAAGTCTGCTGCTGAAAGCGGCCTGTAAAGAATAACTCTGGCATCTGCAGTAATGTCGTTCACTTACGCCTTACGTGATCCAGAGCTGAACGGATAACGAGATCCCTATCGTGTTCAGACATAAAAAAGCCAGAATCAGGAAACTGACTCTGGCTTATTTCTTACTGGCAGATCGTTCAGGTACGCTTAAACGATCGGCTTCAGCCCGTTAAGGCAGGCTTATTTGCCGAGCACTTTGCGGGCTTTTTCCACCACGTTCTCGACGGTAAAGCCGAAGTACGGGAAGAGTTTCTCCGCAGGCGCGGATTCGCCATAGCCGGTCATACCGACGATAGCGCCTTTCAGGCCGACATATTTGTACCAGTAGTCGGCGATGCCCGCTTCCACCGCGACGCGCGCGCTGACGTCGGACGGCAGCACCGATTCGCGGTAGGCTTCATCCTGCGCGTCAAACACATCGGTCGACGGCAGCGACACCACGCGGACCGCTACGCCGTCGCCGCGCAGTTGTTCGGCCGCCTGAACGGCGATTTCCACTTCAGAACCGGTGGCAATCAGGATCAGATCCGGTTTGCCGCCTGCGTCTTTCAGGATATACCCGCCGCGCGCCACCTCTTTCAGCTGCTGCGGCGAGCGCTCGATCTGCGCCAGGTTCTGGCGGGAGAGGATCAGCGCCGTCGGGCCGTTATGGCGCTCGATAGCGGCTTTCCACGCCACCGCGGTTTCCACCTGGTCACACGGACGCCAGGTGCTGAAATTCGGCGTCAGGCGCAGGCTGGCGAGCTGCTCCACCGCCTGGTGCGTCGGGCCGTCTTCCCCTAAGCCGATAGAGTCATGGGTATAGACCATAATCTGCCGCGCCTTCATCAGCGCCGCCATACGCGCCGCGTTGCGGGCATATTCGACGAACATCAGGAAGGTCGCAGTGTAAGGCACAAAGCCGCCGTGATGAGCGATGCCGTTGGCGATAGCCGTCATGCCGAATTCACGCACGCCGTAGTGAATATAGTTGCCCGCCGGATCTTCTTTCAGCGATGTCGAGCCCGACCAGATAGTCAGGTTGCTGGGCGCCAGATCCGCCGAGCCGCCAAGCAGTTCCGGCAGCGCCGGGCCATAGACGTTCAGCGCGTTCTGGGAAGCCTTACGGGAGGCGATTTTCGCCGGTTCCGCCTGGAGTTTTTCAATGTACTCCTGCGTCAGCTGCTGCCAGTTTTCCGGCATTTCGCCGCCCATACGGCGGTTAAACTCTGCCGCCAGCTCCGGGTAGGCTTCCTGATAAGCGGCGAATTTCTCATTCCAGCTCGCTTCAACCTGGCGGCCTTTTTCTTTCGCATCCCAGCCTTTATAGACTTCATCCGGAATTTCAAACGGCGGGTAGTTCCAGCCGAGCTGTTTGCGGGTCAGCGCCACTTCTTCTTCGCCGAGCGCCGCGCCGTGGGATTCCTCTTTGCCCGCTTTGTTCGGCGAGCCGAAGCCAATCACGGTGCGACAGATAATCAGCGACGGTTTATCGGTAACCTGTTTTGCCTCTTCGATGGCGCGCTTGATGGCCTCTGGATCGTGGCCGTCAATCTCATGCACTACGTGCCAGTGGTAGGCTTCAAAACGTTTGGCGGTGTCGTCGGTAAACCAGCCCTCGGTCTCGCCATCAATGGAAATGCCGTTGTGATCGTAGAAGCCAATCAGCTTGCCAAGGCCCAGCGTGCCCGCGAGCGAACACACCTCATGGGAGATGCCTTCCATCAGGCAGCCGTCGCCCATAAATACATAGGTATTATGATCGACGATCTCATGGCCAGGACGGTTGAACTGCGCCGCGAGCGTTTTCTCGGCAATAGCCAGACCAACCGCGTTCGCCAGCCCCTGACCGAGCGGTCCGGTGGTAGTTTCCACGCCTGGCGTATAGCCGATTTCCGGGTGGCCCGGCGTTTTGGAGTGCAGCTGGCGGAAGTTTTTCAACTCTTCCATCGGCAGGTCGTAGCCCGAGAGGTGCAGCAGGCTGTAAAGCAGCATCGACGCGTGACCGTTGGAAAGAATAAAGCGGTCGCGGTCATACCACGTCGGGTTAGTCGGGTTGTGCTTGAGGAAGCCGTTCCACAGCACTTCGGCGATATCCGCCATCCCCATCGGGGCGCCGGGGTGACCGGATTTGGCTTTCTGAACCGCGTCCATGCTGAGCGCGCGGATGGCGTTGGCTAAAAGCTGATGAGACATGTTTCTCTCCATGGCAAAAGTTAAAGTTTGGCGGCAAGCAGATCTTCCAGCGAGCGCTGGTCGACCGCGAACTGGCGAATGCCTTCGGCCAGTTTTTCAACCGCCATCGCGTCCTGGTTATGCTCCCAGCGGAATTCCGCTTCGGTCATCGGTTGCGGACGGCTAAAGCCCTGGGATGCCGGGATCAGCTTACGCGCGACCGGCGCATCGCTATCCTGCAGCTCTTTGAGCAGGTTAGGGGAGATGGTCAGACGGTCGCAGCCCGCCAGCGCCAGGATCTGCTCGGTACGGCGGAAGCTCGCGCCCATCACGATGGTCTGGTAGTTATGCTGCTTGTAGTAGTCATAGATGTTACGCACCGACTTCACGCCGGGATCTTCATCGACCACATACGGGTCCATCGGTTTGCGGGTGTTGTACCAGTCATAGATACGTCCGACGAACGGGGAGATCAGATACACCCCAGCTTCGGCACAGGCGCGTGCCTGGGCAAAGGAGAAAAGCAGCGTCAGGTTGCAGTGAATGCCCTCTTTTTCGAGCTCCTCCGCCGCGCGGATACCTTCCCAGGTGGACGCGAGCTTGATCAGAATGCGTGATTTATCGATGCCCTGATCCTGATAAAGCTCCACCAGGCGACGCGCTTTGGCGATGCTTTTTTCTTTGTCGAACGACAGACGCGCGTCGACTTCCGTTGAGACGCGTCCCGGAATGCTTTTCAGAATTTCCGCACCCACATTGACCGCCAGTTTGTCGCTGGCTTCCGCCACCTGCTCTTTTTGCGTGCTGCCGCGTTTTTTGCCGTATTCCAGCGCATCGGTGAACAGATGCTGGTAATGCTCAAGGCTGGCGGCCTTCAGCAGCAGGGAAGGGTTGGTGGTGGCGTCCTGGGGTTGATAGTTACGAATCGATTCAATATCGCCGCTGTCGGCGACTACGGTTGTGAATTGTTTAATGCCATCGAGTTGGTTCATTTTGCTACTCCTTGAAAAGAAAAGATTTTATGGGGCGCTGTCAGTGTCGCCCGCCGGGATCTCATCAGGGACATAACAAAAAAGCATAGCAGACGCACATAGCAATGCTTTCCCGACCCAGCAACATCGCTGCTATAAATTGATAACATCAAAGGGTTGCATGACTCAGAGTTTGGCGGTCTTCAAAGTTTAGCCGCCGCTAACGGGCGATACTGACGGCCTGGTTAAACGAGCGTGCGACACGCCGCTTCATACCCTGCAAGAGAAAAAGGATCAGTAAAATGGATGAACAACTAAAACAAAGCGCCCTCGATTTTCACGAATTCCCGGTTCCAGGCAAAATTCAGGTTTCTCCGACCAAACCGCTGGCGACCCAGCGCGATCTGGCGCTGGCGTATTCGCCAGGCGTGGCGGCACCGTGTCTGGAGATCGCCGCCGATCCGCTGGCCGCCTATAAATACACCGCGCGCGGCAACCTGGTGGCGGTTATCTCCAACGGCACCGCCGTGCTGGGGCTTGGCAATATCGGCGCGCTGGCCGGTAAACCGGTAATGGAAGGCAAGGGCGTCCTGTTTAAGAAATTCGCCGGTATTGATGTGTTTGATATCGAAATCGACGAGCACGATCCCGATAAAGTAGTGGATGTGGTGGCGGCGCTGGAGCCGACTTTCGGCGGTATCAACCTGGAAGATATCAAAGCGCCGGAATGTTTTTATATCGAAAAGAAACTGCGTGAGCGCATGAACATTCCGGTGTTCCATGACGATCAGCACGGTACCGCCATTATCTGTACCGCCGCGGTGTTAAACGGCCTGCGCGTGGTGCAAAAAAATATCTCCGACGTGCGGCTGGTGGTCTCCGGCGCGGGCGCGTCCGCCATCGCCTGTATGAACCTGCTGGTGGCGCTTGGCATGCAGAAGCGCAACATCGTGGTGTGCGACTCCAAAGGCGTCATCTACAAAGGCCGCGAAGAGAACATGGCGGAAACCAAAGCCGCCTACGCGATTGACGATAACGGCAAGCGCACGCTCGGCGATGTGATCGAAGGCGCGGATATTTTCCTCGGTTGCTCCGGCCCGAAAGTGATGACTCAGGAGATGGTCAAAAAGATGGCCGCTTCGCCGCTCATCCTGGCGCTCGCCAACCCTGAGCCGGAAATCATGCCGCCGCTCGCCAAAGAAGTGCGCCCGGATGCGATCATCTGCACCGGCCGTTCAGATTTCCCGAACCAGGTGAATAATGTCCTCTGCTTCCCGTTCATCTTCCGCGGCGCGCTGGATGTGGGCGCGACCGCCATTAACGAAGAGATGAAGCTCGCGGCGGTACACGCCATTGCCGAGCTGGCGCATGCCGAGCAGAGCGACGTGGTGGCTTCGGCCTATGAAGATCAGGAGCTATCGTTCGGCCCGGATTACATCATCCCGAAACCGTTCGACCCGCGTCTTATTGTGACCATCGCCCCTGCGGTGGCGAAAGCGGCGATGGACTCCGGCGTGGCGACCCGCCCGATCGAGGATTTCGACGCGTATAAAGACAAACTCACCGAATTTGTCTACAAAACCAACCTGTTTATGAAGCCGGTATTCAACCAGGCGCGTAAAGATCCGAAGCGCGTGGTGCTGACCGAAGGCGAAGAGCCGCGCGTGCTGCATGCGACCCAGGAGCTGATTACGCTTGGGCTGGCGAAGCCGGTGCTGGTGGGCCGCCCTGGCGTTATTGAGATGCGACTGAAAAAACTCGGTCTGCAAATCGAGGCGGGCAAAGATTTCGAGATCGTGAATAACGAATCGGACCCGCGCTTTAAAGAGTACTGGAACGAGTACTACAGCATCATGAAACGTCGCGGCATTACGCAGGAGCAGGCCCAGCGCGCCGTTATCGGCAACAGCACGGTGATTGGGGCCATCATGGTGCATCGCGGCGAAGTGGATGCGATGATTTGCGGCACGATTGGCGATTATCATGAGCATTTCAGCGTGGTTCAGCAGATTTTCGGCTATCGCGACGGCGTAAAAGCCGCAGGCGCGATGAACGCGCTGCTGCTGCCGAGCGGCAACACCTTTATCGCCGACACGTATGTGAACGACGATCCGACGCCGGAACAGCTGGCGGAGATCACCGTCATGGCGGCGGAAACGGTGCGTCGTTTCGGGATCGAGCCGAAAGTGGCGCTGCTGTCGCATTCAAACTTCGGATCTTCCGATTCGCCTGCCGCCAGCAAAATGCGCGAGACGTTGCAGCTGGTGCGTGAGCGCGCCCCGGATCTGATGATCGACGGCGAGATGCACGGCGACGCGGCGCTGGTGGAGAGCATTCGTAACGATCGTATGCCGGACAGCCCGCTGAAAGGCTCGGCCAACATCCTGATTATGCCGAACGTGGAAGCGGCGCGTATCAGCTATAACCTGTTGCGCGTGTCGAGCTCCGAAGGCGTGACCGTAGGGCCGGTGTTGATGGGCGTCGCGAAACCGGTGCACGTATTGACGCCGATCGCCTCGGTTCGCCGTATCGTGAATATGGTGGCGCTGGCCGTGGTCGAAGCGCAAACCAACCCGCTGTAAGGCGTTAATGGCGGGTGCGCAAGCTTACCCGCCCTACGGGAAAGGTTGATTTTGTAGGGCGGGTAAGCGCAGCGCACCCACCATTTACCCGGTGTTCGTAGAGTAAGTGGTTGTAGGGTGGGTAAGCGTAGCGCACCCACCATTTACCCGAGCGCACCCATCATTTACCCGGGCGCACGCATCGCCCACTACCGTCGCCCGAGCGGCACCACCAGCGGCGTACCTGCTACCGGATCCTCAATAATCATGCACCGCAACCCGTAAATCGCCTCGATAAGCGCCGCGTCCACAATCTCTGACGGCGCGCCCTCGGCAATAATCTTCCCGTCCCGCAACGCAATCAGATGGTTCGCGTAGCGGCACGCCTGGTTCAAATCATGCAGCACCGCGGCAAGCGTATATCCCTGCTCGCGGTTAAGCGCGCTCAGCAGTTCCAGCAAATCAATCTGATGACTGATATCAAGCCAGGTGGTCGGCTCGTCGAGCAGCAGAATCGAGGTCTCCTGCGCTAACACCATCGCAATCCAGGCGCGCTGACGCTGACCGCCGGACAGCGTATCGACGCTCTGGTCGGCAAGCGCGGTCACGCCGGTCGCGTCCATCGCTTTTTGCACCGCGCGCTCATCCTCATCGCGCCAGCGCGTAAACAGCGGCTGATGCGGATAACGCCCGCGTGCTACCAGCTCCTGGACGCTGATATCCCCCGGCGCGCTGGCGTTCTGCGCGAGCAAGCCAATGCGCCGCGCCACCTCTTTGGTGGCGAAACGCTGGATCGCCTCGCCATCGAGGCGCACCTGCCCGCCGAGCGGTTTCATCAGGCGGCTCAACGTGCGCAGCAGCGTCGATTTGCCGCAGCCGTTCGGGCCGATAATGGCGGTGAATTTCCCGTCGGGGATAGCCACATTCAGCCCGTCTGCGACGCGAAAATCGCCGTAGCCCAGCGTCAGCGCTTCGCCGGTTAAGCGTGAAGTCATAGTCATCTCTTGCGTGACTCCTGTATCAACAAGGCGATGAGATACATGCCGCCGAGGCAAACGGTGACGGTGCCCACCGGCAGCTGATAAGGCGTAAACAGATACTGGGCGCACAAATCGGCGGCCAGCAACAGCAGCGCGCCGCACAGCGCCGCCTGGGTCAGCCCGAAGCGCGCGGTGCCGCTTAACCGACGGGCGATATGCGGCGCCACCAGCGCGACAAAAGAAATCGGCCCGGCCATCGCCGTCGCGCCAGCGGTTAACACCACGCCGGTCAGCATCAGCAGCAGGCGAGAGCGTTCCACCGCCACACCCAGCGCGCAGGCGCTGTCGTCGCCCATCTCCAGAAGCCGCATCCGGCGCGCCAGCAGCGCGCTCGCCAGCAGCGCCAGCAGGAGCAGCGGGGCGGCGGGCAGCGTTTTCCCCCACGTAATGCCGTTCAGCGAACCGGCGTTCCACAGGCCC
This sequence comes from Cronobacter turicensis z3032, assembly GCA_000027065.2. Lineage (NCBI taxonomy): Bacteria > Pseudomonadati > Pseudomonadota > Gammaproteobacteria > Enterobacterales > Enterobacteriaceae > Cronobacter > Cronobacter turicensis. Next base: position 3,182,359 of record FN543093.2, on the reverse strand, counting down.
GCCGACAGCGCCGTCTCAAGCGACGCCTGCAACAGCAGCCAGGTATTGAACGCCACCAGCATCGCGCGCACGCCGATGCCGATAATAATCAGCCGGAAGGTGTCGATGCCGTTGCGCCAGGCGAGTATCCACACGATAAACGCCGTCAGCGTGCCGCCAGCTATAGCGGCGAAGGCGATAGCGGCCTGGTGCTGGCCCGCCAGCACCATCGCCACCAGCACGCCGCTCCAGGCGCCGGTGTTAAAGCCCATCACATCCGGGCTGCCTAAGGGGTTGCGCATCAGCGACTGGAAAATCGCGCCGCTTACGCCGAGCGCCGCGCCCAGCAGCAGCGCCATCGCCACGCGCGGCAGGCGCCATTCGGTAACGATAAGCGCAACAGTGCGCGGGGCATGGCCGGTCAGCGCCTCCAGCACCTTACGGGCTTCGAGCGTTACTGCACCCTGCGTCAGCGCCCAGAGGCCGAGCCCGATGCACAGGCTCAACGTCAGCAGGCAAAAGAGGCCTAAACGGGGGGAAACGGATCTCATAGCGACGCTCCGCCGCGCCGCTGGCGCACCAGATAAATCAGCGCGGGCGCGCCGATAAACGCGCTCATCACCGACACCCGCAGTTCGCCCGGCACCAGCAGCCGGCCAATGATATCCGCGAGCAGCAGCAGCGACGGCGTGGCGAGCAGCGTCACTGGCAGCGACCAGCGGTGATCCGCCCCCACCAGCCAGCGCGCCAGGTGCGGCATCATCAGGCCGATAAAGGCGATGGGGCCCACCACGGCGGTGGCGCTGGCGCACAGAAGCGTAATGGCGATAAGCCCGAGCACCTGCGTGCGCGCCACGCGGCTGCCGAGCGCCGTCGCCGTGTCGCTTCCCATGCTCAGGCTGTTCAGGGCACGCCCCAGCAGCAGCGCGATAACGGCGCCTGTGAGCACGACCGGCGCGATGGCTTTAAGCGTCGTCAGGGTACGGATATCAAGCGAGCCCGCCTGCCAGAAGCGCAGCTGGTCATACACCACCGGGTTTAATAGCGCGATACCGCCGGAAAGCCCTTCCAGTACTGCCGCCAGCGCCACACCGGCGAGTGTCAGGCGCACCGGGCTAAGCTGTCCGCCGCCTGCGCTGCCGGTAAACGCCACGACCAGTGTCGCCGCCAGCGCGCCGCACAGCGCCAGCGCGAGGATGTGCAGCGGCTCGCTCACGCCCCACAGCGCCGCGCCCAGAACAATGGCGAAACTGGCGCCGGAGTTGACGCCTAACAGGCCGGGGTCGGCGAGCGGGTTGCGGGTCAGCGTTTGCATTAACGCCCCGGCAAGCCCGAGCGACAGCCCGGCGACAATACCGGCGAGGGTGCGGGGCAGGCGCGCATCCAGCACGATGGTGCAGTCCGCCTCGCGGCAGGCGCCGGTGAGCGCGTCCACCACAAGAGATAAGGGCAGGGATTTGGCGCCCACCAGCAGGCTGAGGGCAACCATCAACAGCAGCAATAAAAAGAGACACCCCAGGACAACCATCCTGGAGGAAAGGCGCGAGGCCGACATAACGCACACCCTGGAATCGATAATGATAGTTATTATCACTCTTATCTGGCTATGTTAGCATGGCCGTCCCGTTATCCGGCAAGGAAAATTCGCGTTAAGGCCCTGTAATGAACCGACATTCGCTGTTACTGAACCTCTCGTTGCTGAAAACCCATCCCGCTTATCGCGCCGTCTTTCTGGCGCGTTTTATCTCCATTCTTGGTCTTGGACTGCTTGGCGTGGCGGTGCCGGTGCAGATCCAGACGCTCACCGGCTCGCCTTTTCAGGTGGGGCTGGCGGTCACGCTGACCGGGGCGGCGATGTTTATCGGCCTGATGACCGGCGGCGTGCTGGCCGACCGCTACGAGCGCAAAACGCTCATTCTGCTGGCGCGCTCCACCTGTGGTCTTGGGTTTATCGGGCTTTGGATCAACGCCATGTTGCCCGCGCCGTCGGTCACCGCGATTTATCTGCTCGGGGTGTGGGACGGGTTTTACGGGGCGATCGGCGTAACGGCGCTGCTGGCGGCGACGCCTGCTATCGTGGGGCGTGAAAACCTGATGCAGGCGGGCGCGATCACCATGCTGACGGTGCGCCTGGGCTCGGTGATTTCGCCGCTGCTCGGCGGCGTGCTGCTGGCCTGGGGCGGCGTGGTCTGGAACTACGCGCTGGCGGCGCTCGGCACGTTTCTCACGCTCCTGCCGCTGCTCACCCTCCCGGCGCTCCCCGCGCCGCAGATGCAGCGTCAGCATCCGCTGCGCGCGCTGGCCGACGGGCTGCGCTTTCTTGCGGCAAGCCCGGTCGTGGGCGGCGTGGCGCTGGTCGGCGCGCTGCTGACGATGGCGAGCGCGGTGCGCGTGCTGTATCCGTCGCTTGCGAACCACTGGCAGATGGCGGGCGGTGAAATCGGCGTGCTGTACGCCGCTGTGCCGCTCGGCGCGGCGCTGGGAGCGCTCACCAGCGGCGGGCTCGCGCACGCCCCGCGCCCTGGCCGCACGCTGCTGATTTCCTCGGTGCTGGCGCTGGCGGCCGTCGGCGTGTTCAGCCTGATGCCATTCTGGCCGCTGGCGTTCGTCTGTCTGACGCTGTTCGGCTACCTGAGCGGCGTGAGTTCGCTTATCCAGTACCAGCTTATCCAGGCCCGGACGCCGGATCACATGCTCGGGCGTATCAACGGACTGTGGACCGCGCAAAATGTCACGGGCGACGCCATCGGCGCGGCGGCGCTCGGCGGTATGGGCGCCTGGTTTTCGCCAGTGAGCGCCGCCAGCGTCGGCGGGCTTGGGCTGGCCGTTATCACCCTTGCGCTGGCGCTGCTTTTTGCTGAACTGCGCCGGTTGCGTCAGCCGCCGCCGGAACCCGCGCCCCATTAAAAAAGGGGCCAACCGGCCCCCCATTTATGCGTTGAATAATGTCTCAAGCCGTTTGAGCAGCAGGCTGGCGCTGTAGTAATCGAGCCGGAAGGTTTCGGTGCCGAGCGCGTAAACCCGTTTATTTTTCACCGCCGGCAGGTGGGCCAGCAGCGGATCGCGCATCAGCGCCGCGGCGTCTTTATCATCGGCCGCGAACAAAAACAGCGTCTCGCCGTTCAGCCCTGCCGCCAGATTTTCCCCGCCGAGCTGAATAATATCGTGGCGTTTGCCCATGCTGGTGAGGCCGTGCGCGGCGGGCGGCGGCGCGAGCGTAAAGCCGAGCTGGCCGAGCAGTTTCCCCTGCGCCGATTCGGCGGTCCAGAGATTCGCGCCGTGCGCCGCAGGGTTATAGACCAGCGCGCTCACGGGTTGCGGCGGCAGCGTCATCTGCGTTTTCGCCCGCGCGAGCTGCTGGTCAAACTGCGCGATGCGCCCGGCGGCCTGCTTCTCATGACCGGTGATCTCGCCAAGCTGCGTTAACAACGCCTGCCAGCTTTTATCGTCGTAATTGATGATTAACGTCGGCGCGATAGCAGAAAATTGCTCGTAGAGCGCCTGCGCCGAATCGCCGCCGGTCGCGCTCACCAGAATCAGATCCGGCATCTGCGCAGCCACGGCCTCGGCGTTTGGCTCGCCGATATAGAGCCGCTCAACATGACGCGCTTTCGCCACGTCGCCCCACTGACGTAAAAATCCCTGGTCGTCGGCAACACGGTTGCCGGGCGACGTAGCACCGCTCGCCACCACCGGCGCGTCAATCGCCAGCAGCGAACCGGTCAGCGTGACGCTGGTGGAGACAATACGTTGCGGCGCCTTATCAAGCGTATGTACGCCGCGGCTGTCGGTTATCTGGCGCGGCCAGGATGCCGCCTGTGAAACTGAGGAAATTCCTAAAACCAGCAGGCTGGCGGCGAGTATGGCGCGCAGGGCGGAAGTGAACGTCACGGCAACGATTCCTGTAATATGAGTTAATAATGCTTCTCATTTTCATCATTTGCCGACAGGTTGCAAGCGTCGCTGAGGGCTTCACGGCATGCTCACGGTTGACAACCCTGCCATTTCGCCTTAGGTTACGCCTCCAAATACAAATGATAACAATTATCAGTTCACTTTTTGGTACAGGAGGATCGCATGGACACGTCACTGGCCGGAGAACGCGGCGACGCGACCGCATCCCTTTCATCCGACAGTTTTTTCTTCATGTCGCCTTATCGCAGTGTTACCACCCGCGGCTGTTTCATGCGCCTGGAGACGCCAGCCGCCGACGGCGCAGAGCGCCACGGCGTGTTTCAGACCGCGCTGCGTGACGCGTTCGACCGCGCCCGCAGGCAGGGCATCGTGCGCCCTGTCGTCGTCGGCGCTATTCCATTCGATACCCGCAAACCGTCCGCGCTGTTTATTCCTGAAAGCCACAGCGATACCGCCCGCGGCGGGTATTCGCTTATCGAAAATAGCGCCGCGCCGCGTGTTGTCCGCCGTGAAGCGCTCCCGGACGAGGCGACGTTCATGGCGATGGTGGCGCGCGCCGCCGCGCTGACCGACACGCCTGCGGTCAGTAAAATCGTGCTCTCCCGCCTTATCGACATCACGACAGAAGACGCACCGGACAGCCTGGCGCTGCTGGCGCGTCTGGTGGCGCAAAACCCCGCGAGTTTTAACTTCCACGTGCCGCTGGCGGAGGGCGGCGCGTTGCTTGGCGCGAGCCCGGAACTGCTGCTGCGTAAAGATGGCAATACCTTCAGCTCGCTGCCGCTGGCGGGCTCCGCGCGCCGCCATGCCGACGCGGCGCAGGATAAAAGCGCAGGGCAAGCGCTGCTCTGCTCGGCCAAAGATCGCCATGAGCATGAACTGGTGACGCAGGCGATGCGCGACGTACTCGCGCATCGCAGCCAGCGCCTCGCGATGCCGGGCGCGCCGGAGCTGATTACCACGCCGACGCTCTGGCATCTCGCGACGCCTGTCGAGGGCGAAACGCGCTTTGCGGATGACAACGCGCTGTCGCTCGCCTGCCTGCTGCACCCGACGCCTGCGCTGAGCGGTTACCCGCATGAGGCGGCGAAAGCGTATATCGCCGGGCTGGAGCCGTTCGATCGCGAGCTGTTCGGCGGGATTGTCGGCTGGTGCGATGCCGATGGCAACGGCGAATGGGCGGTGACCATTCGCTGCGCGCGTTTGCAGGAAAACCAGGTACGGCTGTTTGCGGGCGCGGGCATTGTTCCGGCGTCCGACCCGGCTTCGGAGTGGCGCGAAACCGGCGTCAAGCTCTCCACCATGCTCCACGTTTTAGGTCTTCACTGAGGTTTTACGCATGACGATCCCTTACACCCGCTGGCCGGACGATCTCGCCGCGCGCTACCGCGACCGCGGCTACTGGCTCGACCTGCCGCTTACCGATATCGTCAGCCGCCACGCGCAGAGCGCCGCGACGGCGCTTATCGACGGCGAGCGCCGCTACAGCTACCGCGAGCTGGATGCGGCAGCCACACGTCTTGCGGGCGCGCTGGCGCGCCGTGGGCTGTCTCGCGGCGACACCGCGCTGGTTCAGCTTGGCAACGTGGCGGAGTTTTACATCGTGTTCTTCGCGCTGCTGAAAATCGGCGTGGCGCCGGTCAACGCGCTGTTTAGTCATCAGCGCACCGAGCTTGACGCTTACGCGCGCCAGATTGCTCCGGCGCTGCTGATTGCCGACCGCGAGCACGCGCTCTTTGGCGATGATGCGTATATCACTGCGCTGAAAGCGCAGCACTCGTCGCTGCGTATGACGCTTCTGCGCGGAGACGGGCTGGACGCGCTGATTTCAGAGCCTGAAGCGGATGTTATTTTCACGCCGTCCGCCGCCGATGAAGTGGCGTTTTTCCAGCTCTCCGGCGGCAGTACCGGCACGCCGAAGCTCATCCCGCGCACGCATAACGACTACTACTACAGCATCCGCCGCAGCGTGGAGATTTGTGAATTCACCCGCGAAACGCGCTACCTCTGCGCGCTGCCTGCAGCGCACAACTACCCGTTAAGCTCCCCCGGCGCGCTCGGCGTGTTCTTCGCCGAAGGTTGCGTGGTGCTGGCGCGCGATCCGAGCGCGACGCTCTGCTTCCCGCTGATTGAGGCGCACCAGGTTAACGTCACCGCGCTGGTGCCGCCCGCCGTCAGCCTCTGGCTGCAGGCCATTCAGGAGTGGGGCGGTAACCGCCAGCTGGCGTCGCTGAAACTGTTGCAGGTCGGCGGCGCGCGGCTTTCCGACACGCTCGCCGCACGTATTCCGGCGGAGATCGGCTGTCAGCTCCAGCAAGTGTTCGGCATGGCCGAAGGGCTGGTCAACTACACCCGCCTGGACGATCCGGACGAGCGCATCTTCACCACGCAGGGCCGCCCGATGAGCCCGGACGATGAGGTCTGGGTGGCCGATGAAAACGGCAATCCGCTGCCGCGCGGTGAGACGGGACGGCTGATGACGCGCGGCCCGTACACCTTCCGCGGCTACTACAACAGCCCTGAACACAACGCCAGCGCCTTTGATGAGAACGGTTTTTACTGCTCCGGCGATCTGATCGCCATCGATGAGCAGGGCTACATCACCGTTCAGGGGCGTGAGAAAGATCAGATCAACCGCGGGGGCGAGAAGATCGCCGCGGAAGAGATCGAGAACCTGCTGCTCGGTCACGAGGCTATCGTCCATGCGGGTCTGGTCTCGATGGAAGACAGTCTGCTTGGCGAAAAAAGCTGCGCGTATATCGTCACCACCCGCCCGGTCAGGGCGGTGGAGATCCGACGCTTTCTACGCGAGCTGGGCATCGCCGATTTTAAACTGCCGGATCGCGTGGAGCGCGTCGATGCGCTGCCGCTCACGCCGGTCGGCAAAGTGGATAAAAAACAACTGCGTCTGTGGCTGGCCGCGCGTCAGCCCGTCTCTGAGTAAGGAAAGACTATGGCTATTCCAAAACTAAACGCCTATACGCTGCCTACGGCGGCCGATCTCCCGCAAAATAAAGTGAGCTGGGCGTTAGAGCCGCCGCGCGCGGCGCTGCTCATCCATGATATGCAGGAGTATTTCCTTAACTTCTGGGGCGAAAACTGCCCGATGATCGAACAGGTGGTGGCGAATATCGCCGCGCTGAGAAAGTACTGCAAGGCGCAGGGCATCCCGGTTTACTACACCGCGCAGCCCAATAATCAGAGCGACGCCGACCGCGCGCTGCTGAACGACATGTGGGGGCCGGGGCTGAACAATCATCCTGATAAACAAAAGGTGGTCGCGGCGCTGGCGCCGGATGCCGACGACACCGTGCTGGTGAAATGGCGCTACAGCGCGTTTCATCGCTCGCCGCTTGAACACACGCTGAAAGAGACGGGTCGCGATCAGCTCATCATCTGCGGCGTTTACGCCCACATCGGCTGCATGATCACCGCCACCGACGCGTTTATGCGCGATATCAAACCGTTTATGGTGGCCGACGCGCTGGCGGATTTCAGCCGTGATGAGCATCTGATGGCGCTCAATTACGTCGCGGGTCGCGCCGGGCGCGTGGTGATGACCGCCGATCTGCTGCCTGCTAATGATTCGGACGCGCCGGGCAGCAAAGCGGCGCTGCGCGCGCTGGTGCTGCCGCTGCTGGATGAGTCCGACGAGCCGGAAGATGACGAAAACCTGATCGACTACGGTCTGGATTCCGTGCGCATGATGGCGCTCGCGGCGCGCTGGCGCAAAGTACATGGCGATATCGATTTCGTGATGCTCGCGAAAAACCCGACCATCGATGCCTGGTGGGCGCTGCTGAGCCGGGAGCCGCAGGCATGACGCTCGATTTCCGGGGGAAAAACGTCTGGGTGACGGGCGCGGGCAAGGGCATTGGCTATACCACCGCGCTGGCGTTTGTCGCGGCGGGCGCGAAGGTAACCGGTTTCGATCTGGCATTTCCACTGGCCGATTATCCGTTTGCGTGTGAAACGCTCGATGTGGCGGACGCCGCGGCGGTGGCGGATGTTTGCCAGCGGTTGCTCACTAATAGCGCCCGTCTTGATGTGCTGGTGAACGCGGCGGGCATTCTGCGCATGGGCGCGACGGATGAACTCTCTCCCGACGACTGGCAGCAGACGTTCGCGGTGAACGTGGGCGGCGCGTTTAACTTCTTTCAGCAGACGATGGCGCAGTTTCGCGCGCAGAAGGGCGGGGCTATCGTGACCGTCGCGTCCGACGCCGCCCATACGCCGCGCCTCGGGATGTCGGCGTATGGCGCTTCGAAAGCGGCGCTCAAAAGCCTGGCGCTGACCGTGGGGCTGGAGCTGGCGTCCTCTGGCGTGCGCGCAAATCTGGTGTCGCCGGGCTCGACCGACACCGATATGCAGCGCACGCTCTGGAAAAGCGACGATGCTGAACAGCAGCGCATTCGCGGTTTTGCCGGGCAGTTTAAGCTCGGTATTCCGCTCGGCAAGATTGCGCAGCCGCAGGACGTGGCGAACACCATCCTGTTTCTCGCCTCGGATCTCGCAAGCCACATTACGCTACAGGATATTGTTATCGACGGCGGCTCAACGCTTGGAGCATAGATGATCTGGAAACGACACATGACGCTTGAGGCGCTGAACGCGACCAGCGTCGGCACGCTGGTGGAGCATCTGGGGATCGAATATACCCGTCTCGGCGATGATTTGCTGGAGGCCACCATGCCGGTCGATACGCGCACGCATCAGCCGTTCGGTCTGCTGCACGGCGGCGCCTCCGCGGCGCTTGCCGAAACGCTCGGCTCGATGGCCGGTTACCTGACTACCCGTGACGGGCAGTGCGTGGTGGGCACCGAAATCAGCGCGTCTCATCACCGCGCGGTGTCGCAGGGCCAGGTGCGCGGCGTTTGTCAGCCGTTGCATCTGGGGCGGCAGAGCCAGTGCTGGGAGATCGTGATTTATGACGAACAGGGGCGGCGCTGCTGCACCAGCCGGTTAAGTACGGCGGTTATGGGGTAGGTTATGTGTGGTGGGTGCGCTTCGCTGACCTGCCCTACGAAAGCCCGGTCCCAAAGTGTGTAGGGCGGGTAAGCGCAGCGCACCCGCCGCGTTAAACCACCGGGAACCCGCCAGCCCCGTGATCCCGTTAACAGACTGACGTAAATCCCTGCCGCCAGGACGCGTTTCTCTGGTGGCTAAGTTGTTAAATCCATTTTGGTGATATAGAAACAAAATGTAACACCTATGTTTCACTCACTGTTTCACTGAATGGATAACTATTATGACGAACTCAGGGAAATACCTTATCTGGGCGGCGCTCTCCGTGGTGGGCGCATTTGCGCTGGGCTATATCGCCCTTAACCGCGGCGAGCAGATCAACGCGCTCTGGATCGTGGTCGCCGCCGTCTGTATCTATCTTATCGCTTACCGTTTTTATGGTCTCTTCATCGCCAAACGCGTGCTGGCCGTCGACCCGACGCGCATGACGCCCGCGGTGCGCCATAACGACGGGCTCGACTATGTCCCCACCGATAAAAAAGTGCTGTTCGGTCACCATTTTGCGGCGATAGCCGGGGCCGGGCCGCTGGTGGGGCCGGTACTGGCGGCGCAGATGGGGTATCTGCCTGGCATGATCTGGATCCTCGCAGGCGTTGTACTGGCAGGCGCGGTACAGGATTTCATGGTGCTGTTTGTCTCCACCCGCCGCGACGGTCGGTCGCTCGGCGAACTGGTCAAAGAAGAAATGGGCAACACCGCGGGCGTCATCGCGCTCGTCGCCTGCTTCATGATTATGATTATCATCCTGGCGGTGCTGGCGATGATCGTCGTGAAAGCGCTGACCCACAGCCCGTGGGGCACTTATACCGTCGCCTTTACCATTCCGCTTGCGCTCTTTATGGGCATTTATATTCGTTATCTGCGGCCAGGACGCATCGGCGAAGTGTCAGTTATCGGCCTGGTGATGCTGGTATTTGCCATTGTCTCCGGCGGCTGGGTGGCGCAGAGCCCGACGTGGGCGCCGTGGTTTGATTTCACCGGCGTACAGTTAACCTGGATGCTGGTGGGTTACGGGTTTGTCGCGGCGGTATTGCCGGTCTGGCTGCTCCTTGCGCCGCGCGATTACCTCTCGACGTTCCTCAAAATCGGCACCATTGTCGGCCTCGCCATCGGCATTCTGATCATGCGCCCGACGCTGACGATGCCCGCGATGACCAAATTCATCGACGGCACCGGCCCGGTCTGGACCGGTAATCTGTTCCCGTTCCTGTTTATCACCATCGCCTGTGGCGCGGTGTCGGGCTTCCATGCGCTCATCGCCTCCGGCACCACGCCGAAAATGCTCGCCAATGAAAACCAGGCCTGCTTTATCGGCTACGGCGGCATGCTGATGGAGTCGTTTGTCGCGATCATGGCGCTGGTCTCGGCCTGCGTTATCGACCCCGGCGTTTACTTCGCGATGAACAGCCCGATGGCGGTACTGGCGCCCGCAGGCACGGCGGATGTGGTCGCGTCGGCCGCCCAGGTGGTGAGCGGCTGGGGCTTCCAGATAACGCCGGATACGCTTAATCAGATTGCGAACGAAGTAGGCGAGCAGACGATTATCTCGCGGGCGGGCGGCGCGCCGACGCTGGCGGTGGGCATGGCGTATATTCTCCATGGGGCGCTCGGCGGCCTGATGGATGTGTCGTTCTGGTATCACTTCGCCATTCTGTTTGAGGCGCTGTTTATCCTGACGGCGGTGGATGCGGGCACCCGCGCCGCGCGCTTTATGCTGCAGGATCTGCTCGGCGTCATTTCGCCAGGCCTCAAACGCACCGATTCACTGCCCGCCAACCTGCTGGCGACGGCGCTGTGCGTGCTGGCATGGGGCTATTTCCTGCATCAGGGCGTGGTGGATCCGCTCGGCGGTATTAACACGCTGTGGCCGCTGTTTGGTATCGCCAACCAGATGCTGGCGGGCATGGCGCTGATGCTCTGCGCCGTGGTGCTGTTTAAGATGAAGCGCCAGCGTTATGCATGGGTGGCGCTGGTGCCGACCGCGTGGCTGCTGGTTTGTACGCTCACTGCTGGCTGGCAGAAGGCGTTCAGCCCGGATAATAAAGTGGGCTTTCTCGCCATCGCCGGTAAATTCCAGGCGATTCTGGAGAGTGGGAACATTCCGCCGCAGTACACCGAGGCGCAGCTGAGCCAACTGGTGTTTAATAACCGTCTCGACGCGGGCCTGACCATTTTCTTTATGGTGGTCGTCGTGGTGCTGGCGCTGTTCTCCATCAAAACCGCGCGGGCGGCGCTGAAGCAGGATAAGCCGACGGCCAACGAGACGCCGTATGAGCCGATGCCCGCCAGTGTGGAGCAGAGGGTCGCACAGGCGAAAAGCGCGCATTGAGTGAGGTGGTGGACGCCAGAAGGGTGGGTGCGCTGACGCTACCCACCCTACGTGCGGCAACCGCGCTGTTCTTAGTTGTAGGGCGGGTAAGCGAAGCGCACCCGCCGTGGTGAACCAGGCTACACGTCATCAACGAAGCCAACCGTTAAGGATAAAAAATGTTTGATACCCTCGCCAAAGCCGGGAAATACCTCGGCCAGGCTGCAAAAATGATGATCGGCGTGCCTGATTACGACAACTACGTCGAACACATGCGCGTTAACCACCCTGACCAGACGCCGATGACCTATGAGGAATTCTTCCGCGAACGCCAGGATGCCCGCTATGGTGCGAAAGGCGGGGCGAAATGCTGTTGAGCATCGAGCCTCAACGGTAAAGGATCAGCTGTTCCGGCTGGCAACCGTACAGCGCCGCCAGTTTCTCGCGGGTGCGTTTTTGTGGACGTGAATCCGGCGATTCGAGCTGTGAAACCGCCGACTGACTGATGCCGAGTTTTTCCGCCACCTCTTGCTGAGAGAGGCCGCGCCAGATGCGCCAGGCGGCTTGTAAGCTGACCTCTTGTTCGACGGAAATCGCCACCACTTCATGCGGTATCGTTACGTCATCGTCGCTGTCCGGCTCCCAGGGCAATGACGCCAGCGCCTCGTCATCTTCCAGCTGCGCCAGCACAGACAGATAGAGTTCGTAAGGGATGACCGCATACTCGGGTTTGCCCTGTTTATCATGAATAATTTGTGCGTTGAGCATATCTAACCCCCGTTAATTAAGGTAAGTGGTCGTGGTTCTGCGTTTAACTTCCAGAATGAGGCAGATAACCGGAACACCCGCCACACGCTCGTAAATAACCCGATAACTCCCCACCCGCAGTCGATATCGGGGTTTCAGCCCCGCCAGTTTTACAATGTCCAGCCTGGTCTCTTCGGTGGAGAGGGCGGAGACCTTCTTATAAAGCGTGAGTCGGTCGCTTTCCGGTACGGCGCCCAGTTGCTTGTACGCCCGCTTCGTCCATCTAATTTCCATTGCGTTCCCTCACTCTATCCGCTTCCATATTATAAGTAAAATATAAGAGTATAAGTTTTATTCCGAAAAGCATTTTCTTATGCGGCAACGTTAAACGGGGTGAGGGAAGGAGGAAAGCGGCAGAGTAAGGTTTCTCGTGACGTCTCGCAAAACGCCTTCCGAAGAAGGCGTTGCGTTGTGGCGTCAGGCTGTTGTCTCTTCGAGGCGCTGGCGTTTGCGCAGCGACGGAAACAGGCGCATCCAGAGTCCGACTACCACCAGCGTGCCGATGCCGCCGATGGCCGCAGCGGGCACGGTGCCCAGCAGCGCCGCCAGCATGCCGGATTCAAATTCGCCAAGCTGGTTCGAGGTATTGATAAATATTGAGTTAACGGCGTTCACGCGGCCCAGCATCTCGTTGGGGGTATCGAGCTGCACCAGCGCGCCGCGGATAACCATGCTCACCATATCAAACCCGCCTGTCGCAAAGAGCGCGATAAGCGACAGCCACAGGTTGCTGGAGAGCGCGAACACCAGCGTCGCCACGCCAAAGCCCGCCACGGACAAAAACATAATCATCCCGACATGTTTCTCAAGCGACCGGCGGCTCAGCCAGAAGCCCACCAGCAGCGCGCCGACGGCGGGCGCGGCGCGCAGCAGCCCCAGCCCCCACGGGCCGGTATGCAGAATATCGTGGGCGTAAATCGGCAGCAGCGCGGTGGCACCGCCCAGCAGCACCGCAAAGAGATCGAGCGAAATCACGCCCAGCACGTCCGGGCGCTCGCGGATAAACTTCACGCCCGCAAACAGCGTGGCGAGGCTCGCGGGCTGGCGCGCAGGCGGCGTCTGTTCATAGCGCAGGCGGCTGACCATCGCGACAGAAATGAGATACAGCACAGCGGTTAGCGCATACACCACCTGCGCGCCGAAAACATACAGCAGCCCGCCCAGCGCCGGGCCCATGATCATCGCCGCCTGGCTTGATACCGCGCTCGCCGCCGTGGCGCGCGCCAGCAGGGCGGGCGGCACCAGCGCCGGCAGCATCGACTGCAACGACGGCGCCTCCATCACTTTGGCGACGGAAATAATAAAAATCAGCCCGAGGATAATCTTCACGTCGGCAAGGTGCGCCACGGTGGCTGCGGCCAGCGCGACGATGGCGAGCCACTCCACCAGTTGGCCAATCAACACCACCCGGCGGCGATCGCGCTGATCGGCGATATGCCCCGCCCAGAGCGCCAGCGTCACGGACGGAAGAAACTGCACCAGGCCTATCAGACCGAGATAAAACGCGCTGTGGGTGAGGGCGTAAATCTGCCAGCCCACCACGATAGACAACATCTGGAAACCAAAACCGGAGCAGGTCCGCGCCAGCCAGAAGGCGACAAACGAACGGTGCGCCAGCAGCGACGCGCCGCCATCAGAGTGTACAGAAGCCATAAACCATCCCGAACGTATTAAAACGCGGCGTGAAGGAATTGTTATCGCCGCGCGAGAGGTTTAAGCCTACAGGGATTTCGCAAAAAGTGGCATCGCACCCTGTGCGATTTGCTTAGCGGGCGAAGTGTTCCACCTTTTCGAAGGCGGCGCGCAGTAACGCGGGCGACAGCGTCACCGGCAGAGCGTGGATCGATTCCACCGGGCGCAGCGTATGGGCGATAACGCGGTCCAGCTCGGCGGCGTTGTGAATATCCACATCCAGCTCTGCGAGCGTGGTGGGCAGCCTGAAGCGCTGCCAGGCGTCAATGAGCTGCGCGAGAACGTCGTCCTGGCCGAGCAAGGCGCTCTGCACCAGGATGCCGTAGGCCACTTTGGTGCCGTGCAGGTATTTTTCCGTCTGCGGCAGTACGGTCAGACCGTTATGCACCGCATGGGCCGCCGCGACGCGCGTATAGCGCTCGCCAAGCCCGCCGACCATGCCGCCGCCCGCGATGATGGCATCCACCACATCGCGGAAATCCTGCGTGAGCAGGCCACGATGCTGATCGGCGAGCGCCGTTTCGCTCTGCGCCAGCAGCACGTCACGAATGGCGAGCGCGGCATTAAGGCCGAGCCGCACGGTGAGCGGCAGGGTATGAGGCGCAGGCGCCAGCACCGCGGCTTCATACCATTTGGCGAGCGTGTCGCCGATGCCCGCGAGCAGATATTCCGCTGGCGCGCGCAGGATAATGTCCGGCTCCACCAGCACCAGATGGTTGGCGTCGTCGAAAATCTCAAAGTGCAGTGCCTGACCGGCGTCGTTATACCAGACGGAGAGCGGCGTCCAGGCCGCGCAGGTGGCGGCGATAGTGGGAATAGCCACGACCGGCAGGCCAAGGCGTCGGGCCAGCGCTTTGGCGGTATCCAGCAGCGCGCCGCCGCCGACGCCAATCACAACCGCGCGGTCGTCGCCCGCCCGGGCCGCAAGCGCGCTCACATCGCTTTCGCTGCAATGCCCGCGAAACAAAATCTGCGTGGCGCCAGGCGCGTCAATGGCGTCGGTGAGAAAAGGGCGCGCGGCGGCCATCGCCCGCTCGCCATATACCCAGACCGCGCGGGAGAGTTGCGCAGGGGTGTAGAAATCATGCAGGCGCGCCAGTGCGCCAGGGTGGGAGTAGTAGTTTGCCGGGCCGGGAACCACGCGGATGTCGGTATCGCTCATGAAGGGTGTCCTTGTCTTTTTTACCATCCTGCCACAAAAAGCCGTCCGGACGTCCGATTATTGTCGCCCGCGCGCATGCAATTTTTTCACGTTGGCGGCGAAACGCGGCGGCAACCTGAAAAATCCTAATATTACGTCCAGACATCTGGACGGCTAATAATTTTTTGCTTTATCTTATGCCGATTCATTCATTGCCAGCGAATATATCCGCGTGAATGATTGGCTTAACTGATTAATCATTCGTGTGGAGACGTCTCGCTATGTCCCTGAACCAGCGCCTTGAGATGCGCGCGATATCCCTGGCCTTCAGCGGCTTCCCGGCGCTGACGCAGGTGGATTTCATCCTGCGCGCCGGGTCCGTGCATGCGCTTACCGGGGCAAACGGCGCCGGAAAATCGACGCTGATGGCGGTGCTCTCCGGCGCCTGGGATCACTATCAGGGCCAGATCCTGCTGGATGGCGAACCCGCGAACATCCGCTCCCCGCGCGACGCCAAGGCGCTCGGCATTCATCTGGTGCAGCAGGAAGTGGACGCCGCGCTGGTGCCGGGGCTGAGCGTCGCGGAAAACATTATGCTCGACAGCTTGCGCGAGGGCGGGCTGCGCTACCGCTGGGGTGAAACTCGCCGCCGCGCCCGTGCGGCGCTGGCGCAGCTTGATGTCGATATGGACGTCAATCGCCGTATCGACAGTTGCTCGCTTGCCGAAAAACAGCATGTGCTGCTGGCGCGGGCGCTCTCGCATCACTGCCGTTACCTGATTCTCGATGAACCCACCGCGCCGCTCGATCAACATGAAAGCGAACGCCTGTTCGCGGTGGTCAGACGCCTCCAGGCGCAGGGCATGGGCGTGGTGTTTATCTCTCACCGCATTCATGAACTGAAGGCCATCTGCGACACCCTGACGGTGCTGCGCGACGGCAGGCTGATTGAGAGCGGGCCGATGGCCTCGCTCTCCGGCTCGCAGATTGTCGAGAAAATGCTGGGCCACGCGCTCGACACGCTCTACCCGCCGCGCCGCCCGACGCCTGACGATGCGGTGTTGCTGGCGGTAGACGGGTTGCATGACGAGACGCTGCTACAGGACATTTCGCTGCGTCTGCGCAAAGGGGAGATCCTGGGCATCGCCGGGCTCGCCGGCGCCGGAAAAACGGAGCTGTGCAAGGCGCTCTTTGGCGCGAGCAAAAGCACGCTGCGTCAGGGCGAGCTTGCGGGGCGTCCGTGGCGGCCCACCGATCCTGCCGATTCAGTGGCGCGCGGGCTGGCGCTGGTGCCGGAAGAGCGGCGTAAAGAGGGCATTTTTATCGACGAGCCAATTGCCATGAATCTCGCCGCCAGCGCCGACGGCAGCTTTACCCGCTGGGGGGTGTTTGGTCGCCGCGACGCCTGGCGCTGGGCGCAGGAGGTCATTTCGCGTCTCGGCATTCGCGCGAGCGGGCCAGAGCAGCGGCTTCGCAGGCTTTCCGGCGGCAATCAGCAGAAGGTCGCTATCGGCAAATGGCTGCGCGGGAATAACGACGTGCTGATTTTCGATGAGCCGACCAAGGGCGTGGATGTCAAAGCCAAAACCGATCTGTTCAACCTGATTGACGGGCTCGCCCGTCAGGGCAAGGGCATTATTTACGCCTCCGGCGAATTCGCCGAGCTGGTGGGCCTGTGCGACCGCATCTGCGTGCTGTGGGACGGTCGCATCGTCGCGGAGCTCGATGGCCGTGAAGCCAGCGAAGAAACCTTATTACTCTATTCCACCGGAGGAACCCCCGCGTGAGCAAGGCCGCAACCCTGAAGAGCACGCCGTCGGCGCGCCACCAGCTGTTTGAGTTTTTCTATAAGTGGGGGATGCTGCTGACGGTCGTGGCGCTGGTCGCGCTGTTCGGCATCGCCTCGGACAACTTTCTCGATCCCTTCAACATCATCAATATTCTGCGCTCGATCGCCATCGTCACGGTGATCGCCATTGGCGTCTCCATCTCGCTGACCATCGGCGGATTCGATCTCTCGGTAGGCTCGACGGCCTCGCTTGCCAATGCGCTGGTGATCTCGCTGTTCGTCTGGCACGGCTTCGGCACAACGGAGGCGATTGTCATCACGCTTGCGCTCTGCACGCTGGTCGGGCTGTTTAACGCGTTTCTCATCGTCGTGCTGAAAATCCCGGACATGCTCGCCACGCTTGCCAGCCTGTTTGTGATTCAGGGTGTTGCGATGACCTACAGCTACGGCGGCTCGATCACCCAGAACATGGTCTTGCCGAGCGGCGACATGGCGGAGGGCATTATTCCTGACGCATTCAGCCTGCTTGGCCAGGTGCCGGTTATTGTGATTGTGATGCTGGTGGTGACGGTCGTGGCGCAGCTTGGGCTGTCGCTGACCACCCACGGGCGGCGCATGTACGCCATCGGCGGCAACCCGGAGGCGGCGCGCCTCTCCGGCATTCGAATCACGCGCTATAAGGTGGCGGCGTATGTCATCGCCTCGCTGCTGGCGGGCCTTGGCGGCATTCTGCTCGCTTCGCGCATCGGCTCGTCGCAGGTGAACGCGGGCAGCGGTTATCTGATGGACGCCGTTGCGGCGGCGTGGATTGGCTTTTCGCTGGCGGGCTCCGGCAAGCCGAACGCGCTCGGCACATTAGTGGGCGCAGTGATTCTGGGCGTGCTGTCCAACGGCCTGGTGATGCTCTCGGTGCCGTATTACGCGATGGACATTATCAAAGGGCTGGTGCTCGCTGGGGCGCTTGCCATCACTTACATCCAGCGACGTTAATCACAGACAGGGAAATAAACAGAATGAAAAAACTGACGCTCTCTTTACTGGCGCTGGGTCTGCTCTCTTCGCTCCCCGGTTTCGCCGCCACGCCCGCGCCGGTGCCGGACGCCATCGCCAGTCACAACGGGCCGGTACGCATCGCCGTTATCCGCAATCTGGGCTCGGACGACAACACCACGCAGTTTGTGGCGGGCGCGATTCAGGAAGGCAAAAAGCTCGGCTTTAAGGTCAGCACCTTTTTAAGCAACGGCGACGACGCGAAATTCCAGGACTTTGTTAATCAGGCCATCAGCCAGAAATATGACGGCATTATTCTCTCCCAGGGGCGCGATCCGTACTCCACCGAACTGGTGAAACGCATCGTGGACGCGGGTATTAAAGTCTCGGTATTTGATACCGCCGTGAAGGGCGAAATCCCGGGCGTCACCGTCACCCAGCAGGATGACGCGTCGCTCACGCAGCTCTCCGCAGGGCAGCTGGTGAAAGATTTCAACGGCAAGGCGAATATCATCAAGCTGTGGGTCGCGGGCTTCCCGCCGATGGAGCGTCGCCAGGCGGCGTACCAGGAGATCCTGAAGCAAAACCCCGGCATTAAAGAGCTGGAATCGATAGGCGCGGTCTCCTCGGACGTGCAGGGCGATACCGCGAACAAAGTCGGCGCGGTGCTGGCGAAATACCCGAAAGGCCAGATTGACGCCATCTGGGGCACCTGGGACGCTTTCAGCCAGGGCGCTTACAAGGCGCTGAAAGAGAACGGACGCACCGAGATCAAACTCTACAGCATCGATATCTCCAACCAGGATTTGCAGCTGATGCGTGAAGCGGGCAGCCCGTGGAAAGTGAGCGTGGCGGTCGATCCGAAGCTGATTGGCGCGACCAACGTGCGGCTTATCGCCAATAAAATCGCTGGTGAGCCGACGCCGGCCACCTATGATTTTAAAGCCGCGGCGATCCCGCAGGCTTTGCTGGCAAGCCAGACCGGGCCAGTGAACGTGGCGGCGCTCGGTAAAATCATTCCGGGCTGGGGCCAGACGGAGGATTTCGTCGCGCCGTGGTTTGCGACGCTTGAAGCGAAGCACAAATAATGGCGACTGAGTTACCGCGCCCGGACTACAGCCGCAATATGCGGCTGATTGGGCACTCCGATCAGGGCGGTCGCCCGGATGGCGTGCAGGTGATGGTGCACCGGGGCTTTGCGTATATTGGCCATATGGTGTCGCAGGGTTTTTCCATCGTTGACGTGCGCGACCCGAAAAACCCGAAAGCGGCGGGCTACGTGCCTGCGCCGCCCGGCACCTGGAACGTGCATTTACAGGCGCACGATGACCTGCTGCTGGTGATTAACGCCCGCGATCTCTTTGCCGATGCGCGCTTCGCCGATGAAAAAGTCTATTACACCCGTTCGGTCGGCGAGACGGTGCGCGATGTCAACGATAAAGGCTGGAGCGCGGGGCTGCGGGTGTTTGATATCAGCACACCCGATAAACCGCGCGAAATCGGCTTTCTGCCGCTCGATGGCATCGGCATTCACCGTATCTGGTACGTGGGCGGGCGCTGGGCGTATGTCTCGGCGCTTCTCGACGGCTTTACCGATTATATTTTCCTGACTATCGATCTGGCTGACCCGCGCAAACCGGAAGTGGCGGGGCGCTGGTGGCTGCCGGGGATGCATCAGGCGGCGGGGGAAACGCCCGACTGGCCCGAAGGCAAACGCTACGCGCTGCACCATGCGATTATCGCAGGCGATACGGCCTACGGGAGCTGGCGCGACGGCGGGCTGACGATTCTGGATGTGAAAGACCGCAGCGCGCCAACGCTTGTCAGCCACCGCAACTGGAGCCCGCCGTTTGGCGGCGGCACGCATACCGCGCTGCCTCTGCCGGATCGCTCCCTGCTGGTGGTGCTGGATGAAGCCGTGCTGGATAACCAGCAGGATGGTGAAAAGCATATCTGGCTGTTTGATATCCGCGAGCCGTCGAACCCGGTGAGTATCTCGACGTTCCCGCAGCCGGATGAAACGGATTATGTGGCGAAAGGGGCGCACTTCGGGCCGCATAATCTGCACGAGAACCGCCCTGGTAGTTTTGTGAGTTCGACGCTGATTTTTGCCACCTGGCAGAACGCGGGCGTGCGCGCTTACGATATCTCCAACCCGTACCGGCCAGTGGAGACCGGCGCGCTGGTGCCTGCCGCGCCAGAAAAAATGATGGATACGCGCCCCGGACGCCCGCCGGTGATTCAGTCGTGCGATGTGTTTGTAGATGCGCAGGGGATTATTTACAGCACGGATTATAACGGCGGGTTGTCGGTGATTGAGTATCTGGGATAAAGCGACGGCGGGTGCGGACAGGATGATGGCGGGTGCGCTGCGCTTACCCGCCCTACGGAGCGGGGGGGAGATATGATGGCGGGTGCGCTTTGCTTACCCGCCCTACAAAGTCGACGTTGGCCTTCTTCCCTGTAGGGTGGGTAAGCGTAGCGCACCCACCGGGGCCGATTAACCGTACTGCCGCACGCGGGCGATAAACTCGTCGGCGCTCTCAATACGCGGGGCAAGGAGGATCAGCGCCTTGCCAAGCCCGATGGCGTGGCGCAGGCACGACAGCTTCATCTCTTCATCCTGAATGGTGTCGATATCCGCCACGTGAGACAGCCCGACGCTTCGGCGAATAAGCTCCGTACCGGCAAAACCAACGGCATCCGTCCACACCTTTTTCAAAAACTCGCTGGCGTACCCCGGCTGGGCCAGCGCCGCATCGCGGGTTTTCTCGCGCGCCAGCGTCTGGAAACGCTCGGCGAAGGTGTGCCACAGCGTGGCGATATCGATCAGACGCTGTTCGCGCGCGTCGGCGGCTTCACGGATGCCGAGCTGGCCCGGTGCGCCGCAGTAGTTCAGCAGCAGGTTGCCGATGGCCGTACCAACATCAAAGCCCACCGGGCCGAAATACCCGAACTCGGCGTCGATAGCCTTCAGGCTGCCGTCGGCGACAAAAATCGAGCCGCTGTGAATATCGCCGTGCAGCAGCGCTTCGGCATGGGAGAAAAAGCGGTGCTTGAGCGCGGCCACGGCGCACTTCAGCGCGTTGTCGTCGCGCAGCGCGGCGACCTCGGCTTCAAGCTCGGCCGGGTAGTTATTGCGCTCATGAACCTGATACGGATCGTTAAAGAACAGATCTTCGGTGATTTCGCACATTTCCGGATTAATAAAGCGCGCCACTTCGGCTTTTTTTGCATGGGGGTGCAGATAAAAATCGCTGGTATGAAACAGCGTCTGCGCCAGATATTCGCCAAGCTGTTGAGCCGCCTGCGGGTAGTGCGCGCCTTTGATGAGTTCGCCGCGCCAGATGCGGTGATCGGAGAGATCTTCCATCACCATGACGGCAAGCGCCGGATCGTAATGATGAATTTTGACCGTATGCGCCGGGCAGTGCTGATAATGCGCCACCAGCGTCTGGGCTTCGAGGCGCGCGCGATCGAGCGTCAGCGGCCAGGATTCCCCCACGCAGCGCACGTAGGGCAGCGCCTGTTTGACGATAACGCGGCTGGTGCCCTGCGTATCAAAGATTTTAAAAACCAGATTGAGATTGCCGTCGCCGATCTCCTGCGCGCTGACCAGTTCTTCCGGCGCGCTGAGTCCGCCAAATTGTTGCGCATAAGCCACCGCATCGCTGGCCGTAAAGGTTCGGTATTGCGACATTGCTGATATCCTCATTCAATCTGGTTATAAAGCCGTACAGACGTCTATACATCTGGATTTCATCCTGACACAATGGAACACATTAACGCAACAAGGATTTAACGCATGCAGACACTTCAGACGACCAGCCTGCGGGTGGTGGATAATAAGCTCTGGATCCTCGACCAGCAGGCGCTGCCGCAGCAGAAAAACTGGCTGCCCGCCGATAACACAGAAGCGCTGGTGGGACACATTCACGCGCTGCGGGTGCGCGGCGCGCCGTTAATTGGCCTGTCGGCAAGCCTGTTGCTGGCGCTGCTGGCCGAACATGGCATGACGCGCGACGCGCTAGGTCAGGCGCTCGACGTACTGCGTGCGGCACGCCCGACGGCGGTGAACCTGATGAACAATCTCGACCGCATGAAACAGGCGCTCACGCAGCCGGACTTCGCGGCGGCGCTGGGGGCGGAAGCCTTGCGCCTGGTGCAGGAAGATCGCGAGCTGTGCGAGCGCATCGCGCGCGCCGGGAGTGAACTCGTGGCGCCGGGCAGCCGTCTGCTCACCCACTGCAATACCGGCGGACTCGCGACGGCGGGCGTCGGCACGGCGCTGGGCGTGATTGCGCGCGCGCATGAAGAGGGCAAGGTGGCGAACGTCTGGGTGGATGAAACCCGGCCGCTGTTGCAGGGTGGGCGCTTAACCGCCTGGGAGCTTGGCGAGCTTGCCGTGCCGTATCAGCTGATCACCGATTCGATGGCGGCGAGCTGATGGCGCAGGGGCAGGTGGACGCCGTCTGGGTGGGCGCGGATCGCATCGCGGCCAATGGCGACGTGGCGAATAAAATCGGCACCTATTCGCTTGCCGTACTGGCGAAATTTCACAACGTGCCGTTTTACGTGGCGGCCCCGCAGACCACGCTCGATCCGGCGTGCCCGAACGGCGCGGCGATCCCGATTGAGCAGCGCTCAGCGGCGGAAGTCACCGGCGTGGCGGGCAGTTTCGGCGCGGTACAGTGGGCGCCGGAAGACGCGCGGGTCTATAACCCGGCGTTTGACGTGACCCCGGCCGCGCTGATTAGCGGCTGGGTGCTGGACAGCGGCGTGGTGACGCCGGAGGATGTGGCGAACGGGCGTTTCGCCGGGTAAAAACGGCGTCCGCGCGAGGCGGACGCCGCGTTATTTCACCCAGTCGCGCACCGGCAGGAAATCGCGGTACAGCGCCGCTTCCGGGCTGTTTTCTTCCGGCTGATAGCCATATTCCCAGCGCACCAGCGGCGGCATCGACATCAGTATCGACTCGGTGCGCCCGCCGGTTTGCAGGCCAAACAGCGTGCCGCGGTCCCACACCAGATTAAACTCCACATAGCGGCCGCGACGGTAGAGCTGGAATTCGCGCTCGCGCTCGCCCCAGGGCAGCGCTTTACGGCGCTCCACGATGGGCAAATAAGCCTTGAGATAGCCGTCGCCCACCGCCTGCATAAACGCAAAGCAGGTATCGAAATCGGGCGTGTTGAGATCGTCAAAGAACAGCCCGCCGATGCCGCGCGCTTCCTGGCGATGCTTCAGATAGAAATAATCATCGCACCATTTTTTATAACGCGGGTAGACGTCATCGCCGAAAGGCGCGCAGAGATCCCGCGCGGTGCGGTGCCAGTGCGAGGCGTCCTCTTCAAAGCCATAAAACGGCGTTAAATCAAAGCCGCCGCCAAACCACCAGACCGGATCGGCGCCCGGTTTCTCGGCAATGAAAAAGCGCACGTTGGCGTGGCTTGTCGGCACATACGGGTTGCGCGGATGCACGACCAGCGACACGCCCATCGCCTCAAAGCTGCGGCCTGCCAGTTCCGGGCGGTGCGCGGTGGCGGACGCGGGCATAGCATCGCCATGCACATGGGAGAAGTTCACGCCCGCCTGCTCGAACACCACGCCGTCGCGCAATACGCGGCTACGTCCGCCGCCGCCGCCTTCACGCTGCCAGGCGTCTTCGACGAAATGGTCGCCGTCCACCGCCGCCAGTTGCTGGCAGATGCGGTCTTGTAAATCGAGCAGAAAAGCTTTTACGCGCTGAATATCGGGTGCCATCGTTAGCCTCGTTTCGAGTGGGCTTTGTGGTTATCAAACCAGTTGAAATAGCTGATGACCCCATTGGCGATGGCGGTCGCTATCTTCTGGCGAAAAGCGGCCGTGCCCAGCAGCTTTTCTTCCTGCGGGTTGGTGATAAACGAGGTTTCCACCAGCACGGACGGAATCGACGGCGACTTCAGCACCACGAACGCCGCCTGTTCCGTGTTACGGCTGTGCAGGCGATGAACCGGTTTTATCTGGCGCAGAATATGCGAGCCGAGCGTCAGGCTATTTTTAATGGTGTCGGTCTGCACCAGATCGAACAGCACCTGTTGCAGATAGTGATCTTTATTTTTGACCTTGCTGCCTGCCACGTCGTCGGCGGCGTTTTCACGCTCGGAGAGGTATTTCGCCATGGCGCTACTGGCGCCGCGGTTGGAGAGCGCGAAGACCGACGCGCCCGCGGCGCTGGGGCTGGTAAAGCCGTCGGCGTGAATCGACATAAACAGGTCCGCGCCGTGTTTGTGCGCGATTTCAACGCGATCGTAGAGCGGGATAAAGGTGTCGTTGCTGCGCGTCAGTTTGGCGTTGATGCCGTGGGCGCGCAGAATGGCGCGCACGTTTTTCGCGATGGCGAGCACCACATGCTTTTCTTTCGAGCCGTTATGGCCGATAGCGCCGGTATCGATGCCGCCGTGGCCCGGATCGAGCATCACGAGACGGCGCGCGCCCGCTTTTTTCGCCTTCGGTTTGCTGTGACTGTTACGCGTGCTGAGCGCCGGGCTCTCTTCTTTCGCCAGCGCCTGGTTAATACCGGTCAGTGCGAGCGCGGCAAGGCCTGCGCGCAATAGCTGACGTCGCGAGGTGAGTTTTTTTAAGGGTTTGAAAGTGCTCATGCGTCCTGACTTCTGATTTTACTGTCCTGGAGTGTTATAACCTGGCGTAACGGGGTGAAACGACACCCTGTTGCAACAAAAGTTTTACTATTCATTTCAGGGCGTGATGAGTCGCCAGTATGCCATTTTCAACGAACTTTTGCCGAAGATATTGGCTATTGGCGCCGGTAGCGCCATAATCTCGGTTTTTATGCCATAAAAGACGGGGAATACCATGGAGATACGCGTTTTTCGCCAGGCCGACTTTGAAGAAGTCATTACCCTGTGGGAGCGTTGCGATCTGCTGCGTTCGTGGAACGATCCTGAAATGGATATCGAACGTAAACTCAACCATGACCCGGATCTTTTTCTGGTGGCGGAAGTGAGCGGCGAAATCGTCGGCTCCATCATGGGCGGCTATGATGGTCATCGCGGATCGGCGTATTACCTGGGCGTGCACCCGGAATTTCGCGGGCGCGGCATTGCGAACGCGCTCTTAAACCGCCTGGAGAAGAAGCTCATCGCGCGCGGCTGCCCGAAAATCAATATCCAGATCCGCGAAGAAAACGACGTCGTGCTCGGCATGTACGAGCGGCTTGGCTATGAACATCAGGATGTGATTAGCCTTGGCAAACGGCTCATTGAAGATCAGGAATACTGATAACGGTTCACCCGGTCAGGGCCGGGTGAGCCAGGCGTTTAGCCTTTGGTGATTTTCTTCACGTCGATTTCGACGGAATTCCAGTCTTTATCGACTTCACCTTCGAGACGCACTTTGTCTTTCGGCGTGATGGTCGCGCCGTTCCAGACGTGGTCGTCAATGTCTACGTTGATGCTGCCGCTGGCGTCGCGGAACTCATAGAGCTCTTTGCCCATCTTGCGCACGATGTTGCCTTCCAGCACCACCCACGCGTCGTCGCGCAGGTTCTTCGCTTCGCTGACGGTGGTGCTTGCGGCGTCCGGCCCCTGGAAACCGCCTTTGTTAGTGGCGTTAGCGCTGGCGCTGTTATCCGGGCCAGAGAAGCCGCCTTTCTGCGCCATCACAGGCGTTACGGACAGCGCTGAAGCGGCGATACACAGAGCAATAAGCTGTTTTTTCATTTCCATCTCCTTGGGTTACGTACGACGAAGACCTTTCTTCGTCTGGTGAGACAATACATAATTCTGGACCGAATACCGAAAGAGTCCAGGGTTTATACGTGTATTTACCTTCCGATTACGATAGTCGCGGCTGGCTGAAACCCCCGGCGCTGTTCTGGGCGGTGCTGTTATTACAGGCGCGTACCTGGGGGTTATTTGTGCTGGCGGGCGCGTCGCGCGGGCAGGGCGAGGCGCTACTGGGGCTCTTTTACCCCGACCGTCAAAGCTTCTGGCTGGGTCTTGCTGCGGGCATGCCCGCGATGCTGACGTTTTTATTAAGCGGGCGGCGGCATGACTATCCGCGCCTGTGGCGCGGCGCGCGTTATGTGTTGATGCTGACGCAGGCCGTGATGCTGATAGCGCAGGCCTTGCTGCTCTGGCGCGAGATGCCGGGCGGCATCGCCCTGGCCCTGCTGGCGCTGGATGCCTGGGCGCTGTGGCTGCTGGTCTCGCATCGCCGTCTACGCGCCTGTTTTGAAACGCCGCAGCCCTGAACGGCACTTTTTGCCGTCTTTGCGCTCCAACGAGACATTGTCGACTGAATAAGGAACCGTAATGAAGAAATTGCCTCTGCTGCTGTGTGGAACATCGCTGTTACTGGGCGGGTGCTCGACGCTCTCTAACGTTAACTGGTCAAAGGCGGCGCCGTGGCACTGGTTTGACGGGTGGGGATCGTCGCTGGAAGTGACGGAAAAAGGCGTCGGCGATATCACTGCCGATACGCCGCTTCAGGAAGCGGCGGTGAGCGAGGCGCTGGGCGACGACTATCGCCTGCGCAGCGGCATGCGCGCCAACGGCGGCACCATTGTGCGCTATTTCGAAGCGATGAAAGAGAACCAGCTGGCGCTGGTCATTGACGGTGAAAACGGCACGGTGAGCCGCATCGACGTACTGGATAAAGCGATACCCACCGACAGCGGCGTGGAGATCGGCACCCCGTTTGGCGATCTCTATAAAAAAGCCCAGGGCGCCTGTCAGAAAGCCAGCGCGCCGGATGACGCGGGCGTGGAGTGTAAGGCGCCTGGCAGCGAGCATATTAGCTATGTCTTTAGCGGCGAATGGCGCGGCCCGCAGGAGCTGATGCCGCCGGATGACGCGCTTAAAGGCTGGACGCTGAAAAAGATTATCTGGCGCCGCTGACTCTTGCGTAAACGCAACGCCTGAGCCGTTAAATCGGGTACAATATGCCCGGTTTTGCCACCCCGGTGGCAGCGGTTTATCAGGAGGAGTGATGTCTGTGGTTCAAAGCGGCATTTTGCCGGAGCATTGTCGCGCGGCTATCTGGCTTGAAGCGAGCGTTGATGAAAGCCAGCGCGAGACGCTGCGCGGGGCGAGTAAAATTTTCGCCGATAAAGTAGCGACCTTTCAGGCGCAGTTTCCCGAGGCGAATCTCGGCGTCGTCGTGGCGTTCGGCCATACGTTGTGGCGTTCGCTGACGAATGATGACAGCGCGGCAGAGCTGAAAGACTTTACGCCGCTCGGCAAAGGGCTTGCGCCTGCTACCCAGCACGACGTGCTGATCCACATTCTCTCGCTGCGCCATGATGTGAATTTCTCGGTCGCCCAGGCGGCGCTGGAGGCTTTCGGCGACGCGCTGAACATTGAAGAAGAAACCCACGGTTTTCGCTGGGTGGAAGATCGCGACCTGAGCGGCTTTGTCGACGGCACCGAAAACCCGGCGGGCGAAGAGACGCGCCGCGAGGTGGCGGTGATTCAGGACGGCGTCGACATGGGCGGCAGCTACGTATTTGTGCAGCGCTGGGAGCATAACCTGAAACAGCTCAACCGTATGAGCGTGCCGGATCAGGAGATGATGATCGGGCGCACCAAAGCCGCTAACGAAGAGATTGACGGCGACGCGCGTCCGGTCACGTCACATCTTTCTCGCGTTGATCTGAAAGAGGACGGCAAAGGCCTGAAGATTGTGCGCCAGAGCCTGCCTTACGGTACTGCCAGCGGCGTACATGGCCTCTACTTCTGCGCCTACTGCGCGCGTCTCCATAATATTGAGCAGCAACTGCGGAGCATGTTTGGCGACACTGACGGCAAGCGCGACGCCATGCTGCGCTTCACGCGGCCGGTGACCGGCGGCTACTATTTCGCCCCGTCGTTGACCCGTCTGCTTAACCTCTGATCCCCTTCGCGCGCGGCCTTGCGGGCCGCGCCCTCACGCCCTTCGTCTTATATCCTTTTGCACTTGCAAATCACCAAACGGTATATAAAAGCGGTATAGCTTTCCCACCCGTATAAATACACTGATGGCTCGATCGTTATCACATTTATAAGGTGCAAAATGGCCGTGAAATCAGTGAAAAAAGCATGGGGCGCGCTGGCGATTTCTCTGCTGATGGCAGGTTCCGCGCAGGCGACTGAACTGCTTAACAGCTCTTATGATGTTTCGCGCGAGCTGTTCGCTGCCCTGAACCCGTCGTTTGAACAGCAATGGGCGAAGGATAACAACGGCGATAAGCTGACGATCAAACAGTCTCATGCGGGCTCCTCCAAGCAGGCGCTCGCGATTCTACAGGGCTTAAAAGCAGACGTTGTAACTTATAACCAGGTGACCGACGTTCAGATCCTGCATGACAAAGGCAATCTGATCCCGGCCGACTGGCAGGCGCGTCTGCCGAACAATAGCTCGCCGTTTTACTCCACCATGGCGTTCCTGGTGCGTAAAGGGAACCCGAAAAACATTCACGACTGGAATGACCTGGTGCGCCCGGACGTGAAACTGATTTTCCCGAACCCGAAAACCTCCGGCAACGCGCGTTATACCTATCTGGCGGCCTGGGGCGCGGCGGATAAAGCCGACGGCGGCGACAAAGCCAAAACCCAGCAGTTCATGACCCAGTTCCTGAAAAACGTTGAGGTGTTCGACACCGGCGGTCGCGGCGCAACCACTACGTTTGTGGAGCGCGGCCTCGGCGACGTGCTGATTAGCTTTGAATCGGAAGTGAATAACATCCGTAATCAGTACGCCAAAGAAGGCTATGAAGTGGTCGTGCCGAAGGTGAATATCCTGGCGGAATTCCCGGTGGCGTGGGTCGATAAAAACGTGAAGGCCAACGGCACAGAGAAAGCGGCCAAAGCCTACCTCAACTGGCTCTACAGCCCGCAGGCGCAGCAGATTATCACCAGCTATTACTACCGCGTGAATAACCCGCAGGTGATGGAATCGCTGAAAGACAAATTCCCGCAAACCGAGCTGTTTCGCGTGGAAGACGCGTTCGGCAAATGGCCGGACGTGATGAAAACCCATTTCTCCAGCGGCGGTGAGTTCGACAAGCTGGTGGCGGCGGGGCGTAAGTAATGTTTGCTGTGTCTAAACGCGTGCTGCCGGGGTTTACGTTAAGCCTCGGCACCAGTTTGCTGTTTGTCTGCCTTGTCCTGCTGCTGCCGCTGAGCGCGCTGGTGATGCAGGTGTCCCAGATGAGCTGGGCGCAGTACTGGGACGTGATTTCCAACCCGCAGGTCGTGGCGGCGTACAAAGTGACGCTGCTCTCGGCGGCGGTCGCCTCGCTGTTCAACGGCGCGTTCGGCCTGCTGATGGCCTGGATTTTAACCCGCTACCGTTTTCCGGGCCGCACGCTGCTGGACGCGCTGATGGATCTGCCGTTCGCGCTGCCGACCGCCGTGGCTGGCCTGACGCTCGCCTCGCTGTTTTCGGTGAACGGCTTCTACGGCGAGTGGCTGGCGAAGTTTGATATCAAAGTAACCTATACCTGGCTTGGCATCGCGGTGGCGATGGCGTTTACCAGTATTCCTTTTGTGGTGCGTACCGTTCAGCCGGTGCTTGAAGAGCTGGGCCCGGAGTATGAAGAGGCGGCGGAAACCCTGGGCGCCACGCGCCTGCAAAGCTTTCGCAAAGTGGTGCTGCCGGAGCTTTCTCCGGCGCTGATGGCGGGCGTAGCGCTCTCTTTCACCCGCAGCCTTGGCGAATTTGGCGCGGTGATTTTTATCGCGGGCAATATCGCCTGGAAAACCGAAGTGACCTCGCTGATGATTTTTGTGCGTTTGCAGGAGTTTGACTACCCGGCCGCGAGCGCTATCGCCTCGGTTATCCTTGCCGCGTCGCTGCTGCTGCTGTTTGCGATTAACACGCTGCAAAGCCGGTTTGGACGCAGGGTGGTGGGACACTGATGACAATGATGACGCAGGCGCGCGCAGAGGCGCGCATAAACTGGGGTAAATGGCTGCTTATCGGCATCGGGATGCTGCTGTCGGCATTTATTCTCGTGGTGCCGATGATTTATATCTTCGCCAAAGCCTTTTCCGATGGCCTGATGCCGGTGCTGGAGAATATCGCTAACCCCGATATGCTGCACGCCATCTGGCTGACCGTGTTGATCGCGCTGATTACCGTTCCGGTGAATCTGGTATTCGGCACGCTGCTGGCCTGGCTTGTGACGCGCTTTAACTTCCCTGGTCGCCAGCTGCTGCTGACGCTGCTGGATATTCCTTTTGCCGTCTCGCCTGTGGTGGCGGGGCTGGTCTACCTGCTGTTTTACGGCTCCAACGGCCCGCTTGGCGGCTGGCTGGACGCGCACAACATGCAGATTATGTTTGCCTGGCCCGGTATGGCGCTGGTGACGATATTTGTGACCTGTCCGTTCGTGGTACGCGAGCTGGTGCCGGTGATGTTAAGCCAGGGCAGCCATGAGGATGAGGCGGCGATTTTGCTGGGCGCTTCGGGCTGGCAGATGTTCCGCCGCGTAACGCTGCCAAATATTCGCTGGGCGCTGCTCTACGGCGTGGTGCTGACCAACGCCCGCGCCATCGGCGAGTTCGGCGCGGTGTCGGTGGTGTCCGGCTCTATCCGCGGCGAGACGCTGTCACTGCCGCTGCAGATTGAACTGCTGGAGCAGGACTATAACACCGTCGGCGCGTTTACCGCCGCCGCGCTGCTGACCCTGATGGCGATTCTGACCCTGTTTTTAAAGAGTGCGTTGCAATGGCGCCTGAATAACCAGGAAAAACGCGTGCAACAGGAGGGAAATCATGAGCATTGAGATTGCCAATATTAAGAAATCTTTTGGTCGCACCCAGGTGCTGAATGATATCTCTCTGGATATCCCTTCCGGCCAGATGGTGGCGCTGCTGGGGCCGTCCGGCTCCGGGAAAACCACATTGCTGCGCATTATCGCCGGGCTTGAACACCAGACCAGCGGTCATATTCGCTTCCACGGTACGGACGTGAGCCGCCTGCATGCGCGTGAGCGTAAGGTCGGTTTTGTGTTCCAGCACTACGCGCTGTTTCGCCATATGACGGTATTTGACAATATCGCGTTTGGCCTCACCGTCTTACCGCGTCGCGAACGCCCGAACGCGGCGGCGATCAAACAAAAAGTGACCCAGCTTCTGGAAATGGTACAGCTGGCGCATCTGGCCGACCGCTACCCGGCGCAGCTTTCTGGCGGACAGAAACAGCGCGTGGCGCTGGCGCGCGCGCTGGCCGTAGAACCGCAAATTCTGCTGCTGGATGAACCCTTCGGCGCGCTCGACGCCCAGGTGCGTAAAGAGCTTCGGCGCTGGCTGCGTCAGCTGCATGAAGAACTGAAGTTCACCAGCGTGTTCGTGACGCACGATCAGGAAGAGGCGATGGAAGTGGCCGACCGCGTGGTGGTGATGAGCCAGGGCGATATCGAACAGGCCGATGCGCCGGAGCAGGTGTGGCGTGAGCCGGCAACCCGCTTCGTACTGGAGTTTTTAGGCGAAGTGAATCGCCTGAAGGGCACCGTGCGCGGCGGACAGTTCCACGTCGGCGCGCATCGCTGGCCGCTCGGCTTTACGCCTGCCTATCAGGGGCCGGTGGATCTCTTCTTACGCCCGTGGGAAGTGGACGTGAGCCGCCGTACGAACCTTGATTCGCCGCTGCCGGTGCATGTGCTGGAAGTGAGCCCGAAAGGCCACTATATGCAGCTCGTGGTGCAGCCGCAGGGCTGGTATGACGAACCGCTGACGGTGGTGCTGCGTGAAGATTACGTACCGCAGCGCGGCGAGCGGTTGTTTGTCGGCCTGCAACATGCGCGTATTTACCACGGCAACGAGCGCATCGAGACGCGCGAGAATATTGCTCTGGCGAAGTCTGCCTGATAGCTTATTGAGCAGGTTTATCGCCGGTGGCGCTACGCTTGCCGTGCCGACAGTCATCACTGCATCTTCCAGGCCGGGTAAGCAAAGCGATGCCCGGCTTTTTTATTGAGTAAACATCGTGAATACACTCGAAAATACTATCGGCAACACACCGCTGGTAAAACTCCAGCGCCTGGGGCCGGACAACGGCAGCGAAATCTGGGTCAAACTCGAAGGCAATAACCCGGCAGGCTCCGTCAAGGACAGGGCGGCGCTGGCGATGATTACCCGCGCCGAGGCGCGGGGCGACATCAAACCTGGCGACACGCTGATTGAAGCCACCAGCGGCAATACCGGCATTGCGCTGGCGATGATTGCCGCTGTTAAAGGGTATCGCATGACGCTGCTGATGCCCGATAACATGAGCATGGAGCGCAAGGCGGCCATGCAGGCGTATGGCGCGAAGCTGGTGCTTGTGAGCCGGGAGCAGGGAATGGAAGGCGCGCGCGATCTGGCCGCAGAGATGGCAACGCGCGGCGAAGGTATTATTCTCGATCAGTTCAATAACCCCGATAACCCCTGGGCGCACTACACGACGACCGGCCCTGAGATCTGGCGTCAGACTGAAGGACGCCTCACCCATTTTGTCTCCAGCATGGGCACGACCGGCACGATCACCGGCGTCAGCCGCTTTTTGCGCGAACAGGAAAAATCGGTGACCGTAGTCGGTTTACAGCCGGAAGAGGGCAGCAGTATTCCGGGTATCCGCCGCTGGCCCGCAGAATATCTGCCGGGTATTTTTGACGCCTCGCTGGTGGACGACGTGCTGGATATTCATCATCGCGATGCGGAAAACACGATGCGCGATCTGGCGCGTAAAGAAGGTATTTTCTGCGGCGTCAGCTCCGGCGGCGCGGTATGCGGCGCGCTGCGCGTGGCGCACGAGAATCCGGGCGCTGTCGTGGTGGCGATTATCTGCGACAGGGGCGACCGTTATCTTTCCACAGGCGTCTTTAGCGAGGAGATCTACAGCCAGGGCGCGGGCATTTAACGCAATCACGGCGGGCGTGCGCCCGCCGGTTCAGATTTCACGCGGAATTTCAGCCGCCGCGTCTTCAAATAGCTTGTCCAGACTCGATAGCGACAGGTAGCGTTTCACCGGTTTACTCACTTTATGCAACGCCTTACCGGGCGTGGCGGGCATCGCGTACAGGCGCACCTCGTCAGGTTTGTGCTCGTAAATGAGCAGCCCGTCCACCTTATAACCGTCTTTATCTTCAAACGCCGCGAGCTTTTGCTGCATTTGATGACGTGCGGCGCGATCGCCGTTTACGGCAAGGCGCAGCGTGTCGACCGACAGGCCAGGCGGCAGGCGATACAGATAGAGCATTTCAACCTGATCGCTCTCTTCGCATAAAAAGCAGGACGCTCGACCGGGCACGGTCGGCGCTTTACGAAGCGCTGCGGTGAGCGCCTGGCCGTCGTTCAGCGGCGGGGCGGAGATATCGATAAAGGCCAGCACATAAGGGCCGGGCGAGCCCGCGTAAAGCGGCGCTGTCGGCAGCAGCAGGGCGAAAAACAGGCAGAGGAAACGCCAGTGGCGCATGGTCTGGAGTCCTTGGTCAGCGTTCAGATAAAAAAATGGCGCCTTGCGGCGCCATTTTTGTACACGAGTCAGTCTTATTTCTTGATACGGATGACCGGCGTTTCACCGACGGTCACGCTACCAGAAAGCTTGGTCAGCTCTTTGATTTCGTCCATATTAGAAATGACAACCGGCGTCAGCGTGGATTTTGCTTTCTCTTCCAGCAGCGGCAGATCGAATTCGATAACCGGATCGCCTTTCTTCACGCGCTGGCCTTCTTCAGCGATGCGTTTGAAGCCTTCGCCTTTCAGCTCAACGGTATCAATACCGAAGTGAACGAACAGTTCGATGCCGCTGTCCGATTCGATAGAGAAAGCGTGGTTAGTTTCGAAAATCTTACCGATGGTGCCATCAACCGGCGCAACCATTTTGTTACCGGTCGGTTTGATAGCGATGCCATCACCAACGATTTTCTCTGCGAACACTACATCCGGCACATCTTCGATGTTAACGATTTCACCAGACAGTGGAGCAACGATCTCAATGGTTCCGGTGTCACTATTGCCTTTATCACCGAACAGTTTACTAAATAACCCCATTAGCCTTCTCTCCTAAGCAGTAATTTGGGCCGCATCTCGTGGATTAGCAGATTGTTTTTTCTTCAATGAACTTGTTAACCAGCGTCATTAACTCGTCCGTTGTCGGTTGAGCAAGAGCCTGCTCTGCTAAAACCTTCGCATCTTCGAAGTTCGTGTTACGGATAATCTTCTTAATGCGCGGGATAGAAATGGCACTCATACTGAATTCATCCAGACCCATCCCCAGCAACAGAAGTGTAGCACGTTCGTCGCCAGCAAGCTCACCACACATGCCGGTCCACTTACCTTCAGCATGAGATGCATCAATAACTTGCTTGATGAGGGTCAGGACTGATGGCGACATCGGCTGGTAAAGATGCGATATCATATCATTACCGCGGTCAACCGCCAGGGTGTACTGCGTCAGATCGTTGGTACCAATACTGAAGAAATCGACTTCTTTGGCGAGGTGGCGCGCGATAGTCGCGGCCGCCGGCGTTTCCACCATTACGCCGATTTCAATCGTTTCGTCGAAAGCTTTGCCTTCGTCACGCAGTTCTTGTTTGAAAACGTCGATCTCTTTTTTCAGCGCGCGCACTTCTTCAACCGAAATAATCATCGGGAACATGATGCGCAGTTTGCCGAACGCGGAGGCGCGCAGGATCGCACGTACCTGATCGCGCAGGATCTCTTTACGATCCATTGCGATACGAATCGCACGCCAGCCAAGGAACGGGTTTTCTTCTTTCGGGAAGTTCATGTACGGCAGCTCTTTATCGCCGCCGATGTCCATGGTACGCACGATAACCGCCTGCGAGCCACACGCTTCAGCCACGGCTTTATACGCCTGGAACTGCTCTTCTTCCGTCGGGAGGGAGTCGCGATCCATGAACAGGAATTCGGTACGGTAGAGACCTACGCCTTCAGCGCCGTTACGCTCGGCGCCCGCCACATCGCGCACGGTGCCGATGTTCGCGCAGACTTCAACCTGGTGGCCGTCAAGGGTGATGGCCGGCAGATCTTTGAGCTTCGCAAGCTCTGCTTTTTCTTCGGCGACCTGAGTCTGAATCGCGCGCAGCGATTCGATCTCGTCGTTCGTCGGGTTAACGTAGACTTTATTGTTAACCGCATCGAGGATCAGGTAGTCGTCGTTTTTCACCTGAGCGGTGACGCTGCCGGTGCCCACAATCGCTGGCAGCTCAAGAGAGCGCGCCATGATAGAGGTGTGGGAGGTACGGCCGCCCAGATCGGTAATAAAGCCCAGCACCTTTTTCAGGTTCAGCTGTGCGGTTTCCGACGGGGTCAAATCCGCTGCCACCAGAATAACTTCATCCTGAATGGAGCTTAAATCAATAATGGCCAGGCCCAGAATGTTGCGCAGCAGACGTTTACCGATGTCGCGCACGTCAGCGGCGCGTTCTTTCAGGTATTCATCGTCCAGCTCTTCCAGGGCGGTCGCCTGACCTTCGATAACCTCATGCGCTGCCGCGTCGGCAGTGATGTGCTTATCCTTAATCAGGGCTATGATTTCCTGCTCCAGCTCTTCATCTTCCAGCAACATGATGTGGCCTTCGAAGATAGCTTCCTTTTCTTCACCGAAAGTTTCGCCGGCCTTGATCTTAATTGCTTCCAGCTGAGCGGAGGCTTTGGCGCGACCACTCAGGAAACGTTCAACTTCCTGATCAACCTTATCGGCAGAAATTTTTTTCCGGTCGATGACAATTTCATCTTCTTTCAGCAGCAATGCTTTGCCGAAAGCGATACCCGGAGACGCTAAAATGCCTGAAATCATAACCCTACCTTACTTGTGACTGATTTTAATAAGAACCCGGAACTTACTCGAGTTCAGCCATCAGTTTTACCAGATGCTCTACTGCTTTCTGCTCATCTTCGCCTTCCGCGGAGATGGTCACAACGGTGCCCTGAGTCAGGCCCAGAGTCTGCAGTTTAAACAGGCTTTTTGCGCTGGCGCTTTTGCCGTTGGAAGTCACAGTGATCTCGGAGGTGAAGCCTTTGGCTTCTTTTACAAACTGAGCAGCAGGGCGGGTATGCAGACCGTTCGGAGCGGTAATAGTCACTTCTTGCTGGAACATTGTATTTCCCCAACTTATAGGTTTAGTGTTGTGGAACTAAAGTCTAGCCTGGCGGCGGGACTTTAGCCTGTATAGTTAGCGCCGGCGTAACGGAACGCAGCATGGATGCCTGAATCACGAAAAACGCATGGCATCGTGTTCCATGCGGCTCGCGTTTCGCTCGTCATTAATCATTATGACGCGAACGAAGTAGCATGACCAAATCGTTAAATCGATTCAGCACACATCAATTCGCCTCGGGATTAATTTCACGCATCGAAATAATTGCTGGTTAAATACCAGACCCGGTCGATCCAGGCAATGCCATACAAGGCAAAAGTTTGATGCATGCCACAAAAAAGCACCCCTTTGGGTGCTTTTTTGCGCATATTTAACAATCTGGCATCACTGTTGCAATTCTTTCTCAGTGAAGAGATCGGCAAACAGCGCGGTGCTTAAATAACGTTCACCCGAAGACGGCAGGATAACCACAATATTCTTATTGGTAAAGGTCTCATCTTCCTGAAGTTT
Source organism: Cronobacter turicensis z3032 (assembly GCA_000027065.2). Classification (NCBI taxonomy): domain Bacteria; kingdom Pseudomonadati; phylum Pseudomonadota; class Gammaproteobacteria; order Enterobacterales; family Enterobacteriaceae; genus Cronobacter; species Cronobacter turicensis. Next base: position 3,146,118 of record FN543093.2, on the reverse strand, counting down.
GAGCGCGGCGGCAACGGCGGCCCCGGAAGAGATACCGGCCAGAATGCCTTCTTCTTCCATCAGGCGGCGCGCGGTCGAGATAGCTTCTTCATTGGTAATGCCCACGACTTTATCGACCAGCTTGAGATCCAGGTTGCCCGGGATAAAGCCTGCGCCGATACCCTGAATCTTGTGCGGGCCCGGTTTCAGCTCCTGGCCTGCGATCGCCTGAGCGATAACCGGGGAATCCGTCGGCTCAACCGCGACGGTAATCAGATCAGTTTTGCCTTTGGTGTTCTTGATATAGCGGCTCACGCCGGTCAGCGTCCCGCCAGTACCAACGCCTGAGATAAACACGTCAACCTGGCCGTCGGTATCTTCCCAAATTTCCGGACCGGTGGTTTTTTCATGAATTTCCGGGTTAGCCGGATTGCTGAACTGCTGCAACAGCAGATATTTCGACGGATCGCTTGCGACAATCTCTTCAGCTTTCTGGATAGCGCCTTTCATGCCTTTAGCGCCTTCGGTCAGCACCAGGTTGGCGCCCAGCGCTTTCAGCAGTTTACGGCGCTCAACGCTCATGGTTTCCGGCATGGTCAGCGTTAGCTTATAACCACGCGCGGCGGCGACATACGCCAGCGCAATACCGGTATTACCGCTGGTCGGCTCGACCAGCTCCACGCCCGGCTTTAGTACGCCGCGCTTCTCTGCATCCCAAATCATATTGGCACCGATACGGCACTTAACGCTGAAGCTCGGGTTACGTGACTCCACCTTCGCCAGAATGCGTCCGTTACCGATGCGGTTCAGTCGAACCAGCGGCGTATGGCCAATAGTCAACGAGTTGTCTTCAAAAATCTTGCTCATAGCCCGTCCTTAACTGTATGAATTTTGGGAACCACACCAGCATACCCGCTCAACGCGTCTGAGGAAGTAAGGATTTCGTATATCGTTATGCTCGTGCGAAATAATGCTTAAGAGTATGGAATAAGCCCGGCTATATGCCAGCCGGACTAGCGCCAGCTGGCGTGTTTGCCGCGATAGCAATCTACCCACATCGCCGTTGCGCCGCAGACTGCTACGGGCATAATCGCGAGATTCAGCACCGGCACCAGCGTAAAGAGGCTGACCAGCGCCCCGAACTGCATATTTAAACCTTTCCGTTCGCGCAGCGCAGTACGCATGGTTTTAAACGGCACTTTATGGTTATCGAACGGGTAGTCGCAATACTGGATAGAGAGCATCCAGGCGCTAAAGAGGAACCAGAGCACCGGCGCGATGGTCTGGCCGATTCCGGGAATAAAGTAGAGCAGCAGCAGTACTAACGCGCGGGGCAGATACCAGGCGAGCTTTTGCCATTCGCGCTTCATGATGCGCGGCAAATCTTTCATGATGCCGAAAATACCGGTATCCGGCGGCGTGGCGCCGGTAAGCCGGGCCTCCAGCTGTTCCGCCAGCAGGCCGTTAAACGGCGCGGCTATCCAGTTGGCTACGGTAGAAAAGAAATAGCCGAAAATCAGGACGACAGAGATTACCGCCAGCGGCCAGAGCAGATAGTTAAGCCACTGCAGCCATTCCGGGACATGAGACATCAGTCGCGGGATCCAGTTATCGAGACGGGTAAACAGCCACCAGAACGCGCCGCCCATCAGCAAAAAATTGACCAGCAGAGGAAGGATCACGAAGCGCCGGATACCCGGCTGGCTTATCAGCCTGAATCCCTCTGAAAGGTAGTACAGACCGCTGCGCGAACCCGCGCCTGTGTTTGAAACCATAGTTCCACAAAGCTCCTTATTAGCCTCCCCGAACCGGGGCCCGGTTATCTTAACCGAGAGGGAAATTTGCGCCACCCGAGAAATGGTCGAAAAAACAGCAAAAAGCACGATTTCTTTCATCTTTCTGTCCGGAAAACCGAGCGCGCACTTGCACTTGCCGTAATGGGCAAATACTCTTAGTGAGTAAATGTTTGCCGTCATGGCAAGGTGTTAGAACAACAGAGAATATAATGATGCAGGATTTGCGTCTGATATTAATCATTGTTGGCGCGATCGCCATAATCGCCTTACTGGTGCATGGTCTGTGGACCAGCCGTAAGGAGCGTTCTTCTATGTTCCGCGATCGTCCGATGAAGCGCATGAAATCGAAGCGCGATGAGGATGAAGACGAAAACGACGTCGATGAGCCGGATGACGACGGCGTTGGCGAAGTTCGCGTGCGCCGCAGCGCGCCGGTGCCGGAAAGCGCGCCGGCTCGCCAGCCTCAGCATAACTATCAGCCGCCTTACGCGCCTTCTCAGCCGCGTCAGCCTGTTCGCGAGCCGATCGAGCCGGAACACGAGGCTGCGTACACAGAAACGCCTGAAGCGCCATTGCATCAGCCGCAACAGCCGCAGCCGGTTCGCCAGACTGCGCCGCAACCGCAACAGCCTGCGCCAGCACAGCCTGCAATGCGCCAGCCCGCGCCGCAGCCGGTCGCCGAGCATGTGCCGCAACCAGAGCCGGTTTCCGAACCCGCGCCCGTAAGCGCCCCGGCAAAACCACAGCCGAAAGAAACCGTTATTATTATGAACGTGGCGGCCCACGCGGGCAGCCAGCTTAATGGCGATGTGCTGTTCAACAGCATTCAGCAGGCCGGTTTTAAATTTGGCGACATGAACATTTTCCATCGTCATCTGAGCCCGGACGGCAGCGGACCTGTGCTGTTCAGCCTGGCGAATATGGTTAAACCAGGTTCGTTTGATCCGGAAACCATGACCGATTTTACCACGCCGGGTATCACCATCTTTATGCAGGTGCCAGGGTTTGGCGATGAGCTGCAAAACTTCAAGCTGATGTTGCAGTCGGCGCAGCATATCGCCGATGAAGTTGGCGGCGTGGTGCTGGACGATCAGCGCCGTATGATGACGCCGCAGAAGCTGCGTGAATATCAGGACAGAATTCGCGATGTGAAAGAGGCGAACGGCTAACCGCCCGCCGTTAAGCTTTCTCCCATAACCCCCGCCTGTCGGGGGTTTTTTATCATTGATGGTGCGTTATGGAATCAATCGAAGAAAAACTGACTCAACTGCGAACCACGCTTCGCCATCATGAATTTCTCTACCATGTCATGGACGCGCCGGAAGTGCCGGATGCTGAATACGATCGCCTGATGCGCGAACTGCGCGCGCTGGAAGAGGCGCATCCGGAGCTGGTGACGCCCGATTCGCCCACCCAGCGCGTTGGCGCAGCCCCGCTGACCGCGTTCAGCCAGGTGCGTCATGAAGTGCCGATGCTCTCGCTGGATAACGTGTTTGACGAGGCGAGTTTCCTGGCGTTTAACAAGCGTGTGCAGGATCGCCTGAAAAACACCGATGCGCTGGTGTACTGCTGCGAGCTAAAACTCGATGGCCTGGCGGTCAGCCTGCTCTATGAAGATGGACTGCTGGTGCGTGCCGCCACCCGCGGTGACGGCACAACCGGCGAAGATATCACGCTTAACGTGCGCACCATTCGCGCCATTCCGCTGAAGCTGCATGGGGATAACATTCCGGCGCGCCTCGAAGTGCGCGGCGAAGTGTTCCTGCCCCAGACGGGCTTTGAAAAGATCAACGAAGAAGCCCGGCGCACCGGCGGAAAAGTTTTCGCTAATCCGCGTAACGCGGCGGCGGGTTCGCTGCGTCAGCTCGATCCGCGCGTCACCGCCAAACGCCCGCTGACCTTCTTCTGTTACGGCGTCGGGCTGCTGGAAGGCGGCGAGCTGCCGCGCAGCCATATGGCTCGTCTGCAACAGTTTAAAGCCTGGGGCCTGCCGGTGAGCGATCGCATTCGCCTCGTGAAAACGCCGGAAGACGTGCTGGCGTTTTACCGCCAGGTCGAGGCCGACAGACCGACGCTCGGGTTTGACATTGACGGCGTGGTAATTAAAGTCGATTCGCTTGAGCTTCAGGAACAGCTGGGCTTCGTGGCGCGGGCGCCGCGCTGGGCCGTGGCGTTTAAATTCCCGGCTCAGGAGCAACTGACGACCGTGCGTGACGTCGAGTTCCAGGTCGGACGTACCGGTGCTATTACGCCGGTCGCGCGCCTGGAACCGGTGCAGGTGGCGGGTGTGCTGGTGAGCAACGCGACGCTGCATAACGCTGATGAAATTGCGCGCCTTGGGCTGCGTATCGGCGATAAAGTGGTGATTCGCCGCGCGGGCGATGTTATTCCGCAGGTGGTCAACGTGGTGCTCTCTGAGCGCCCGGAAGAAACGCGACCGGTGGTGTTCCCGACGCAGTGCCCGGTCTGCGGCTCGGATGTCGAGCGTGTTGAGGGCGAGGCGGTGACGCGCTGCACCGGCGGGCTTATCTGCGGCGCCCAGCGTAAAGAGGCGCTTAAGCATTTCGTCTCGCGTCGCGCCATGGATGTGGACGGCATGGGCGATAAAATCATCGACCAGCTGGTTGAGAAAGAATATGTCCATACGCCTGCCGATCTGTTCCGTCTGACGGCGGGTAAACTGACCGGACTCGATCGCATGGGGCCGAAATCGGCGCAAAATCTGGTCACTGCGCTGGAAAAAGCCAAAGAAACCACGTTCGCGCGTTTTCTCTATGCGCTCGGCATCCGGGAAGTGGGCGAAGCGACCGCCGCCGGGCTCGCGGCTCATTTCGGCACGCTGGAGGCGCTGATTAACGCCTCGATTGACGACCTGCAAAAAGTACCGGATGTCGGGATTGTGGTCGCGACGCATGTGTTCAACTTCTTTGAAGAAGAGAGCAACCGCGCGGTGATCCGCGATCTCACCGAAGAGGTGGGCATTCACTGGCCCGCGCCGCAGGTGGTGAAAGCTGAAGAGATAGACAGCCCGTTCGCCGGGAAAACCGTGGTGCTGACCGGCTCGTTAAGCCAGATGTCGCGCGACGACGCCAAAGCGCGCCTCGCGGCGCTGGGGGCGAAAGTCAGCGGCAGCGTGTCGAAGAAAACCGATCTGCTTATCGCCGGTGAAGCGGCGGGCTCCAAACTTGCGAAAGCGCAGGAGCTGGGCATTGAGGTCATCGACGAGGCGGAAATGTTGCGCCTGTTGGGTGAGTAATATGGAAAAAGAGCAACTCATCGCTATCGCCAATACGGAAATGCCGTTTGGTAAATACAAAGGCCGCCGGCTTATCGATCTGCCGGAAGAGTATCTGCTGTGGTTTGCCCGCAAGGATGAGTTTCCCGCGGGAAAACTTGGCGAGCTGATGGCGGTGACGCTGCTGATTAAATCAGAAGGGCTGGGCCACCTGGTCCAGCCGCTGAAAAAGCCCTGAAAAACGGCGCGAAAATTCGCGCCGTGATTTTTCCTGCCATTTCACCGTGGCCCTGTTACCGGCCCGTGAGAACGTTATTCTTATACGTAGATGTCAATCTGATGGTCGCTGGAGGCCTGTTTCACGGCTTCCACCTGCTTGCTTTCCTGTTTTTTCTGCGCCTGTTCAGCCTGCTCATGCTGCAACTGAGCCAGCTGCGCCTGCAACATTTTGAGCTGGTTCTGGATAAGCTGCTGCTGTTTCTGCTTCTCTTCCGCGCTGCCTTCGCTGGTGGCGAGATCTTTTAGCTTGGTTGTAAGCTTGGTGATTTGCTGTGTCAGGCGGGCAATTTGCGACGCAATATCGTTGCCGCTGGACGCGCTGCTGCTGCTTGTCTGTACCGACGGGGTTGATGCAGTAATGGTAGTCGACATCATGTTCTCCTTTGTTATAGGCCTGGAGAAGGTATCGGCACCGGAACCGGAAAGCTGAGTGCTTAATGGCGAAATCGCGTATAAAAGCGAAGCAGGGCGGGTAGATACGGTAAAAGGCGTGAGGATGTGGATAGCGCGCATAGCAAAAAGGCACCTTTAGGGTGCCTTTTTACATTGGTGGGTCGTGCAGGATGACTCGCTTCGCTCGCCCTTCGGGCCGTCGCCGCAAGCGGCTCCGTTGTCTCGCCATAAATGGCTCGACACGAACCTGCTGCAGGTTCGAATCTTTCTTACGTTCAGATAAGCAAAAAGGCACCTTTAGGGTGCCTTTTTACATTGGTGGGTCGTGCAGGATTCGAACCTGCGACCAATTGATTAAAAGTCAACTGCTCTACCAACTGAGCTAACGACCCGAAGTGGTGGGTGATGACGGGATCGAACCGCCGACCCCCTCCTTGTAAGGGAGGTGCTCTCCCAGCTGAGCTAATCACCCACTTCGGTACTTCTGTTACTGCATGATAAGAAATTCGCTGGCGAGAAAGTGGTGGGTGATGACGGGATCGAACCGCCGACCCCCTCCTTGTAAGGGAGGTGCTCTCCCAGCTGAGCTAATCACCCACTTCTCATTTCTTATCTACACTGCGGGAACCACGTTAAAGTGGTGGGTGATGACGGGATCGAACCGCCGACCCCCTCCTTGTAAGGGAGGTGCTCTCCCAGCTGAGCTAATCACCCCCGCTGTGTGGAGTCGCATTATAGGGAGAGTTGAAAATGAGTCAACGCCTTTTCCAAAGTTTTTGTTTGTTCGTCGTAAAATTAGACAGCGCGTTGGTTTTCTGGGCGTTAAGGTATGATTTCTCAACAGATAACGACTGAAAAGAGGGGCGGAAGGTATCAACATTGAGGAATCAGCGCACGGTGGTAGAATATTGCCCACTTTGTCACTCCCTGGCATGTGCCGCTTAATGGCATTGTTTAACACTAAGGCCAATCAATGAAAATCAAAACCCGCTTCGCGCCAAGCCCGACCGGCTATCTGCATGTCGGTGGCGCCCGTACCGCTCTTTATTCCTGGCTTTTCGCCCGCAATCAGGGCGGCGAATTTGTGCTGCGCATTGAAGACACCGATCTTGAGCGCTCCACGCCGGAAGCCATCGAAGCCATTATGGATGGGATGAACTGGCTGAGCCTGGAGTGGGATGAAGGCCCGTATTTCCAGACCAAACGTTTCGATCGCTACAACGCGGTAATTGATGAAATGCTGGCGGCGGGAACGGCGTATAAGTGCTATTGCTCAAAAGAGCGTCTGGAAGCGCTGCGCGAAGAACAGATGGCGAAGGGCGAGAAGCCGCGTTATGACGGCCGCTGCCGCCACAGCCATGAGCATCACGCTGACGATGAGCCTTGCGTCGTGCGTTTTGCTAACCCGCAGGACGGCTCCGTCGTGTTTGACGATCAGATCCGCGGCCCGATTGAATTCAGCAACCTTGAACTCGACGATCTGATCATCCGTCGTACTGACGGTTCCCCGACGTACAACTTCTGCGTGGTGGTGGATGACTGGGATATGGAAATCACGCACGTGATCCGCGGCGAAGACCATATCAACAACACCCCGCGCCAGATTAACATCCTGAAAGCGTTGGGCGCGCCGGTGCCGCTGTATGCGCACGTTTCTATGATCAATGGCGATGACGGTAAAAAGCTCTCCAAACGTCACGGCGCGGTCAGCGTCATGCAGTATCGCGACGACGGCTATCTGCCGGAAGCGCTGTTGAACTATCTGGTGCGTCTGGGCTGGTCCCACGGCGATCAGGAAATTTTCTCCCGTGAAGAGATGATCAAATTCTTCGCGCTTGATGCAGTGAGCAAATCGGCGAGTGCGTTTAACACTGATAAACTGCTGTGGCTCAACCACCACTACATCAACACGCTGGCGCCGGAATATGTGGCGACGCATCTGCAGTGGCATATTGAGCAGGAAAACATCGACACCCGCAACGGTCCGCAACTGGCGGAGCTGGTAAAACTGCTGGGCGAGCGCTGCAAAACCCTCAAAGAGATGGCGCAGACCTGCCGCTACTTCTATGAAGATTTCAGCGAGTTCGACGCCGACGCGGCGAAAAAACACCTGCGCCCGGTGGCGCGTCAGCCGCTGGAAGTGGTGCGCGATAAACTCGCTGCGGTGACCGACTGGACCGCTGAAAATGTGCATCATGCCATTCAGGCGACCGCCGATGAGCTGGAAGTGGGCATGGGTAAAGTGGGCATGCCGCTACGCGTCGCGGTGACCGGGGCAGGGCAATCACCGGGCCTGGACGTGACCGTTCACGCGATTGGTAAATCCCGAAGCGTAGAGCGTATCAACAAAGCGCTGGCCTTTATCGCGGAACGCGAAAACCAGCAGTAATAAAAAAGCCGGCGCAAGCCGGCTTTTATTTTTCGTCGCTAAGGCCGAGCCTTTTCACCAGACCCGCCGTCCCTTCTTCATTAATCAGCTCGCTCAGGCGCGCCTGTTCCTGCGGGTTCAGCATCTCCAGCGTGCGGATAAACTGCGCCATCATTTCGTTATCCCAGGTCACGTAGGGCGCATCGTTCTCTTCAACGCGGCGATAGAGGTGGGCTGAGTAGCGCAGCTTATCGGTGGACAGAAAATAGTCATACACCTGCTGCGTGATAAGAATTAACTGCGCGCCGCCTTTACGCCCCTTGAGCGGAATACGCTTCCAGCCGTACTTCCGCGCCCAGCCGCTGATGGTCTGCGCCGTATAGCCCGTCAGCTCGCCCAGTTCTTTCGCCGTCATCCAGCGTGTAAATCGGTTCATGGCTTAATCCGTGTGGCGAATATCCAGCCGCTGCAACAGGCCGGCAATGCCTTCACGCAGCAGTAACGAGGTTAGCTGTTTTTGCTCTGACTGGCTCATCTCTTTCAGAGAATTCAGCAGCAGATTTTCCAGGGGCGCGTCGACAGACGCTGTATAGGTGGCGACGTTATCAGAGACGCGGCGGGCGCTGCGGATAAACGCCAGCACCTGTTCATCAACATGAATCACGCGCGCTTTGCCGCCCTGTACGCCGGGCTTCGGCGACGTGTGCCAGCCCTCTTTGCGCACCCATTTATTGATAGTCTGGCGGCTATATCCGGTGTAATGCGCCAGCTCGTCCGGGGTCATTCGATCCTTGACCATAACTCATCCTTTTCAACATGTAACCTGTTAGTCGTTTATCGTACAAGAACACAGTACAGGAAACTGTGACGGGAATAACTAGCGTATCGGGAGATGCGATTTTTTGGAACCTTTTTGCTGGCTTTTTCGGCACTTGAAATGCAAAGATGAATTTGGCGTTGACACTGTCCGGTGGAATTCTTATTATCCCGCCCGTCAACGCGACAAGGTGTTCCGACGGGGCTATAGCTCAGCTGGGAGAGCGCTTGCATGGCATGCAAGAGGTCAGCGGTTCGATCCCGCTTAGCTCCACCAAACCTTTATCCCAACAGGTTTGGTCAGTAACACCAGAATCTCGTGGGGCTATAGCTCAGCTGGGAGAGCGCTTGCATGGCATGCAAGAGGTCAGCGGTTCGATCCCGCTTAGCTCCACCAAAATTGAAACCCTCGCCTTATGGCGGGGGTTTTTGTTTTTAAGGGTGGATTATTTCTACTCGTCATCCGCCGCTTCTTCTGAACATTCCCCATTTTCTTGCCAGCCAGGCGAAAGGTTTTTATCATTAAAGTCTGTAGAAACGCCGCCATGCCTGTAAGAAGCTTCTTATGAATTATCGCCACGGTTTGCGTAAGTCAGGCATTGCGTTGTTGCTGTGCGTCCTGTTGTTGCCGCTAGCGCGCCTGTTATCGCCAGAGGCTATTGTCGATGGCGCAGGAATATATTTAACGTTTTTACCGCTCAGCCTGATGCTGGCGATGATTTATCTTTTCGGCCGCTATGCCTTACTCCCCCTGGCGCTCTCATTTTTATTTTTTTATGGCTGGTTTTTCCCGCTAAATAGCCAACAACTGCTGGCGTTTATCGCGAGTTTTTTATTGCCGATTACGCTGGCGTGCGGCTTGTGCCGCGCCCTGAAAGGTCCGCGCTGGCGCTTTGCGATGGCCCGGCGCGGCGCGGGGTTACGCCTCTTCCTGACTGGCCTGATGGCGCCTTGTCTGATCAAGCTCTTAATGATGATTTCAGGGCACTGGCTTGATTATCCTCAGGTTATTGCGTCTTATTTTGGCGAAAGCACGTCGTTTTACAGTATTGTCACCGTCCAGGGTTTAATGGCAGCATCGGTCATCTTCGTCGATATTTTTTATTATCCAGTCCGCATGGCGCTAAGCCCGGTGTTTGCCCGCGCGTTCTGGCGCCGCTGCATTATTCCGCTGCTCGCGCCGGAAAAAAAGTTGCTGGCCACAGGCTGGTTTGCCTCGGTATTCATTCTGCTGACGCTCTTTCTGCTGCCCTTTAAAGTTTTTTTAATTTCGATTTATACGCTGCCGGTCATTTTCGTTTTATTTACCACCGGGATTTTTCTTATCGGTCCCGTGCTGATTACGCTGCTCTGGTCTGTTGCTTTATTATTGTTAATGGGTAGCTCCAACAGCTTTTTACCGGCAGATAAAAACGGCTTTTTGCTGGCGTTTATGCTGTCTGGCTTTATTGCATTTGCAGTTTCGATGCGTTTCATGACGGTCATTTTTAACAAAAATGAATGGATGAAACGGCAATATCGTATGCTGGCATTGACCGATCCCCTTACGCGACTGCCAAACCTGCGCGCGCTGGAGCGGCACCTGCAAAGTGCTTCTGGCGGCGCGCTCTGCTGCCTGCGTGTGACCAATCTTGAGTTTCTTAGCCGTCACTATGGCCTGATGATGCGCATCCAGTGCAAAAAAGAGGTGACGACGCTCCTGTTGCCCTGGCTGAACGCCGGCGAAAAAGTCTTTCAGTTACCGGACAGCGACCTGCTTATCTGGCTGGCAGGCCCTGAGCCGCATAACCGGTTGCGGCACATGGTGGATCTGCTGAACAGCAAACGTATCCAGTGGAACGGCACGCCGCTTGATCTCGACTATGGCGCCGCCTGGGCGCCGGTACATCAGGTGCAGGCGCCAGAGGAGCTTTACCGCACCATCGGGCAACTGAGTTATCTCGCGGAACTTGCACATCCCGGCGAGCCGGTGGTGGCGCTGGAAAGCCGCAGCCAGGGCATTTCCGGGCAAACCAGCGAGCCGGTGCTGATGCTGCAGAAGGTAAAACGCGCGCTCTCCGGGGATGGCGTCACGCTGTTCGCGCAGCCGATACGCAATGCGCAGGGGGAGGGGTATGCTGAAATTCTGGCGCGGCTTGAGTGCGATGGCGAGCTCATTATGCCCGCGAAATTTATCCCGTTGATCGCCCGTTTTAACCTCAGCGCGCGTTTTGATATGCAGGTGCTGGAGAAACTCCTGAAATATCTGCACGCGCACCCGCAAACGCGCCCAGGCGCGCGCTTTTCCGTTAACCTGATGCCCTTAACGCTACAACAGCAGGGCATCGCCCAGCAGGCCATTGCGCTGTTTGAGCGCTACCAGGTGCCGATTAGCGCGGTGATTCTGGAGGTAACGGAGGAGCAGGCGCTCTCCGGCTCGGAAAACACCATGCATAATATCGCGCTTTTGCAGGCGCGAGGGTTTTGCATCGCGATTGATGATTTTGGCACCGGTTACGCCAATTTCGAGCGGCTCAAAAGCTTACAGGCCGATATCATTAAAATCGACGGCTGCTTTGTCCGTCACGTGGTGAGCAATACGTTTGACGCGCTGGTGGTGAAATCGATTTGCGATCTGGCGAAGGCGCGCGGGTTGACGGTGGTAGCAGAGTTCGTTGAAACCCCGGCGCAGCGCGATCTGCTGTTCGCGCTTGGCGTGGAGTATATTCAGGGCTATCTGCCAGGGCAGCCTGAGCCGCTTGAGCGCAGGGCATAAAAAAACCGGAGCCAGGCCCCGGTTTTTAACGCGTCGCGTTATCTTACAGCACGAGTGCGGCGATAGACGCGGAGAGTACGCTCACCAGCGTAGAGCCATACACCAGCTTCAGGCCGAAGCGAGAAACCACGTTGCCTTGCTCTTCATTCAGGCCTTTGATAGCGCCTGCGATGATGCCGATAGAGGAGAAGTTCGCGAAGGAAACCAGGAATACCGACAGAATGCCTTCCGCGCGCGGAGAGATAGTGCCCGCCAGTTTCTGCAGATCCATCATTGCGACGAATTCATTGGACACCAGTTTGGTCGCCATAATACTGCCCACCTGCAGCGCTTCGCTGGCCGGTACGCCCATCACCCAGGCAACCGGGTAGAAGATGTAGCCCAGAATGCCCTGGAAGGAGATGCCCAGTACAGCGGCGAACAGCGCGTTCAGGCCGGAGATCAGCGCGATAAAGCCGATCAGCATCGCGGCAACGATAATCGCCACTTTGAAACCTGCCAGAATGTACTCGCCCAGCATTTCGAAGAAGCTCTGCCCTTCATGCAGGTTAGACATCTGCAAATCTTCTTCATTTTCAACACGGTACGGGTTGATGATGGAGAGGACGATAAAGGTGCTGAACATGTTCAGAATGAGCGCCGCCACAACGTACTGCGGTTTCAGCATGGTCATGTACGCGCCGACGATCGACATGGACACGGTGGACATCGCGGTCGCAGCCATAGTGTACATACGGTTGCGCGACATCTTGCCGAGAATATCCTTATAGGCGATAAAGTTTTCTGATTGTCCCAGAATCAGCGAGCTTACCGCGTTGAAGGATTCCAGTTTACCCATACCGTTCACTTTAGAGAGAACCGTACCGATAGCCCGGATAACAATCGGCAGAACGCGAATATGCTGCAAAATACCGATTAACGCAGAGATAAAGACGATAGGGCAGAGCACTTTCAGGAAGAAGAAAGCCAGACCTTCATCGTTCATTTTGCCAAAGACGAAGTTAGTCCCTTCATTAGCAAAGCCGAGCAGTTTTTCAAACATATCGGCAAAGCCTTTCACAAAGCCCAGGCCAATGTTTGAGTTCAGGAAGAACCAGGCCAGCAGCACTTCGATAACCAGCAGCAGACCAATATAGGGCAGGCGAATTTTTTTGCGGTCGTGACTAACCAGCAAAGCAAGGAGCGCTACAACGGCGAGCGCCAAAACGAAATGAAGAACGCGGGACATATTTGCTCCAAATATGAGGCAGGTTTAATTTCCGTGCACATTCTATGCAACAACCATTTAGAAAACGAGATCTGCAACACACTATAGTTACGTCATGTGACAAAACATGAAAAGAGTGATCAAACATACAAAAATGTGATGTTACGTAAAGCAGTGAAAGGTTATCTTTTCCTGCTACACTTTTAACATACGTGGTCACATGCGGTAGACTTTTCCGCGTATTCCTCGATCTTAACTCACCTTTCATTGATTTCAGCTATCAGAGCCATCAGAGATTGTCCGGTCTTATGAACTTGATAATCATTCTCATTTTGGTAGCATGAAACATAGCAAAGGCTATATTTCAGAGGCAGAGAATGAACCACAGTCGCGTTGAGCAAAATCGTGGCCGTACAGCGCGAAAGTTAAGGCTGGCGCTGATGGGGCCAGCTTTCATCGCTGCCATTGGCTATATCGATCCGGGTAACTTTGCGACCAACATCCAGGCGGGCGCGAGCTTTGGCTATCAACTCCTGTGGGTGGTGGTCTGGGCGAACCTGATGGCGATGCTGATTCAGGTGCTCTCCGCCAAGCTTGGCATCGCTACCGGCAAAAATCTCGCCGAGCAAATTCGCGATCACTATCCGCGCCAGGTCGTCTGGTTTTACTGGGTGCAGGCGGAGATCATCGCCATGGCGACCGATCTCGCGGAATTTATCGGCGCGGCGATAGGCTTTAAGCTGATCCTTGGCGTGTCGCTCCTGCAGGGCGCGGTGCTGACCGGTATCGCCACGTTTCTTATCCTGATGCTGCAAAAGCGCGGGCAGAAACCGCTGGAAAAAGTCATCGGCGGGCTGCTGCTGTTTGTGGCGGCCGCGTATATTGTCGAACTTTTCTTCTCGCAGCCGAAGCTTGCCGCGCTCGGCAAAGGGATGCTTATCCCAAGCCTGCCGAATTCCGAAGCCGTGTTCCTGGCCGCAGGCGTCCTGGGGGCGACCATCATGCCGCACGTTATCTATCTGCATTCGTCGCTCACGCAAAACCTGCATGACGGCTCGCGTAAAGAACGCTACTCCGCGACCAAATGGGACGTGGCGATCGCGATGACCATCGCCGGTTTTGTGAATCTGGCGATGATGGCGACCGCAGCGGCGGCGTTTCACTTCAGCGGACATACCAAAGTGGCCGAGCTCGATCAGGCGTACCTGACGCTCGAACCGCTCCTGAGCCACGCGGCGGCGACCATTTTTGGTTTAAGTCTGGTAGCGGCTGGGCTCTCCTCCACGGTGGTGGGCACGCTGGCAGGGCAGGTGGTGATGCAGGGGTTTGTGCGCTTCAGCATTCCGCTGTGGGTACGTCGCGCGGTGACAATGGCGCCGTCGTTTATCGTTATCCTGATGGGCCTCGATCCGACGCGCATTCTCGTGATGAGCCAGGTGCTGCTGAGCTTTGGTATCGCGCTGGCGCTGGTGCCGCTGCTGTTCTTTACCAGCAACAAAACGCTGATGGGCGAGCTGGTCAACACACCGTGGGTAAAACGCACCGGCTGGGCGATTGTCGTACTGGTGGTAGCGCTGAATATCTGGCTATTGGTGGGCACGGCGCTCGGATTATAACGACGTAAAAAAGGCAGGCTCCGGGCCTGCCTTTTTTGTTATTACGCGAGTGAACTCAGTGGTGATGACCATGGCCGCGGCCATGTTTATCCCAGCCGCGACGGTCATCGCGATCGCTCCAGCCTTCGCGATAGCCACGCTCATACGCCCGGCGGTCGTCCCAGCCGCGGTGTTTGTCCCAGCCGCGATGACGACCATTGTCATGACGCCACCAGCGGTCGCCGCGCCACTCGTAATGATTGCGCCAGTAGTCGCGGTCGCGCCAGCGGCCGCCGTCCCAGTAGTTACCGTAATTGTCGCGATCGCCAATTTGTAATTTGATGGATGGCAACAGGGTGATTTCACTAGCGCTGGCGATAAGCGGCGCCGTACCCGCCAGTAACGCTGCTGCAAGAATCAGTGACCTGAACATACTTATCTCCTTCACGATCGGGGCCGTAGTGGCCTGTTGCAGTAATATTACGGACCTGTAAATCTCTGCAGCATCGCTCCGACTCCGAAAACAGGTATGACCGCACATTTTGCTAAAGCAGCGTCACCTCATGCACTATGCGAGTATCGCCTCGATCGCCTGACGTTCTTCGACGGTAAAGGTGCGCTTCGCCAGCATTCCCACCGCATCGTCTATCTGGCTGGTCTTGCTGGCGCCAATGAGTACCGACGTAACGTTCTCATCGCGCAGCACCCAGGCGAGCGCCATCTGCGACAGCTTCTGCCCGCGCTGTACCGCGAGACTGTTCAGCTTGCGCACTTTCTCCAGCTTCTCAGGCGTTATCTGATCCGGATTCAGGAAGCGGCTACCGCTGGCGGCGCGCGAATCCGCCGGAATACCGTTCAGGTAGCGGTCAGTGAGCTGCCCGCCCGCCAGCGGCGAAAAGGCAATACTGCCGACGCCTTTTTCCTTGAGCAAATCCAGCAGACCGTCTTCCACCCAGCGCTCAAACATCGAATATTTTGGCTGATGGATAACGCACGGCGTGCCGAGTTGCGCCAGCAGGTCGATAGCCTCGCGCGCGCGATCCGCCGGGTAGTTAGAGATGCCGACATACAGCGCCTTACCCTGACGCACAATATGGTCCAGCGCGCGCATGGTCTCTTCGAGCGGCGTCTCCGGGTCCGGACGGTGGTGATAGAAAATATCCACGTATTCAAGGCCCATGCGCCTGAGGCTCTGGTCAAGGCTTGAAATCAGGTATTTGCGTGAGCCCCAGTCGCCGTAAGGGCCGTCCCACATGGTGTAGCCCGCTTTGGTGGAGATAATCAGCTCGTCGCGGTAGGGCAGAAAATCTTCTTTCAGAATGCGGCCAAAATGGCTTTCGGCGGAGCCCGGCGGCGGGCCGTAATTATTGGCGAGGTCAAAATGGGTGATGCCGAGGTCAAACGACCGGCGCAGCAGCTGGCGGCTGGTCTCCACCAGCGTAGCGTCGCCAAAATTATGCCACAGGCCGAGCGAAATGGCCGGAAGCTTCAGGCCGCTGTGTCCGCAGCGGCGGTATTCCATCGTGGCGTAGCGCGCAGGATCTGCCTGATAAACCATGTTTATTCACCTCTGTACGTGGTTGCTGTACGGTTTGAGTATCGCGTTAATATGCAAAGCGATACCGCAAGTGTATACGGTTACACCCATTGCGAAAGCTGACAGCCTACACGCCCGACGTGCGTAAATCTTGCTTGCCACCGCTTTTTGCTGCCGCATTCTGGACAGCGATCACACTTCACTAATACTCACTACAGGCTCCTGAAAAAGGATGGCGAATATGCCAGCTAACTATTGTATTGCCGATTATCTGCTGGATCGTCTGGCGGGATGTGGCGTTAAGCACCTGTTTGGCGTGCCTGGAGATTACAATCTGCTGTTCCTCGATAACGTCATCGCCCACCCGCGTATCACCTGGGTCGGCTGCGCCAACGAGCTCAACGGCGCTTATGCCGCCGATGGATACGCCCGTTGCAACGGCATCGGCGCGCTGCTGACGACCTATGGCGTGGGCGAGCTAAGCGCGCTTAATGCCGTGGCGGGCAGCTACGCTGAGGCGGTGCCGGTGCTGCATATCGTTGGCGCGCCGTGTCAGTCGGCGCAGCGCAAAGGCGAAGTATTGCACCACACGCTGGGCGACGGCGATTTTCACCACTTTTTGCGCATCGCCCGCGAAGTCACCGCCGCGCAGGGCTGGCTTACCCCCGCGAACGCCTGTAGCGAAATCGACAGAGTGATAGCGGAAATGCTGCGTACCCGTCGTCCTGGTTATCTGGTGCTGCCGACCGATGTGGCACGCGCGCCTGCGACCGCGCCTGTAAACGCTATCACAGCGCCGCGCCCACAGGGCGACGACGCCCAACTGGCCGCATTTCGCGAGGCGGCGCAGGCGCGCTTCGCCAAAGGCGGGCGCGTGGCGCTGCTGGCGGATTTTCTGGCCCAGCGCTTCGGCGTGCAAAACGCGCTGCATCAGTGGATGGACGACACGCCGATGCCGCACAGCTCGCTGCTGATGGGCAAAGGCGTGCTGGATGAAACAAAGCCCGGCTTTACGGGCACCTACAGCGGCGCGGCAAGCGATCCGGCGGTCTGCCGGGCGATAGAAGAGGCGGAGCTGGTTATCTGCGTCGGGGTGCAGTTCGCCGATACCATCACTGCCGGATTTACCCAGCGCCTGACGCGCGACCAGACCATCGATGTCCAGCCCTGGGCCACCCGCGTGGGCGACCGCTGGTTTAGCGGCATCGCCATGGATCAGGCAGTGGCGATTCTGCATGACATCACCAAACGCCATAGCGCGCGCCTCGCGCCGCCGGACGCTACGCCGCCTGCAATAAAATCCACCGCCGCAGGCGCGCTGAACCAGCAGAATTTCTGGCCATTGATCGAAGCGTTTTTACAGCCAGGCGATATCATCGCGGTCGATCAGGGCACCGCCGCGTTTGGCGCCGCCGCGCTGCGTCTGCCCGCCGGCTGCGATTTTCTGGTGCAGCCGCTCTGGGGCTCGATAGGCTACGCCTTGCCCGCCGCATTCGGCGCGCAGACCGCCTGTCCGAACCGCCGTGTGGTGCTGATTACTGGCGATGGCGCAGCGCAACTTTCTATTCAGGAAATGGGGTCGATGCTGCGCGACGGGCAGGCCCCGGTGGTGATGGTGCTCAACAACGATGGCTACACCGTCGAGCGCGCCATTCACGGCGCGACGCAGCGCTATAACGACATCGCCCCGTGGCAGTGGACAAAACTGCCGCACGCGCTGCACGCCGCCAGCCAGGCGCAAAGCTGGCGGGTCAGCGACGCGGCGCAGCTTAAAGACGTGCTGGAACGCCTGTCGCGGCCCGAGCGGTTGTCGTTAATTGAAGTGATGCTGCCGCGCGACGATGTGCCGCCGCTGCTCGATGCCGTCAGCCGGGCGCTGGAAGCCCGTAACGGCGCGCAGGATGAATAAGCGCCTTTCGGTACAGAAGATGCTGAAACGTTCAAGGTAATCTGTGATGTAAGTCTCTAAACGCGGGGCACTTATGCTATGGTCATTGTTGTTCAGGCGCCGGGAATTTAGAGTGTGCCAAGATTATTTTGTATTTAGCGGAGCAGCAACAGAATGACCAAATATGCTTTGGTGGGAGACGTAGGCGGCACCAACGCACGCTTAGCGCTGTGCGACGTAGACAGCGGCGAGATACTCAAGGCGAAAACTTATTCCGGCCTTGATTATCCGAGCCTTGAAGCGGTGGTGCGGGTGTATCTGAAAGAGCATAACGCCACGGTAACGGATGGCTGCATCGCCATTGCGTGTCCGATTACCGGCGACTGGGTGGCGATGACCAACCACGTCTGGGCGTTTTCTGTCGCCGAAATGAAAAAGAATCTCGGCTTCGATCATCTGGAAATTATTAACGATTTCACCGCCGTTTCCATGGCGATCCCGATGCTCAAAACCGACCATCTGATCCAGTTCGGCGGCGGCGAAGCGCAGCCCAATAAACCGATCGCCGTTTATGGCGCGGGCACCGGACTTGGCGTCGCGCACCTTGTGCATGTCGATAAGCGCTGGGTGAGCCTGCCGGGCGAGGGCGGCCACGTCGATTTCGCGCCGAACAGCGAAGAAGAGGCGATTATTCTTGAGCAGCTGCGCGCCGAAGTCGGCCACGTTTCCGCCGAGCGCGTGTTGTCAGGGCCAGGTCTGGTGAACCTCTACCGCGCGATTGTCAAAGCCGATGGTCGTCTGCCGGACAACCTGCGTCCAAAAGACATCACCGAACGCGCGCTGGATGACAGCTGCACCGACTGCCGTCGCGCGCTGTCCCTCTTCTGCGTCATCATGGGCCGTTTCGGCGGCAACCTGGCGCTGACGCTCGGCACCTTTGGCGGCGTCTACATCGCAGGCGGCATCGTGCCGCGCTTCCTGGATTTCTTCACCTCCAGCGGTTTTCGCGGCGGGTTTGAAGATAAAGGCCGCTTTAAAACCTACGTACAGGATATTCCGGTCTATCTGATTGTTCACGACCAGCCAGGGCTGCTCGGCGCGGGCGCGCATCTGCGCCAGACGCTGGGGCAGATCCTCTGACAAAAAAGGCGCCGCGCGGCGCCTTTTTGTTATTCCTTACAACCGCATCAGCTGGCGGAATGCTTTAACCCGGCTGCGGCTCACCGGCACCTGAAAATCGAGATCGCGCAGGCGCAAAATGTAGGTGTTGTTAAACCACGGCTCGATCTCGCGGATCTTATTGAGATTCACGCAGTAGGAGCGGTGGCAGCGGAAGAAATGCGCCTCCGGCAGGCGGCTGCAAAACTCGGTAATATTCATCGGCATCACGTACGCCTCTTTGCGCGTGTAGACGAACGTCATCTTCTCGTGCGCTTCGGCGTAGTAAATATCGTTGATATCGGTGACGATAATCCGCTCATCCTTGATGAGATTAATGGTCGCGTTCTCGCGCCCGGCAGGCGCGGCGGCGTGTGGCGCGCTCTGCTGCGCAAAGGCGGCTTCCAGCTTTTGCAGCATCCCGATAATGCGCGACTCCTGATACGGTTTCAGAATGTAGTCGAATGCTTCCAGTTCGAACGCCTCCACCGCATGCTCTTTCCAGGCAGTGATAAACACGATAAACGGCTTGCGGGCGAATTTACTGATGTTCTGCGCCAGCAGCACGCCGTCCAGCGACGGAATATTGATATCGAGAAAAATGGCGTCCACGTCGTGCTGCTGAAGGTATTTCAGCACATCCAGCCCGTCTTCAAACGTGGCGACCACGTCCATCTGGCTGTGGGTTTTAATCAGCCAGTTCAGCTCCTGCTGCGCGAGGACTTCATCCTCGACGATAATCACTTTCATCGCTTTCTCTCTCTACAACAGCGTCGCGGCGCCGGGACGCGGCGGTTGATCCGGCACGTAAAACGCAATCTCGGTGCCCGGCTCCAGGCGGCGAATATGCAGCCCTTCGCCATATAACAGCTTCACCCGATGATGCACGTTAATCAGCCCGATTTTATTTACTGGCATCTCGTTGGTATCCAGCTGTTCGATAATCTGCGGATCGATGCCGTGGCCGGTATCGCGCACCGCGATCCGCACCCGGCTGCCGCTCTGCGCGATGCTAAGCGTCACCACGCCTTTGCCGCGGCACGGTTGAATGCCATGCACAATCGCGTTCTCCACCAGCGGCTGGATCAGCAGGCTGGCGACGCGGCAGTTCACTTCGTCGTCGATATCGTAAATCACGGTCAGCTTGTCGCCGAAGCGCGCCTGCTCAATCGCGATGTAGTCCTTAATCTGGTACAGCTCTTTTTTAATGTCGATCTGCTCGTCGTCTTTCAGCTCGATGTTGTAGCGCAGATACCGCGAGAGGTTAAAAATCAGCTGGCGCGCGGTGTCCGGGTTGAGGCGTATGGACGAAGAAATGGCGTTCAGCGCGTTAAAGAGAAAGTGCGGGTTGATTTTGCTCTGCAACGCGCGCAGCTCCGCTTTATTCGCCATCTCGCGCAACTGCTCGGCGCGCGACACCTCAAGCTGCGTAGAGATGATCTGCGACAGGCCGACGGCCATCTCCTGCAACGAGGAGGTTATCTGATGCGCATGGCAGTAATAGATTTTCAGCGTTCCGGTGACGATGCCTTTCTCCCACAGCGGGATCACCAGCATGGAGTGAATCTCCGGCGTGCGGTGGGCTTCGTCGTTATTCTTGATGATGATTTTGCCGTAGCGGATCGCCTGTTGCGTGGTGGGGCTTAGCGCGTCGCTGTTATCCTGATAATTATGCTCGCCCACGCCCACATAGGCCTGCACCTTTTCGGTATTGGTGATGGCGACCGCGTCGGCGTTGATATCGCGGCGGATAATGTCGCACACCTGACGCAGGGATTCGGTATTCACATGGCGGAACAGCGGCAGCGTTTTGTTGGCGATATCCAGCGCCAGTTTGGCCTGGCGCGCGGCGCTGGCCTCTTTTTCGCCCTCGACGCTTCGCACCAGCAGCACGATAAAGCCGATAGAGACGCTGCCTAAAATCATCGGCACGCCGATTTTCGACACGATATCCAGCCCGAGCGCCGTGGTCGGCGCCCAGACCACCACCAGAATCATGGTCAGCGTTTCGCACAGCATGCCGCCCAGAATGCCCGCGCGCCAGTGCTGCGCTTTCGGCACCTGGCGGCTGATAAGGCCTGAGAGCACGCCTGCGACGATGCTGGTGATAAAACAGGGAATGGCGGTGATGCCGCCAATATCAATCAGGTAACGGTGTAGCCCGGCGATAACGCCCGTGATGATGCCGACCCACGGGCCGAAGAGAATACCGCCGGACATCACGGCGATAATGCGCACGTTCACCAGCGAGCCTTCCACCGGCACCCCGGACCAGGTGCTGAACAGCGCGAACATCGAAAAGATCGCGGTGACCGCCAGCAGCTCTTTCGGCGTGTGGGCGCTCTTATGCAGCAGTTCGCGGAACAGGCGGATGCGAATCAGGAAAAAGAGGCAAATCAGCATTAGCGCCGCGCGGTCAAAGACCGCCAGCAGCATGTCGAAAATCTCGTGCACGGAAAATCCGATGTCTGGCAGGAAAGGGGACATGATAGAAAACCTGACGGCCCTTGACCAGCCGCCAGGTGTTGCCGGTTATGCGCCGTTGAGCTGCTCGCGTCCGGCAGGGGTGAGATCCGCCTCGGTGGCGCGTCCGCTGAAATCGACCTCGAAATCGTCCGGCGCGAAGTCGGGCGGCGAGCGGCCTTCCACAAACGCCGGCCACTGGCGCTTCAGATAGGCGTCGTTTTTCTCACACCACGGGGCGGCGGCGATATACATCACGTTGCTGTCGAACTCGCCCTGATGCTCGTTTTCCACCGCATGAATAACATCGCAGTGCCAGAACACGGTATCGCCCGGCGCCATATCGGGAATTGAGGAAATCCCGGTCAGTAAAAGGGGATGCCAGCGTTCGTTAATGGATAATGCACGGCCCGGCTTCGCGTCGCACAGCGAATCGTCCGGCACATCGTCCTGCAACGCGCGCAGCAGGATATACGCCATCGCGTTCGCCACCGGCAGCAGCGTCAGCGTACCGCCGTGCTTGCGCTGCTCGGAGAGCGCCGTCCAGCCCTGGAAGGTACGGAACATGGAGCAGACGGCAGGCGAGGGGATCTCACGCGCCTCGACGCGTCCTTCCGCCTCAAACGGGTTGTAGCGCTGCCACTCGCCGCTGAAAACGTGACGGTAAACGTGACGGAAATTTTCATCAAGCCAGCGCTCCACCGAGCCGCCATCGACATGCGGCGAGAGTCCGAGCGACGACGAGCGCGGCGGACGGCGGCGGGTGCGGTCGGCGTAAGTCACCACGCGATTCGGGTCAAAATGTTGTTTGTCCTGGCTTTCGGTCTGCCAGAGATTATTCAGAAACACCTGAGCGGCTTTCATGCGCTCGTGCTGGCGCGCTTCCACCTGCGGCTTCGACCAGTAAATGCCGTAAATCTGCGGCTTACTGTCGGCAAGTGTGCCGAAATAGTTATCTTCCGCCGCGTTCTTGAGCTTTTCGACAAAATCGTTACGCGCCAGATAATCGCCCACCTCCTGGTTCCAGGCGCGCGCCTGATTTTCCGGGAATACGCCTTTGATAACACAGCAGCCGCGTTCGCGGATGCGGGCTTTCTGCGCGTCGCTGATGCGGCCGTTAATAATGTCGTCGGCCAGGATCTGCGGCACCGGGCTTTCGCCGCGGGCGGTTTCGCTTTTGATGGTTTCTATCTGGCGCGCGATATCGGCTTCCAGGTCGGCAAACACGGCCTGATAGTTCGGCAGCGCCTGGCGCAAGCGCTGTTTTATCTCACGGATAGCGGCGGGAAGATCGGGAATGTGCAGGGTCATAGCAGGTACTCCGGCAATCGGGAAAAAGGGTTATTGTTTTGTTGCGTCGAAGTTAATATAGCCGTGCTGTGTCAAATAAAACAGGGTTAACTTTCAAATGAAAGTTCCCGTTTTTTTGTTCCGTAACTTTTTTTGCGCTGGCCTCTCGACAGCGGAAAATTTTCCAGGCTATGTTCTTAGAGCCGCATCAGCGGCAGCGTCGCTCGGACGGTCCGGGCGCTTACGTCACTTCGAGGAACCTATGGCTGATTTCAGTCCTAAACGCCGTTTTTCGCGTATCGAACGCCTTCCCCCTTACGTTTTTAACATCACTGCTGAGCTGAAAATGGCTGCGCGTCGGCGCGGCGAAGATATTATCGATTTCAGCATGGGCAACCCGGACGGCCCCACGCCGCCGCATATCGTCGAAAAACTTTGCACCGTGGCCCAGCGCCCGGACACGCACGGTTACTCCACCTCGCGCGGTATTCCGCGTCTGCGCCGCGCCATTTCGCGCTGGTATCAGGAGCGTTACGAGGTTGAGATCGATCCGGAAACCGAAGCCATTGTCACCATCGGGTCGAAAGAGGGGCTGGCGCACCTGATGCTCGCCACGCTCGATCACGGCGACACGGTGCTGGTGCCGAACCCGAGCTATCCGATCCACATCTACGGCGCGGTTATCGCTGGCGCGCAGGTGCGCTCGGTGCCGCTGGTGGAGGGCGTGGATTTCTTCAACGAGCTGGAACGCGCGATCCGCGAAAGCTACCCGAAGCCGAAAATGATGATTTTAGGTTTTCCGTCGAACCCGACGGCGCAGTGCGTGGAGCTGGCGTTTTTCGAAAAAGTGGTGGCGCTGGCGAAGCGTTATGACGTGCTGGTGGTGCACGATCTGGCTTACGCCGATATCGTCTATGACGGCTGGAAAGCGCCGTCCATCATGCAGGTGCCGGGCGCGCGCGACGTGGCGGTTGAGTTCTTCACGCTCTCCAAAAGCTACAACATGGCAGGCTGGCGCATCGGCTTTATGGTGGGCAATCAGGAACTGGTCAGCGCGCTGGCTCGCATCAAAAGCTATCACGACTACGGCACCTTTACGCCGCTCCAGGTGGCGGCCATCGCCGCGCTGGAAGGGGATCAGCAGTGCGTGCGCGATATCGCCGAACAGTATAAACGCCGCCGCGACGTGCTGGTGAAAGGGCTGCACGAGGCGGGCTGGATGGTGGAATGCCCGAAAGCGTCGATGTACGTCTGGGCGAAAATCCCGGAGCCTTACGCGGCGATGGGCTCGCTGGAGTTTGCCAAAAAGCTGCTTCAGGACGCGAAAGTCTGCGTCTCGCCGGGGATTGGTTTTGGCGACTACGGCGATACCCACGTGCGCTTCGCGCTGATTGAAAACCGCGATCGCATCCGCCAGGCGGTGCGCGGGATAAAAGCGATGTTCCGGGCCGACGGGCTGCTACCGGCAGGTACGAAGAACGCCGCGGCGCAGGACGCCGAATAAAAAAACAGGAGCCAGTGGCTCCTGTTTTTTTTACTCAGGTGTTTTACTAAATCATCAGGGCGAACGTGCCGGCCCACAACAGTAAAATCACCGATACGCCCATAAAGAAATATTTCACGTTACATCGCTCCGCATGCCTGAAAACATGCCTGAATCAATACGCAAGGTCACAGTATAGAGAGATGAAGCCGCAGCCGATTCACTTTGGGACTATTCCCCATCGGCGGCTACCGCTCTCTGGAAATCGAGCGCGTCAAATGACGTCAGCGGGCGCTAATGTAATCCTTTATTTCAGAGGTGACAAGCGACGCGCGGCACAGGGGCCGGAAATTTTTTCACTCACCATTTTTCCTTAAAAAACAATAAAAAATAAATTAATCACGGTGCGTAATTCCAAATTTCTGGAGCTTGTCAGCAGCCTCGTTTATCGGGATTGTGGCGTTTTGAAAAACAGGAGCGCGTATGAAAATCAGCAAGGCGAATGCGGAACATTATTTGTGGGGCGGCGACTGCGACGGCTGGCATCTGGTAAAAAGCCAGGGTCTGAGCGTTATCCATGAGCGGATGCCCGGCGGGCGCGCCGAGCAGCGCCACTACCATGAGCAGTCGCGCCAGTGCTTTTTTGTGCTGAGCGGCGTGCTGACGATGGAGCTGAACGGCGAGCGCGTAACGCTTGCGCCTGGCGAAGCGATAGAAATCCCGCCGCAGGCGCCGCATCAGGCGCGCAACGACGCGCCAGAGGCGGTGGAGTTTTTGGTTATCTCCCAGCCGACCACGCGCGGCGACCGGGTGGATCTCACAACCAGCCCGAGCGTTTAAGCTTCCAGTAAAGCAGATAACAGATGGCGATGGTGCCGCCGATGGTCACCGGATACCCGAACGCCGAGCGTATCTCCGGCATATTTTCAAAGTTCATGCCGTACATACTGAAGATAACGGTCGGCACCACCAGGATTGCCCCCCAGCCCGCGAGCTTTTTCACCACCTCGTTCTGCTGAACGGTAACCAGCGCCAGGTTCACATGCATGGCGCTGGTCAGCATCTCACGCATATCTTCCGCGTCCATGACCACATGATGCGCGTGATCCTGTACGTCGCGCAGGTAGGGGCGCAGCGTCTTCGGCACGATATCTTCATGCAGGCGAATCAGCTGGTTGCAGATCTCATCGACCGGCAGCGCGGCGTTACGAATCGCCAGCAACTGGCGACGCAGCGTATAGACCTGCTGCACCGCCTGCTTGTCAAACTCGGTGCGGAACATCGTATCTTCCATCTCGCCGATGCGGCTGGTGAGCGAAGAGGTGATTTCCAGATAGTTATCGACGATAAAATCGAGCAGGCAGTAGAGCGCGTAGCCCGGCCCAATCGCCAGCATGTCGGGTTTTTCCTCGGCGCGGGCACGGATAGGCGCATAACTTTCCGAGGCACCGTGGCGCACCGTTATCAGAAAGTTTTTCCCGATAAACAGATGCGTTTCACCAAACTCTATCTGCTCCTGACGGTTCATCCACGCGGTTTTCACCACCATAAACAGCGATTCGCCATACTGTTCGATTTTCGGGCGCTGATGGGCGGTAAGGGCATCTTCAATCGCGAGCTCGTGCAGGCCGAATTCCTGCTGAATGATATGCATAAACGGCGCATCGGGCTGCCAGAGCCCCAGCCAGATAAAGGCGTCCGGATCTTCAATCGCCTCGCTGATATCTTCGAGGTTAATCACTTCCGGCTTCTTGTCGCGCCGGTACACCATGCTGTTAACAATCATTTTTTCATCCCTGGCGGTACGCTTATCGGGTAACTATAAACAGCGTGGGCGCGGGCTTCCTCTTTTTCGCAACAATTCAGCCGATTCTGGCGCTTAAAACATTTCCACCAGCCGACGCACCGACGGCGAGCGTTCGAATTTACGCCAGGCCAGCGCGATATCGGTTTTCAGCGTCTGATCGCTGAGCCGGTGGAATGTCACCTCCGGATGCCCGATGCACTGCATTGAGACCGGCACCAGCGTGAAGCCGAACCCCGCCGCCACCATGCTGAGCGAGGAAGAGAGCTGCGAAGCCTGCTGGCTGTCCGCAGGCGTCAGACCCGCGCGCAGGCAGGCGTTAAACACCAGCTCATACAGCCCAGGCGCCACCTCGTGTGGGAAAAGAATAAGCGGCGTGCCGGCCAGTTCGCTCAGCGCCACTTCATCACGCCCGCTCAGCGGATGGCTGCGGTGGAGCGCCGCCACCATCGGCTCTATATCAATCAGGCGCAGGTTAAACGCTTTGCTGCTCTCGCACGGCAGGCGGACAAACGCGGCGTCCAGCAAGCCTTCTTCCAGATCGTGCATCAGCGAGGCCATATTGGCCTCCTGTTGCAGCAGCGTAATAGCCGGGTAACGGTGCTGAAATTCATGCAGCAGCGAAAAGATATGCGGATGAAACGCGTTAGAGCTGCTGATGCCTATCGAGAGCGTGCCGTTGACGCCACGGGCAATGCCGCGCGTTTTCTCCAGCGCCGCGTCGCTAAGCGCCAGTATCTGGCAGGCGTCCTGATAAAAGGCCTCGCCGGCCTCGGTAAGCTCCACGCCGCGCGTCAGACGGCGCAGCAGCGGCGTGCCCACTTCGCGCTCAAGACGCTGGATCTGTTGACTGAGCGGCGGCTGAGAAATACCCAGTAATTCAGCGGCACGGGTGAAGTGCCGCGTCTGGGCTACCGCCACGAAATAACGCAAATATCGAAGTTCCATATCAAATACGACTCAAACCGGGATGCTTTCTATATTGGAACCCTGCGCTGAATCGCGTCAACATTTGATTAATCTTTCTTACGGAATATGAGTGAGGATCAGTGCAATGAGCCATGCAACCGATTGTTCTTGCGAGCAAAGCTTGCTGGAAACCGTGCGGGCGCTACGGGATAAAGATACAGAATGTGTGATATATCAAACATCCATGATGAGCGCTCTGCTCAGTGGGGTTTATGAAGGCAATACCACCATCGCGGATCTCCTGACCAAAGGCGATTTTGGCCTCGGCACCTTTAACGAACTCGACGGCGAACTCATCGCCTTCAGCCATGAAGTTCACCAGCTGCGCGCCGACGGCAGCGCCCGTGAAGCGCAGCCCGACCAGAAAACGCCGTTCGCGGTAATGACCTGGTTTAAACCGCATTACCGTCAGCGCTTCGACCGGCCGATGAGCCGCCAGCAGATCCATGACGTGATAGACCGCCAGGTGCCGTCCGACAACATCTTCTGCGCGTTGCGCATCGACGGCCACTTCCGCCATGCCCACACCCGCACGGTGCCGCGCCAGACGCCGCCGTATCGCGCGATGACCGACGTGCTGGACGACCAGCCGGTGTTCCGCTTCGACGGCCGCGACGGCGTCCTCGTGGGGTTCCGCACGCCGCAGCATATGCAGGGCATCAACGTCGCGGGCTACCACGAACATTTCATCACCGACGATCGTCAGGGGGGCGGGCACCTGCTCGACTACCAGCTGGAGAACGGCGTTCTTACCTTCGGGGAGATCCACAAGCTGATGATCGATTTGCCGACGGACCCGGCGTTCCTCAACGCCAATCTGCATCCCGACAACCTCGATGCGGCCATCCGCTCGGTTGAAAACTAACAGTCTGAAAGGGGAAATATCATGGATAACGAAAACCGGATGCGCCAGTGGGCGCACGGCGCCGACATGGTGGTCGGCCAGCTTGAAGCCCAGGGCGTAAAACAGGTCTTCGGCATTCCCGGCGCGAAGATCGATAAGGTCTTCGATTCCCTGCTGGATTCCACTATCCAGATTATCCCGGTGCGTCACGAGGCGAATGCGGCGTTCATGGCCGCCGCCGTCGGGCGTATCACCGGCAAAGCCGGGGTGGCGCTGGTTACCTCCGGGCCGGGGTGCAGCAACCTCATCACCGGCATGGCGACCGCCAACAGCGAAGGCGACCCGGTGGTCGCGCTCGGCGGGGCGGTGCGTCGCGCGGATAAAGCGCGCCAGGTGCATCAAAGCATGGATACCGTGGCGATGTTCAGCCCGGTAACGAAATATTCCGTAGAGGTCTCGTCCTCAGACGCTATCGCGGAAGTGGTTTCCAACGCCTTTCGCGTGGCGGAGCATGGCAGACCGGGCAGCGCCTTCGTGAGCCTGCCGCAGGATATCGTCGATCAGCCCGCCCAGGGCAACATTCTGCCTGCGGGCAACGCGCCGCAGGTGGGGCCTGCGCCGGATGCCGCTATCGATCATGTGGCCGGGCTCATTCGCAACGCCAAAAACCCGGTCATTCTGCTGGGCCTGATGGCGAGCCAGACGGAGAACAGCCGCGCGCTGCACCGACTGCTGGAGAAAAGCCATATTCCGGTCACCAGTACCTACCAGGCGGCGGGCGCGGTGAATCAGGAGCATTTCACGCGCTTTGCGGGCCGCGTCGGGCTTTTCAACAACCAGGCGGGCGACCGACTGCTGCATCTGGCAGATCTCATCATCTGCATCGGCTACAGCCCGGTGGAATATGAACCCGCCATGTGGAATCGCGGTAACGCGACGCTGGTGCACATCGACGTGCTGCCAGCCTATGAAGAGAGCCACTACGCGCCGGAAATCGAGCTGGTGGGGGATATCGCCGGCACGCTGGAAAAACTGGCCGGGCGTATCGAACAGCCGCTGGTGTTAAGCGACCGGGCCTCAGAGATCCTTATCGACCGCCAGAATCAGCGCGAGCTGCTGGCGCGCCGGGGGCGCAATTAAACCAGTTCGCGCTGCATCCGCTGCGCATCGTGCGGGCCATGCAGGACATCATCAACAACGATGTGACGCTCACCGTGGATATGGGCAGCTTCCACATCTGGATTGCGCGCTATCTCTACAGCTTCCGCGCCCGTCAGGTGATGATTTCAAACGGTCAGCAGACCATGGGCGTGGCGCTGCCGTGGGCCATCGGCGCATGGCTGGTGGAGCCTTCGCGCAAAGTGGTGTCGGTCTCCGGCGACGGCGGTTTCCTGCAATCGAGCATGGAGCTGGAAACCGCGGTGCGCCTGAAAGCCAATGTGTTACACATCATCTGGGTGGATAACGCCTACAATATGGTGGCGATTCAGGAAGAGAAAAAATACCAGCGGCTCTCGGGCGTGAGCTTCGGGCCGGTGGATTTCAAGGTTTACGCCGAAGCGTTCGGCGCTGCCGGGTTCGCGGTGGAAAGCGCCGAGGCGCTGGAGCCGACACTGCGCGCCGCGATGGATGTCGACGGGCCGGCGGTCGTCGCCATTCCGGTGGACTACAGCGATAACCCGCTGCTGATGGGCCAGCTCCATCTCAGCCAGATTCTCTGACTTACCAAAAGGAACGGATTATGAAAAAAGTAGCACTGGTTACCGGCGCAGGGCAGGGGATTGGTAAAGCCATCGCCCTCCGACTGGTCAAAGACGGTTTTGCGGTCGCGATTGCCGATTACAACGCCGAAACGGCCAATGCCGTGGCGCAGGAGATTAACGAGCAGGGCGGCAGCGCCGTGGCGGTGACCGTGGATGTCTCGAAGCGCGACCAGGTGTTCGCAGCCGTAGAACAGACCCGCAAAGCGCTCGGCGGCTTCGACGTTATCGTCAACAACGCCGGGATCGCGCCGTCAACGCCGATTGAGACGATCACCGAAGACGTTATCGACAGGGTCTACAACATCAACGTCAAAGGCGTTATCTGGGGCATGCAGGCGGCGATTGAAGCGTTCAAAGCCGAAGGGCATGGCGGGAAAATTATCAACGCCTGTTCGCAGGCGGGCCACGTCGGCAACCCGGAGCTGGCTGTGTACAGCTCCAGTAAATTCGCGGTGCGCGGGCTGACCCAGACCGCCGCGCGCGATTTAGCGCCGCTCGGCATCACCGTAAATGGCTTCTGCCCGGGCATTGTGAAAACGCCAATGTGGGCTGAAATCGACCGTCAGATCTCCGAAGCCGCCGGCAAACCGCTCGGCTACGGCACCGAAGCGTTCGCCAAACGCATCACGCTTGGCCGCCTCTCCGAGCCGGAAGATGTCGCCGCCTGCGTTTCGTTCCTGGCAGGCCCGGACTCCGACTACATGACCGGCCAGTCACTGCTGATCGACGGCGGTATGGTATTTAGTTAATCCTTATCATCTACCTTTTTCGGCATGTCCGAAAACCCACCGTTTCTGCGGTGGGTTTTTTTATGGGGATGTAAAACAGGACTGAGATGCCTCAGGTGCCAGTTAACGCCGTACATACCCGCTACAAATGACGTTAATCAGTCTTTGCTCTGCAACAGAAAGCGATAAATCAGGCCGCCCACTACGCCGCCCACCATCGGGACTACCCAGAAAACCCACAGTTGCTGTAAAGCCCAGCCGCCCTGGAAAATAGCGACTGCGGTGCTTCTTGCCGGGTTCACCGAGGTATTAGTAACGGGAATGCTGATCAGATGAATCAGCGTCAGGGCGAGACCAATCGCCAGCGGCGCAAATTTCGCTGGCGCGTTTTTATCCGTTGCGCCGTGGATAATCAGCAGGAAGAACGCCGTCAGCACCAGTTCAGTCAGGATGGCTGCCGAGAGGCTATAACCATCCGGCGAATGTTCGCCATAGCCGTTGGCGGCAAAGCCGCTGGCGACGGCGTCAAAGCCCGGTTTGCCGCTCGCTATCGCATACAGTACGCCTGCCGCGGCAATACCGCCGATGACCTGGGAAATGATGTAAGGAATCACATCCCAAAAGGTAATGCGACCACCCGCCCAGAGGCCTAACGTGACGGCCGGGTTAAAATGTCCGCCGGAAATATGCCCTACGGCATACGCCATTGTCAGGACAGTCAGACCAAACGCCAGCGCAACCCCTGTAAAACCAATGCCCAGTTCGGGATAAGCCGCAGCCAGCACAGCGCTCCCGCAGCCACCAAATACCAGCCAGAATGTGCCGAAAAACTCAGCCGCACCTTTTCTCAACATATGAATGTTCCTTATTTGTATTATTACCAATAACTGTTTATTTAACGGCGGAACATCATAGCGTTTAAAATTAATAACAGAATCTCGCGTTGTTCTTATTCTGGACAAAAATATTAAGACTTGTGTAGAGATGATGTTTTATGTGATTAAATTGAGGTTAAATGAGCGTGCTGTTAGGGTGTCGTTGGGTTTATGTATAAATCAGCAGGCTATATTAAATTTACACAGGACATTATGGATGGCAGACGCTGTTAAGGCGGGCGACCTCTCGCGTCTACTCAAAACGAACATGTTGTTGGTGAGCTTGAACGTTCCGGTAAGTTTGGCTGATATATTTAGTTTCTAAGATGAATTTATTCTCTTGGTGCTAACTATTAAGGATACGTTTTACAGAACGCCTCATATTCGGTGTTCAGCTCACATAATTCAAAATCTGAAAATGTCTCACAGGCTGACAACTCCTGATGACGTGGCGCCTCGTTTTCTTTTGTGATTTTTTTATAACGATTTTTCAGTGCTGAGATGAGTCCGGCAGGGATATCGTTATCATTCAAAGGATCATTCTTAGCGCAGATAAAATAAAACATTGCCGCTTTTAATGGATATAAAGATAACGCTGAATGGTTTTCACACAAGTAATTAATTGCGTAGGGTCTGTATTTATCTGACAGAAGCAGTCTATCCAGACAAAAGGATTTAAACAGTCCATTTTGTATAAACGTCGATTCTACTATTTTCTTTCTGAAATACGCTGATACTTCTGCATCAATCACATCGAGCTTACGTAGATAATGATCGGCCTCTTCTGAACCTTCATCTTCACAATCACAATTGATATACCATGGGTCTATATGACCTTGTTTAAGATAAAGAATCAGGCCATCAATCAGTTTGTTTTTTAATTCCAGGGGCGTTTCATTTTTGGTTAACCTGCAAGAATAATGTACTGCTAAAGGTGTGTAACGATAAAAATAGAAAGAATAAGTGCACATTGTTTTATACAGGTCAGGGTAACAATAAGATAATACTACATGAGGCGACACAGGTAATCATATGTTTTGTCGCGTTTTAAGTGATGCGTCAGGCCAGCCGGTATTTTCGCGAGAGAGTGATAGCTTCATAAATCGTATTTATCGTTTAAAATTTGCAGATTGCATGGGATAATGTTGCCCTGGCTGAAATTTATAGCGGATAATCTCTCCCGATTGACAATCCTCTGGCGGTTGATGATAACCCCTTATCGGCCTTATATGTCAAAGAATTTAAAGAAATGCAGGCAGAGCGGGATGCTTTCAAATCTTAACAGGCAGAGAGGAAAGCGATAGCCTCCAGCGCATAAAGGCTGACGAAAATAGCAGATAAGCCCTGATTCCTTTTTGTATCTTCACGAGAATATATTCAGCGTTCTTTCTCATCAATCCATGCAATTAAATCGGCGAGGTTATTCTCAGAAAAAACGGCTATACCATGTGCAGAGAGTAGCGATGCTGCGACGCCCATACCTGACTTGCGCCGGCCACTAAATGAACCGTCATAGATAAACTGGCTACCGCATGTTGGGCTGCCGTCCGTTAACAGCGCAGCGGTACAGCCCGTATCCTGCGCCGTGCGTAGCGCCAGCCAGGCGCCAAGCTGATAGTGCTCTGTTACATCTTTTCCTGTAATTTCAATTATTCTGTCCTGAGTTTTATTATCACCAGAAACAATCTCAGCCGGAGGGCGTGGAGTGGGTAAACCCGCAGCCAGTTCAGGACAGTGGATCACGAGACGCTGCTCTTTCTGCCAACGCCGCAGCTGATCGATCATCTGTGCTTTTTCGCTCCCGTCATAGCGCACTTTAAATCCCATCAGACAGGCACTTACCAGTATTTTATTTATCATCGTAATTGGACATCAGGTCTAATGATACTTAAATGATATCAGCTTCTTTTTTACATAAAAATGCCTTTGGCAGCAACTATTTAGATTATGGAAAGTTTAGGGACGTCCGGGGCAGTCGCACCACTATTCAGCTGCAAGGCGCCACACCGCAGCCACAAAAAGAATGGCCGGATTTCAGTGTCTTTTTTTGAAAACACCGGGAAAAAACTTTTACTCGCCAGTCCAGCACCAGAATCAGACTCTACGCATCGTCGGTTAATTACAGGGGAAAGTCAGATGTCACGGTTTGCAGGTAAAAATATATTAATTACGGGGCGACCACTGGTATTGGTCTCGCGGATGCCAGCCGTATTGTGCAGGGTAATAGTTACCGGGCGTAATGCTGCAGCACTGAGGCTGCTGCTGCCAGCATTGAAGCATCTACACTCCCTAAACGGAGGTGGTGCCGATGAAAAAGTCACGATTCACCGAAGAGCAGATCGTTTTTGCCCCGAAGCAGGCCGAACTGGGGATGTCCGTGCCGGAGGTCTGTCGTAAGCTGGAAATTTCTGATGCCACGTTCTATACATGGCGCAAGAAATATGGTGGGATTTCTCCTTCTGAATTAAAGCACATGCGGCAGCTTGAGGAAGAGAATCTTAGGCTGAAGAAGCTGATTGCCGATCTCAGTCTCGACAAAACCATGCTCCAGGATGTGCTGGCAAAAAAGAACTGATGCTGGCGCTTCTGCGCGAATGGGGCCGGAGCCTGCAGGTACGCTATGGGGCCAGCGAGAGGCAGGTCTGTTTTGCATTACAGGTCAGCTGCAGCTCTTTCCGCTATCGTTCTGTGGCGGCAGACGACTTCGTATCAGGGAGAGCACCGAAACCCGGATCCACTATGGCTATCACCGGGTTCACGTCATGCTCAGGCGGGAGGTCTGGCGAGATAATCACAAACGCATTTATCGACTCTACAGCGAGCAGGGTCTGTCCCCGCGTCTCAAACACCCACGCCGGAATAATTCGGCACAGCGTCGACAGCCTCAGCTTCATGGACGGTATCCGCATCATGTCTGGGGTATGGACTTTGCCTTTGACGTCTTATTTAACAGGCGTCGGTTACATCTGCTGACATCTACACATGTAAATGCTTGGTGGAATTGCGTGGTCCAGAATCTGCGCTCAACGGAGGTTGCAGAGATGATGAACACCATTGCGCTCAAACGTCCTTTACCCACTTGCTGAAAAACGATAACGGCTCAGAATTTTCAGGAAAAATACTGGACAAATGGGGGTATGAACAAGGGAGCCGTATAGACTTCTCTCGACCGGGAACACCTACGGACAATGCCACGGTGCAAAATCAAGGCCTGGCGCATACACTATAACCAAAAGCATCACCATTCTGCACTGGGATGGATGACCACTTCCGACATTGCCGAGAATCTGCTGGTTACTAGAATATGCAGTCAGACTTAAGCTGGTATCCCTGATTATGGCTGGAGCATATTCGGGAGTAGGGTCACAAACCGACATTACTAACTGGCGGTTGTATCTAATACTGGGGGCAGCTCAATTACCGTCTGTCATTTTAAAGGGCTTCGCAGCAGCCTTCGCATTTCTTACCTTTAACTCAGTGGGCGGCATAGTAAAATCCTCGGCTGATGGTATCTGCATTATCGAACCAAACATACCAACAATTGTAACAACATGACACTGTGGATTTTGTGGGACTACTAGAGACACAGGTGGACTATGGGGCTGAAATAAATTACTGAATAGAATGCATAAAGTAGAATTTGAGATACGTTAAGAGACTGGCATTTGGCGTCCCCTGCAGGAATCGAACCTGCAACTAGCCCTTAGGAGGGGCTCGTTATATCCATTTAACTAAGGGGACGAGGCGGCGTCAGTATACCGATTTTTACACCGCCGTTAAGGGCTTAGCCGCCTGTTCGGTTAAACAATCGCCATCGTCAGCGTTTTTGTGAGCCGCGCCCGCTTTCGTTTTCACGCGCTTCCTGTTCTTTTTTCAGGCGCGCTTTCTCTTCTGATTTCTTCTTATTGCTCATGTCGTTACGGATCTGCGCATGGCTTAACAGCGCGAAGATAAACGTACCGCCGATGATGTTGCCCGCAAGCGTCGGCAGGGCGAACGGCCAGAAGAATTCGCTCCAGTGGATAGTGCCGTTAAACACGAGGTACAGGATCTCGACGGTGCCGACCACGATATGCGTTGTGTTGCCGAGCGCGATAAGCCAGGTCATCAGGATAATCACCACAATCTTCGCCGCACCCGCAGACGGGAACATCCACACCATGGTCGCGATGATCCAGCCGGAGATAATCGCGTTAGCGAACATCTCGCCAGGCGAGTTGTGCATCACTTCCGTGCCGATGGTCACAAACGCGTCGCGCGTCGCCTCATCAAAAATCGGCATAAACTCAAACGCCAGCGCCGCAAGGCCGGTGCCGACGATATTCCCGAGCAGCACCACGCCCCAGAGCCGCAGCAACAGCAGCATATTGGTGCCGGTCGGGTTCTGCATCACCGGCAGCACCGCCGTGACGGTGTTCTCGGTAAAGAGTTGCTGGCGCGCCATGATGACGATAATAAAACCAAAGGTGTAGCCGAGACTTTCCAGTAAAAATCCGCCGGGAATGCCTTCCAGGTGCACATGGAAAATCCCTTTGGCCAGCAGCGACGCGCCCATCGACAGCCCGGCGGCGATGGCCGACCAGAACAACGCCATCGCGTCGCGCTCCATCTCTTTCTCGCCGTCCTGGCGAATATGCTCGTGGATCGCCATCGCGCGCGACGGCAGCGCCTCTTCATCCACTTCTATCTCTTCGCCGCTCTTTTTCTCTTCGCTCTCGACTTCCAGCTCATCCGCGTCGTCGATTTTTTCCTCGCCGATTTTGTCCATATGGGGTTCCTGTCAGGTTAGGGGGCTTCGTTAAGCGTAGCGCGTCGGCGGCTGTTATCCGGAAAAACAGACAATTCGGCCTGCGCGGTGGCGATTTCGCGCGCTATCGCACGGGGTTTCGCCACCTGTGCGGCGCGTGAGGTGGCCGCGTCATTCCCCTGTGGTACTATTCCCGACTCGCCTGAAAGGAGCCGCCCCATGTTAGAAGCCCGGAATCTTGCCTGCATACGCGATGAGCGGCTGCTGTTTCGCGCGCTCTCGTTTCGCGTGTCGCCGGGAGATATCGTGCACGTGACCGGCGCGAACGGGGCCGGGAAAACCTCACTGCTGCGCCTGCTGGTGGGGCTGGCGCGCCCGGAAGAGGGCGATATCTGCTGGCGCGGCGAACCGCTGGCGCACACGCGTTCAGCCTTTCATCAGGAACTCCTGTGGCTCGGCCATCTGCCGGGCATCAAAGCGGCGCTTACCGCCGATGAAAATCTCGCGTTTTATCACCCGCACACCCGTCGCGAGGCGCGCTGGCAGGCGCTCGCCGCCATCGGGCTTGGCGGCTATGAAGATCTGCCGGTTGAGCAGCTCTCAGAAGGCCAGCAGCGCCGCGTGGCGCTGGCGCGTCTGTGGCTCAGCGACGCGTCGCTGTGGGTGCTGGATGAACCGCTGACGGCGCTTGATGCCGCCGGCGTGGCGAGGCTGACGGCGCGTCTGGAGGCGCACGCGGCACGCGGCGGGGCGGTGGTAGTCACCACTCACCAGCCGCTGGCGCTTAACGTCGCGCATCGCACGTTAACCCTGACGCCGGAGCCCGCCGCATGATGGGCCGCATTATTCGCCGCGAGCTGCGCCTTGCCGCGCGTCATCGTGCGGAGCTCCTTAACCCGCTGTGGTTCTTTCTGGTGGTGATTGTATTGTTCGCGCTCGGCGCAGGCCCGGAGCCACAACTGCTCGCGCGCATCGCGCCGGGCGTGGTGTGGGTGGCGGCGCTGCTCGCCTCGCTGCTGGCGATGGACCGGCTGTTTCGCGACGACGCGCGCGATGGCGCGCTCGAACAACTGATGCTGCTGCCAACGCCGCTGCCGGTGGTGGTTATCGCGAAAGTGACCGCTCACTGGGTGGCGACCGGGCTGCCGCTGGTGGTGCTCTCGCCGCTGGCGGCGCTGCTGATGGGATTGAACGGACATGCGGCGCTGACGCTGATGTTGACGCTGTTGCTCGGCACGCCGACGCTGAGCTTTCTCGGTGCGCTGGGCGCGGCCCTGACGGCCGGGCTGCGGCGCGGCGGCATACTGCTGAGCCTGATTATTCTGCCGCTGGCGATCCCGCTGCTGATTTTCTCCACCGCCGCGGTGGACGCCGCCATGATGCAGCTTCCGGTCGGCGGCTTTTTCGCGATCGCCGGCGCGTTTTTGACGGGAAGCGTCACGCTCTTGCCGTTTGCCACCGCAGCGGCGCTGCGTATCAGTATTCAGTAGGCCCGCGCGTGCGGGCGATAACGTTTATGTGAGCAACAACATGTGGAAATTCTTACACCCCTGGGCCCGGCCTGAGCGGCTCTACGGGCTTTGCCGACGGCTGACGCCGTGGTTCGCGTGGCTGAGCGCAGTCCTGCTCGCGACGGGCTGCGTCTGGGGGTTTGTCTTCGCGCCGCCCGACTACCAGCAGGGCGACAGCTACCGCATCATGTATCTGCACGTCCCGGCGGCGATGGGATCGATGGGCATTTACGCCTCAATGGCGATCGCGGCGTTTATCGGGCTGGTGTGGCAGAACCGGGCGGCCGATCTTGGCGTGATGGCGATGGCGCCGGTAGGCGCGGTCTATACCTTTATTGCACTGACGACCGGCTCCGCCTGGGGTAAACCGATGTGGGGCACCTGGTGGATCTGGGATGCGCGGCTTACCTCCGAGCTGGTGCTGCTGTTTTTATACGCGGGAGTGATCGCCCTCTGGCACGCCTTTGACGACCGCCGCCTCGCGGGCCGCGCCGCGGGCGTACTGGTGCTGGTGGGCGTGGTGAACCTGCCCATTATTCACTACTCGGTGGAGTGGTGGAACACGCTGCATCAGGGCTCCACCGATATGCAACAGAGCATCGACCCGAGCATGCGCGCGCCGCTGCGCTGGAATCTCGCCGGTTTTCTGTGCCTGTTTGTCACGCTCACGCTGATGCGCCTCGGCAATTTGCTGCTGCTTCAGGATCGCCATCGCCCGTGGGTGGCGGCAGTGCTGGAGAAAAAATCATGACCGCCGCGCTGACCACGTTTTTCCTGATGGGCGGCTACGCCTTTTACGTCTGGCTGGCGGCGGCGATGACCATCATTCCGCTGGCGCTGCTGATAGCGCATACATGTTTCGCACGTCGCGCGCTACGCCGGGAGATCGCGAAACGTCAGGCGCGCGAGCGCCGGCGCCAGGGCGCGGAGGTGTCGCGATGAACTCACGTCGTAAAACGCGCCTGTGGGTCGCGCTCGCCGTGCTGGCGGGCCTCGGGCTGACGCTTGCGCTGGTGCTCTATGCGCTGCGCGCCAATATCGATCTTTTCTATACGCCGGGCGAAATCCTCTACGGCAAAGGCGCTGCGCAGGAGAAGCCGGAGCCGGGCCAGCGTCTGCGCGTCGGCGGCATGGTGATGCCAGGGAGTGTGAAGCGCGACAGCCAGAGCCTGAAGGTGAGCTTCCGGCTCTATGACGCGCGCGGCGTGGTGGATGTCGATTACGACGGCATTCTGCCCGATCTGTTTCGTGAAGGGCAGGGCGTGGTGGCGCAAGGCGTGCTGGGCGAAGATCAGCGCATTCACGCCCGCGAAGTGCTGGCGAAGCATGACGAAAACTATACGCCGCCGGAGGTGAAAGCGGCGATGGACGTCAACCACTCGCGCCCGGCAGCGGCGTATAAGGATAACCGCCCATGATGCCGGAAATCGGTAACTTCTTGCTGTGCCTCGCCGCCGGGCTGGCGCTGCTGCTCACGCTCTGGCCGCAGTGGGGCGCGATGCGTCAGGCGCCGCGCCTGATGGCGCTGGCGCGCCCGCTCGCCTGTGCGCTCTTTGCCTGCTTGCTGGGCGCGTTCTTGATCCTCGTGCACGCCTTTGTGGTGAATGATTTCACGGTGCTCTATGTGGCGAGCAATTCCAACACCGAGTTGCCGGTCTGGTATCGCGTGGCGGCGACCTGGGGCGCGCATGAAGGATCGCTGCTGCTGTGGGTGCTGTTGATGGGCGCGTGGACGTTTGCAGTGGCTATCTTCAGCCGCGGGATGCCGCAGGAGGCGATCGCCCGCGTGCTGTCAGTGATGGGCGGGATTAATTTCTGCTTCCTGCTCTTTATTCTGCTGACCTCAAACCCCTTCACCCGCACGCTGCCGGAATTTCCGATTGAAGGGCGCGATCTCAACCCGCTGCTTCAGGATATCGGGCTGATTTTTCATCCGCCGCTGCTGTATATGGGCTATGTCGGGTTTTCGGTCGCGTTCGCCTTTGCCGTGGCGTCGCTCTTAACGGGGCGGCTCGACACCGCCTGGGCGCGCTGGTCGCGCCCGTGGACGCAGGCGGCATGGGTGTTTCTGACCATCGGCATCGTGCTCGGCTCCGCCTGGGCCTATTACGAACTGGGCTGGGGCGGCTGGTGGTTCTGGGACCCGGTCGAAAACGCGTCGCTGATGCCGTGGCTGGCGGGCACGGCGCTGATGCACTCGCTGGCGGTCACCGAAAAACGCGGCAGCTTCCGCGCCTGGACGGTGCTGCTCGCCATCACCGCCTTTTCGCTCTGCCTGCTCGGCACATTCCTGGTGCGCTCCGGCGTGCTGGTGTCCGTGCACGCGTTCGCCTCCGATCCGGCGCGCGGCATGTTTATTCTGGCGCTGCTGGTGATTGTCATCGGCGGCTCGCTGCTGCTGTATGCCGTAAAAGGCGGCAGCGTCAGGGCGCGGGTGGGCAATGCGCTCTGGTCGCGTGAGAGCTTTCTGCTCGGCAACAATATTCTGCTGATCACCGCCATGCTGGTGGTGCTGCTCGGCACGCTGCTGCCGCTGGTGCATAAGGCGCTGGGGCTGGGGTCGATTTCCGTCGGCGCGCCGTTTTTTAATGTGCTGTTTTGCGCGCTGATGGCGCCGTTCGCGCTGCTGCTCGGCGTCGGGCCGCTGGTGCGCTGGCGGCGTGATGAGCCGCAGAAGCTGCGCCGTCGTCTGCTGACGGCGTTGGTGGTCACGCTCGCGGCCTCGCTGATCCTGCCCTGGCTTTTGCAGGACAGCGTCAAAGCGATGACGGTCGCCGGGCTGATGATGGCGGTCTGGGTGCTGGTGTTAACGCTGATGGAGCTGATTGATCGCGCCACGCACCGCTATAGTCTGTGGCGCGGGCTGTGGAAATTAAGTCGCAGCCAGTGGGGCATGACGCTCGGGCACGTGGGGCTTGCCGTGACGGTCACTGGCATCGCTTTCAGCCAGAACTACAGCGTGGAGCGCGACGTGCGCATGACGGCGGGCGACAGCGTCGATATTCACCATTACCGCTTTGTGTTCCGCGAGGTGCGCGACGCGCAGGGACCGAACTGGCGCGGCGCGGTGGGCATTATCGATGTGCTGCGCGACGGTAAACCCGAGGCGACGCTGCGCGCCGAAAAGCGCGCCTATAACAGCAACCGTGTGGTGATGACCGAAGC
Source organism: Cronobacter turicensis z3032 (assembly GCA_000027065.2). Lineage (NCBI taxonomy): Bacteria > Pseudomonadati > Pseudomonadota > Gammaproteobacteria > Enterobacterales > Enterobacteriaceae > Cronobacter > Cronobacter turicensis. Next base: position 3,105,470 of record FN543093.2, on the reverse strand, counting down.
CGCCATCGACGGCGGGCTGACGCGCGATCTCTACGCGGCGCTCGGCGAAGCACTCGACGACGGCAGCTGGGCGGTGCGGCTCTATTACAAACCGTTTGTTCGCTGGATCTGGTATGGCGGGCTGCTGATGGCGCTCGGCGGGCTGCTTTGTATGCTTGACCCGCGTTACCGGCTGAAAAAAGCGCAGGAGGCTGCATGAGACGCCGCATTTTACTGATCCCGCTGGCGCTGTTTCTCCTGCTTGCCGCCGTGCTGTTCTGGCAACTGACGCGCAACGCGGCGGGCGATGATCCGTCTCTGCTGGAGTCCACGCTGGTGGGCAAGCCGCTGCCCGCGTTCCGGCTCGCCGCGCTTGATGACCCGAGCGTGACCTACGATCGCGCCGCGCTTGTGAATGGTAAGCCGCTACTGCTTAACGTCTGGGCGACGTGGTGCCCGACGTGCCGCGCCGAACATCAGTTTCTCAACGGACTGGCCGCGAAGGGCGTAAGAATCGTCGGGCTTAACTATAAAGACGATCGCGCCAAAGCCGTGGCGTGGCTCAATACGCTTGGCAACCCTTACGCGCTGAGCCTGTTTGACGGCAGCGGGATGCTGGGGCTGGATCTGGGCGTTTATGGCGCGCCGGAGACGTTTGTTATCGACGGGCGTGGCGTGATTCGCTATCGCCACGCGGGCGATCTGAATGACCAGGTCTGGCGTCAGGACGTCAAACCGCTGTGGGATGCGCTCAACCAGGAGGTCGAGCCGTGAAACGCCTGTTAAGCCTGTTGGCCGGTCTGCTGCTGACGTGTCATGTTTTTGCCGCCATCGAGGCGTACCCTTTTCACAATGAGGCGCAGGAGCAGCAGTTCCGCGAGCTGACCGGCGCGCTGCGCTGCCCGAAGTGCCAGAACAACAGCATTGCCGATTCCGGTTCGATGATCGCGGCCGATATGCGCCAGAAGGTCTATGAACTGCTGCAACAGGGGCAGAGCCGCGAGCAAATTGTGGCGTATATGGTGGCGCGCTACGGGAATTTCGTGACCTACGATCCGCCCGTCACGCCTGGCACGATACTGCTCTGGCTGCTGCCCGCACTGTTTGCGGCAGGCGGCGTTGCCGTGCTGGTGGCGCGCACGCGTCGCACCCGCCGGGAGCCTCTCGCGCTTGATGAAGACGAACAGGAGCGGCTGCGCGCGCTGCTGAATGAAGAAGGAAAACGCCCGTGAGCGCGTTAATCATAGTTATCGTCGTCCTGCTGGCGGGCGTTGCGGCGCTGGTGCTTTACCCGTGGCGCGACCAGCGCGCGCTCAGCCGCGATGCGCTGAACCGCACACTCTATTATTCGCGCCTGCGGGAGCTTAACGATGAACCGCCCGAAGCCCGGGAGGCGCTGGTGGTGGAATTGCAGCACAGCCTGCTGGCGGATATCCCCGAGCCGCGCGGGCAGAAAACGAGTCATACCGGTTATGGCGCGCTGCTGGCGGGCGTGCTGCTGGTCGTCGCGGTGAGCGGCGGGCTGTTCATGGCGACGCATAGCCTTAAACAGGTGAATGCCTGGCAGGCGGCGGCGCGCGAGACGCCTTCACTGGTGGCGCGCGTAATGGACCCGCACGCGGCGCCGCTCACGGTGGATGAACTGACGCGCCTCGGGCTTGGGCTGCGCACGCGTTTGCAGGAAGAACCACGCAACGCCGCGGGCTGGGCGATGCTGGGGCGCATCGGTATGGTGCTGAATAACGCCGATACCGCCACAGAGGCATTTAAACGCGCCTGGCAGCTCAATTCGCAAAGCACCGAAGCGCGGCTCGACTATGCTGAAGTGTTGGCGCGCTCGGCGCAGCCGGACGATAACCGCCTCGGCGAGCAAATGCTTAAAACAGTCGCGGCGCAGGCGCCGGATAATCTGCGTGCGCAGGGGCTGCTCGCCTTCAGCGCGTTTCGCCAGCAGCGCTATCCGGAGGCGATCGCCATCTGGCAGGCGATGCTGACGCGCCTGCCGCCGGACGATGCGCGCCGGACGGCCGTGATGCGCGGCATTGCGCAGGCGAGGGTGGACAGCGGCATGGACAACGCCAGACTGGCTGTTAAAATCACGCTCTCACCCGTTTCGAATAAAGCCTTGCCGGATAAAGGGATACTCTTTATCAGCGTGACGGATGGCGTATCCGGCGTGCCCGTGTTGGTGAAAAAATTGCCGCTGGGCCATTTTCCGCTGACAATAATGCTTGATGACGCTGACGCGATGCTCCCTGAACGGGGGCTTGAGCATGTCACGCAGGGCATTGTGAAGGTGCATATTTCCCGGGACGGCAACGCGGCCGTGCAACCCGGAGACTGGACAGGCGAGCGCCGTTTCACCACGCTCAACCCGGCTTCGCCGGTGGACGTCCTGGTTGCGCCTTCGCCATCAGGAGCGGGTTAGTTACCATTTACAGGGAGACTGCTATGAACTTTCGCCTTACCGGGCTTGCGCTGGCGGCCACGCTTTTAGTGGGCTGCGCCAGTTCGTCAGAGCCGCAGCAAGGGCGTTCCGACCCCTTAGAAGGGTTCAACCGCACCATGTTTACTTTTAACTATGACGTGGTTGACCCTTATGTGCTGCGCCCGGTGGCTGTCGCCTGGCGCGACTACGTGCCGCAACCGGCACGCAACGGGCTGGGCAATTTCACCAGCAACCTGGAAGAACCTGCCTCGATGCTCAATAAATTCATCCAGGGCGACCCCTACCAGGGGATGGTGCACTTCACCCGTTTCTTCCTGAATACCCTGCTGGGGATGGGTGGTTTTATCGACGTGGCCGGTATGGCGAACCCGAAACTGCAGCGCGAAGAGCCGCACCGTTTCGGCAGTACGCTTGGCACTTATGGCGTCGGTTACGGGCCGTATGTGCAACTGCCGTTCTACGGCAGCTTTACGTTGCGTGAGGATGTCGGCGATATGGCGGACACCACGTATCCGGTGCTCTCCTGGCTGACCTGGCCGCTGTCGCTCGGTAAATGGGCGGTAGAAGGCGTGGAGTCGCGCGCTCAGCTGCTGGATTCCGACGGCCTGCTGCGCCAGTCCTCCGATCCTTACATCCTGGTGCGTGAGGCCTATTTCCAGCGTCACGACTTTATCGCCAACGGCGGTAAGCTCAAGCCGAATGAAAACCCCAACGCGCAGGCGATTGAAGGGGATCTCAAGGATATCGATTCGGAATAAAACGCCGGAAACGTTCATTCTTAGGACAAATAAAAAAAGACGGGCCGGGGCTCGCTTTTTTATTTCTGAACGATAAGGCGCAATAAAAAGGCGAGCCGCAGCTCGCCTTTGTCGTGATATTTCTATCAGAAACGGTAGTTAAAGTTCACGCCATACAGCCAGGCTTTACCTTCAGATTTGAAGGTGTACGGGCCTTCGGTGAATTCAACGTGCTGGCCGTGCATATAAGACACACCGGCATCCACAGAGGCGTCTTCATTGAAGGCGTAAGTTGTACCGGCGCTCAGCCAGAGACGGTCCTGGTCAGGAATAGAGATGGAGCGCTGCTGCTCTGGCACCGGGCTGTCATCAAAGGCGATACCGGTACGGAAGGTCCAGTTGTCGTCCATATAATAGGTGGTGCCGAGGGCGATGCGGTACGCGTCCCGGTATTTCTCTTCTTTCTTAAACAGCGTGTCGCCGTTGTTATTGGTCGCTTTCAGCTCCTGGAACTGGCTCCAGCTGGTGTAGGTCAGGCTATAGTGAACGGCCCACTGCGGCGCGATACGGTTATAACCAGAGATTTCCCACATTTCAGGCAGGTTCAGGGTCAGCGAGCCCGGGATGGTTTCTCCGCCCGTACCGAACAGACCAAATTGGCTTAACAGCGGGTTAAAGGCGCCCGGGAGGCTGCTTTTATAGTCGCCGTCAAAGTCGATTTTCACTTCAGAGCGGTAAGTAAAGCCGTAGCGGTTGTTCTTATCCAGCTCATAAAGAATACCGGCGTTCCAGCCAAAGCCCCACTCGTCGCCTTTCAGATAGGAGATTTGCGTATCAGCGGGAATACCTGCAACGGTCGGAGCTAACGCAGGCGGGACACGGCCAGAGCCTGCAAGGATGGGGCCCAGGTCGCCCGCATAACGCTCGATTTTGGCGCGCGCATACACAGCGTCGAAGCCTACACCGAAGCTCCAGTGGTCATCGAGGCGATACGCGCCGCTGAGGTTCAGGTTCAGCGTTTCGAGGTCGGTTTTGCCGCCGACGGAACCTGCGGTGTAGCCATTGTTATATTCGGTGGCGAGACCGTAGTTGGAGGTGACGGACGCGCCCCAGCCAAACTGCTCGTTAATCGGCGCGACAAAGTGCAGGTTCGGCACCCAGGCGGTCGGCGCGATGTTATCGGCGTCCAGGCTGCGGCCCGTACGGGATTGACCAGACACATTCACATCCGGGTCGACGAAAATCGCCCCGCCGGAGAAAGTCGGGCGATCAAACATGGTAATCAGCGCCGGGTTACGGCTGACGTTGCCTGCGTCATCCGCCATAGCGCCTTCACCGGAATAGGCGCGGCCCAGACCGGAGGCAGAGAATTCGTTTAACTGGAAACCTGCGGACCAGGCCTGAGAAGACACGATTGCCACTGCGACTGCTAAAGCAGATTTGGTAAACAGGGTTTTCTGGCGCATGACCATAACCTCATCCATTTATTTTTATTCAAATAATGTTACGTGACGTAACAGGAGCGCGGAGTGTAGGGTCTGAGGTACGGCAGGGAAATCAGACCAGTGGCGAGAGTATAGGTCCGACCAGCAGAGATGTTGCAAGTATGTTTATAAGTTTTTTCAATTGTGATCTAAGAAACGCGATCCGTTTAGCAAAATTTCGGGGTGCGACAATTCATCAATCTGGTGATTATTGCGTTAGATCATTTTTAAGTGTGATTTCGGTCACTTATGGGCGCAAACCGGAAGAACAGGTAGAGAGGTCTCGGGTCGGGGCGTAAAATAGACGTATCCCTTTTCAGTAAATACAGAGGAAATCACCATGACCAAATGCAGTGCTGATGAAACCCCGGTTTGCTGCTGTATTGATGTTGGCACCATTATAGATAACACCGACTGCGTCGCCTCTTACAGCCGCGTATTCGCAAACCGCGCCGACGCCGACGCCACCCTGGCGGCACTCACCGCCAGAGCGCGTGAAGTCGAGTCCGAGCCATGCCAGATAACCCCGCGCTTTACTGAAGAAGCCGACGGCGTGCGTCTGGACATCGATTTTGTTTTCGCCTGCCAGGCCGAAACCGTTATTTTCCAGTTGAGCCTGCGTTAATCCTGCCGCTTACGCCCCGGTCTCGCCGGGGCGCATTTCTTGTTACGTAATTCGTGTTTTGCCTCGCAATTTTTCCTTTATGTGATTGGCTGAATGTAAAATTCTGGTTAAAACTGTTATCAGGTCAGACCACTTAATACATTTTTAGCCTTTTACAGGGGAACGTTATGAGTCAGGCACTACCGCTGGTCACCCGTCAGGGGGATCGCATTGCCATTGTCAGTGGATTGCGCACGCCTTTCGCCCGTCAGGCGACGGCGTACCACGGCGTTCCGGCGGTCGATCTCGGTAAAATGGTGGTCGGCGAACTGCTGGCCCGCAGCGAAATTCCGCCTGACGTGATTGAACAGCTCGTCTTCGGTCAGGTGGTGCAAATGCCGGAGGCGCCAAACATCGCGCGCGAAATTGTGCTTGGCACCGGCATGAGCGTCCATACCGACGCCTACAGCGTCAGCCGCGCCTGCGCCACCAGTTTTCAGGCGGTGGCGAACGTCGCAGAAAGCCTGATGGCGGGCACTATTCGCGCCGGGATCGCCGGCGGGGCCGATTCTTCCTCCGTACTGCCGATAGGCGTCAGTAAAAAACTGGCGCGCACGCTGGTGGATGCGAACAAAGCCCGCACTGCCGGGCAGCGACTGAAACTTTTCTCGCGCCTGCGTTTGCGCGATCTGCTGCCGGTACCGCCCGCCGTGGCGGAATATTCCACCGGGCTTCGCATGGGCGATACCGCCGAGCAGATGGCGAAAACGCATGGCATCACCCGCGAACAACAGGACGCGCTGGCGCATCGCTCGCACCAGCTGGCGGCCCAGGCGTGGGCGGAGGGCAAATTGCGTGAAGAAGTGATGACCGCTTACACGCCGCCATACCGCGAGCCGCTCAGTGAAGATAACAACATCCGTAAAAACTCGTCGCTGGCCGATTACACGAAACTGCGTCCGGCGTTCGACCGTAAACATGGCACCGTGACCGCCGCCAACAGCACGCCGCTCACCGATGGCGCGGCAGCGGTGATTCTGATGACGGAATCCCGCGCCCGCGAACTCGGCCTGACGCCGCTCGGCTACCTGCGCAGCTACGCCTTTACGGCGGTGGATGTCTGGCAGGATATGCTGCTGGGCCCGGCCTGGTCGACGCCGCTGGCGCTGGAGCGCGCCGGACTGACGATGGCCGATCTCACGCTTATTGATATGCATGAGGCGTTCGCCTCGCAAACGCTCGCCAACCTGAAGCTGCTGGCAAGCGACCGCTTCGCCCGCGAGGTGCTGGGCCGCAGCCAGGCCACCGGCGAGGTGGATGAAAGCAAATTTAACGTGCTCGGCGGATCTATCGCCTACGGGCACCCGTTCGCGGCGACCGGCGCGCGAATGATCACCCAGACGCTTAATGAACTGCGCCGCCGCGGCGGCGGTTTCGGGCTGGTCACCGCGTGTGCGGCGGGCGGGCTTGGCGCGGCAATGGTACTGGAGGCCGAATAATGGAATCGACATCCGCATTTGATTTACAGATGCGCCCGGACAACGTGGCGGTGGTGACCATCGACGTACCGGGCGAGAAAATGAACACGCTGAAAGCGGAATTTGCCCGCGACGTGCGCGCCATCGTGAAAACGCTTCGCGACAACCGCGATCTCGCGGGCGTAGTGTTTATCTCCGCCAAGCCGGATAACTTTATCGCCGGGGCGGATATCAACATGATTGCGCACTGCCAGAGCGCGCAGGAGGCCGAAGCGCTGGCAAGCCAGGGGCAGCAGATCATGGCGGAGATCCGCGCGCTGCCGGTGCATGTAGTCGCGGCCATTCACGGCGCCTGTCTCGGCGGCGGGCTGGAGCTCGCGCTCGCCTGCCACAGCCGCATCTGTACCGACGATGCGAAAACGCAGCTTGGGCTGCCGGAAGTCCAACTGGGGCTGCTGCCAGGCTCCGGCGGTACGCAGCGACTGCCGCGTCTGGTGGGGGTCAGCACCGCGCTTGAGATGATCCTGGCAGGCAAACAGCTGAGGCCGCGTCAGGCGCTGAAAGCCGGGCTGGTGGATGATGTGGTGCCGCAGTCTATTCTGCTGGAAGCCGCTGCCGAACTGGCGAAAAAGCGCCGTCCTGCGCCGCGCCGCCTGCCGGTGCGCGAGCGCGTGCTCGCCGGCCCGCTTGGCCGCGCGCTGCTGTTTCGCATGGTGACGCAGAAAACGCACCAGAAAACCCACGGCAACTACCCGGCGGCGCAGCGCATTATCGACGTGGTGCGCACCGGGCTTGAGCAGGGCAGCGCCAGCGGTTATCAGGCAGAGGCCCGCGCCTTTGGCGAACTGGCGATGACGCCGGAATCCGCCGCGCTGCGAGGGCTGTTCTTCGCCACCACCGAACTTAAAAAAGAGACCGGCAGCGAGGCCGCCCCGCGCGCGCTGCATTCGGTCGGCGTACTGGGCGGCGGGCTGATGGGCGGCGGGATTGCGTATGTCACCGCCACCAAAGCCCGGCTGCCGGTGCGTATCAAAGACATTAGCGAAAAGGGCATTAACCACGCCCTGAAATACAGCTGGGATCTGCTTGAGAAAAAAGTGCGCCGCCGTCATCTGCGCGCCAGCGAACGCGACGCCCAAATGGCGCTTATCTCCGCCAGCACCGATTATCGAGGGTTCCATCAGCGCGATATTGTTGTGGAAGCGGTTTTCGAAGAGTTAACGCTCAAGCAAAACATGGTGGCGGAAATCGAAGCGCATACCGCGCCGCACACGATTTTCGCCTCTAATACCTCGTCGCTGCCTATCGGCGATATCGCCGCAGGCGCCGCGCGCCCGGAGCAGGTCATTGGCCTACATTACTTCAGCCCGGTGGATAAAATGCCGCTGGTAGAAGTTATCCCGCACGCGGGCACCAGCGCGGAAACCATTGCCACCACCGTGCAGCTTGCCAAAAAGCAGGGCAAAACGCCGATTGTGGTAGCCGACTGCGCCGGGTTCTACGTTAACCGTATTCTGGCGCCCTACATTAATGAGGCGATGCGCTGCCTGATGGAAGGGGAGAGCATTGAGAAAATCGACGAGGCGCTGGTCAAAAGGGGCTTTCCGGTCGGCCCGATCCAGCTGTTGGATGAAGTCGGGATTGATGTCGGCACTAAAATTATGCCGGTGCTGGAGCGCGCTTACGGGCCACGATTCAGCGCGCCGGGAGACGCCGTTGCAGCAATTTTGAATGACGATCGCAAAGGCAGAAAAAATGGCCGCGGTTTCTATCTTTATCCGGCGAAAGGGCGTAAAAGCAACAAGCAGGCTGACCCTGCGGTTTACGGGCTTATTGGCGTCAAACCGGGTGGGAAACTGAGCGGCGAGGAGATAGCCGAGCGCTGCGTCATGATGATGCTTAACGAGGCGGCGCGGTGTCTGGATGAAGGCGTGGTGCGCTCGGCGCGCGACGGCGATATCGGCGCGGTGTTTGGCATCGGTTTTCCGCCGTTTCTTGGCGGCCCGTTCCGTTATATGGATACGCTCGGCGCGGCGGCAGTGGTGGCGACGCTCACTCGTCTTTCCACCCGTTACGGAGACCGTTTTACCCCGTGCGACAGGCTGTTGCGCATGGCGCAGACCGGGCAAACATTTTGGCACGCGGGGAACCCGCAGGCTGAACTGACGGTCTGATATAGCGTAGTTCCTGGCTTCGAAAACGCAGCGCTGGCTAATTTGTAAACAGTGATTGACTATACTTACGTCAATAAGGTAAAAAACAGCGTTTCATTCGAAGTACGGATCAGGCACAATGCCCGACCGCCAGACGATACCCTTAAAAAGCGCATTGCTTTTTTCAAGGCTTCGCTGGCGCTTCTGGTCAACAAAAGCGGTGCAATATGCAAGTTTTTATCATGCGTCACGGCGACGCAGCACTCGATGCCGCCAGTGATTCGGTTCGTCCTCTGACCGTGTGCGGTTGTGATGAATCCCGTCAAATGGCGACCTGGTTAAAAGGTCAAAAGGTGGATATCGAACGTGTTCTGGTGAGCCCTTTCCTGCGAGCCGAACAGACACTGGACGTCGTGAAAGAGGCCATGAGCCTGCCTGTCAAAACCGAAGTGCTGCCGGAGCTTACGCCCTGCGGCGATGTGGGTCTGGTGAGCGATTACCTCCATGTTCTGGCCCGTGACGGCGTCAGCGCGGTGATGGTTATCTCCCACCTGCCGCTGGTCGGTTATCTGGTGGCGGAACTCTGCCCTGGCGAAACGCCGCCGATGTTCTCCACGTCCGCTATCGCCTGCGTGACGGTTGAGGGCGATAACGATAAGGGCGTCTTTAACTGGCAGATGAGCCCCTGCAATCTCAAAATGGCGAAAGCGATGTAATACCCGCCTGTACCCTGAAAAGAAAAAGAGCCGCTGATGCGGCTCTTTCTGTTTTTGCTATCAGGTTCGGTGTGATTAAGGCAGTTGCGGCGGCTGCCACTCTTCCACTTCAATCAGCACCAACAGCGCGGCGTCGCCGCCATACTCTTTCGGCGCCTGATGGAAGGCCATCACGTGCGGATGCTGAGCCAGCCACAGCGGCGTCTGTTGTTTGAGAATATGTTTACCGTGGCCATGCATCACGCAGGCGCAGAACACATGTTCGCGGCGGCAGGCGGCGATAAGCGCGCCCAGCTCCTGCTTGGCCTGCATCTGGGTCAGGCCGTGGAGATCGAGAAACAGCTCGGGCGAATAGTCGCCACGGCGCAGTTTTTTCAGCTCGAAGTGATCCACGCCGGGGCGCACATAGCGCATCGGCCCGTCGCTGTTCAGAAGCGGCTGGAATTCATCGGAAAAATAGTGGCTGGCGTCTACCTGCTCCTGCAACAGGCGTTTGGGCGGCACCTCGCGCAGCTTTTTACGCGCAGGCGGGTGCACGATGGTGTCCTGTTTCAGCTCGCGCGTTCCGCTCATCAGCGCGCGAAACAGCGACTTTTCTTCCTCACTCAGCGATGGCTTCTTTTTCATCTTCTTCTCTTCTTCCTCTTTGCGCAGGCAGTTTACCCGAGTTTGGCGCGTCGCCAAACAAAAGCCATTTTTCGGGGATGACGCGCCGGTTGCTGATTTATCGCCGCCTTCATGGCAAACTAGCCGCCGAATTTAACGCGGAGCGTCATGCGGAGGGCAGTGTGGATAAAATTTTCGTCGATGAGGCAGTCAGTGAACTGCATACCATTCAGGATATGTTGCGTTGGGCGGTGAGCCGCTTCAGCGCGGCCGGCATCTGGTATGGTCACGGCACGGACAACCCCTGGGATGAGGCGGTGCAACTGGTGCTGCCGTCGCTCTACCTGCCGCTGGATATTCCGGAAGATATGCGCACCGCGCGCCTGACCTCCAGCGAGCGCCACCGTATTGTCGAGCGAGTGATCCGCCGCGTTAACGAGCGCATTCCGGTGGCCTATCTCACTAACAAAGCCTGGTTCTGCGGCCACGAATTTTATGTCGATGAGCGCGTGCTGGTGCCGCGTTCGCCGATTGGCGAGTTAATCAATAATCACTTCGCCGGGCTTATCGACCACGAACCGCAGCACATTCTCGATATGTGCACCGGCAGCGGCTGTATCGCTATCGCCTGCGCCTACGCCTTCCCGAATGCGGAAGTCGACGCGGTGGATATCTCCACCGACGCGCTGGCCGTTACCGAGCACAACATTGAAGAGCACGGGCTTATCCATCACGTCACGCCGATCCGCTCCGATCTGTTCCGCGACCTGCCGAAAGTGCAGTACGACATTATCGTCACCAATCCGCCGTATGTGGATGAAGAAGATATGTCCGATCTGCCGAACGAATATCGCCACGAGCCGGAACTCGGCCTGGCGGCGGGCAGCGACGGGCTGAAGCTCGCGCGCCGCATTCTGGCCTGCTCGCCGGACTACCTGACCGACAACGGTATTCTGATTTGTGAAGTCGGTAACAGCATGGTACATCTGATGGAGCAGTACCCTGACGTGCCGTTTACCTGGCTTGAGTTCGACAACGGCGGCGACGGCGTCTTTATGCTGACTAAAGCGCAGCTCATCAGCGCGCGCGAACACTTCAGCATCTACAAAGATTAAAAACAGGCGGGCGCGGGCCCGCTGAATAACGACAACACCACAACGACACGACAACGGAGCCGTGATGGCAGGCAACACTCTTGGACAACTCTTTCGCGTAACCACCTTCGGCGAGTCGCATGGTCTGGCGCTCGGCTGCATCATTGACGGCGTGCCGCCGGGCATTGCGCTGAGCGAAGCCGACCTGCAACACGATCTCGATCGCCGCCGTCCTGGCACCTCCCGTTACACCACGCAGCGCCGCGAACCGGACCAGGTGAAAATTCTCTCCGGCGTGTTTGAAGGCGTGACGACCGGCACCAGCATCGGCCTGCTGATTGAAAACACCGATCAGCGCTCCCAGGATTACAGCGCCATTAAAGATGTGTTCCGTCCAGGGCATGCCGATTACACCTACGAACAGAAATATGGCCTGCGCGACTATCGCGGCGGCGGGCGCTCTTCCGCACGTGAAACCGCCATGCGCGTGGCGGCAGGCGCTATCGCCAAAAAATATCTGGCGCAGAAATTCGGCATCGTCATCCGCGCCTGCCTGACCCAAATGGGCGATATTCCGCTGGATATCAAAGACTGGGCGCAGGTGGAGCAGAACCCGTTCTTCTCACCGGATGCCGATAAGCTGGAAGCGCTGGACGAACTGATGCGCGCGCTGAAAAAAGAGGGCGACTCCATCGGCGCGAAAGTGACGGTTGTCGCCGACAACGTGCCGCCGGGCCTCGGCGAGCCGGTATTTGACCGTCTCGATGCTGACATCGCCCACGCGCTGATGAGCATTAACGCCGTTAAGGGCGTTGAGATTGGCGAAGGGTTTGGCGTCGTGGCGCTGAAAGGCAGCGAGAACCGCGACGAAATCACCAAAGAGGGGTTTCAGAGCAACCACGCGGGCGGCATTCTCGGCGGCATCAGCAGCGGCCAGCAGATTGTTGCGAATATCGCGCTGAAGCCCACCTCCAGCATCACCGTGCCGGGCCGCACCGTTAACCGCTTCGGCGACGAAGTGGAGATGATCACCCGCGGGCGTCACGATCCGTGCGTGGGCATACGCGCGGTGCCGATCGCCGAGGCGATGATGGCTATCGTGCTGATGGATCACCTGCTGCGTCACCGCGCCCAGAACGCGGATGTCACCACCACGCTTCCTCGCTGGTAAGTAAATGAAAAAACTCTGCTTAGCCTTGCTGGCGCTGCTTGCTTGCAGCGCGGCAAGCGCCGCCACGCCGTGGCAGAAAATCACGCAGCCGATCCCGGGCGCCGCCCAGTCGATCGGTACCTTTTCCAATGGGTGTATCGTCGGCGCGCAGCCGCTGCCGATACAGTCAGAGCATTATCAGATAATGCGTACCGACCAGCGCCGCTATTTTGGTCATCCGGAGCTGGTGCGCTTTATCGAACGTCTGAGCAATCAGGTCAATCAGTTACAGCTCGGCACCGTACTGGTGGGCGATATGGGTATGCCGGCGGGCGGGCGCTTTAACGGCGGCCACGCCAGTCACCAGACGGGGCTTGATGTCGATATTTTCCTGCAACTGCCGAAAACGCGCTGGAGCGCGGCGCAACTGCGCCGTCCGCAGGCGCTGGATTTGGTGTCAGACGACGGGAAATCCGTGGTGCAGTCACTCTGGAAGCCGGAAATCGGCGGGCTGATCAAGCTCGCGGCGCTTGATGATGAAGTGACCCGCATCTTCGTAAATCCGGCCATCAAGCAGCAGCTCTGCCTGGATGCCGGGCCGGATCGCGACTGGCTGCGCAAAGTGCGTCCGTGGTTCCAGCATCGCGCCCATATGCACGTGCGTCTGCGTTGCCCGCCGGACAGCCTGGAGTGCGTGGAGCAGGATCCGCCGCCGGCGGGGGATGGCTGCGGCGACGAGCTGCAAAGCTGGTTTAAGCCTGCGGCGCCTGGCAGCAGCAAACCTGAGAAAACCACGCCGCCGCCATTGCCGCCGTCGTGTCAGGCGTTGCTCGACAAACACGTTCTTTAACACCGACTAAGGATGGCCGTGATGGACTGGTTTATGGTTTCGCCGCTGTTGCTGACCGCGCTCTTTTTTGTCGCGTTGCTGGCGGGCTTTATCGATGCCCTCGCGGGCGGCGGCGGGCTGTTGACCGTTCCCGCGCTGCTGGCGGCGGGCATGTCGCCTGCCCAGGCGCTGGCGACCAATAAACTGCAGGCGTGCGGCGGCTCGCTGTCCGCCTCGCTCTATTTTATCCGTCGCGGCGTGGTCAGCCTGCGTGACCAGAAACTCAACATCCTGATGACGTTTATCGGCTCCACCAGCGGCGCCCTGCTGGTGCAGCATGTGCAGTCCGATATTCTGCGCCAGATCCTGCCGGTGCTGGTGATCGCCATCGGCCTCTATTTTCTGCTGATGCCGCGCCTTGGCGAGGACGATCGCCAGCGCAGGCTGTATGGCCTGCCGTTCGCGCTGGTGGCGGGCGGTTGCGTTGGTTTTTACGACGGCTTTTTCGGCCCCGGCGCGGGCTCGTTTTATGCGCTGGCGTTTGTGACGCTCGCCGGTTTTAACCTCGCCAAATCCACCGCCCACGCCAAAGTGCTTAACGCCACCTCTAACGTCGGGGGTTTGCTGCTGTTTATCATCGGCGGCAAAGTTATCTGGGGTACCGGCTTTGTGATGCTTGCCGGTCAGTTTCTCGGCGCGCGCTTAGGCTCGCGTCTGGTATTAAGTAAAGGACAGCGCCTGATCCGCCCGATGATCGTTATCGTTTCGGCGGTGATGAGCGCCAAATTGTTATATGACAGCCACGGACAGGAGATCCTCCACTGGCTGGGGATGGCGTAATGTGTGAACACCACTATCAGGATTTAATCTCTATTTTCGACGGCTGTTTTGCCGTCGATTTTAATACCCGTCTGATTAAAGGCGACGACGAACCGATCTATCTTCCGGCAGATGCCGATGCGCCTTATCACCGCGTGGTCTTCGCGCACGGGTTTTACGCCAGCGCCCTGCATGAGATTTCGCACTGGTGCATCGCGGGTAAAGCGCGGCGCGAGCTGGTGGATTTCGGCTACTGGTATTGCCCGGACGGGCGCGATGCGCAGACACAGAGCCAGTTTGAAGACGTCGAAGTCAAACCGCAGGCGCTGGAATGGCTGTTCTGCGTGGCGGCGGGCTTTCCGTTTAACGTCAGCTGCGACAACCTCAACGGCGATTTCGACCCGGATCGCATTGCGTTTCAGCGCCGGGTACACGGCCAGGTGATGCAGTATCTGACCGACGGCATTCCCGAACGTCCGGCGCGCTTTATCGCGGCATTACAGGATTTTTACCAGACGCCGCCGCTGGCGGCGCAACAATTCCCATGGCCGGAAGACTTGTGCTAATCGCCATGTTATTAACCGAGGAAAACGAATGATTGCCGAATTTGAAGCACGTATTCTGGCGCTGATTGATGAGATGGTGGAGCACGCGAGCGACGACGAACTGTTCGCCAGCGGCTATCTGCGCGGGCACCTGACGCTTGCTGTCGCGGCGCTTGAGCAGGGTGACGACCACTCCCAGCAGGCGGTGTATACCCAGGTGACTAACAGTCTCGAAACCGCGATCCACGCGGGCGAACTCTCGCCGCGCGATCAGTCGCTGGTGCTGGGCATGTGGGATAACCTGTTCCAGCAGGCTAAGCTCAACTGAGCCTGAAAACCTGCGCGCGCCGGGCGCGCAGGTCATCACCTTATTACGCCTGTGCTTCCAGCCTAAACACCCGCGTTCCCGCGTTCAGCCGGGTCACCTGCTCCGACATCACATCCGCCGATCCCGCCAGCTCTTCCACCATGGACGCGTTGCTCTGCGTCACTTTATCCAGTTCCGCAATCGCCAGGTTTATCTGCTCAATGCCGCGCTGTTGCTCCTGCGTCGCCATGTTGACCTCGTTCAGCAGATCGTGAACGCGCGTCGCGTTGGCGATGATATCGTGCATGGCGCTTTCCGCCGTCTTCACCAGCGTCGCCCCTTCGCCCACTTTATTGGTGGTGCCGGCAATCAGCTGACGAATATCTTTTGCCGCTTCTGAGCTACGGTGGGCGAGATTGCGCACTTCGCCCGCAACGACCGCGAACCCTTTGCCGTGCTCCCCGGCGCGCGCGGCCTCTACGGCGGCGTTCAGCGCGAGGATATTAGTCTGAAACGCGATCCCTTCTATCAGGGCGATAATCTCGGTCATTTTGTCTGCGCTTGCGGAAATCGCCTGCATGGTGCCGGAAACCTGGCTCATCACCACGCCGCCTTGTTGAGCGCTGGAGGCGGCGTTGCCCGCCATCAGCCGCGCCTGATGCGTATGCTCGGCGTTATTTTTCACGGTGGAGGTGATCTGCTCCATGCTGGCTGCGGTTTCGATAAGCGCGGCGGACTGCTGCTCGGTGCGAGCGGAAAGCTCGCGGTTGCCGGAGGCGATTTCGCCCGCGTGGTTGAAGACCGTTTCCGCCGAGTGGCGAATGGCAGAGATAAGCTTACGCAGTTCATTTTGCATCGTGCCGAGCGAGCTCAGCAGATTGTTATCGCCGCGCCAGGTCACCGGGTGGCTCAGATCGCCCTGCGAAATGGTGTACGCGATCGCCTGCGCTTTGGCCGGTTCACCGCCGAGCTGACGCATCAGGTTGCGCGTAAGCAGGGTCGCAATCACGCCGCTTGCCGCAAGCGCCACCATGCCGAGGATAATTTGTATCCATGTCGCGGACGAATAGCCCTGCGCCGCGCTTTTCGCCTCGACGTCCGCCGCGGCGATTTCGTTTTTCTCAAGTTCAGCCAGATCCGCCATCAATTGCGTGCGGTACTGGCGCGAGTTATCGCCGCTGATTTTACTGGCAAGCACAATGTCTTCCTGTGCTAATGCCGCCAGCACCTGACTATTGGATTGTGAAAACGCTTTAAAATTATCGACGATTTTTGTCGCGAGCGGCGGCAGAGCGGCCCCCTGATATAAACGAACATAATGATGTTGCGCGTCGAGGAAATTATTAATCGCCTGTTGCAACTCTTTCTGATGCTTTTCTCTCTCGGCATGCGTAGTGGAGGCGATCATCTGCACCTGCTGAAGGCGTAGTTCCGATAAAACGCCACGCATTTCAAGCGTATACCGGACGGCCGGAAAGCGCTCGGTCAGAATAAACGATGCGCTCTTATTATTATTGCTGAGAAAATAAAGTGATAAAGCTCCCATTACGAGCATCAATGCAAGAATAACAGAGAGGCTCATTATTATCTTTTGAGAAAATTTAAGATTATTCATTGTTAGCGGGCCATAGTATTTACCGGAACGGTAAATACTATTAACGGCACGCGCCTGGGTTTCCGCAGAGGGCTTTATTAACCTGGATCAACCTTTAGTGAAATGTTTTTTCAGAAATATCAGAAGCGTGTACCAGCCATTGCGGCGCGCGCTGACGCGCCGCAAAAGCGTTAACCGGCCGCGCGGCCTTTCAGCAGTTTACGCACCCACAGCCGGTTAGGATTCAGGGCCGCGAGCGTCGCGCCATCCAGCGGCAGCGGCTCGCCGTTCATCTGCGAGGCTAACATCTCCGCGGCCAGCGGCGCGCTGCACAGCCCGCGCGAGCCGAGCGCCCCCAGCACAAAGAGATTCTCCAGCACCGGCGCGGGCGCGACCGTTTCCGGCGTGCGGGCATGGTGGGAAAGCGTAGCGTAATCGCGAAGCGTGGCGGCGTAATCCGGCGCGTTGCCAACCATCGGCAGGTGATCGCGCGTGGCGCAGCGCACGCCGCAGCGGGCGTCGCCCGCGCTGACGTCTACCTCCTGCGTCCAGGCTGCGGCAGGCAGGCAGTCGATCAGTCGCTGGCGGTTGTGCTGCTGATCCTCTTCCTGATAGCGCATCTCGCTGACACCGCGATGATAGCTGGCGCCGATACAGTGCATGCCGTTCGCCGGATTTTGCGGCGTCAGGTAGCCGTCATAACACAGCACCTGGCGCAGCGCGCCGAGGCCCGGCGTGGTGGGGATATGGCTCACCTGGCCGCCGACCGGGTAGACCGGCAGCGTTTCGGTTTGCGGAAAGCCGCTGAGCTGATGACCGTTCGCCAGCACCAGAACGGCGTGACGCGCCTGCGCGCCGCTCGCGAAATCCAGCCGCCAGCTCCCGTTTTCCTGGTACAGCGCGCTGACCCTGTGCCCGTAACGCGCCCGCAGGCCATGCGCCTGCGCAAGCGTCACTACGCCCGCAGTCAACTGCGCCGGGCAGAGCCAGCCGCCCTGCGGATATTCAATGCCGCCGCAGCCGGTTTCCACGCCGCTGCGTTCGCGCACCGTATCGCTGTCAACGCCGCGCGCCAGGGATTCTGGCAGACCGAGCTCCAGCATCTGGCTGATTTTGGTCTGGCTTTTTTCATCCCAGCCAAGCTGCGTTACGCCGCACCACTCTTTATCGAAACTGACCGGCAGCGCGTCATAGAGTCGGCGGGCGAAGGTGAACGCCGTCGGGAAGAAGGCGGCCAGCGCGGCGTCATGGTGGCTTAATAAAGGATAGAGCGCGCCCTGGCGGTTGCCCGACGCGCCCTGCGCCGGAGCGTTATCTTCGCAGTAGAGCGTTACCTGCCAGCCGCGCCTTTGTAAGGCGAGTGCGAGCAGGGCGCTGGCGATACCGCCGCCGACAATCGCCACGTCTTTATCACCGCTCGCCGGGCGGCGCGCATACCAGGGCGCGCGAACAGGCGGCGGGGCATCAACGCTCAGCGCGCCCGTCAGCATTTCGCGCTTGCGCCCGAACCCCTTGCGCTTCACCACGTTAAAACCGGCGTCAATCAGCCCGCGGCGCACAAAGCCCGCGGAGGTAAATGTCGCGAGCGTACCGCCGGGGCGGGCGAGGCGCGCCATCGCGGCAAACAGGCCGGGCGTCCACATGTCGGGGTTTTTCGACGGCGCGAAACCATCCAGAAACCAGGCATCCACCTGGCGGTTGTGTGTGTCATCCAGCGTGTCGACCAGTTCGTTGATGTCGCCGAGCCATAAATCGAGCGTGACGCGACCGTCATCCAGCAGCACCCGCTGACACCCCGGCAGCGCCATCGGCCACTGCGCCTGGAGCTGATGCGCCCAGGGCGCGAGTTCCGGCCAGTGGGCGTGCGCGCTGGCAAGATCGGCAGGCGTCAGCGGAAATTTTTCAAAACTGATGAAGTGCAGGCGCTGTAGCGCGGCGTCCGGGTTCGCGTCGCGAAACGCCGCGAACGCCTGCCAGAGCGTCAGAAAATTAAGCCCGGTGCCAAACCCGCTTTCGGCGACAATAAAGCTGTCACGCGGGTGTGTCATAAAGCGTTCAGGGAGCTGATTGCCGTTCAGAAAGACGTAGCGGGTCTCTTCCAGACCGTCGTCATTGGAAAAATAAACGTCATCAAAATCTCGGGAAACAGGTGTACCCTCATTATTAAACGTCAGGCTGGCAGGCTGGATGGCGATAGGTTTCACGTAAATTGCTCGAATGACAGGCAGTCGCACGATCTTAGCGAGCCCGGTCGGACATCGCAAATTTCTTGCCAATCTGGCTGATCGGACTTGTTCGGCGTACAACTGTACGCTATCTTGCGACACGACACTTACTTAGCGTACTCGAAGAGGTATTGAATGAAACGTGCAGTAATTACTGGCCTGGGCATTGTTTCCAGCATCGGTAATAACCAGCAGGAAGTCCTGGCATCCCTGCGTGAAGGACGCTCGGGGATCACTTTCTCTCAAGAATTTTTCGACGCAGGTATGCGTAGCCACGTCTGGGGCAACGTGAAGCTGGACACGACCGGTCTGATTGACCGTAAAGTGGTGCGCTTCATGAACGACGCCTCTATTTATGCTTACCTCTCCATGCAGGAAGCTATCAAAGACGCGGGTCTGCCCGACGAGGTGTATCAGAATAACCCGCGCGTCGGTATCGTTGCCGGCTCCGGTGGTTCGTCCAAAGCCCAGGTGTTCGGCGCTGACGCGATGCGCAGCCCGCGCGGCCTGAAAGCGGTCGGCCCTTATGTGGTCACCAAAGCGATGGCCTCTGCGGTTTCCGCCTGCCTCGCGACCCCGTTTAAAATCCACGGCGTTAACTACTCCATCAGCTCCGCGTGTGCGACTTCCGCGCACTGCATCGGCAACGCGGTTGAGCAGATCCAGCTTGGCAAACAGGACATCGTGTTCGCCGGCGGCGGCGAAGAGCTGGGCTGGGAAATGGCGTGTGAATTCGACGCGATGGGCGCGCTCTCTACCAAATACAACGAGACTCCGGAAAAAGCCTCCCGTACCTATGATGCGAGCCGTGACGGTTTCGTTATCGCAGGCGGCGGCGGTATGGTCGTGGTCGAAGAGCTGGAGCACGCGCTGGCGCGCGGCGCGCACATTTACGCAGAAATCGTCGGCTACGGCGCAACCTCCGATGGTGCCGACATGGTCGCGCCCTCTGGCGAAGGCGCGGTACGCTGCATGAAGATGGCGATGCACGGTCTGGATACGCCGATTGACTACCTGAACTCCCACGGTACGTCTACGCCGGTTGGCGACGTGAAAGAGCTTGGCGCTATCCGTGAAGTGTTCGGCGACAACACGCCGGCTATCTCCGCGACCAAAGCGATGACCGGCCACTCGCTGGGCGCCGCAGGCGTGCAGGAGGCTATCTACTCCCTGCTGATGCTGGAGCACGGCTTTATCGCGCCGAGCATCAACATTGAAGAACTGGACGAGCAGGCGAACGGCATGAACATCATCACCGCGCCAGTTGAGCGCGAGCTGACGACCGTCATGTCCAACAGCTTTGGTTTTGGCGGCACCAACGCCACGCTGGTCATGCGTAAATACCAGGCGTAATGTCTCTTTAAAAGAAATGGAGCCGAAAGGCTCCTTTTTTTATGTTTATCTCCCGCGTTTTACTTTCCCGCATTTCCTTATCTGAAATATTCCGGATAATCTCCTTGTCGCCGCGGCGTCATACATAAAATTTATCTTAAGAATAACCTCTTGTTTTAATAGATGTTACCTTCAAACCCTGGCACGTCACGGCTATTCAAAAATTGCGTTATTTTACCTGAGCTTAAATAACTGGTGATTTATTTAATTTCACTTAAGTCATTAAAAATTAATTTAACTTAAAAATAACTAGCTGATAAATAATATTTATTTCAACAAGAGTCACTTTATTGGCTCCTTCCATAAAGTTACGGCATTTTTTGACGATATATCTATGTATAGATAAGCGGTCGTTGAATTCTATTAACGGTAACGCTTAGCGGAAACGCATATCACATCATGCCATTCTTAATCTTTTCAAAAAGATAAGAGTGAAGGACGCAGCATAAAAGAAATCCGAAATCTGTTTGCGGAATTCAGGGACTAGTTGTTTGCCTCTTACGAGGCCTTGCCAGCCGGGGAAACCAACCATGCCCACAGACACATCTCTGGGTAAAGGGACTTTATTAACCAAAGGGAGAGTGATTCCACTCATTATCCTGTCGTGTTCAGGTGCGGCCTCTGCCAGCGTAAAAAAGGATGCCGATGACGTCTTTACGTATGCGCCTTCTGTAATGGCCGCGGATGTTGTCACGCGCACTAACTTTAACCGACCGTTGTTCATCACCAGCGCGTCCACCGCGCGCGCGGCGGGCATCAACGGCGCGGGCATTAAAGTCGGCGTGGCGGATACTGGTATTCTGACCACGCACCCGGCCCTACTGGGCGTGGTGAAGGGCACCCTGAACTATGTCGATCCGAACACCAACAATCTGAGCGTCGGCGATGTCCGCGGCCACGGTACGATGGTCGCCCAGACGCTTGCGGGCCGTAAGACCGATCTGTTTACCGGCGGCACCGCGACGGGCGCGACGCTTATCAGCGCGCGTATCATTCCTGATGTCGCCAATACCCGCCAGAGCCTGAACTTCGGGCAGATCAACTACGATCTGGCGCGTGCAGGCGCGAAGATCATTAACAACTCCTGGGGTATCCCTGACTGGAACCCGGCCAGTACCGCCACGACCAATTATTTCGTGAACGCCTGGAAGCCGTTTATCTCGTCGTACAACGGGCTGATTGTGTTTGCGAGCGGCAACGACGGCGCGGCGAACCCGGTAGGCGTAGCGAAGCTTCCTTCGCTGTCACCGAAATCCGGACTGGATAAAGGCTGGCTGGTCGCCACGGCGGTCGACACCTTTAACCCGAGCTATATCGCAAGCTACGCCAACCGCTGCGGCGTCATGAAAAACAGTTGTCTGGCGGCGCCTGGCAGCGTTTATGTGCAATCGACCGACAGCACCGGCAAACCGGTGCTGCGCCTGGTCAGCGGCACGTCCTTCGCCGCCCCTCAGGTCTCCGGCGTGGCGGCGATGGTGTGGCAGAAATACCCCTATTTCACTAACGATCTGGTGCGCCAGACGGTGCTCGGCACCGCGACCGACATCGGCGCGCCCGGTGTGGACGCGGTGTTTGGCTACGGTCTGTTGAATGCGGCGAAGGCGATTAACGGCCCGGCGAAATTTGACTGGGGCACCGTGAGCGTGGCGTTTAACAGCTACACCTCGACCTGGGGCAATGCTATCAGCGGCAGCGGCGGATTAGTTAAAAGCGGTACCGGTAAGCTGGTGCTGACGCAGGACGCCAGCTACACCGGCACAACGCAGGTGCTGGGCGGCACGCTGTCGTCCGCGAAAAGCCTGGCCTCCGCGGTGACGATTGGTCGCGCGGGCACGCTGGATGTACGCACGGTAAAAGGCAATGTCGATAACAGCGGTTATGTACTGCTGCGTGACGGCAAAACGCGCTTTGTGCGCAACTACACGCAGCGCGCCACCGGCAGCCTGGCGTTTATGCTCGGCTCGACGCTGGATGTCACCGGACGCGCGACGCTTGCGGGGAATCTGCATCTGCTTGGCGTGCCGACAGGCTACGTCACCCAGGCGCGCCAGCCGGTAGTCAACGCTGGCGCACTGTCTGGCCGGTTCAGCCGCTTTACGCAGTCGGCGGGCGTTTTCCTGACCGGCTCGCTCGGGTACAGCACAAAGCAGGTATGGCTTAACATCAAACGTTTGCAGGTCACGCAGACGAAAGTCGCCAGCACGTCTGCGGCCTCGCTTTCCGGCGCGGCGCGTCTGGAGCAGGCGTTCACGCAGCTCGATAAGCAGGTGGCGAGCGGCGTGACGGTACGCGCCAGTTCGTTCGCCTCGGCGGCAGCCGAATTGCAGCGCATCCCGAACAATCAGTCTGCCCGCGCGGCGCTGGAGAGTCTCTCTGGCCAGCTTCCGGCGGCAACGGCGGCCCTGACCTGGCAGGCTATCAATGTGAATCAGCGCAGCAGCGCGACGCACATCAGTGAACTGCTCGACGCGCCGCAAAGCCGCAGCTGGAGCGACACGCTCTCCTGGAACGGCAGCCTCGGACGCAACGGGTTCTCGCCGGTCAGTTATTCCATGAAAGGGTGGGTGACCGGCCAGGATCGGTTTATCGATGAGCATACGTTTATCGGCACTTCGCTCTCGCGCACGGAAACATTCAGCGCGCTGAGCAGCGGCGGCGAGCGCAACACCGGCAGCCTCAGCGAAGCCGCGCTGTACGGCGGCAAGATTTACGGCGGCTACTACCTGACCGGGCGCCTGGCATCCGGTTATTACGACGGCCAGCAGAAACGTATGCTGTGGCTCGGCAGCCGTTCCGAGCGCGTCAACAGCCGCCAGAGCGGCAGCTGGATGTCGCTTGGCAGCGAGACCGGCTATCGCTTCAGCGTAGAAGGTCTGGAAGTGACGCCGTTTGTCGATACGCAATACATCACGCTGAAGCAGGACGCCTTTAGCGAGAAAAGCGCCTCGGGTTTCGGCCTGCGCGCCGACAACCAGACCACCACACGCTGGCAGGCGGGCGCAGGGCTGCGCGCGGCTTATGCGTTCGACCTGAAAACCCACGGGCGGCTGGATCTGAGCTTTCAGACCCATCTGCAACGCGCGTTAAGCCAGGATGAAGGGCGCTATCAGGCGAGCTTTACCGGCGTGGATCAGTCGGTGCCGCTCCACGGCGTGACGGCGCCTGAGAAAACGCTCACCAGCGCGGTGTCGCTGGGCTGGCAGGTCAATCCGGCGCTGAACCTGAATCTGACCGGCGAGCAGGAGACCAGCGACGGGCGCAACAGCAACCGCAGCGTGATAGCGGGCGTGTCGTTAAGTTTCTGATACGTGAATGGCAGTAAAAGAAAAGGCGTCGAAAGACGCCTTTTTGCTGTCTGTCAGATAACCAGCCAGAGCAGAAGGAGAACCAGCACCAGCAGGAACATCGCAAGGCCGGGTTTGGCGGAAATCTGCTTCATCGGCTGGGTGAAAAACGCGATAAACGGGCTGTAGATAGGCTGAATATGGCGCACTTCGAGCGTTTCCGGCGACCCTTCAGAGCGACGAATAAAGACCTGATTAAGAATATCCTGCACCTGCGCGGTGGTTAGCACCGTTTGCGGCGTCGCCTGGAAGCGCTGCTGCGCGTAGTCGCTTATCTCCTGCCATTCACGCGACTCCAGCGGCTGGCGCAGCGCGGCCTGAATGCTGTGCAGCGTCGGCGCGGGCTGGTCGGCCAGCGTCTGGCGCGCGACAAGCCAGGTGGAGAGCGCCGCGAAATGCTTCGCCGGGATCAGCTCGCCGCTTTTCACGCCGGAAAGCTCCAGCATCGACTGCCAGATAAGCTTCGGCGATTCGCCGGTTGCGGCCGCAAGCTTGGTCACCTGCTGGTTGAGGGTATTGTGCTCGGCAGGCTGCATCGGCCGATCTGTCGCCGGGCGCTGTTGCGGCTGCGGGATATTAAGCTGCGCGTTTTGCAGCAGCGTCAGCACGCTTTTCAGTTGTTCGCCGGAAAGCTGGTTCAGCGCGGTGTGGCCGAACTGCTGGCGAATGTAATCGCTCACCGCCTGGCGGTTGTTGCCGACGCTCAGAAGCTCGGTCAGTTGCGACAACACCTGGCGCTGCGTGTGGGACTGCTGCGCCTGGCCTAACCGCTGGTTAAGGTTTTGCTCCGCGGCGGGAAAGTGGCGGGAGAGCAGCGGCGCATCGCTCTTTAGGCCCAGATCGTGCTTCATACCGGCCCAGACTTCAGCGCTTTGCTGCTGGGTCAGCGCCACGAGGCGGGTGATAAGCCGCTCCAGCACCGTGCGCTGCTGAGTGGAAAGCGGCTGCTCGCCTGCGGAGTGGGGCGATGTGGGAGGCTCGCCCGCCGGGCGGGGCGTGGCGCCATGAATGGGTTGCATCATCAATAATCCTTAACCTGACCGGACAGTGCCGCGAAACTAACCACGCTGTTAAGTATGCCTGGCGGCGAGATTATGGCACACTTAACGGCTATCTCCCGCACATAAACAGGTAGAGAAACGTGAAAATCCTCGTTGATGAAAATATGCCTTACGCACGCGAGCTGTTCAGCCGTCTTGGCGAGGTGCAGGCCGTGCCGGGCCGCCCGATCCCGCAGGCGGAACTGAGCGATGCCGACGCCCTGATGGTGCGCTCGGTGACGCAGGTGAATCGCGATTTGCTGGACGGTAAAAACATCCGGTTTGTCGGTACCGCCACGGCGGGCACCGACCACGTTGATGAAGACTATTTACGCGAGGCGGGCGTCGCGTTTTCCGCCGCGCCTGGCTGCAACGCGATTGCGGTGGTGGAGTATGTCTTTTCCGCGCTGCTGATGCTCGGCGAGCGCGACGGTTTTGCGCTCACCGACCGCACCGTCGGGATCGTCGGCGTAGGCAACGTCGGTTCTCGCTTACAGGCGCGCCTGGAGGCGTTAGGCGTGCGCACGCTGCTGTGCGATCCGCCGCGTGCCGATCGCGGCGACTGCGGCGATTTCCGCCCGCTTGACGAACTGGTGCGCGAGGCCGATATCCTCACGTTCCATACCCCGCTCTTTAAAGACGGGCCGTACAAAACGCTGCATCTGGCCGACGAGGCGCTGATCGCGCGCCTGAAGCCTGGGGCTATCCTGATTAACGCCTGCCGCGGCCCGGTGGTCGATAACGCCGCGCTGCTGGCGCGCCTTGAGGCGGGGCAGCCGCTCAGCGTCGTGCTGGACGTCTGGGAGCCGGAGCCTGCGCTGAACGTTGAGCTTTTAAAACGCGTTGATATTGGCACCGCGCATATCGCGGGCTATACGCTCGAAGGCAAAGCGCGCGGCACCACGCAGGTGTTTGAGGCGTACAGTCAGTTCCTCGGCTCACCGCAGCAGGTGGCGCTGGCTACACTGCTGCCGCCGCCGGAATTCGGCCGCGTGACGCTCCAGGGGCCGCTCGATCAGGCGACGCTGAAACGGCTGGTGCATCTGGTGTATGATGTGCGCCGCGACGATGCCCCGCTTCGGCGTGTGGCGGGCGTGCCGGGCGAGTTTGATAAGCTTCGCAAAAATTACCAGGAGCGCCGCGAATGGTCGTCGCTCTATGTGCAGTGCGATGACGAAGCCGCCGCCGCGCTGCTGCAAAAGCTGGGTTTTAACGCGACCCATCATCCGATCCGTTAATCGCTGATTCTCTTATTCCCCGCACAACGGGCGGGGAAGGCATTTTTATTTTCTGGAGTAAAACCACCATGTCTGAAGGCTGGAATATCGCCATACTGGGCGCGACGGGCGCCGTGGGAGAGGCCCTGCTTGAGCAACTCGCCGAGCGTCAGTTCCCGGTGGGTGACCTTTATGCGCTGGCGCGCAACGAAAGCGCGGGCGAAACGCTGCGCTTTAACGGTAAAAGCGTGCAGGTGCAGGACGCTGAGAATTTCGACTGGACCCAGGCGCAGCTCGCCTTTTTCGTCGCGGGCCCGGAGGCCAGCGCGCGCTATGTTGATGACGCGACCAACGCCGGTTGTCTGGTTATCGACTCCAGCGGCCTGTTTGCGCTTGAGCCGGACGTGCCGCTGGTGGTGCCGGATGTGAACCCGTATGTGCTGGCCGATTACCGTAACCGTAACGTGGTGGCGGTGGCGGACAGCCTGACCAGCCAGCTCCTGACGGCGCTGCGCCCGCTGATGGAAGCGGGCGGGCTGTCGCGTATTCAGGTGACGAACCTGCTGGCGGCATCCGCCCAGGGCAAAGCGGCGGTGGATGCGCTGGCGGGGCAGAGCGCGCGCCTGCTGAACGGGATGCCGGTCGATGACGACGATCACTTTGGCCGCCAGTTGGCGTTCAACGTGTTGCCGCTGCTGCCGGACCGCGAAGGCAGCGTGCGCCAGGATCGCCGTCTGGTGGATGAAGTGCGCAAAGTGTTGCAGGACGACGGGCTGATGATTTCCGTGGCCAGCGTGCAGGCGCCGGTGTTTTACGGCCACGCCCAGATCGTGAATTTCGAAGCGCTGCGACCGCTCGCGGCGGAAGAGGCGCGCGACGCGCTGGAGCGCGATCAGGATATCGCGCTGTCGGAAGAGAATGACTATCCGACCCAGGTGGGCGACGCCTCCGGCAGCGTGCATCTCTCTATCGGCTGCGTGCGTAACGACTACGGGATGCCGGAGCAGATCCAGTTCTGGTCGGTCGCCGATAACGTGCGCTTCGGCGGCGCGCTGATGGCCATCAAAACCGCGGAGAAACTGCTGCAGGAGTACGTGTACTGATGTCGGAAGGTCTGGAAAAGCCGGTGAGGAAAATCGCGCTCGGCATTGAGTACGACGGCAGTAAATATTACGGCTGGCAGCGTCAGCAGGAAGTGCGCAGCGTTCAGGAAAAGCTTGAAAAGGCGCTCTCGCAGGTGGCGAACGAGCCGGTTAACGTCTTCTGCGCGGGCCGCACCGACGCGGGCGTGCACGCCACCGGCCAGGTGGTGCACTTTGAAACCACCGCTGTGCGCAAGGACGCCGCCTGGACGCTGGGCGTAAATGCGAATTTACCTGGTGACATCGCGGTGCGCTGGGTTAAAGATGTGCCCGCGGAGTTCCACGCCCGGTTCAGCGCCACGGCTCGCCGTTACCGCTACGTTATCTATAATCACCGTTTGCGGCCGGCGGTGCTCTCGCAGGGGGTGACGCATTACCACCTGCCGCTGGACGCACAGCGTATGCACCGGGCGGCGCAGTGCCTTATCGGCGAGAACGACTTTACCTCGTTTCGCGCGGTGCAGTGCCAGTCCCGCACGCCCTGGCGCAACCTGATGCATATCAACGTTGAGCGCTTCGGGGCGTACATTGTGGTGGATATCAAGGCTAACGCGTTTGTGCATCATATGGTGCGCAATATCGTTGGCAGCCTGATGGAAATAGGCTGCGGTAACCAGCCGGAGAGCTGGATGGCAGAACTGCTGGCGGCTAAGGACAGAACGCTCGCGGCAGCGACGGCGAAAGCGGAAGGGCTGTATCTGGTGTCGGTGGATTATCCGGCGCAGTTTGCGCTTCCGAAGCCGCCGATGGGCCCACTTTTTTTAGCTGACTGACGGCAGTCGGGGAAGAAGAACCAGTATGGATATTATTCGCTTTCTGATTGATTTTATTTTACATATCGACGTGCATCTGGCGGAACTGGTGGCACAGTACGGGATCTGGGTATACGCGATTCTGTTCCTGATCCTGTTTTGCGAAACCGGGCTGGTCGTGACGCCGTTTCTGCCGGGCGATTCGCTGCTGTTCGTGGCGGGGGCTATCTCGTCGCTGCCGTCCAACGATCTCAATGTGCACCTGATGGCGCTTTTAATGGTCATCGCCGCGATCCTCGGCGACGCGGTGAACTACACTATAGGCCGACTCTTTGGCGCGCGGCTGTTCAGCAACCCGGATTCAAAAATCTTCCGGCAGAGCTATCTTGATAAAACGCATGCGTTTTATGAGCGCCACGGCGGTAAAACGATTATCCTCGCCCGTTTCGTGCCGATCGTGCGCACCTTCGCGCCGTTCGTCGCCGGGATGGGGCATATGTCCTACCGTCATTTTGCTCTGTTTAACGTCGTGGGCGCGCTGTTGTGGGTTCTGCTGTTTACCTACGCAGGCTACTTCTTTGGCGCGATGCCGTTTATTCAGGACAATCTGAAGTTGCTGATCGTCGCCATTATTGTCTTCTCGGTATTGCCGGGCGTGTATGAAGTGGTGCGTCATAAACGCGCCGCGGCGCGCCAGACAAAATAAGCCCTCTGGCGGTTCGACCACTTTTTTATCCAAAGTCGCGGGCCGTTATGGTTTAATGAGCACCATTTATGGTCTGTGGAAGGCAATAATGGCATTATGCGCCCCCACAGAAAAACTGGCATCGACCAGGTTCAGGCAGAAAGGTTATCAATGAGCTGGATTGAACGAATTCTCAATAAAAGCAATATTACTCCCACTCGCAGGGCAAACATCCCGGAAGGGGTGTGGACCAAGTGCGACAGCTGCGGCCAGGTACTCTACCGCGCCGAACTGGAGCGTAACCTTGAGGTTTGCCCGAAATGCGATCACCACATGCGCATGGCGGCGCGCGACCGTCTGCACAGCCTGTTAGACGAAGGGTCGCTGGTGGAACTGGGCAGTGAGCTTGAGCCGAAAGATGTGCTGAAGTTCCGTGATTCCAAAAAATACAAGGACCGTCTGGCGAGCGCCCAGAAAGAAACCGGCGAGAAAGACGCGCTGGTAGTGATGAAAGGCACCCTGCACGGTATGCCGATCGTCGCGGCGGCGTTTGAGTTCGCCTTTATGGGCGGCTCCATGGGCTCCGTCGTTGGCGCGCGTTTCGTGCGTGCGGTTGAGCAGGCGCTGGAAGACAACTGCCCGCTTATCTGCTTCTCCGCCTCCGGCGGCGCGCGTATGCAGGAAGCGCTGATGTCGCTGATGCAGATGGCGAAAACCTCCGCTGCGCTGGCGAAAATGCAGGAGCGCGGACTGCCGTACATCTCCGTGCTGACCGACCCGACCATGGGCGGCGTTTCCGCGAGCTTCGCGATGCTTGGCGATCTGAACATCGCCGAGCCGAAAGCCCTGATCGGCTTCGCCGGTCCGCGCGTTATCGAGCAGACCGTGCGTGAAAAACTGCCGGCTGGCTTCCAGCGCAGTGAGTTCCTGATCGAAAAAGGCGCTATCGATATGATCGTGCGTCGTCCGGAGCTGCGCCTGAAGCTTGCCAGCATTCTGGCGAAGCTGATGAACCTCCCGGCGCCAAGCCCGGACGCGCCGCGTGAAGCGGTGGTGGTGCCGCCGGTGCCGGAGCAGGATCAAGAGGCCTGATAGTCATGAAGGGCAGGGCCACCAGGCGCTGCCCTTCTTGTTTATGAACCGTAACCAGGATACGGGCACCATGGAAAAGCAACATCTTCCCCAAGCCACGTCGCCTCTGGCCACGTGGCTTTCTTATCTGGAAAACCTGCACGGTAAAACCATCGACATGGGCCTTGAGCGCGTCTCACGCGTGGCGGCATTGCTTGATGTGGTGAAACCCGCGCCGTTTGTCTTCACTGTCGCGGGCACCAACGGCAAAGGCACCACCTGCCGCACGCTCGAAGCGGTGCTGATGGCCGCCGGATTTCGCGTGGGCGTTTACAGCTCGCCGCATCTGGTGCGCTACACCGAGCGCGTGCGCGTGCAGGGCGAAGAACTGGCCGAAAGCCAGCACACCGCCGCGTTTGCAAAGATAGAAGCCGTGCGCGGCGAGACTTCGCTTACCTATTTCGAATACGGCACGCTATCCGCGCTGTGGCTCTTTAAGGAGGCGCAGCTGGATGTCGTTATCCTCGAAGTGGGGCTCGGCGGGCGTCTGGACGCCACCAACCTGGTGGATTGCGATGTGGCGGTGGTCACCAGCATTGCGCTCGATCACACCGACTGGCTGGGGCCGGATCGCGAAAGCATTGGGCGTGAGAAAGCCGGTATTTTCCGGGCGGGCAAACCGGCGGTGGTGGGCGAGACGGATATGCCGCAGTCCATCGCGCAGGTGGCGCGGGAGAAGGGCGCGCGGCTGTTGCGCGTGAACGACGCCTGGCGCTATGAGGCCGATCGTGACGGCTGGCGCTTTAGCGACGGCGATGGCGAACTCACTCACCTCCCGCTGCCGCAGGTGCCGCAGCCTAACGCGGCGACCGCGCTTGCCGCGCTTCGCGCAAGCGGCCTTGCGGTTAGCGAGCAGGCTTACCGCGACGGCATTGCGCGCGCCACGCTGCCGGGGCGTTTCCAGATTGTGAGCGAGGCCCCGCGCATCATTCTGGATGTCGCTCATAATCCGCACGCGGCGGGGTATCTGGCGCAGCGGCTCGAACAGTCGCCGTCCGCCGGGCGCGTACTGGCGGTTATCGGCATGCTGCATGATAAAGATATCGCCGGCACCCTCGCCTGTCTGGAGAGGGTCGTGGATAGCTGGTATTGTGCCCCTCTGGACGGGCCGCGCGGCGCCCGCGCCGAAGAGCTTGCGGAACATCTGCAGGCCAGCGCTGTCTTTGATAGCGTGGCGCAGGCCTGGCATGCGGCGCTGGCCGACGCGCAGCCTGCCGATACGGTACTGGTATGCGGGTCGTTTCATACCGTCGCACAGGTAATGGAAGAGATGGACGCGGGGAGACGAGGTGGCGAGTAAGTTTCAGAACCGATTAGTCGGCACGATTGTGCTGGTGGCGCTGGGGGTTATCGTGCTGCCAGGGCTGCTGGACGGCCAGAAAAAACATTATCAGGATGAGTTCGCGGCGATCCCGCTGGTGCCGAAGCCTGGCGATCGCGACGAGCCGGATATGCTGCCTGCCGCGACGCAGGCGTTGCCGTCTCAGCCGCCGGAAGGCGCGGCGGAAGAGGTGAGGGCCGGTAACGCGGCGACTTCTTCCATCGATACCACGCGGCTGCCTGCCGAAACCGGCGCGGAGCTTGATGAAGTGCCGGTGACGCCTGCGAAGCCGAAGGCGTCGGAGCCCGCGAAAACGCGCGCTGCCGATAAGCCTCAGAACAAGCCGCAGCGGGATAGAACCGACGAGCAGCTGGCGATGGTGAGCGAGGCCGAAGCGCCAGCGCCTGCGAAAACCACGCCGCCGGAGAAACCGCAAACGCCGCCAGCGGGCAAGGCGTATGTCGTGCAGCTCGGCGCGCTGAAAAATGCCGATAAAGTGAACGAAATAGTCGGCAAACTGCGCTCGGCGGGTTACCGGGCGTATACGTCGCCGTCCACGCCGGTGCAGGGGAAAATCACCCGCATTCTGGTAGGGCCGGAGGCGTCGAAAGATAAGTTAAAATCGTCGCTGGGCGAGCTGAATAGCCTGTCGGGGCTGAACGGCGTGATAATGAATTACAGCGTGAACTAAGCGGTCCGGCGCCTTTTTCGCAGGCGCACCGAGAAACCGCATCGCGCCACAGACGGCCCGCAGCAGGCGCATTTTTACCGCCCGCGGGCGTAACGGACGGATGGCGTTGAAGATTTTTTCAACGCCATTTTTTATTAACGCGTGGAAAGGAAATCCCTACGCAAACGTTTTCTTTTTCTGTTAGAATGCGCCCCGAACCGGATGTCAGGGCGTTTTATCGTGGGACACATTCATGGTCTGGATAGATTACGCCATCATTGCAGTAGTGGGTTTCTCGTGCCTGGTCAGCCTCATCCGCGGCTTCGTGAGAGAGGCGTTGTCGCTGGTCACCTGGGGCTGCGCTTTCTTTGTCGCCAGTCATTACTACACTTACCTGGCAGTCTGGTTCACCGGCTTTGAAGACGAACTGGTACGTAATGGGATTGCTATCGCGGTGCTGTTTATCGCGACGCTTATCGTCGGTGCGATAGTCAACTATGTGATTGGCGCGCTGGTGGAGAAAACCGGCCTGTCGGGTACAGACAGGGTGTTGGGGATCTGTTTCGGCGCCTTGCGAGGCGTGCTGATTGTCGCCGCCATTCTGTTCTTTCTTGATACCTTCACGGGCCTGTCCAAAAGCGAGGACTGGCAAAAGTCGCAGCTCATCCCACAGTTCAGTTTCATCATCAGATGGTTTTTTGACTATCTGCAAAGCTCGTCAAGTTTCCTGCCCCGGTAATCGTGCCGGGGGCGGTCTTTGAATTGAGGAAAAGACAACATGTGCGGTATTGTCGGGATCGCCGGTGTTATGCCGGTCAACCAGTCGATTTATGACGCGTTATCGGTGCTTCAGCACCGCGGGCAGGATGCCGCAGGCATCATCACCATCGATGCGAATAATTGCTTCCGTCTGCGTAAAGCGAACGGCCTGGTGAATGATGTATTCGAAGCCCGCCACATGCAGCGTCTGCAGGGCAATATGGGTATCGGCCATGTGCGCTACCCGACAGCAGGCAGCTCCAGCGCCTCTGAAGCCCAGCCGTTCTATGTGAACTCGCCCTACGGCATTACGCTTGCCCATAACGGCAACCTGACGAACGCCCATGAACTGCGCAAAATGCTCTTTGAAGAGAAGCGCCGTCATATCAATACCACCTCAGATTCTGAAATCCTGCTCAATATTTTCGCCAGCGAGCTGGATAACTTCCGTCACTACCCGCTGGAAGCGGACAACATCTTCGCGGCCATCGCGGCGATGAACCGCCTGATCCGCGGCGCTTACGCGTGCGTGGCGATGATTATCGGCCACGGCATGGTAGCGTTCCGCGATCCTAACGGCATCCGCCCGCTGGTGCTTGGCAAACGCGACGCCGGCAACGGCCGCGCCGAATACATGGTGGCCTCCGAGAGCGTGGCGCTTGATACGCTGGGCTTTGAATTCCTGCGCGATGTCGCCCCTGGCGAAGCGGTGTACATCAGCGAAAAAGGCCAGCTGTTCACCCGCCAGTGCGCCGATAACCCGGTCAGCAACCCGTGTCTGTTTGAGTATGTGTACTTCGCGCGCCCGGACTCCTTTATCGACAAGATTTCCGTGTACAGCGCCCGCGTGGAAATGGGCAAAAAGCTCGGCGAGAAAATCGCCCGCGAATGGGAAGACCTGGATATCGACGTGGTGATCCCGATTCCGGAAACCTCCTGCGATATCGCGCTTGAGATTGCGCGTATTCTCAACAAACCCTACCGCCAGGGCTTTGTGAAAAACCGCTATGTCGGCCGAACCTTTATCATGCCGGGCCAGCATCTGCGTCGTAAGTCGGTGCGCCGCAAACTCAACGCCAACCGCGCCGAGTTCCGCGATAAAAACGTGCTGCTGGTCGATGATTCCATCGTGCGCGGCACCACGTCCGAGCAGATTATCGAGATGGCCCGCGAGGCGGGGGCGAAGAAAGTCTATCTGGCCTCTGCCGCGCCGGAAATTCGCTTCCCGAACGTTTACGGTATCGACATGCCGAGCGCCAACGAGCTTATCGCTCACGGCCGCGAAGTGGACGAAATCCGCCAGATCATCGGCGCTGACGGCCTGATTTTCCAGGATCTCGATGACCTCATTGAAGCCGTGCGCGCCGAGAACCCGGATATTCAGCAGTTCGAATGTTCGGTCTTTAACGGCGTTTACGTCACCAAAGATGTCGATCACCAGTACCTGGAATACCTCGAATCTCTGCGTAACGACGACGCCAAAGCGGTAATGCGCCAGAACGAAGTCGAAAACTTAGAAATGCACAACGAAGGCTAACCTTCCTGCGTGCCGTCGCCCCTTGCGCAACGCGAGGGGCGAAATCCCCGTTTGCATCTCGCCGCGTCTTGCGGCAAAGTCTCGCTCAGTGCTCCTTTTCCAGATAACTCCATGAAAAAAATCATTGTCGGCATCTCTGGCGCCAGCGGCGCGATTTACGGCATCCGGCTGTTGCAGACGCTGCGCGCCGTGCCGGATGTGGAAACGCATCT
Source organism: Cronobacter turicensis z3032 (assembly GCA_000027065.2). NCBI lineage: Bacteria > Pseudomonadati > Pseudomonadota > Gammaproteobacteria > Enterobacterales > Enterobacteriaceae > Cronobacter > Cronobacter turicensis. The sequence goes on along the minus strand of FN543093.2, from coordinate 3,071,499 downwards.
CATCATGAGCCAGGCGGCGCGCCAGACGCTGGCGCTGGAAACGGATATGAGCGTGCGCGACGTGCAGGCGCTGGCCGACGTAAATCACGACGCGCGCGATATCGCCGCCAGCGTCTCCTCCGGCTCGTTTAAAACCGACGGAATGATTATCCTGCCGTGTTCGATTAAAACGCTCTCCGGCATCGTGAACAGCTATACTGACGGCCTGCTGACCCGCGCGGCGGATGTGGTGTTGAAAGAGCGACGCCGGCTGGTGTTGTGCGTGCGTGAAACGCCGCTGCATCTCGGCCACCTGCGCCTGATGACCCAGGCGGCGGAACTTGGGGCGATTATCATGCCGCCCATGCCCGCGTTTTATCATCGCCCGCAGACGCTGGACGAGGTGATTAACCAGACGGTAAATCGCGCGCTCGATCAGCTTGATATCACGCTGCCCGCCGACCTTTTCACCCGCTGGCCCGGCGCGTAACACGCGCCACGGTGAGGCAAAGCGCAACGCGGCGCCTCATTTTGGGGCAATTCTGCAAGCGCGATCATATCCTCGACATTTAATCCCGCCTTTTGCTATTTCACGCTCAGCGTCTGCTGTGCGGAGTGCTATCTTTCATTCACACAACTTCATTGCAACCATTTTTTAACAAATCCAGTCGGCAGGCGCGATCCGCGTAAAGCTGGCATGGGAAGTGCAACGTCTGGTTGCAACACACAACGCAACAGATAATAAAATCAGAAAACTTGAGGGTAATGTATGAAGAAGAAGGTGCTCGCGTTCTCCTTACTGCTTGGCCTTTCCACCAGCGCCAGCGTTTTCGCCGCGCTGCCCCAGACGGTGCGCATTGGTACGGATGCCACTTACGCGCCGTTTTCCTCAAAAGACGCCAAAGGCGATTTTGTCGGGTTTGATATCGATCTCGGCAACGAGATGTGCAAACGCATACAGGTGAAATGCACCTGGGTTGGCAGCGATTTCGATTCGCTGATCCCGTCGCTGAAAGCGAAAAAAATCGACGCGATTATCTCTTCGCTCTCGATTACCGAAAAGCGCCAGAAAGAGATCGCCTTCTCTGACAAGCTCTACGCTGCCGATTCCCGTCTGATCGCCGCCAAAGGCGCGACCATTCAGCCGACCATTGAATCGCTGAAAGGCAAACATGTGGGCGTGCTTCAGGGCTCAACCCAGGAAGCCTACGCGAATGAGAAATGGCGCGGGAAGGGCGTTGATGTAGTGGCGTACCAGAACCAGGATTTGATTTACTCCGATCTCTCCGCCGGTCGTCTGGATGCGGCGCTCCAGGATGAAGTGGCCGCCAGCGAAGGCTTCCTTAAACAGCCTGCCGGGAAAGAGTACGCGTTTGCCGGCCCGTCGGTAAAAGATAAAAACTACTTCGGCGACGGCACCGGCGTGGGCCTGCGCAAAGATGACGCCGAGCTGAAAGCGGCGTTCGACAAAGCGCTCGGCGAAATCCGCAAAGATGGCACCTACGACAAAATGGCGAAGAAATATTTCGACTTTAACGTCTATGGCGACTGACCGTCTGTCACCTTTTCGCCAGCCGGTCACCACAATAGTGCGTGCCTGGCTGGCGTGACGCAAAATAGTGCGTCTTATGCACCATAAAAGGGCATAAGCGCATTTCTAAGCACGAAGAATGAAAATAAATCTATCTCAGCACGCATAAAGTTTTGATTACGAGGCGGCAGTGATGGCACGATAAGTGCAGTTTTTCCGCCTGACATTTAAATATGCGCGTCTGATGAGGATAGTTATGAAAAAAAGGCTGTTAGCACTTTCTCTGGGGCTGGCGCTGTCCAGCATTTCTGGGGCTTTCGCAGCAATTCCGCAGCATTTACGTATCGGCACCGATCCCACCTATGCGCCGTTTGAATCGAAAAACGCGCAGGGCGAGCTCGTCGGTTTCGACATCGATCTGGCCAAAGAGCTGTGCAAACGCATCCAGACGCAATGTTCTTTCATTGAGCAGCCGCTCGACGCGCTGATCCCCTCTCTCAAAGCGAAAAAAATCGACGCAATTATGTCGTCGCTGTCGATAACCGAAAAGCGCCAGCAGGAGATTGGTTTTACCGACAAGCTCTATGCCGCCGATTCTCGCCTGGTTGTGGCGAAAGGCTCGCCTGTCCAGCCGACGCTTGAGTCGCTGAAAGGCAAACGCGTGGGCGTATTGCAGGGCACCACCCAGGAAACCTACGGCAACGTGCATTGGGCGCCGAAGGGCGTGGAAATTGTCTCCTATCAGGGGCAGGACAATATCTACTCCGACCTGACCGCAGGCCGTATCGACGCCGCGTTTCAGGATGAAGTCGCCGCCAGCGAAGGCTTTCTGAAGCAGCCGGTGGGCAAGGGCTATCAGTTCGGCGGCCCGTCGATTAAAGATGAAAAACTCTTTGGCGTCGGCACCGGCATGGGCGTTCGTAAAGAGGATAACGAACTGCGCGAGGCGCTGAACAAGGCGTTTGCAGAGATGCGCGCCGACGGCACCTACGAGAAGCTGGCCAAAAAGTATTTCGATTTCAACGTCTACGGCGAGTAATCCGCACGCGTTTGCACGGCGCCCCGCGGGGCGCCGATGGGCCGTGCGCACGCTGAGTACAGGATAAGTCACCATGCTGTATGGTTTTTCACAGGTAATCCTTCAGGGCGCGCTCGTCACCCTGGAGCTGGCGCTCAGCGCCGTGGTTCTTTCGGTGGCGATTGGGCTGGTCGGCGCAGGGGCGAAGCTCTCACGCAACCGCCCGCTGGCGCTGGTTTTTGAAGCGTATACAACGCTGATTCGCGGCGTGCCCGATCTCGTCCTGATGCTGCTGATTTTTTACGGTTTGCAGATTGCGCTCAACAGCGTTACCGACGCGCTGGGGTTCAGCCAGTTTGATATCGACCCGATGATTGCGGGCATCATCACGCTGGGGTTTATCTACGGCGCCTATTTCACCGAAACCTTCCGCGGCGCGTTTCTCGCCGTGCCAAGAGGCCATATCGAAGCGGCCACCGCATTTGGTTTTACCGGCTCGCAAACCTTCCGCCGCATTCTCTTTCCCTCGATGATGCGCTATGCGCTGCCGGGCATCGGCAATAACTGGCAGGTGATTTTAAAAGCGACCGCGCTGGTGTCGCTGCTGGGGCTGGAGGATGTCGTGAAGGCGACGCAGCTTGCCGGGAAAAGCACGTGGCAGCCGTTCTACTTTGCGATTGTCTGCGGGCTGATTTATCTGGTGTTTACCACGCTCTCGAATGGCGTTCTGCTGCTGCTTGAGCGCCGCTATACCGTGGGCGTGAAGAGGGCCGACCTGTGATAGAGATTATTCAGGAGTACTGGAAATCCCTGCTGTGGACCGACGGCTATCGCTTCACGGGTGTGGCGATTACGCTCTGGTTGCTTATCGCCTCGGTGGTGATGGGCGGCGTACTCGCGCTCTTTCTCGCCATTGGCCGCGTCTCGGAAAATAAAGTGGTCTGGTTTCCCATCTGGCTGTTTACCTATATTTTTCGCGGCACGCCCCTCTATGTGCAATTGCTGGTGTTCTACTCCGGCATGTATACGCTGGACGTGGTGAAAGGCACGCCATTACTTAATGAGTTTTTCCGCAGCGGTCTGAACTGTACCGTGCTGGCGCTGACGCTCAACACCTGCGCCTACACTACCGAGATTTTCGCGGGCGCCATTCGCGCTGTACCGCACGGCGAGATCGAAGCGGCGCGCGCTTATGGCTTTTCTCGCTTTAAAATGTACCGCTGCATTATTCTGCCGTCGGCGCTGCGCATCGCGCTGCCTGCTTACAGCAATGAGGTGATCCTGATGCTGCACTCCACGGCGCTGGCGTTTACCGCCACCGTGCCGGATCTGCTGAAGATCGCCCGTGACATTAACGCCGCCACCTACCAGCCGTTTACGGCGTTTGGCATAGCGGCGGTGCTATATCTGATTATCTCTTATGTGCTGATAAGCCTGTTCCGCAAAGCGGAAAAGCGCTGGCTGCGGCACCTGAAACCGGCTTCAACGCACTGAGTGGCTACGCATGTCTGAAAATAAATTAAACGTTACCGATCTGCACAAGCGCTACGGCGAACATGAAGTGCTCAAAGGGGTGTCGCTGAAGGCGAACGCCGGTGATGTCATCAGCATTATCGGCTCTTCCGGCTCCGGCAAGAGCACCTTCCTGCGCTGCATCAACTTCCTGGAAAAGCCCAGCGAAGGCACCATCGTGGTGAATAACCAGAACATCACGCTGGTGCGCGATAAAGACGGCCAGCTTAAGGTGGCGGATAAAAATCAGCTACGCCTTTTGCGCACGCGCCTGACGATGGTGTTTCAGCACTTTAACCTGTGGAGCCATATGACGGTGCTGGAGAACGTCATGGAAGCGCCGATTCAGGTGCTGGGCTTAAGCAAACAGGATGCGCGCGAGCGGGCGCTGAAATACCTCGCCAAAGTGGGCATCGATGAGCGCGCGCAGGGCAAATACCCGGTGCATCTCTCCGGCGGTCAGCAGCAGCGTGTGTCGATTGCCCGCGCGCTGGCGATGGAGCCGGATGTTTTACTGTTCGACGAACCGACCTCCGCGCTGGATCCGGAGCTGGTGGGCGAAGTGCTGCGCATCATGCAGAAACTCGCTGAAGAGGGCAAAACGATGGTCGTGGTGACGCATGAAATGGAGTTTGCCCGTCACGTTTCCTCACATGTGATTTTCCTGCATCAGGGCAAAATCGAAGAAGAAGGGCCGCCGGACGCGCTCTTTAATAACCCGCAAAGCCCGCGGTTGCAGCAGTTTTTGAAAGGCTCGCTGAAGTAATGCAAAACTGACCGGCAGGGACGCCGGTCGCGCTTAGTTGTCTATCAGTACCAATCCCATCTCTTCGGCCAGACGGTAAATGTCGGTCAGCGCCCCCTGCGTCAGCGGCAGGCTTTCATGCAGCTTGAGCGCGCGGATACGATCCCCGAATAACATCAGCGCCTTACCGCCGTGCTGGCGTGACGCCCAGCTAATGCCATGCAGGCGCGGATTCGCGGCGTGGATAGCGGCTGCCCACAGGCGCGTCTGCGGGTAGAGGCGCGGGGAGCTGGCGGTCAGCGCCGCCTGTGTGACGCCCCAGCGGCGCAGCAGCACCGGGGTCAGATTCGCCAGTTCAAGCGCCGCCTGCGGCGTTAACGTGCTGATGTAAAGATCATGGGCTTTATGCAGATCGAAGCTCGCGCCGGACGCGTCTTTCGGCACATCGTGAAACAGCGATTCCATGATCGCCACTTCGGCGTCGATACCTCCATAGAGCGTGGGAATGAGGCGGCCGTCGGCGCGCTGTAGCGGGCTGAAACGCGCGTTTCCGTAGCCGGGGTTAAAGGCGTCGCCCGCGAACTGGCGACTGTGTACGCGAACTATCCGCTTCCCTGCGGGCCATACCGTGACGCGCGGCACCTGCATATCCGCAGGCGGCGCAGGCAGGCGTTCATCCCTGACATCAGCCATGCATCGGCCCCTCGGCTTCCGCCTTTGCGGCGTCCAGCACCGCCTGCGGATCGGCTTTTAGCCGGTCTTTGGGTTTTTCGCCGCCAAGCCAGGCATTGGGCGAATGAAACCAGAGCGCGATTGTCCAGGGCGTTTTCTCGCGAAACAGCGCAAGGATAGATTTGAGCGACGGCAACGGCTGACCGCCCTCGTCAAACGCCCAGGCGGGATAACGGTCTTTGCCATTGACCGGCAGGGCGAACACTTTACCTGCCTGCTTCCAGCGGTTCGCCGTCGCGCTCGGGTTTTTCAGCGCCGCGCCTGCCGCAAGGCTCACTTCACCGGCGGAAAGCCACCGGCTTTCGTCCAGCACGGTCTGGCGCAGCGCGTCGAGCCGCTCGCGGTTACGGGCCTGCAACGGCACAGCATGCGCGGGCTCGCTGCTCTGCCCGGCGCGCTTCATTTGCGACACGGCCGTCACGGCGCTGACAATCGCGAGTCGCAGATCGTTATCCATCGTCTCTTCGTCGACATCGTCCGGCATTTTCAGCATCAGGTAGCGCCCGGCGTCTTCACCGGGGATATCCGAAAGCTGAATGTGTCCCCAGGGCGCGGGTGTCTCGTGAAGGGACGTTACCAGATGCCCGACGTCGACAAACTCGACGCTGACCTCCAGCGGATACTCTTTCAGTTTTGCGTGGCGTGGACGAGAAGTCATAGCGCCCCCTTCGTGATATAAATGATATTCGTGATATTGATTATAACGTAACCAGGCCAGAGAAAGCCAGCGGTGGGGCAAAGAACGGGAAAATAGCGTGGCGCGGGCAGTGTTGCTGCCCGCGAAGCGAGTGTAAAAGGTTAGCGTGCTCGCGCGGCGATATCTGCCAGCGCCTCTTCCAAATCGAACCAGCGGAAACCGAACCCCGATTCCTCAAGACGTTTCGGCAGCGCGCGCTGGCCGCCCAGCACCAGGACGGCGGATTCCCCCATCAGCAGACGCACGGCAGTCGCCGGGGCGCGCATAAACGCGGGGCGATGCAGCGCATGGCCGAGTGCGTGAGCAAAACGCTCGTTGCGCACCGGGTAAGGGGCCACCATATTAAACGGCCCGCGCAGATCGTTATCCAGCAGCCAGATAATCGCGTTTACCATGTCGTCGATATGTATCCACGAGAGATACTGGCGGCCGCTGCCCATCGGCCCGCCAAGGCCTAAACGAAAGAGCGGCAGCAGCTTGCCCATCATGCCGCCGTCCGGCGCCAGCACCGCGCCGGTGCGCAGCAGGCAGACGCGGGTCTTATCGCTTTGCGCGCCTTCGGCTATCTGCTCCCAGCGGGCGCAGAGTTTATGGGTAAATTCGCTGTGCGGCGGCTCATCTTCCGCAGCCACCACCTCGCCGAGATCGCCGTAATAGCCTACCGCTGAGCCGGAAAGAAAGACGGCAGGCGGTTCGCTGCCGGCCGCCATCAGCGCCACCAGTCGCTGGGTTATCTGCCAGCGGCTCTGACACAACCGTTCTTTTTGCGCCGCCGTCCAGCGTTTATCGGCAATCGGTTCGCCCGCGAGATTGATAACCGCGTCGAAAGCGTCGAGATTGCTGAAGTGATCCAGCCCGGGTATCAGCGTGACGCCGGCATCGAGCCGCGCGCGGGCGCTATCGGGGTTGCGGGTCACGACCGTGACGTGATGGCCTAACGCCAGCAGGCGTGATGTCAGCGTGCGGCCAATCAGTCCGGTGCCGCCCGTTACCAGAATCTCCATAATTGCCTCCTGCGTGCGTGTTGCGCCGCCCGCGCATGAAGTGATGTTGCCTTTTCTTCAGCATAGGCGACCCGGCGGCGATTGCCTGCGATATTGAGCACGCCGGGCGATATTTTCCTGTAAAGAGAAGCGGTTATCAGTTCGCTGCCTGTTTTAACTGCTGGCGAGCTGATACGCGCGTTCGGTTGCCGGGCGGTTTTTGATGCGCTCATACCAGTTGCTGACCGCCGGGAAGTTATCGAGGTCGATTCGCTGACGTTCATGGGACACCACCCACGGATACGTCGCGATATCCGCGACGCTGTAACGCTCGCCGCCGAGCCACGGACACTTCTCCAGCCGCTTATTCAGTACGCCGTACAGGCGCTGCGTTTCCACCTGATACCGTTCAATAGCGTAAGGCACCGCCTGCGGCGCGAAATGGTTAAAGTGGTGATTCTGACCGAGCATCGGCCCGAAACCGGCCACCTGCCAGAAGAGCCACTGTAACGCTATCTGGCGCTCGCGCAGCTCGCCGCTCAGCAGCTTTCCGCTTTTATCGGCGAGGTAGAGCAAAATCGCGCCCGATTCAAACAGACTCAGCGGCGGACCGCCGTCGGACGGCGCATGGTCAATAATGGCGGGGATTTTATTGTTCGGGGCAATGGCGAGGAACTCCGGCTTAAACTGCTCGCCCTTGCTGATGTCAACGCGGTGGAGACGATACTCCAGCCCGGCCTCTTCAAGAAACAGCGTAACTTTATGGCCGTTCGGCGTCGGGGCGTAGTAGAGATCCAGCATGACAGCGTCCTTGTGAAGGGGGTTCGGCGTGCTCAAAGTATAGGCGCTTTGGTGAATAATGCGGCAACCCCCATATTCTGCGGCATGACAGAAAACGGTTTACGGTATAGTTTTAGCTATCCGCCATCAGAGATGAGAAAAGCCATGTCGCAGCCCGTCATTACGCTTTGGTCCGATGCCAGTTTCTTTAGCCCGTATGTGATGTCCGTATGGGTGGCGCTTCAGGAAAAAGGCCTGCAGTTTCAGCTACAAACGCGCGATTTATCCCGCGCAGAGCATTTACAGGCCGACTGGCAGGGCTTTGCCTTAACGCGCCGGGTGCCGCTGCTGGTGATTGACGATTTCGCGCTGAGCGAGTCGTCGGCGATTACGGAATATCTCGAAGAGCGTTTCGCGCCGCCAGTGTGGGAGCGCCTCTATCCGCATGAGCTCGAAAAGCGCGCCCGTGCCCGTCAGGTGCAGGCGTGGCTGCGCAGCGATCTGGGACCGCTGCGGTCTGAACGCCCGACCGACGTTATCTTCGGCGCGGCACGTTATGCGCCGTTGAGCGCCGACGGTCAGGCGGCGGCGGATAAGCTTATCGCCTGCGCGCAGGCGTTACTCTCGCATGGGCAACAAAATCTCTTTGGTGAATGGTCGCTCGCCGATACCGATCTGGCGCTGATGATTAACCGTCTGGCAATACATGGCGATCCGGTGCCGGAAGCCCTTGCCGACTACGCGGCATTCCAGTGGCAGCGGGCGTCGGTGCAGCGTTATATCGCACTTTCTGCCAGGCGTGCGGGCTGATAAGCCCGGCGCGATCCGTTATCATGCGTGCACCACAATTTTCATTCGGAAGGTGAGTAATGAAGCTGATGTTTGCTTCGGATATTCACGGCTCGCTGCCTGCCACGGAGCTTCTGCTGGCGCGCTTTGCCGACAGCGACGCCCGCTGGCTGGTATTGCTGGGGGATTTTTTAAATCACGGGCCGCGCAACCCGCTGCCGGAGGGCTATGCGCCGGGCGAGGTGGCGAAACGACTCAATACTGTCGCTGACCGTATTATCGCGGTGCGCGGCAACTGCGACAGCGAAGTCGACCAGATGCTGCTGGAATTCCCCGTCACCGCGCCCTGGCAGCAGGTGCTGCTGGCGAAACAGCGGCTCTTTTTGACGCACGGTCATCTCTACAGCCCCGATAATCTGCCGCCGCTGGCCGCAGGCGATGTACTGGTTTACGGGCACACGCATATTCCGGTGGCCGCGCGCCATGGCGAGCAGATCCACTTTAATCCGGGCTCCGTCAGCATGCCGAAAGGCGGGTACCCTGCAAGCTATGGGTTCTTAAATGACGATACGCTGAGCGTAATCACCCTGGAAACCTCGCAGGTTATTGCACAGATCGCGATTTCCCCTTAATTTACCGAACAACCAGAACGCGCCGTAAGAGCGCTTATTGAAGAAGGTTTCCTGATGGTGGAGCAGAATCATTTGGCAGACATGGAATGGGTGGACATTGTCAGTGAAGACAATGAGGTGATAGCGCAGTCCAGCCGGGCGCAGATGCGCGCCGAACGTCTGCGTCACCGCGCGACCTATATCGTGGTGCATGATGGCATGGGCAAAATTTTGGTGCAGCGCCGCACCGATATCAAAGACTTTATGCCGGGCATGCTTGACGCCACCGCAGGCGGCGTGGTGCAGGCGGGCGAAGCGCTGCTTGAGAGCGCGCGTCGCGAGGCGGAAGAGGAGCTGGGCATCGCGGGCGTACCTTTCGCCGAGCATGGACAGTTCTACTTTGCAGATGAGCATTGCCGCGTCTGGGGCGGGCTGTTCAGCTGCGTCTCCCACGGTCCGTTCGCGCTGCAGGAGAGCGAAATCAGCGACGTCTGCTGGATGGAGCCGGAAGAGATAACGGCGCGCTGCGATGAATTTACGCCGGATACGCTAAAAGCGCTTTCACTCTGGCTGAGCCGTAACGCCGGGCAGGAGAGCAGCGGTCACAGTAAAGAGAAAGAGCAGGAAGAGAAAAA